>DAOUHB010000023.1:0-69500 GCA_034428935.1 Anaerolineae bacterium | reverse complement strand
TTCGCTTCAACCCATCCCCAACCTTCCTCCAACCAAAGGCAAAGGCGATCCCAACCCTTGCCAACAACAGGGGGTCATTCCTCCGTGGTACAATGTTGCGGACAGCCATTGGCGCTCGTCCGCCTGAGAAAGGGTGGGCTGACGAAAAGGAGGAAACGATGGCCTTTCGGTTTATTCCGGGGAGCAGCGTCCAGGTGCCCGATATACCATATCGGGCGGCCGTCGAGCTGCCCGCCGGCGACACGGCCCTGGTCGTGGTCGATATGCAAAACGACTTTGTCAAGGAGGGCGGCAGCCTGGTGGTCCCGGCCGCCATCGAAACCGTGCCCACCATCCGCCGCCTGCTGCGCGACGCGCGGGATGCGGGGGTCCGCATTGCCTACACGCAGGACACACAGGTGGAAGACGATCCGGAATTCGACATCTGGCCACCACACTGCCTGATCGATACCTGGGGCTGGCAGATCGTCGACGAGCTTGCCCCCCTTCCCGGCGACCTCATTTGCCGCAAGAACCGCTACGACGGCTTTTACGGAACCTGGCTCGACCATTTTCTGTCCAACATCTGGAAGGTCAACAACGTGGTCATCGTCGGGACCGTGTCCAACATCTGCGTGGCCCACACAGCGGCCTCGGCCGGGCTGCGCTGGTACCACGTCGTCCTGCCCGCCGATGGGATGTCGGCTCTCACCGAGTTCGACCAGGCGCTCACGCTCCGCCAGGTGTCGTCACTGTACAACGGCACCGTGCTTCGCCGCGCCGATGACCTGTCCTTTGCCGCCTCGCCAGAGCCGGAGGACTGAGGCATGGGCCGGAGAGGGGTGGCCCGCCGCCTGAGCCGGGCCGGCGCGCTGCTGCTGCTCACGGCGCTGCTGGCCTGCCAGGCAGGCCAGCAACAGCCCGCCGACCTGATGCCCGACCCGGGCTCGGGCTATCCCAACGCGCGCTTGTTGGTGGACGTCCACTGGCTGGCCGAGAACCTGGACGAGCCCGGCCTGCGCGTCGTGGACATGCGCAGCGCCGACGCCTATGCCCGCGGGCACGTACCCGGCGCCGTCAACGTCCCGGTGGGCCAGATTGCGTCCACGGTCGACGGCATACCCCTGGAGTTTGACCACGACAAGGTGCAGGACACCCTGAATCGGGCAGGGATTGGCCCGGAAACGACGGTGGTCATCTATGACAACCTGGGCATGATGGACGCCGCCCGCTTTTTCTGGACGCTGGAGTACGTGGGCCACGGCGACGTGCGGCTGGTGGATGGCGGTTGGAATGCCTGGCAGGCCAGCGGCCTCCCGACCGAGACAGAGACGCCCGAGGTAGAGCCGACGACGTATCCCCTGCGCGTGGACGCGGACAAGCTCGCGACCGCGGACGAGGTCCTGGCCCGCCTGCACGAGCCGGGCGTGACAATCGTCGATGCCCGCTCGCCCCAGGAGTACACCGGCGAGGTCGCCCTGGCCGAGCGAGGCGGCCACATTCCAGGGGCCGTCAACCTGGTGTGGCTGGAGGCACTGACCGGCGGCGACACGGTCTATACCGTCGATCCCCGCTGGCGCGCCGAGCTGGAGGACGAGGACGTGGAGCTGCTCAAGCCGGCGGACGAGATCCAGGTGCTGCTGGACGACCTGGGCCTCACGCCGGAGCAGGAGGTCATCACCTACTGCCACACCCTGTGGCGCGGCGCCCACGTCTATTACCTGCTGCGCTTGATGGGGTTTGAGGGCGTGCGGGGCTACGACGGTTCCTGGGCCGAGTGGGGCAACCGCTCCGATCTGCCCGTCGTCACCGGCCCCAACCCGCGTGGTCAAGAGTCGCCGGCCGAGCCGGGCCAGTAGCAAACACACCGTCCATCAATGGAGGCTTACGGGTTCTCGTACTGGCCCACCTCCTGCCAGTCCACCAGGGAGCGGGCCAGGTCGCCCTTCAGGTACTGCTCCGAGTAGAGGTACACGGCGCCGGTGGAGGCGCGGATCTGGCGAATGTCGTCGTAGCCCGGGTCCTGGAGCAGGGCGGCCACGCGCTGCTCGACGTCGCTGGGGTCCATGTCAAAGGGCGTGACGGTGAACAGTGAGACGTTCGTCGGCCGCGGATAGACCCGCGACTCTTCGCGCACGGTCTCGGCGATGGCTGCCAGGGGGTCGTCCTCTTCCATGCGGGCCAGGAGGGCGGCATAGTTGGCCGTGATGTGCCGCTCGGAGTAGAGGTAGACGCTGCCATCGGAGAGGGTGAGGGCGCGCACGTCGCCGTAGGCCTCGTCGGCTTCCAGGCGGGGCACGATGGCAAGGACGTCCGCCTCCAGCTCCAGCTCGGAGAGGATGGGGGCCAGCGACGTGGCGGCCGTGAGGCGGTTCAGCTCTTTCGATTCCTGCCGCACCCTGGCCGCGATGCGGGCCTTGGCTTCTTCCGTAAGGGCCTGCTCCTCGGCCTGGGGCAGGGCCAGGTACTGCTCCGAATAGAAAAAGTAGGTGGCCTCGCTGGTGCGCAGGGCCTTCAGATCCTGGTTCTGCTCGTCCAGGAACAGGTCGGCGAGGACCGCCTCAACCTGGTCCCGCCCCAGGCCGGCAAAGAACGGGCCCAGGGCTTCGCTCGGCGTGACCTGGCCCAACTCCTGCGAGTCGTGCCGGATGAGGGCCGCGATCTGGGCGCGCAGCTCGGCCATTTCGTCCTCCTCGGCCTCTGCGGGGGCCAGGGGTGCGTTTTCTTCCATCGTTCACCTCGTCTGTGCAGCCGTGGAGGCGAGGCCCGCCGGGCCTCGCCTCCTCCGGGTTATCGTTCTCCGGCTTCGGCCGGGCGGCTAGCCGGGAAGCAGGGACTGCTTGGCCAGGCCGTCGGCCACGTCCTGCATGCCCAGCTTTTCCAGGGTCTGGCGCGTGGGCGCGCCGCTTGCCTTGTCCCAGCCGAGCTGCTCGTAGAACATGTCCTTGGCCAACTCCATGTCCTCCCGGTCCATTTTGTCGTGGCCCGGGGTGAAGGGCTCCTTGTCGGCCCAGTCGGGATAGTCAAAGACCCAGTCGGGGATCATGTCGTGCTCGTTGCGCATGTCCAGGGTGCCCATCTGGCGCATGGTCAACGCCCGCAGCAGGGTCAGGTGCTTGACGCCGATCTCTTCCAGCTCCTCGCGGGTTTTCGTGTCGCCGGTGACCGCCGAGTAGACCTTGGCGTCCATGTCGGGATCGCCCCGGTAGTTGTTCTCCTTGCTGGGCGAGGTCCAGGCCGGCAGGGTATAGTTGCACAAGGTCATAGAGTTGTGCAGCTCCAGGTAGGCGTAGGTCAGCTTGCCAAAGACGGCCTTGCCCTCGTTCATGGGCGTCCACTCGTGAAGCACGTCGACGGCGTCGGGCGAGCCAAAGATCTCGGCAGAGATCTCTTTTTTGATCTCGATGGGCAGGCCGCATCCGTAAAAGTTGCTGTGGGTGTGGCAGTTGGGGTCGCGGTTGTAGACCAGGTTGATGAGGGCGCCCACCTGCCCGGCGTTTTCCGTGGAGTGGTGGTAGGGATGGCCCATCTTCCAGTGCTTCTTGTGGAGCCTCCACTCCTCCGGGAACTTCCAGGCTTCCTGGAGGTAGGCCGAGCCCTCGCCCAGGGCCTTGCCCATGTCGCCTTCCTTATAGGCAATGCGCCGGAAGAACTCGAACTGGAAGCGGGGGTCGCCGGCGTCGAGGAGATCCCAGGGGATGGATTCGTACTCTTCTTCGCTCAGGGCTTCCTTGATGAGGCCGTTTTCATAGGCGTAGGCAAAGTCACTGCCCATCTGCGAGTAGTTGTTCCAGACTCCGTAGTCGTCGGCCAGGATGGAGCCCAGGACCTTGGTCTCGGTATCGATCCACGGATCGCCCGAGTTCTTGGGGTACATCTGCCCGCCCTGCCAGCCCGAGCAGGTGTTGGACGAGTAGCGGGGCAGGCCGTACTTGGTCTCCATGGACGGCAGGTCGATGAGGATGTGGCAGCGGATGGGGCACGAGTGGCATCCGCCCATGCGCACCGTGATCAGCTCGCCAATGGGCCGGCCTGTCGCGGGGTCGGCGGTACGGAAGTCGAGGACGCCCTTGTGGGTGCGATAGCCGATCTTGTTCAGGTCGTCGCCCGGGCACTCGCCCACCTCGATGGGCGGCTCGGCGGCTCCCCAGAACAGGCCCTTGCGCGCCGTCCAGCGCGTGCCGCGGTCGTAATACTCGGACCATGCCTGGGGCGTGTTGGGCACCACGCCCTGGTTGTTGGCGCCCAGGAGGGCCAGCATCTCGCGAACCAGGGCCTTCCACTCCGCGGGCGAGGCGGCCATGCGCACGCTGCCCGTGCCGCGCACGCCGATGGCCTTGAGGTTCTTCGAGCCCATGACGCCGCCGAGGCCGCCGGCCGAATGGGAGCGGTCGCACATGATGACCGACTGGTTGACCATGTTCTCGCCCGACTGGCCGATGGCGGCCACGTGAGCGTCGTTACCCATCATCTCGCAGATCTCGGCCGTGGTACGAAAGATGCCGTTGCCCCACATGCGGCTGGCGTCGCGCAGGGTGACCTTGTCGTCTTCGATGCAGAGCCAAACCGGCTTTTCCGACCTGCCAGTGACCACGACAGCGTCCCAGCCGGCGAATTTGAGCTCCGGGGCCCAGCTTCCGCCCATGTGGCCGCTGGCCACCAGGTGGCCGGGCGTGCTGGGAAAGAGCGACGTGATGGTGCAGCGGCCGCCCGTGGGCGCGCCGGTGCCCGTCAGCGGGCCGCCGCCCAGGACGATGATATTTTCCGGATCGTACGCTTGTGTGCCAACCGGCACTTCATCCCAGATGATCTTGTAGGCCAGGCCCGAGCCGCCCATCCAGTCCTTGTACTTGGGCAGGGTATCTTCCGCCTCGATCTTGCCCCTGGTCAGATCGACCCGCAGGATCTTGCCTGTCCATCCGCCATACGTTGCCATTTGTCGCCTCCGTTCCTCGATCTTAGTGGCACTGGGCGCAGGTAGCCTGCGCATCGGCCGGCAGAGAGATGTAACCTGGCACGACGAACCGCGCCGGCTCGTCCTCCGTCGTGTCGACCCAGGGGATGTATTGCAGGGCGCCCACCGGGCAGGCCTGGACGCATTCCGGGTTGCCCGCGCACAGGTGGCACTTGGTCGCCTTTTGCGCCTCCTCGTCGAAGGAGGTCATTCCCCAGGGGCAGGCCCGCTGGCAAATGCGGCAGCCCACGCATTTTTCCGGGTTCACCACCCGGGCGTTTACGGGCGTGACCACCTCAATGGCGCCGTTCGGGCAGGCCGTCTGGCAGGGTACCGGGTGCGGACACTGCTTGCAGGTGTCCTGGACGACGACGTGATTGCCGAACCGGCCCGCACCCGCGTAAAAGCCGGCGGCCAGTCCCTCGGGGCCAAAGTTCCAGTTGCGGGCGACCTTGATGCGAGCCATCGAAGGCTGGGCCTTGCCTTCGTTGAACTCGGTGCAGGCCAGCTCGCAGCGCCGGCAGCCGACGCAGCGCGTCGGGTCGGCGACCACCAGGCCATCGGCGTTGGCCGTGTAGACCTGCCGGCCTTGCAGGGCCGAGGCCAGGTTGCCGGCGTAGCCGAGGGCCACGAGCGAAGCGCCACCGACCCCTGTCAGCTTCAGGAATTTGCGGCGCGTGGTCGGCGTCCAGACGAGCGAAACCAAGGGGTTCGCCGAAGCTTTGTCAGGGCCGCCAACCTGCTCTCTTTCCCTGTCGTTCATTGTCTGCTCCTTTCGTTCCTCGCTCCAGTAGTATGTGCGCTCAAAATTCGCCATTGAATCCTTTTTCCTAGCCGCCGGGTTGCGGTTTCTTGCCCTGTGGGTGACAGATGGTGCAGTCCTCTTCGAGCTTGATGCCCCGCTCGTCGTGGATGACCCGGATCGTGTCGCCCGAATGGCACGTCTCGCAGCTGAACGTTTCGAACCGGAAATCGTTGTGGCACAGCTCGCAGTTTTCGGATGCGCCGCTGTGATCGATGGGAAACAGGTGCAGCATGGCCGTGGGCACGTCTTCCGCCGTGTGGCACGCCAGGCACAGCTCTTCGCCGCGCCCCGCGTGGCTGGCCGGGAAGGGGAAGGGCCGCACCGGGCCGTGGCAGGCGGCGCATTCCCGGCGGCGCTCCAGGGTGTGGGTCACGGCGGGCGGCTCCAGGCCGGACGGCTGGTGGCAGGTGCCGCAGATGTCCTCCTCGTAGGTGGCGTGGCTGCCGGAGGGGTAGGGAGCCAGGGCGTTCGTGGCATGGCATTCCAGGCACGCTTCGCGCTGCTCCACCGGATGTTGGATGGCCGGGGCCGACTGGGGCGCGTGACACGCCTGGCAGGTGTCCTCGGTCATCTCCTGGTGGCCATCGGGGGTGGCGTTTTCGCCCTCCAGCCCGTGACAGTCGCGGCAGGCCTCCACGCCTTCGGAGGGGTGGGGGGCGTCCATGGCCAGGGCCAGCAGCAGCCCGACAGAGGTGTCCCAGCCATCGGGGCTGTGGCACACGGCGCAGTTGTCGTTGCCCTGTTCGTGGGTACGGGTGTGGCAGTTGCTGCACGTCGCCTCCAGCCCGGAAAAGTTGGGCCAGCGGTGGCAGGCAAAGCAGTCCAGCTCGCCGTGCTTGCCCGTCAGCTCCACCTCGTGCTCGGCCAGGGCAATCTCGTGCCAGCCTTCGGTCGAGGCGTGGCACGTCTCGCAGGCCGTGGTCTCGTCGGGCAGGGTGTGGGGCCCCACGTGGCAGGTGCTGCATTGGGTCAGCGACGCCTCCATGTTCTTGGTCTGGTGGCAGTCCTGGCAGACCGACATGGGGCAGATGTTGCTGCCGGTGACCGGGTCAAAGCCGTGGCCGACCTGCCCGTGGCAGTCGATGCACTGGACGCCGCAGGCCGAGCCCTCCCACACGGCGTTGGTGATGGTGCCGTGGGGCGTGCGCATGTGATCTTCCGGGATCTCGTCGGGCAGGTCGCGATGGCAGAGCACGCAGTCCTGGGGGTGGGTGACGGCCAGGTCCAGGTCGAGCCCCTCGTGGGCGGCGTCCTTGTCGGCGGTGCCGGGCGTGCCATCGTGGCAGGTGACGCAGCCCAGGCTGCCGTGGGGCGTTTCGAGGGAGGTGCGCTCGATGGTCAGCGCGTCCAGGGCTTCGGGCGCGGCGCCACTGTCGAGGAGAGCCTGTGGATCAAAGTGGCACGCTTCGCACTCCAGCGACAGGGGCCGGGCGTAATTGATGACCGGCAATTCGGACTCGGGTGTGATGGTCGGCGACAGGGCGAGCCCGATGGGCTCCAGGATAAGGCCGGCCACGATGATGGCCAGGGCCGCGCCGAAGGCGATGAAAAAGAGCATCCACTTGGGCCAATGGGGTGGGATCATGCGCGTTCCCTCGTTTCGCTATAGGTCGCTACAGGCTGGCCGGAATGCCGGCGGTGACGATGAGATAGCGGAGGAACAGCCCCGCCAGGACGATGCCCACGCCCGAACTGATCCCCGAGAGCAGGGTGTGGTGCCGGGCGCCGATGGCGTAAATGTGGACCACCATGGGATAGATGAGGCCGATGACCACCACGCCGATCCAGAAGATGGCGCTCAACGGGCCGGTCATTACCATGCGCGCCGACTCGGCCGCCGCGCCGCCGGTGTGGAGGGCCGAGATGAGCAACATGCCGATGAGCACGTTCTCCAGGCCGATGAGGATGACGTGAATCAGGGGCATGTTCCGGATTTCGTGGTGGGCGTGGGGCGTCGCCAGGGTAGTGGCCAGGTCAAAGGTCAGCCCCAGGCCCGTGGACACGGCCGACACCAGGAACAGGATGGGCACCAGGGGGATGCGCAGGAAGGGCAGCAGTGGCTGGCTCCACAATGGAATGGCCGGGCCCACAGCACTGACCAGGACCCCGGTGTAGAGGGCGGTGCCCACGGCCAATACGCTGCCCACCCGTGCCAGGCGCCGCCGGTAGAGGCGGCTGTTGTCCACGAGCCTGGGCAGGCGCGCCCAGATGAGCCCCTTCAGGAAGGGCTCGACTTCCATGACGTGAAGGAGCCCGTACAGCAGGGCAATGGGAATGAACAGGCACAGGATCCAGATGCCCCAGGTCATGACCGAGGAAAAGTTGGTGAACAGGTAGATCATGCGCCACGGCTGTACCTTGCCGGCCCCCAGGTCCAGGATGAGCAGCAGGCTGCCCAGGGCCACGGCCGGGCCGCTGATGGTGGCCCCGGTCAGCGTCGTGGGGCAGAACTTTTCCCTGTCGTGGCGGCCACTCAGCTCGAAAACAGCCGCGACCAGAAACGCTCCGGCGCCCAGACCTCCGAGAAAGAGATAGATGATGACCAACCAATGCCATGTTGTTTGTCCCATTAGGTTCCCCTCACAGGATGTAGTAGAGAACGCCCGGCTCGGTGCCGAATTCGGGATGCAGCGGCTGGGCCCGGCCCGAAGCGATGAGCCTGGCCACCTCGCTGCCCGGGTCGTCCCGCCGGCCAAAGATCCTGGCGCCCATGACGCAGGCATTGACGCAGGCCGGGTTCTTGCCGGCCCGAACGTCGTCGAGGCACAGCCAGCACTTGTCGGCCACGCCTCGCTCCTCGTCAAAGATGCGTGCCTGGTAGGGGCAGGCCACCTGGCAGTACTTGCAGCCGACGCACTTTTTTTCCTTGACCAGGACTACTCCCTCGTCGCTGTGGTGGGTGGCCCGGGCGGGGCACACGCTGGCGCAGGGCGGGTTGGCGCAGTGCTGGCACTGCACGGGCAGGAACGTCGGCTGGGCAGGGTCGCCCTGCGTGACAAAGTGGATGTAGCTGCTGCCTTCCGGCAGGTCGTTGCGAATCTGGCAAGCCTTCTTGCAGGCCCCGCAGCCCACGCACTTGGTTGTATCGATGACGAGGGCATAGCGGGCCAGCACTTCGGGCGCGAGTGGCAGCGCAGCGGCGAGCCGGCGCGCTCCAAGGGCGGCGCCGCCTACGGCCAGGACGGTGCCTGCCCCCAGGGCGGAGCGAAGAAACTTGCGACGAGAGACATGGCTTGGCTCTTCCGCCATTGGACCTCCTCCTTACGAACCTGCTTGCAATGTGCAAAGTTATAGATGACTAGAACAATGGGCATTATACCCGAAAGTGCGTCACGTGTCAAGCCCTTTGTGCCATTTGGGACAAGCAAATTTTCAGGCTGCTGTCCCAGAAGGAGCTGGGAGAGGGGAAATGTGGATGAGAAAGGAGAGCGCGACAGCGTGCGGCGCAGCGAGCCGCCGCGCTCGGCATAAGTGGTCACGTAGCGATCACCGATTCGTTGTGATGGGGTGGGTTGTCGAAGCGAGCCTAGGGGTCCTTGTCCTCGCGGGCACTGGCGACCAGGCCCATGAGATTGCCCACGTCGTGGGCATCCTCGTAGGGCACGACGACCAGCGATCCGCGCTCCTTGACTCCTTCCATGATCATGTTGAGCGAGCGCAGGCGCAGGGCCACGGGCTCGTCGTGATAGACGCGGGCGGCCTGCAAAAAGCTCTCGGCGATCTGCTGCTCCGCCTGGCCGAGGATGATGCGCGCCTGCCGCTCGCGCTCGGCCTGGGCCTGGCGCGACATGGCATCTTCCAGCCCCTCGGGGATGACAATGTCGCGGATCTCGACCGACTCGACGGTGATGCCCCATGGGGTGGTGCGCCGGTCGATGATCTGCTGCAGCTCGTCGTCGATCTTTTCGCGGCCCACCAGGATATCGGCCAGCTCCATCTTGCCGATGATGTCGCGCAGGGCCGTCTGGGCGGCCCAGTAGATGGCTTGCCTGTAGTGCTTGACCTCCAGGGCCGCCTTGCGGCTATCCCACACGACCCAGAAGAGCACGGCGTCGACGTTCACGGGCACCGTGTCGCGCGTCAGGGTTTTCTCGGCTCCGAAGGGGGTGACCATCATGCGATGGTCGATCCAGGCCGGGATGCGGTCGATGAGGGGAAAGACCCAGAAGCTGCCCGGGCCGGCGACCTTGTGAAAGCGGCCCAGCCGCAGGATGATGGCCCGTTCCCAGTGGAGGGCCACCTTGAAGGAGAAAAGGACGACGATGGATGCCAGGAAGAACGGCGTACCCCAGTAGGCGCTGCCGGCGCTCCGGGCGACGACGACGCCCAGGACGGCGGCCGCCAGGGACATCACAACCGAGATGGAGTTAAAGGCTTTGAATTGAAACTCGGCACCTTCAGCAAAACGCTGTTGCGACCTTTCGTCGTCCATGGGCCACGGGTTCCCTTTCCTCAGGTTCCTTGTGTGCTGCCGCCCGGGCGATGGCTCGTTCCCGCGCCCGGATCATGGCCGTGAGGGTTTCCAGGATCTCGTCCGGCTCGTAGCCCAGGTTGAGGGCGTCGGCCAGCATGGTGCTGACCAGCAAGTCGAGCTTTTCCGCCCTCAGATCGTCGAGGGTCTCGTCGCTCTTCCCATTGCAGATAAAGGTGCCGCGTCCGCGCTGGATGGACAGGAACCCCTCCTTTTCCAGCTCGGAATAGGCGTGGGCCACGGTGTGCAGGTTAACGGCCAGGCTGACGGCCAGCTCGCGAATGGTGGGCAGTTGGTCCCCTGGCTGGAGGCAGCCAGTCGCGATCAGATGCTTGACCTGATCCACGATCTGCATATAGATGGGAATGCCACTCTTTTGATCGACCTGGATCGAAACGTCCATCGCTCTGCCCTCCACACCGCGGTTGTGGCGGTGCGCTATAACTTTATAACAGGACCGTGTTTTTGTCAAGTGAGGGAGTGGACGGTGTGCTGAAGGCGGGCCGTGCCTCCAACCGGTGACGGTTACCAAAAACTGATTGACATCCGAGGCGCAGCGTGATATAATGGAGCAGACATAATATGCTTGTGTGGCGCAGCCCAAGCTGACCAGAGCCTCTGGCAGGCTCAGGAGTGACCATATGCAGAAGCGGCGGCCGGCACTTGCCCGGGAAAGCTCCCGGCGGTGACCGGCTGCTTCTGTCTGTGGTAGGGTTCGCTGACGTTGGTGCAGGCCCGCCCTGGACCGCTCGCCGAGCCCCAAGGAGGCAGCATGAAACGCCCATCCGCCCGCGGCCTTGGCCTTACATTGTTACTTTGTGCGTTGGCAATGGTGCTTGTGCTGCACCCCACGACTACTTTCTCGGCGGCCCCGCCTGGCATAAGAGATGCCTGGGAACGCGCGCGCCGGGCCGGCGCTTACCACTTCTCGGCCGACATCGTCCAGACGGCTATTCCCCTGCCCACCGTGACGAACGTCGGCCGGCAGAGCCGGCAGGACTCGCTGCACGTCGAGGGCCGGGCAAACCTTGCCGGTGCGACCCTGGACCTGACCATCTGGTCACAGGGGGGAAGCCTTCTGCGCGCTGCCGATGGGCTCCAGGTCCGCGTCGAGGAGGGCGGCGCCGTGGCCCGCCAGGGCGCCGGGCCCTGGGAAGAGATCGAGGATTTCACCGGCCTGTTCGCTCCCCAGGGCGATGCCATGGCCTACCTGGCGGCGGCCCGAAACGTGGCAGAAGAGGGCTCCGAGATCCGGGCCGGCATCGCATTTACCCGCTACACCTTCGAAGTGGATGGGCGCCGCTTTGCGGCCGCAGTGCGCGACCAGCTTCAGCGCCGGCTGAGCGAGCAGGGCGAACTGCCGCCCGGCGTCGGTTTGGAGCTGCCGCGCATGTACGTGGAGATGACCGGCCGCGGTGAGCTGTGGGTGGGGGAGGATGGGCTGCCTCTGCGCCAGATCCTCCATCTCCAGCTCCCCGGGAGCCGGGACGACAGGGTAGAGGCCGACGTTGACGTAACGTTTTCGCATTTCGACGCGGGCGTGGTGCAGACCCTGTCCGGGTCGCTGATGGGCCGGCCATCCGCGGAGCGGGTGCTAAAACAGGGCGTGGTGCTGGCGGCGACGTTGGCGCTTCTGGCACTCGGTGTGGGCCTGCGCCGCTCGAAAAGGGTCTACCTGGCCCTCGTCCTGGCGGTCATCCTGTCCATGGTGGTCACGCCCCTGTGCCAGAGCGGGCGGGTGGCTGCGTTTGCCGGGCGGCAGGCTGCCCGCGCCCAGGAACAGGAGCAGCGCCTCCGGGAGGCCCAACAGATCCAGGATATGGCGGAAGGGCTGCGAACCCCGGCAGCGCCGCGAGCCTCCGCCAGCCTGGACGCCGCGGGCACCATCCCGGCTATTACCGGGCGGGCCCTCCCGGGCAACATGGGGTTTGAGCCGAGCGTGGCAGTCCCCGGCCTCGCGCAGGGCCCCGCGGAGCCCGAGGAGGGAAGCGATGCCGACGGTGACGGCCTGGCAGACCGGGAGGAGGTGCTCCTGGGCACCAACCCGCTGCTCATGGACAGTGACGGCGACGGCCTGACCGACTACGAAGAGGTCCTGCTGGGCACCAGCCCGCTGTTCGCAGACAGCGACGGCGACCTGATCACCGATACCCTCGAAGTGAGGGGGTACGTCTACACGGCCACCATCGGCACCGAGGCCGTTGCGACGACCTTCTACGGTGACCCGCTGGAGCCGGACGCCAACCGGGACGGCATCGGGGACTGGACCGAATGGCACGCCAGCGGCGATGGGGACCGGCCCGGCGATACCGACGGCGACGGTGTGCCCGACATCGTCTCGAGGGACAACGACGGCGACGGCGTGCCCGATGACCTGGACCTATCCCCCTTCCAGACCAGCCAGGGGGCGGCTGTCTTTGACCGGGACAACCCCTTTTCGCTCGTCGTGGAGAACCTGGAGCCCGGGAAGCCGACCTACGTCGAGTTCCAGTTGCGCCCCTCAAACAGCGAGCGCCTGTGGTACGCGTTCAACGTCCTGGACTGGCCGGAGGACCGCCAGGCCCAGATCCAGGATGGCGATGGTCTGACCTACGCCGACCTCGACCCCGGGGCCTTGGACCCTGCCGGCGCCGGGACAAACGGCAACGGTGACGTCAAGATGGTGCCCATGCTCGAGATCGTCGTCCCCGGGGAGGGCGACAACCTGCCCCCGGCCAGCACGCTGCGACTCCTTTATGGCATGCACGTCCAGGACATGGCGGCGCCGGGCATGGGCGAGGGCAAGCTGATCTACCTCCCGCTGCAACTGGTCGTCGACAGTGTGGGCGGCGCCCGCGTCGCCTTCAGGGGCAAGATGCTCTATCTGCCCGGCGAAACCTGGGCCGAGGCCCACCAGGTCCGGCTGGTGTGGGTCGTCCAGGCCCTGTTGGATGCGTGTGCCGAGGATGGCTGGGAGAATGGCCAGTGCAACGTCTACGATGCCGAGCATTCCAACCAACCGCAGATCATCCACCGCTACGACGACGAGTGGTACCTGACCGGGCTGAGCGTGCGAGAGGATGGCGGCCAGGAGGCCGGCATCATCTGGGAAGACCCGGCAAGGGATAGCAATCTCGACGATGACGACGCCCTCATCCGGCTCACACAAGTGCTGGACGAGACGTTCCTGTCGGGGCGAGACTGTGACGCCCCCTCGGCCGAAAGCCGCTGCCAGGGGGATGGGGAGCGGGATGTCACCGTGGGGGAGCTGAGCAGGCGCCTGGGCCAGACTGCCGATCTCGAGGCGCGCTGGAACCTGCCCGACGTCCTGGCGATGGAAACCTTTTCCTACACGCACCAGGACGAGGCACTCTTGACCCTCGTCCTGACCGGCACGCGGCAGATCCTGGAGGCCAATTTCACAGACCGTTGGTCGGAGGCAAGCCCCATCACCCCGACGCTGCTCTTTGTGCGCGAAGAGGTGTTTCGTGCCAGCAATCTCGATGCCCTGGCGGGCGGAGAGGGTTTTCGCTGGGGAGGCGAGCGGGGCGGGGAGCTTCGGGTGGACATGGGGGCGGAGGGCATCCAACCGATCACCATGGCCAGCGCCAGTTGGAAACCCTATCACTATTCGGCGGGCGCCGGCTGGGAGAACTGCCCGATTCAGACCTACTGGCAGGAATTGGAGAATCGCTACCTTGACGTCCTGGCCGGCGAGGGCGAAGCGAACGCTTCGCTCGCCAGGCTTTTTCTGTTCCAGTTCTACTACGTGACCGGATATTTGGGCGTCTCGGAGATCGTCCAGACGGGCGATCTGCTGCCCCCAGGCGCCGTGGCGCCGTGGCGCTCACCGGACGCCGAGCTCGCGCAGACGATCCTGGCCAAGGCCGGGGGCGCGGTCAAATCGATCGTCAGCAACCTGGATGCAGCCACCACGTTCTACGGCAAGACCTTTGCCGAGCTGGTCAACAAGAAGGGGCTGTACAGCCTTCCGGCCAGTGATCTGACGCCCGACACGCTCAAGGCCATCGGCGAGATTGACCGGCTCCGGGCCGAGTCGGGCAGCGGGCGGGCTCGAAGCAACGCCGTATGGGCCAGGGATGCAATCCCCGACCAGCCGCTGAAGGCAGAGAAGAGGAGCGGCCTGGGGGCGGTCGCCATCGCCGGGCTCGGGTTGACGGCGGTCAATATTGGGCTGTTGGTCGCCGACCAGTACACCGACTCGGAAGCCGTCGAGGTGGCGGCCGAGGTCTCGACCTATGCGGTCGGCGTCGTCGGCGTGGTCCTTGGTGCGGTCGAGATCGCCCAGAGTGCCAGGTTGGTTTACACCATGGTCAACAGCGGGATGAGCTTGAGCAAGGCGTTGTCTGCCAACTCGGCGATAGTCGGCGCGTCCAAGACCGCGGCCAGGGTGGGGCTGGTCGTCAGCCTGGCCATCACCCTGGCATTCTTTACCGTCGGGCTTATCGAGGGGCTCCAGGCGGGCGCCAACGCCATGCAGATAAGCACGCTGGTGGCCCAGGCCGTTGCGCAGATCATCATGGCCGTCTTGATGTTTGTCCTGTCGGCGACGATCATCGGCAACATCATCGTCGGCCTGATTGTCATCTTGGACACCATCATGTCACTGCTGGGCCTGGAAGAGTACACCTCGGCTGCGCTGCTGGCCAAGGCACTGTACGGCTACTCGACGATCGCCGAGCCGAACTGCGCCATTGGCGGGAGCCACAGGAGCTTTGCCGGGCCGGGGCAGGGCCTCGTCGGCGGCAACTCCATGGTGCTGACGCAGACCTTCACGGCCACCGCCACAATGAAGGACCCGGACGACTGGCGGGCGGAGTCTTATTTGAGGACCTTGTGGACCGATGGCGTTCTGTGGGGGAGTGACGTGCGGTGCGAGCTGGACAGCGAGGCACAGGCGCTGCCGGCGGGTTCGACGCTCTGGGAACGGGTGGTGCACGATCACACCTATCGCGGTTGGTCCATGCACCGTGCGGAGGCCAAAGCCATCGACGATGTCCGCGTGGAACTGGAGGCCGGGATCAACTACACGCCGCCGATTTCCTTGAACATGGGCTACGAGGTGCCCGTGGCGAACTGCTGGTGGGTTGGCTTGCTGATCCCACCCATCTGCTATGTCACATCCCTTGATGGCGATAGCTCCACCGACCTGGGCGCCCTGATGCCCATGGACGTCCTGCCCGCCACCGTCGACGAGTTCTACTGGTGGGACGAGCTGGGCACCCAGCAGGATCACGACGGGGACGGCCTGCGGGCGATTGCCGTGACCGGCAACGATCCCGACGACACGCGCTGGGATGCCGACGGCGATGGGCTGTCGGATGCCTACGAGCTGGAGCGCCGGTCCCGCGGCGGGCAGGACGGGGGTGCGCGCCCGTCGTTGCTCAGCGGCGACACCGACGGCGACGGCCTGTCGGACGCCGACGAGATCCGGCTGGGCACATTTCCCAACAGGCGGGACAGCGACGGCGACGGCGTAAAAGACGGGCAGGAAGTCTGGCACTATGACCTGAACGAGGGGGCGTGGAGCGGTGGCTGGCAGTACACGTACACCTTGACCGTCGCGCCGGGCGTCACCGAGACCCGCTCGATCCGGGTGACTTCCGACCCCCTGGCAGCCGACACCGACGGGGACGGGCTGAACGACGGCGTCGAGCAAGCCCTGGGCGAGAACCCGCGCGCCTGGACACCCAACCCCCAGCGGCTCCAGGTCGAGGTTGACGATGCCGATGGGATCGCCGGCCCCGGGCAGACCCTGGTGTACACCGCCACGCTCTACAACCAGATCCAGATGGATCCGGGCTACTTTATCACCGGCATGATGACCACCACGCTTCCCAGCGCGCTGGGAAGCGACGTCTTGACCCGTGCCTACAACCTTTATCAGGGCCAATCGGCCGCGGTCGTGCGGGCGCTGCCCGTTGGCGACGATGGGAGCGACGGGCAGGTGGCCATCACCAGCGAGGCCAGGGGTTGGATGCACGACGGCAACATCACCGATACCTATCGCCTGTACCCCGATCCCACGGGCCTGCTGACCAGCACGCCGGCGACAGCCCCGGCGTTCGCCAACGTTGCCGCGTCGCCGGGGGCCGGCGAGCTGTTCGCCGTGGCCTCGGCGGAGGGAACCGGGGCGGTGAACCTGCGCCCCGCGAACCAGGTGCTCCCCCCACCGACGAACGTCCGCGGCGACCAGGGCTGCGGGCCGGGGGTCCATCCGTACGCGCCGGGCATCGCCTGCGCGGACGATGGCACATGCCTGACCACGTGGAGGAACGTTCACTATCACGATGAGGACAACACCCTGCGACTGAACGAAATCTCTGTCTCCTACGAATGCGACGGAGCGATTTGCGCGGGCGCATCCGAGTTTGTCCTGCAAGTCAACGACGAGCAGGTCTGGAGTGCGGACGTGAATGACGAGGGCACATTCAAACCGGACACGACCGTGCAGTTCGGCGACGAGGCCAGGGTAGAGATCTGGGAGGAAGACGACGTTGGCGGCGACGACTGGGTGGGCGGCCATACCCTGCTCCATTGCGACGTGGGGCAGTTCTGGAAGCGGTTCACGGACTGCAGTTGTGACCCACCGGACGCCGTGCACCCGCAGCAGTATTACCAGCCCTGCACGTGCACGCCAGGAAAGGATGACGGCCTTTTCTGGATCAACTTCGAGATGATCCCCAACCTATGGGACGGTGTCTATGCCGCCGTCAGTGACGGCGGCGCCCCAGCGCAGGAGCCGCAGGCCGCGGCGGCGGGACCGGTGCAAGGCAGGTTGTCTACCGCTGTGGCCAGCAACGGCACCGATTTTCTGGTGGTGTGGCAGCAGGGAGAGCCGGGGGAGCAGGGCATCTATGCCAGCCGGGTGTTCAGCGACGGCACGCCAGGCCCGGCGGTGCGGCTGGATGAGCTTGGTCCGGGGGACGGCGCCCGGCCGGCGGTGGCGTGGGCCGGCTACGGCCGCTACGTCGTCGTGTGGCAGAGCGCTGCGACGAACGGCATCCAGATGGCGGCCGTGGACCCTGCCGGGCAGGTTGTGGAAGGCAGCCGCCAGCCCCTGGCCCTGAGCGCGACCGGGGCACAGGTCGCCGCCAGCCCGGCGGCCGGGCAGGCATTGGTGGTCTATGTCCAGGCGTGCGACCTGGGGACGTGCATCAAGGGCCGCCTGGTCAGCCCGGCAGAGGGTGGGGATCTCACGGACAGCATCGGCTCCGAGATGACCATCGGGCAGCCGGGCTCGGGCCGAATGCTTGTGGCGCCGGTGGTGGCCTACGAGCCCACGTACGGCGGTTGGGCGGTCGCTTGGGAAGAGGCGCACTACTGGCAGGCATCGTACTGGAACAACACCACTCTCTCAGGACCCCCAGTCCTGGAGCGAAGTGAGGTCCAACTCGACCACGATTGGGGAGGTGCCTCGCCCGACTCCTTGATCAATCCCGACCATTTTTCGGCCCGCTGGAGGCGCGAGATCGTCGTCGAGGCGGGCATATACCACTTTGCGGTTACCGGTGACGATGGCATTCGCCTGCTGGTTGACGAGCAACCCGTCATCGACGATTGGAGTGTCCACCTCGCGCACGAGAACCAAGGTAGTCGCTACCTCAGCGGCGGCTTGCACACTGTCACCGTCGAGTATTTTGAGAACGATGGGTCGGCCGTGGCCAAACTGAGGTGGGACCCTGCCGACCAAAGTGCGCCTGTTCTGCGTTATATGCCACTCACGGCGACGGGCGAGCCGCTGCTGGCAAAAGAGGGCCGTGGGCCGCAGGCGACTTTCGACGCGATTCGTGGGACGACGCCCGTGGGCGACAGCCTGCTCAGCCAGGCCGTGGCTTGCAGCCCGGAGACCACCGATTACGCGCAGTGCGCTCTCGTGGCTTCGACCAGGGAGGAGATCTATCTGCAACCGCTGTTCCTGGAGTTTGTCCCGGCCCTGGTGGGGCCGCTCACGACGACGATCGTCACCTCGTTGACGATCGACGCGGTCCCGCCGACCGCCACGGTCACGTCCCTCGTGGACGGGCAGCCGGTGGCGGCGAGCGGTACCCTGGTCATAGGCGGGGAAGCGGCCGATGCCACCTCGGGTGTGGCCCGCGTGCAGATCAGCCTGAACGGCGGTCCGTGGCAGGACGCCGAGGGCGCCGAATCGTGGGCTTATGCCTGGCGGGTGCCGGGCACCGACGGGCCGGTCACCTTGAGCAGCCGGGCCACCGACCTGGTGGGCAACACCGGACCCGCGGCGACCATCACGGTGACGATCGACCGGACGCCGCCGGACGTGAGCCTGGCCGCGGGCGACCTCGTCGGGGCAGCGCCGCAGGCGGGAACCTGGTCGCTATCCCTTGGCGGGGTGGCGGGCGACCTGCACAGCGACGTGGAGGGGGTCGAGGTGTTGGTCACGCCCCACGGCAACGGCTGGCAGCCTGCCGTCCTCGAGGGCGATACCTGGCGGCTGGGCTATGTCCTCTCCGGCTTTCAAGACGGCGCCCCTCTCCTCGAACACAACGGCAACTACACCGTGCAGGTGCGGGCCGTGGACGCGGCCGGCAACGAGACGGCAGCGCCGGCCGTGCGCACCGTGCGCGTGGATGCGACCCCGCCCGAGATTATGGTCACCTATCCCACCACGCGGACCGCGGCCATCACGGGCGCCGTTTCCCTCTCCGGCACGATGGTCGATGCGGGTCCGGTGGCAGCGGGCCCGGCCAGCCTGGAGGTGTCCTTCACGCCTGCCGGCGGGTCACCGGAGCGGTGGCTGCCTGCCACGCTGGATACGGCCGGCCGGGGCGTGGCCGCCACCGGTTGGCACCTGCCGGTCCCCGGCGACCTGGAGGGTTTTTTCCAGATCGACCTGCGGGCGGCGGACGCCGTGGGCAACAGCAGCGGCGAAATGTTGCGCTGGAATCCGTGGCGCGGCGAGATCGACTCTCTGGCGCCGCGCGCGGCCATCACCGCCACGCTCCGCGGGGCGGGGCAGGCCGCCCAGACGGTATACGAAGGCTGGGCCGAGGACCTGAACCTGAGCATGGAGGAGTTGCGCTTCCCCTGCGAGGTCGAGGCCGCCGACGCCCAGGCCTACGACGATGCCTGGTGGCTCGCGGTCACCGGCGACACGCGGAGACCCTACCGGCTGGCGCCGTCGTGCATCGTCAACGGCTTCCAGGATGGGCCGCCATCGTTGGAGGTCTGTGACGTGTACGGCCACTGCGCGGCCACCAGCGGCGCGCTGCTGGGCCAACCCGCCGCTCTGGCCTCTGCCGTCCTCACGCCGGCCCACGAGGGGGTGCTGACTGCGACGACTCCCATCAGCCTGGCTATCGGCGTCTTTGCCCGGGATGGCCTGGACGCCCTCAGCCTGATGGTCAACGGCGTGGAGGAGGGTTCGTTTGCCTGGGCAGGGCAGGTGAGCGACACCATAACGACCACGACCTGGACGCCGCCCGGCGAAGGGCATTTCGTCCTGGTCACCGCGGCCACGGATCGGGCCGGGAAGGTCCAACCCGAACCCCAGCCCATCACCATCACGGTCGACGTCGAGGCGCCGGCCGTTGCCCTGTCCACGGCGGTGTTCACCACGGCGCACCGGCTCTCGTTCCGGCGGGTGGCATTGAGCGGCGCCGCGGGCGACTCGGTGGGGCTGCAAGAAGTAGCGGTGTCTGTGGACGGGGGCACGTGGGAGACTGCCGGACTGAATGGAGGGACGTGGCACTATCCCTGGTCCCTGGGCCCCGGCGAAAGCGAACCGGATGGCGAGGCGCACACGATCTCGGTCCGGGCCACCGACGGCGCTGGCCACACGGCTGAGGCGACCGAGACGGTCACCGTCGACCTGGTGCCGCCGGCCCCCATGACGGTGACCATGGCGTACGAATCGGGCGACGGGCTGATCCCCCTGGATGTTGGAGGGACCATCCGCGAGATGAGCGCGACGCTGGCCATCGGCTGGCCCGAAAGCAGCCTCGGGGCCGGTTGGTCGCACGTGCTGGCGGGCTGGAGCACCGCCATCACGCCGGCCGTGGAGAGCCTGGCGCCCGCGGTCGGTGAGCACCGACAAGCCCTGGCAGAGCCCCAGGCGCTCTATGCCCACGTCGTCGCCCGGGACGAAAACGGCAACAGCCGGGCGCAGACCGCCGGCCCGGTCTACCTCGACGGGCCCTTGACCCCGGACCTGGTCGCCGACCTGGGCTATCATGGCTGGATGCAGAGCGGCTGCAGCCAGGTGGGGGCCGACCGGGAGCTGGGCCGGCACGCGGAAGCAGGCGCCACCCTGAGGGGGACCCAGACCTTGCACGCCAGTTGGGACCGGGAGGCGCTGCGCCTGGCGTGGACCGGCGCGGACTGGAACGTCAGCGGCGACCTGTTCATCTACCTGGACACTCGAACGGGCGAGGGGGCAGCCACGGCCTACGATCCCTATGGGCTGGGGCCAGAGATCCGGCTGCCGGCGGACATGGCGGCGGACTACTTGCTGTGGGTGGAGGACGAAAAGACCGTGGCGCTGCTGACCGTGAGCGCGGCCGGTGGGTGGCAGCCGGCGGCCGGCGGGCTGGCGGGCATCCAGGTTGCCCTGGACGCGGGCCGGGCGCGCACCGACGTGCTGCTCCCCTTTGAAGTGCTCGGCCTGGAACCGGGAGGCGGGGGCGGGTTCGGCCTGGTGGCCCTGGCCAGCGAGGAGGACGCCCTGCGCCTGTGGGCGGCCATGCCCGACAAGAACCCGCTCAACAGCGTGCTGGCAGCCAATCCCCTGGCTTTCGACTACCTGGCGCGGGATTTCGCGCTCACGCAGCGGTACCGGTGGTCGATGCTGGGTGACGGGCAGTGCCCGAACCAGGGCCAGTTCGCGGATGCCGACCTGCGGGTGAGCCTGTGGTCCGAGCCGCCGGGCCTGGAACTCGGCTTTCTGGAGCACGACCTGCCGGGCCTGCTCATCCCTGGCCAGCCCCTCGACGGCGGCGACATGGACGGCGGGCCGGACCTCTCGCTGCCCCTGGACCATGGGTCTGTGCTGCTCGGCCAGGGGCAGACGGTGACCTACAGCCTTCGCTATGCCAACCTGGGCGCGGCCATTGCCCCGGGAGCGGTGGTGACGCTGACGGCGCGGGGCGCGTTGGAGCTGGCAGGCGGCTCGCCCGTGACGGTCACGCTGGACGCCGTGAGCGGCACGATTCGCATCACGGGCACGGTCAACGCCGCGTTGGATGGCCAGTCGGCCGAGCTGGATGCCGAGGTCGCCGATGGCACCCACGGCGCCTTTGACTGGCTGTGGGTGCAGCACGGGGTGGACACGGAACCGCCGGTGGGACTGGCATTCCTGGCACCCGGTGCCTACGTCGGGCCCGGCCTCAACCAGGCCGGAGGCGTCGTGTCCGATCCGTCCGGCGTGCCGACCATCGCCCTGGAGGTGATCGGGGTCGAGCCGCCGCAGCTCGCCAGCCTCGCACCGGCCTCTCGCGCCGAGGTCACCGGCACGGCCGAGGTGCAGGTGGGGACCATCATCACCTGCACCGACATGACTCCCCTGGATGGGACGTGGGCCTGCCCCTGGGACGCGGGCGGCGCCGGCGATGGGACCGAGATCCGGCTGCGCGCCCGGGCAATCGATGGCTTTGGCACCTCCGGCGACTGGATAGAGCCCGTCACCGTGACGGTGGATGCCACGCCGCCGGCGGTCACCCTCGGCCCGGAGACCGCCGCCGCTCTTGGCCAGGACAGACTGCTGGGGCCCGACGATCTGTGGTTCAGCGGCCAGGTGGCGGACGAGCGCCAGGCGGCGGGCGTGTCTGTGTGTGCTGCGGCAGCGGAAGGGGGCGCGCCCAGTTGCCAGGCGTTCGAGGCGACGCCGGGGGAGAACCCCGGGGTCGCCGACTGGCGCGCGCTGGCACCGGTGCTGGCGGACAGCGACGGGGTGCCGCAGACCTTTGTCTTCTACGGCTACGACGGCGTGGGGAACCGGACAGCGGAGCCTGTGACCGCTTCGGCCCGGGTGGACATCGTCGCGCCCGCGGGCCAGGTTCGCCCGCTGTTGAGCCGCGCAGTGCAGGGCGCCAGCAGCCCGGTTCTGGCCGGCACCGTCCGGGATGGAACCGGGGTCGAGCGCTTGCAGGCGTACGTCGCCGGGCCGGGGTTCCAGGTCACCTGGTACGACCAGGACGACGACGGGTTCAGATTCGACGGGGAGACGTGGGCGCTGGACGTCCGTTTCGACGAGCCCGGAGCCTACAGCCTGGGGGCGGAGGCCTGGGACGTGGCCGGGAACGTCCGCCGCTGGGGGCCGTACCCCGTCGTGGTCGTGTCGCCGGCCGCCGACCTGTCCCTCGCCCTGTCGGCTGCGCCTGTGCCGGCGACGAGCCGCCTGCCGTTGGACTATACGGCACGCGTGGCGAACCTGGGCCCGCAGCTTGCCTCGACCACAGTAGCGACGTTTACCCTGCCCGCGGGCGAGGAGCTCCTGCGGGCAACGCGGGGGTGCGAGCAGGATGGCGACGTCCTGGTCTGCGTGCTGGGAGACCTGGCGCCGGGCCGGAGCCGAGACATCACCTGGCGCATGCAGGTGCCCATGGATAGCAGCGGGCCGCTCGCCTGCCAGGGGACGGTCAGCTCCGGCACGCTCGATCCCGAGCCCGGCAACAACCGGCGCTCCCTGCTTACGGCCGTCCGGCCGTACTCGCCCGACGGCGCGCTGGTGTGCGATGGGCCCAACCTGCTGGCCAACGGCGGTTTCGAGGAGGGGTTCCGGCCGGACGGCGTGGCCCGCTCGTGGACCGGCTTTCACACCGGCAGAGGGGCCGAGTACGGGTACCGGGAAGACCGGTGGGATCCGGTGGTATCGGAGGGCGAACACAGCCAGTTGATCGCCATCGATACCATCGACATGCGCGGCTGCGCCGAGTGCGAGCGCATGGCCGGCATCCGCCAGGCTGTGGGCCTGCTTCCGGGCGTCAGCTACGAGCTGTCGGTGGATGCCATCATGCGCGAGCGCGGCGCATACCCGCTGGAGGACCCGTACCGCTACATGGTGGGCTGGGGCTTTTCGGCCGGCGGGGGCACGGATCCGGCCGGCATGGCATTCCGGGAGTGGCTGCCTATGCGCTCGGTCTACCAGATGGCCATTCCCGGCGCCTGGCTCTCCTACCGGACGCGGTTCGAGGCGCCGGGCGAGGACGTGACGATCTGGCTCTATGCCCTCAAAAAGTGGGCCACCCTGGAGCGAGAGCTGGATGTGAACCTCGACAACGCGACCTTGCGGCTATGCCGGCCGGCCCCGGTGGGCGGCGGGTCGCCGCACTGATCGCCGCCCGGTAGACGGGTGGCCGGACCAGGATAGGGTGACGCTGGAGCGAGCGGCGGAGCGGCGCTGCCGGCTCCCGGCTAGTGTTTGAAGCTCCGCTCCCCGGTGAAGACCATCGTGGCCCCGGCCTCGTTGCAGGCCTCGATGACCTGGTGATCGTTCAGCGCGCCGCCGGGCTGGATGACGGCGGTGACGCCCTCTTTCAGGCCCACCTCCACGCCGTCGCGGAAGGGGAAGAAGGCGTCGGAGACCATGACGGCGCCGCGCAGGCCGCCGTGCTCCGCGGCCACCTCGGCGTCGATGGCGCGGCGGGCTGCCTCGTCGGCCAGCGAGCTGTAGATCACGCCGTGCCGCTCGAAGGCCAGCCTGTCGGCCAGCTTGCGGTAGGCCTTGTCGCGAGCGATCTCGGCCACGCCGACGCGGTCCTGCTCGCCGGTGCCGATGCCCACCGTGGCCCGGTCTTTGACATAAATAACCGAGTTGGAGGTGACGCCGGCCTCCACCAGCCAGCCGAAGAGCATGTCCTGCACCTCGCGCTCTGCCGGTGGCCGCTGGATGCGATAGGTGCGGCCGCCGTGAACCGTCTCGGCGGGCTTCAGGTCGGCGGGGGTCCGCACCTGGGGCAGGTAGGAGAGCTGGGCGATGACGGCCCCGTCGACCAGGCTTTTCAGATCCACGAACCGCTCGGCGGCAAACTCGGACAGGCGCGCCACGTTGCCCACGCGCATGATGCGCAGGTTCTGCCGCCGGGCCAGGATCTCGACGGCGCCGGCCTCGTACTCGGGCGCCACCACGACCTCGGCGTAGCGGGCCGCGATGGCTTCGGCGGTGGGCACGTCCACCGGGCGGTTGAGGGCGATGCAGCCGCCAAAGGCGGCCACGTGGTCGGCCAGGTCGGCCTTCAGGTAGGCCTCCACCAGGCTGTCGCCCAGGGCTACCCCGGAAGGGTTGTTGTGCTTCATGATAGCCGCCGCCGGCCCCTCGCCCAGGAAGCGCAGGATGTTCAGCGCATTGTCGGCGTCGGTCATGTTGATCTTGCCCGGGTGCTTGCCCGACTGGAGCAGCTCGACGTCAGAGACGAGGTAGCGGCCGGGCGCGATGGTCTCCACCTCGCCCAGCGCCAGGTTGCCGTTGACCAGCTTGTAGAGGGCCGCCGGCTGGCCAGGGTTCTCGCCATAGCGCAGCCCCCGCCGCTCGCCGTCGACGACCCACGACACCTTCTCGTACACGAGGGTCGACCGCGTGTCATCCCACACGAAGGCGATCTCCAGGCGATCGGGAAACGGATCGCCGGCCATGGTGCGGTACGCCTGCTTCAGATCTCGGGACATCGGACCCCTCCCCTCACTCTCCATCCGCCAGGGTATAGGCCACGGGCACGCCGCCGGGCTCTTGCCGGCCAAAGTAGTGGCTGATGGCGGTGTCGTAGGCGGCGGTGTGGGCAAAAGCCTTGGCCGCCAGGGCGAAACGCAGGCTGAGGTTCAGCGTGCCGCCGTGGGCCCGCAGGAAGCCGGCGATGCCCTGGTAGTCCGCCGGCTCGACCACGGCCGCGACCCGCAAATAGTTCTTGGCCGCGGCGCGAATCATGCACGGCCCGCCGATGTCGACGTTGGCCCGCGCCTCCTCCACCGTCACTCCCTCCCGCGCCACGGTCTCGGCAAAGGGGTAGAGGTTGCAGACGACCATGTCGAGGGGCACCGCTCCCGTGCGGGCCAGGTCGCCCTGGTGGGCGTCGTTGTAGGTCTCGGTGAGCAGCCCCAGGTAGATCCTGAAATCCAGCGTCTTGACGAGCCCACCCTGGGTCTCGGGCTGCCCCGTGTAGTCGGATACCTGCTGCAGGTGGCGCGCCGCGCCGGCCGGGCCCAGGATCTCGGCGAGGTGCCGGTGGGTGCCGCCCGTCGAGTACAGGCGCACGCCGGGGTTGACCTCGACCAGCGCCGGCACCAGGGCGTCGAGCCCCGTCTTGTCCGAGACGCTCACCAGCACGTGCCGGATCCTGACCCAATCGTCGACTCGCTCGACAACATTCTTGGTCACAAGCTTACCCTCGTTTCACTATGCTCAGGTGATTATGCTCCGGCCGGCCCGCCATCGCCGGCCGAAACGCCGCACAGCAGGTCGTGGAGCGCGGCCACCAGCAGCTCGTGCTCCACGGCGTGGATCCGCGCCTCCAGCTCGTCGACGGTGTCGCCGGGATGGATGGGCACCGCCCTCTGGGCGACGACGGGCCCGGCGTCCACGGCCGGGTCGGGCACCAGGTGCACCATAACGCCGGTGTCCTCGATCTCGCCGCGGGCGTACGCGTCGTAGGCGCGCCGGATGGCGTGGGTGCCGGGAAAGGTCCCGGGCAGCGCCGGGTGGAGGTTGACGACGCGGGCCGGAAAGTGGTCCAGGAACGCGGCGCCCAGGACGTGCATCCAGCCGGCCAGGACCACCCATTGGACCTCGAAGGCCTTCAAGATGCGCGCCAGGCGGGCGTCGTAGGCGTCGCGCGGCTGCCCGGCCCGGGTGTAGGGCGCCAGCGGAAAATAGACCACGGGCACGCCGTGGCGGATGGCGCGGTCGATGCCGCGGGCGTTTCTCCGGTTCGAGACGACGAGGGCCACCTCGACGCCGGGCAGGCCTCCCGCCTCGACGGCGTCGAGGATGGCCTGCTGGTTGGAGCCAAAGCCGGAAACCAGGATCGCGATGCGCGTCATCGTCCGTCCTCCACGGGGCGCCTTGCCACGAGCGGTCCCACCGCGCTAGATGCGAACCCGCGGCCCGCGGCCATCCCAGCCCACGGACCGGCCCACGACCATGGCCTCGGGCAGAACCGCCAGGGCCCGGTGCGCCTGGTCGGGCGGCAGGATGAGGACCATGCCGATGCCCATGTTGAACACGCGGAACATTTCGCCGTCGCTCACGCGGCCCAGGCGCCGGATGAGGCGAAAGATCGCCGGCACCTGCCACGCGGCGCGGTCGATCTCGACGCCGACGCCGGCGGGCAGGACGCGGGGCAGGTTTTCCACGAACCCGCCCCCGGTGATGTGGGCCATGGCGTCGATGGCCACCCCGGCGTCCCACAGCGCCTCGACCTCGCGCAGGTAGGCCCGGTGGGGGCGCAGCAGGCAATCGGCCAGCGATTCGCCCAGGTCGGGCAGCACCGTGTCCCAACCGAGGCCGCCCAGGACCCGGCGGGCGAGGGAATAGCCGTTGGTGTGCAGCCCCGACGAAGGCAGCCCGAGGCAGACGTGGCCGGGGCGCACGCCTCGCCCGTCGACGATGGCCTCGCGCTCCACCCAGCCGACGATGGCGCCCACCAGGTCGAACTCGCCCGGCCGGTAGACACCGGGCAGCTCGGCGGTCTCGCCGCCGACGAGGGCGCAGCCCAGGGCGCGGCAGGCCGCGGCGCATCCGCCGACAGCGGCCGCCACCTGCTCGGGGTCGAGCCTGCTCGAGGCGAAATAGTCGAGGAAAAAGAGGGGCCGCGCGCCCTGCACCAGGACGTCGTTGGCGCAGTGGTTCACCAGGTCGTGGCCGATGCCCTCGAAGCGGCCGGTGGCCGCGGCGATGATGGTCTTGGTGCCGACGCTGTCGGTGGAGGCGACGAGCACCGGGTCGCGGGTCGTCACCGCGTCGTGGAGGGCAAAGAGCCCGCCAAAGAGGCCGATGTCGGACAGGACGGCCGGCGTGTGGGTGCTGCGCACCGCGTCGCGCATGAGGGCGACGGCGCGGTTGCCGGCGTCTATGTCGACGCCGGCGCCGGCGTAGGCACCGGCCGCCGGTTCCTTCCCGGCAGGGGCCGCGGGCGCCACGGCAATGCCGGCGCCGATGTCGCGCCGGACCTGGGCCCCGGCAAAGTCGATCCGGTCGACGGCGCGGTACGCCCGCTCGCGGGCGGCCGCGTGGTCGGGGGCGACGGCGGTCACGGCCAGGATGCGCCCGCCGTTGGTCACGAGCCGGCCATCCACCGAGGCGGTGCCCGCGCCAAAGACGACGGCGCCCTCGACGGCCGCGGCGTCGTCGACGCCGGCGATGGCCTGGCCGCGCTCGTAGGCGCCGGGATAGCCCCGGGCGGCCATGACGACGGTGACGGCGTGGGCCTCCTTCCAGCGGACGTCCACGGCGTGCAGGCAGCCCTCGACGCAGGCCAGCAGAATCTCTGCCAGGTCGGTTTCGAGGAGGGGCAAGAGCACCTGTGTCTCCGGGTCGCCAAAGCGGCAGTTAAACTCCAGGACGCGGGGCCCGGCGCCGGTGAGCATCAGGCCGGCGTACAGGACGCCCACGTAGGGCGTGCCGCGGCGGCGCATGGCGTCGACGGCGGGCTGCAGGACCCGCGCCAGCACCTCGTCGACGAGGGCCGGGGGGAGGTGGGGCGACGGCGCGTAGCAGCCCATGCCGCCGGTGTTGGGCCCCCTGTCGCCCTCGCCGGCCCGCTTGTAGTCGCGGGCGGGGAGCATCGGCACGACGGTGCGCCCGTCGCTGAAGGCCAGGAGCGACGCCTCTTCGCCGGCCAGGCATTCCTCCACGAGGACCTCGTCGCCGGCGGCGCCAAAGGCGCGCTCGACCATGATGCGGCGGAGCGCTTCGTCCGCCTCGTCGCGCGTGGCGCAGACCATGACGCCCTTGCCGGCCGCCAGGCCGCTGGCCTTGACGACGACGGGCTCGGGGTGCCGGGCCAGGTAGGCGCGGGCCGCGCCATGGTCGTCAAAGATGGCCCCCACGCCCGTGGGGATGCCTTCCTCGATCATGAACCGCTTGGCAAAGGCCTTGGAGCCCTCCAGGCGGGCGGCGGCCGCCACCGGCCCAAAGGCCCGCAGCCCGGCGGCGTGCAGCGCGTCGACCAGGCCGGTCACCAGCGGCGCCTCGGGCCCCACCACCGTCAGGTCGATGCGCTCGCGGCGGGCAACCGCCACGAGGCCGGCCACGTCGCCGGCGTCGACTGCCACGTTCGTCGCCAGGGCTTGGGTGCTACCGTTGCCCGGCGCCAGGAAGACCGCCTCCACCCGGGGCGACCGGGACAGCGCCCAGGCCAGGGCGTGCTCTCGCCCTCCGGAACCCACCACCATTACGCGCACGGTGCTAACCCCTTTCCCTCGAACATCTCCTTGCCCGTGCACGCCAGAGCGGGCACGGGATAGTCGCCGGTGAAACAGGCCTGGCAATGCTGCCCGCTGCCGCAGTCCACCACGTCGAGCAGCCCCTCCAGCGACAGGTAGCCGAGGCTGTCGACGCCCACGTGTTGAGCGATCTCGTCCACGGTCATGCGGTGGGCGATGAGCTCCTCGCGCGTGGCCATGTCCACGCCCATGAAGCAGGGGTGCCGGATGGGCGGCGAGGCGACGCGCAGGTGAACCTCCGCCGCGCCGGCCTGGCGCAAGAGGCCGACGAGGGGCCCCGAGGTCGTGCCGCGGACGATGGAATCGTCGACGACGACGATCCGCTTGCCGTGGAGCGAATCGGGCAGGGGGTTGAACTTCAGGGCCACGCCCAGGCGGCGCAGCCGGTCGTCGGGCTGGATAAAGGTGCGGCCGATGTAGCGGTTCTTGATGAGCCCCTCGCCAAAGGGGATGCGGCTCTCGTGGGCATAGCCGATGGCGTGGGCGATGGCCGAGTCGGGGATGGCGATGACCATGTCGGCATCCACCGGGTGCTCCTGAGCCAGCCGCTCGCCCTGGTGGCGGCGCACGCGGTGAACGGAACGGCCCTCCAGGAGCGAGTCGGGGCGGGCGAAATAGATGTACTCGAAGACGCACAGGGCGGGCGTGTTGGCGGGCGCGCCCTCCCACGTCGCGACGCCATCCTCGTCGAGGCGCACGATCTCGCCCGGGGCGAGCTCGCGCTCGAACGTGGCGCCGATGGTCGCCAGGGCGCACGACTCGGAGGCGACGACGCGACCGTCGGTGCCGTCGTCGAGCCGGCCGAGGCACAGGGGACGAAAGCCCCACGGGTCGCGCACGGCATAGACGGCGTGGCGCGTGAGGATGGTAAGGGAGTAGGCCCCCTGGGCCTGGGCCATGAAGGCCGCAATGCGCTCCTCCCAGGTCCGGCCCGGCGCGCCGGCGAGCATCTGGGTGATGACCTCACTGTCGGACGAGGAGACGAGGCCGACGCCGTGGTCGAGGAGATCCCGGCGCAGGGCCGGCGCGTTGGTCAGGTTGCCGTTGTGGGCGATGCCCAGCGGGCCCAGGGCGGTCTCGATGAGATAGGGCTGCGCGTTGCGCAACTGCGATGCGCCCGTGGTCGAGTAGCGGTTGTGGCCGATGGCCAGGTGCCCCTTCAGGTGATGCAGGTTCTCCTCGTTGAACACCAGGGAGACGAGGCCCTGTCCCTTGTGAATGTGGGCCACGCGCCCGTCGGACGTGGCGATGCCGGCGCTCTCCTGGCCTCGATGCTGGAGGGCATAGAGGGCGAAAAAGGCCAGGCGGGCCACCTGGTTGCCCGGGGCATAGATGCCACAGATTCCACATGCTTCCTGGGGCTTATCGAGCATCTTGGCTCACCAACACTTTCACGCGCTAGGCGCCGTGCAGGGCGGCGTCGGCGTCCAACAGCCGGCGGCGCTGGGCATCGCGGGCGGTGACCAGCCCCCGGCGCAAGGACGGCACGGCCAGGCCGAGCATCTTGGCGGCGAGGAGGCCGGCGGCCTCCGGCTCCAGGACGACGGCGGGCGCGACGCCGGAGGGCACGCGCAGCGACGACAGGACGTCGCCGCCCGCAAAGGCCTCGGAGTAGGGCGGGCAGGCAATGACCGGGGCGGCCACCTGGGCGTCCACCAGGCCGCTGAGGGCGTTGCTCCGCCCGGCAATGGTGACATAGACCTTGGGGCGCGGGTCCGCTTCGTACGCTTCCAGCATGGCCAGGACGTGGCCGGGCGTCTTGTGGGCCGAGGCGACGCGCATCTCCCACGGGATGCCGAACTCGTCCAGGACGGCGGAGGCGCGCCGGGCCACCGGCTCGTCGCCGGGCGATCCCATGATAATCACTGCCAGCATCGAACCCTCCCGTGTCTACAGGTAGCCTCGCAGCGCGGCGGCGATGCGAGGCTCGGCGGGATAGGGCGCGGGCACAAATGCCCGGCCCGTCAGCATTTCGTAGAGCCGCACGTAGCGCTCCGCCATTCGGGCGAGGAGCTCGGGCGGGGGAGCGGGTGGCTCGCCGTCGCCGCGGTAGCCCTGCTCCGCGTACCACAGGCGGATGAACTCCTTGTCCAGGTTCTCGGGCTCCAGCCCGGCGGCCAGGCGCTCCTCGTAGCTGGCGGCCACCCAGAAGCGGCTGCTGTCGGGCGTGTGAACCTCGTCGATGAGCACCAGGTTGCTGCCGGCATCGCGGCCAAACTCGTACTTGGTATCGACGAGGATGAGACCGCCGCGGCGCGCCACTTCCTGGCCGTGGCGGAACAGGGCCAGGGCCGCCTCCTGGACGCGCTCCCAGGTTGCCGCGTCGAGGAGGCCGCGGGACACGACCTCGGAGTAGTCAATGCGCTCGTCGTGCTCGCCGGCGCGGGCCTTGGTGGTGGGGGTGATGATGGGGGCCGGGAGCTGCTGGTTCTTGACCAGGCCGTCGGGCAGGTCGTAGCCGTAGATCCGCCGCTCGCCCAGGGAGTAGCGATACCAGAGGGCCGTGTGGGTGGTGCCGCTGATATAACCGCGCACAATGACCTCGATGGGCAGCGGCGTGCAGTCGCGGACCAGGCTGACGTTGGGGTCGGGCACGGCCAGGAGGTGGTTGGGGATCAGCCCGGCAGTGCCCTCGAACCAGAAGGCGCTGAGCTGGTTGAGCACCTGGCCCTTGAACGGCACGGCGGCCAGCACCCGGTCAAAGGCCGATAGCCGGTCGGTGGTGACAATGAGGCGCCGGCCGCCGGACAGTGCGAACATCTCGCGCACCTTGCCCCGCGTCCGCTCGTGGGGCCACGCCAGCTCGAGGCCCGCCAAGGCCAGGGGGACGTACTCCTGCCACGTGTCTCGATCCATCTCATCCATCACGGTGCGCTCCTCTTCCCCGCTGCTAGCACTGCCGCGCATAGTCGATGCCCCGCCGGAAGAGGGGCAGGCCCAGGCCGCCGCCCCGGCCTCGGGTCCAGGACGGGTGTTGCGTCGGGTGGACGTGGTCTTCCGGGTGGGGCATCAGGCCCAGGACGTTGCCCTTCTCGTTGCAGATGCCGGCAATGCCCGCCACCGAGCCGTTGGGATTGTGGGGATAGGACGCGGGCCGGCCGTGCCCGTCGACGTAGGTCAGGGCCACCTGCTTGCTGACCACCAGCCGCTGCAAGGCGGCGCCGTCGGTCGGCACAAAGCGCCCCTCACCGTGGGCTACGGGGCAGTAGATGGCCTCTTCCAGGTCGCGGGTAAAGACGCACGGGCTGCCGGGCGTGGGCCGGAGCGACACCCAGCGACACTCGAAGCGGTTCGACGCGTTGCGCGTCAGGGTGGCGCGGGCGCCGTCGCCGGGCGGGCCGGGCAACCAGCCGCTCTTGACGAGGGCCTGGAAGCCGTTGCAAATGCCGAGGACGGGCTTGCCCGCTTCGATGAACCGCGCCAGGGCGTCGTGAAAGAGCCAGCGCAGGTCGATGGCCCACAGGCGACCGGCGCCCAGGCTATCGCCGTAGGAAAAGCCGCCGGGCAGAATGAGCATTTGAGCAGCGTGCAGGCGCCCGGGGTTGGCCCGCAGGGCGTTGACGTGCACGATCTCGGCGTCGCCGCCGGCCGCGCTCACCGCCCAGGCCGCCTCCCGGTCGCGGTTGGTGCCCGTGGCGTGCAAAACGAGGACGCGGGGCCGGCTCATGGCAGGCCACCCGCGCGGCGGGCGTCGTTGCGATTCCGTCGTTCAGCGTTCGTCACGTCCCTTCCTCCATTCCAGCTCGCGCCAACGTCCTCAGGCCCCTTCGGACCGGGTGAAGGCCGACACCAATTGCGAAACGGGGCAATCGACGACCGGCGCGCCGCGCAGGCCGGCGATGTGCAACCGGGCGCCGCCGCCTGCCTCTGCCGCCACGACGCGCCCCAGGGGTGCGTGGGGCCGGCCGGCCATGACCTGCTCAAAGGCCACGGCGCCGGCGGGCGCTACCTCCACCAGGAAGCGGCCGGAGCTTTCGGCAAAGAGCGCCACGTCGTCGCGGTCCACGCCGGAGGCACGGGGCAGGTCGGCCAGGCTCAGCTCCAGGCCCAGGCGGCCGGCCAGGGCCATCTCGGCGGCCGCCACCGCCAGCCCGCCCTCGCTGGCGTCGTGGCAGGCGCGCACCAGCCCGGCGCCCATGGCGGCGTGGAGGGCGCGCATCGTCTCGGCGGCGTCGGGCACCGGCGCCGGGACGTCGCCGCCCGGGATGCCGTGCAGCCGGTGGTAGAGGGAGCCGCCCAGCTCGGCCCGCGTCTCGCCCAGGACGTAGAGCAAATTGCCGGCGTCTTTCAGGTCCATGGTCACGGCGCGCTCCACGTCGGGCACGATGCCGAGGGACGAGATCAGGAGCGTCGGCGGGATGGCGCGCTTTTCGCCGTGGGGGTCCACGTACTCGTTGTTGAGGCTGTCCTTGCCGCTGATAAAAGGCGCGCCATAGGCCAGGGCGGCGTCGTGACAGCCCTGGACGGCGCGCACCAGCCCGCCCAGGCGGTCGGGCAGGTGGGGATTGCCCCAACAAAAGTTGTCCAGCAGGGCAACGCGGTCGGGATCGGCGCCGGTGCAGACGACGTTGCGCAGCGCCTCGTCGATGGCGGCCCAGGCCATGGCGTAGGGGTCGAGGCGGCCATAGTGGGGGTTGATGCCACAGCCGAGGGCAGTGCCCGCCGGCCCCCGCGTCCCCAGGGGCTTGAGCACGGTGGCGTCCGACGGTCCGTCGGCCGCCGGGCCGGCGAGGGGCTTGACGACGGTGGCGCCTTGCACCTCGTGGTCGTAGCGGCGGATGATGGGCTCTTTGCTCGCCACGTCGGGATGGGCCAGGAGGCGCAGCAACAGCCCGGTGGCGTCTGACGGGGGCGGCAGGTCCGGCGCGGGCAGGCGTGGCGGGGCCCACTCGGCACGCATGCCGCCCGCCGACCAGCCGTCGTGCAAGAAGTCCATGTCGAGGTCGGCTACCTGCCGGCCGCCATAATGCACGCGCAGCCGCCCGTGCCCGGCCAGGCGGCCGATGACGTTCCAGTCCACGTCGAGGCCGTCGCAAATGGCCTGGAGCCGCGGCAGGTGGCGCTCGGGCACGGCGATGACCATGCGCTCCTGTGCCTCCGACAGCCAGATCTCCCAGGGCCGCAGGCCGGGATATTTGCACCTGACGCCCTCCAGGTCCACGTCCACGCCCAGGTCGCGGCCCATTTCGCCGACGGCCGACGAAAAGCCGCCGGCGCCACAGTCGGTGATGGCCGTGTAGAGGCCCTCGTCGCGGGCGATCATGACCGCTTCGAGGACGGCCTTTTCGACGATGGGATCGCCGATCTGTACCACGCTGCCCACGGTCGTGCCGGTGTCGTGGCAAAGCTCGGCCGAGGAAAAGGTCGCGCCGTGGAGCCCGTCGCGGCCCGTGCGCCCGCCAAGGGAGACGCAAAGGTCGCCGGGGCGCGGATCGCGGCGGTGCGAGCCCCTGGGCGCCAGCCCCACGCAGCCGCAGTAGACCAGGGGGTTGGCGGCATAATCCGGGTCGTAGAGCACCGCCCCCGAGACGGTGGGGATGCCCATCTTGTTGCCATAATCCTCGATGCCTGCCACCACGCCCTCGGCGATGCGCTGCGGGTGAAGGGTTCCGTCGGGGATCTCGGCCGGCGGCAGATCGGGGGGCGCGAAGCACAACACGTCGGTGGCGGCGATGGGCCGGTGGGACACGCCGATGACGTCGCGGATGACGCCGCCGATGCCCGTGTTGGCCCCGCCAAAGGGCTCGAGGGCCGACGGGTGGTTGTGCGTCTCGACCTTGAAGGACACCTCGTGCTCCCCGTCGAATTCGACGACGCCGGCATTGTCGACAAAGGCCGAGCGGACCCAGGGGCGGGCCAGGGCGTCGGTAGCGGCACGGATGTAGGTGCGCAGCAGGCCGTCGATGGATTCGCGGTAGGGCGCCGCCGGCTCCTCGCCGGCAGGCAGCACGCGGCGCACGCCGCCGTGGCAGGTATAGTCGATGGGCGCCTTGAATGTCTTGTGCTGGCAGTGCTCGGACCAGGTCTGGCCGAGGGTCTCCAGCTCGACGTCGGTGGGGTCCCGCCCCAGGCGGGCAAACTCGTCGCGGATGGCGCGCATCTCGGCCGCCGACAGAAAGAGCACGCGCTCGACGCTGAGCCGGGCCAGGGCGTCGTCGTCGAGTCCGGACAGGGGCACCTGCTCCACGAGGTCGCACGGCTCGGCGGCCGGCAGGAACGCAGGGCTGATGGGTCCCAGGGCATACGATTGGATGACGCCGTTGCACAGCAGCTCGCGGGCAATGGTGTGCAGCTCGGCGGGGGAGAGCGTGCCCTCGAAGGCATAGCGCCTGCCGGTGGCCGCCGCCGCCAGGCCGTGGATGCCCACGAGGTGCGCGCGGCGCAGCAGGTTGTCGGCGACGGGGTCGGTCACACCGGGATGGTAGCCCACTTCGATGGCCAGGTCGTCATCCGGGCCGCGCCGCCGGGCGACGTCGATGGGCTCCAGGTGATAGCCCTCCACGATGGGATCCACCAGCAGCTCGACGGCCAGGCGCTCCAGGTCGGCGGCCGGCAGATGGCCCTGGACGAAATAGAGGTCGCTGACGCGGACCCGGGTGACGGTGCGGATGCCAAGGCGCTGGAGTTGGGCAAGCAGGCTCGATGCCCGCCCATCGGGCAGATCGTTCGACCAAAAGACTTCAATGCGATGCTGCATCTCTGCCTCCCCTCACGGGTACTACATATAGTGGATCTGCCTCGTCTTACCCCTAGTCCTTGTTTTCTGACCTGAAGTTTGAGGCCCCCGGTTACATGCGGGGCATTATACATGACAGGCGGGGGATTGGTCAAGTAGCGCACGGCCAGGGACCGCCGGCGGCCGTGTTGGAGGCACCCGGGCGGCGAGCCGGGGCGGGAAAAAAGACGGGCCGGGAGGCAGGCGCCCCCTGGCCCGATCCGCGGCTCGGCTTGCTCAGTCCCCGCCGGTCACGATGGGCAAATAGATCCGGTAGCGCTGCGCTTCGAGCACCGTCACGGTGTGCTGTGCCTGCGCCACGCCGCAAGTGTCATCCGAGGCTGTCAGCCAGACCAGGTAGTCACCCGCTGCGGCATAGCTGTGACTCGCCACCGCCCCTGTCCCGCTTTCCTCATCGCCAAAATCCCACTCGAAGCTGACATTTGCGCCATCCTCGGCCGTGGCCTCGAAGGTGATGGGGGTTCCCGCTGCCGGGTCGGGGGGCGTCCAGACAAAGCCGGCGTTACGGATCGACCGGGCCACGGTGAGGTCGACGGGTACGAAGGCAAGGGGCAAGGCGGGATCGTCGCTGCTGATGAGCAATTGGGCTTGATACTCGCCCACCGCCAGCCCGGCCGAGTCCACCGTCACGGTCACGTCCTGGCAGGTGCCGGGTGCCACCGTGCCTGAGGCCGTATCCTCGTTCAGCCAGGCGATACCAGGGGCAATCGCCTGGCCCTCCAGGCGAAAGCCGAGATCCCAGTGGGCTACAATCCCGGCGTCGAGGGGGGGCGTCCACGCGGTCAGGCCAACGCCGAGCATGTCGGTCGGGTCGATCCACTGGGACTTGTTCAGGTTCGTCGTCGTTGCGTTCGCCATGCCCCAGATGCCGTCGGGAAAGATGGCCCAATCGGGATAGACCAGGAGCCACCAATGGCCGGGCGTCAGAAAGAGGGGTTCGCCAAGGGCGGCGGTCACGTCGAGCACGACGTCGCCCGCCAGGGGGCCGCCGCTGTGGGTCACTGCCGGGTCGTCGGGCAGCGTGCTCCAGCACCAGGTCTCGCCGCCGGCCCCCGGGTAGCCGGCGGGCACGCCCGCCGCGTCGGGGTAGATACACCAGTGTAAGGCGGTGGCGCTCTCCAGGGGGGTCATGCCCGCCACGCCGGCAACAAAGATGGTGTCGATGGCCCAGAGCATCGTGTTCTGAAAGTCGTCGGCGGAATAGAGTTCGGGCCCAAGGCTCGGCCAGGAGCTCGACAGACTCGCATCGGTATAGTCGGAAGTCTGGTCCCACAACACCGCGCCGGCCTCGAGGGGGCTGGCAGCCGGCACAGGGGGCGCCGGGAGCTGCAAGGTCGGGAGCTGAAGGCTGCCAGCGCGTAGGACGAGTTGCTCACCCGCCTGCCTGGTGGCCGGGCTCTGGGCCATCTGCTCCGACCGCTGGCGGCCGCCAGACGAAGAGAAGGTGGGCCACTCGCCCAGGCTCCAGGTGAGGGGCACCGAGCCGGCGTTGCACACGCGCAGCGTCTGCTCGGTCTGCGCGCCGCCGCACTGCCGCGGCGACAGCGCGGGTGGCTCGAGTTCAAGGACAGGCCCGGTGACGACCGTTACCGTGCGCTGCGCGCTCTCCTGGCCGCAGGCGTTGGTGGCGGTCAGCGTCACCAGGTACTCTCCCGGTGTGGCATAGAGCTGCGACACCACGGCCCCTGAGGAGGCAGTGCCCTCCTGGAAGTCCCAGGCGTAAGAGATGGGCTCGACGCCCTGGGCCGCGGCGCGAAAGACCATCCTGTTCCCGGCATAGGGATTCGATGGCTCCCAGGAAAAGGAGACGTCGTGGACCGGTTCGGGCACGACCAGGCTTCCCGGCACGGTCACCCTGGGAGAGGTGGGGTCGTTGCTGTCAAAGTGCAGCTCGGCGCTATAGGTGCCCGGCGGCAGCTTTGTCGCATCAAAGGTGACGCTCAAGTCCTGGCATTCTAGCATCTCCAGCGTGCCGCTCGCCAGGTCCTCGCTCAGCCAGTCGGTTTCGGCACCTTCGCCAAGGCTCCAGGTCAGGGGTTCGGCGCCCAGGTTGCAGACTCGCATCGGCTGCGCGCTCACCTGGCCCGGGCACTGCTCCACGGCGAGGGAAGGCGGGCTAACCGAGAGGTAGGGATCCGGCGATGTGCACACCGGCACGCTGGACGGGGGCTTGATACTCTCGTCGCAGGCAGAGAACCCGGCCGGCTGGTAACCGTCGGAGGAGCAGGGAAACAAGGGGGCTGGGCCGTCCATGGCACCGGTCCAGAACCAGGACACGCTCGCGTCCGATATGCCTGCGCCGGTCACCACTTCGTAGCAGTAGTGGGCGACGCAGTTGTCAACCATTGCCGGGTAGCGTAGGTGATAATTCCCGGCTTCGTTCGGTGATATCGCAAAGGTATCGTATTCTGCGGCAAAGGCCCCACCGCCCGTGCAGGCCGGCGTGCCGGCCAGGTTGCTGCGGGTCACCGTCCAATCGGACGGGAAGCGCTGGATCACGCCTGAAGAAACGTGGCCCTCGGTGGTGAACGATTCGGCCTTGAAGCAGAAGGTTTGAGCCCGGTGCGGCACGTAGCAGGACTCGCCTCCGGCGCTCGGGTCAAAGGCGACGTACGACCCGCTCGCCCCATCGACGCTCCTGGCAAGGGCGGCTGCCGCCGCGGGCTGCACACTTGAGGCCGGCACCAGGCAGAGCACCAGACTCATAACAAAAAACAGACAGAGTACCATGTTGGGCTTCATTGCGTCTTCCTCGTTTCACATCCTTGTGATTCCTGTTTGTCCTAAAGGCGGCCGGGGACTTTTGGTGGGGGCACCTCCTTCTTCTCATTTGCCGTTCAACGTCCCTGGCGTGCCGGATGGCGGGTTGGCAGGTAGCTCGTTGAGGAAGGCGAACAACTGGTCCAGGCTGGCAAACCACTGGCGCTCAGCCGTACGCCGGCTCTCGATGGACGCATGCCAGTGCCATTCGCCTTGGCGCTGCACGCGCCACATGCGGAGGATGTAGGTCTGATAGTCGTCGGGCTCGTCGTTCATGCTCACTCCTCTGGTCCTTTGCGCCAGTATACCTCCCCGACGTGCCGGGAACGTGCGCGGATCGTGCGGCAAAGGTGTCCTGGCGAAAACCATTGGCGCGATTCGACGATCCATGGTATACTGCCCGGGAGAGAAGAGGCGATGGCGGCTCATTTGGCACTGGCCTTGATGGGTCCTTTTGAGGCGACCCTGAACGGGCAAGCAACCGAGAACCTTGGCTCCGATCGGCTGCGCGCGCTGCTGGCCTACCTGGCCGTAGAGAGAGAGCGGGAGCACAGCCGCGAGGGGTTGGCCTCCTTGTTGTGGCCCGAGCGGCCCGACCGGGAAGCGCTCAGCGCCCTGCGCTATGCCCTCTCCAATCTGCGCCACGCCCTGGGCGATCTCCCGGCACATTCCCCCTTCCTGCTTGTCACCCGCCGCACCTTGCAGTTCAACACGGCCAGCGATCACTGGCTCGACGTGGCCGAGTTCCAGGGCCTGGTGGGCCGGCCGGACGTGCCGGGCCTGGAGCGGGCGGCGACGCTGTATCGGGGCCTCTTTCTGGAAGGGCTGTCGGTGGCCGACAGCCCGGCCTTTGACGAGTGGATGCTGCTAAAGGGCGAGGAGCTGCGGCGCGGCGCGATGTCGGCGCTCTGGCGCCTGACTGCACTCCAGCTACAGCGGGGAGAGACCGGCGAGGCGGCCCGTTGGGCGCGGCGGCAGCTCGAGCTGGAACCGTACCACGAGCAGGCGCACCGCCAGTTGATGGCCGCGCTGGCGCTGGGCGGCGAGCGCTCTGCCGCCCTGGCGCACTATGCGGCGTGCAGCCGGCTGCTGGAGCGGGAGCTGGGCTGCGGGCCCGAAGATGAGACACAGGCCCTGGCCGATCAGATCCGTAACGGGGCGCTCCCGCGGCCGCCGCTCCCTCCGGGCGTGCTCGACGCTCCGAGGGCAGAAGGGCCGGCTCCCAGGTCCGTTGGCCTTCGGCCTCGGTCCCGGACCCGGTTCGTGGCGCGCGAGGGCGAGCTGGCACGGCTGGGCGCCCTTCTCGACGGGGCGCTGGCCGACCAGGGCGGAGTGGGCCTGATCGCGGGCGAGGCGGGCAGCGGCAAGACGGCATTGCTGGACGAATTCGCGCACCGGGCCGCCGCGGCGCATGGCGACCTCATCGTCCTGCGGGGCAAGTGCAACGCCCACGCCGGGGCAGGAGACCCCCACCTACCCTTTCGCGAGATGCTCCAGACCCTGGCCGGGGACGTGGAGGGCAAGCGGGCGGGCGGCACGCTCTCGCCCGAGCAGGCGAGGCGTGCCTGGGAGGCACTGCCGGCCGTGGGTGCCGCGCTGGTGGAACACGGCCCCGACCTCATCGACCGCTTTGTGCCGGGCGAGCCGCTGCTGCGGCGGGCCGAGGCATTCCCGGCCCCCGGTCCGACGGCAGGCTCCGGGAGGAGGGGCGGACAGGCGTGGCAGGCAAGGCTATGGGAGGCGCTGCGGCGTGCCGGAGAGGGAACGCCGCCCGGATCGGGCGGCGCGTCCCCCGCTGCCAGCAACCTGTCCTCCTCGATCCGCGGGTCCGGGGAGCGAGGGCGGTGGGCGCTGCAGCCCGACCTGTTCGGCCAGGTGACCCAGGTGCTGCACGTGGTCTCCATGGATAGACCCCTGCTCCTGGCCGTCGACGATCTGCAATGGGCCGATGGCGGCACGGCGGCGCTGCTCTTTCACCTCGGGCGCCGCCTGGCCGGCAGCCGCATCCTGCTCCTGGGCGCCTACCGTCCCGAGGCGGTGGCCCATGCGGAAGGTGCCCAGGCTGTGCCGGGCGTTGGAGAGATCCTCCGGGAGCTGGTCCGCGAGTGGGGGGAGGTGGTGGTTGACCTCGACGGAGCGGATGGTCGCGCCTTTGTCGAGGCGTACGTCGACGGCGCGCCAAACCGCCTGGGCGCGGCGTTCCGGCAGGCACTATACGACCACACCGGTGGCAACCCGTTGTTCACCGTCGAGCTGCTCAACAGCTTTGAGCGCGATGGAACGGTGGTGCAGGATGGGGCCGGGCGGTGGATCGCAGCGGGCGTGCCCGATTGGGAGCGCTGGCCCCCGCAGGTAGAGGCGGTTATTGCCGGGCACCTGGCCGCCCTCCCGGACGAGGACCGGACGCTGTTGCGGGCTGCGAGCGTCCAGGGCGAGCAGTTCACCGCCGAGGCGGCCGCGCGGGCCCTGGGCTGGAGCGAGGAAGCCACGGCCCGGCGGCTGAGCGGCCCCCTGCGGATCCGACACCGCCTGGTCGAGGCCGTCAGCTTGGAGCGGTTGGCGTGGAATGGGCAGCGGTTGTCGCGTTACCGCTTCCGTCACGCCCTCGTCCAGCGGAGCGTGTACCGGAGCCTGGACCCCGTCGAGGGGTCCGGGCTGCACGAGGCGACGGCGCGGGCCATGGAATCGCTCTATGCCTCGCCCGCCGGGCAGGCCGCAGGGGCGGGGCTCCCGGGAGCGGGCGAGGTGCCGCCCGGTGCGGCTGCCCAGGCCCTCGCACCGGAGCTGGCGCGGCACTACGAGGCGGCGGCCATGCCCCTGGAAGCGGCCCGCTGGCGGCTGGCGGCCGGGCAGTGGGCGATCCGGCTGGTGGCCTACGACGAGGCCGTCGCCCACCTGGAGCGCGGGCTGGCGCTGCTGGAGGACCTGTCGCCGTCACCCGAGGGGCTGCGCCTGGAGCTGGGCCTGCACCTGGCACTGATCATGCCCGTGTCGCTGCGGAGCGGTTGGCAGACGCCCGCTGCGACGCGCGCGCTGGAGCGCCTCTCCGTCCTGGTCCAGCATCCCGACCTGCGGGACGAGCCGCAGCGGCGCGACGCGCTGAGCGTGCTGGCGCTGGCGACGGGCTGGTCGGCCGACCCCGAGAGGGGGAGGCGGGTTGGCGAGCAGCTCCTGAGGATGGGCGAGGCCGGCGATGCGCGTGCCTGCTTGCAGGCGCACTGGGTGCTGGGCCACAGCGAGTGGCTGAAGGGCCGGCTCGTCGCCGCCCGCGAGCGGCTGGAAGTAGCGCTGGCCCTCAGCCGCCCGCAAGCCGGAGACGCCCAGGGCCACCTGTTCCTGGTGGCGCCGGGCGTGACGGCGCGGGCCGTGCTGGGTTTCGTACTGTGGCTGCTGGGTTACCCGGATCAGGCCCGCGACTGCCTCCAAAGGGCTGTGGCGCAGGCCGAGGTCCTCGAGCAGCCGTCGAGCACCGCCTTTGCCCACCTCATGGCGGGGATGGTACACTGGTTCCTGGGCCGAGATTCGTCCGCGGCCCTGGCACATGCCCAGGTGCTGCGGTCCCTGGAGGGCACGGGCCTGTTCTATGGCGCCTGGGCCGAGCTGTTGGTGCATGGCAGGGGCGGCGCCGGGCAGCCCGGCCGGCACGGGAGCCAGGCCCGGATGGCCGAGGCGGGAGCCGCTTTGCAGGCCGCCGGCGCGGGCGTGGGGCACGTGGGCCAACTGATGCTGCGCGCCCAGGCGCTCGTGCGGGCCGGGCGGCCTGCGGCGGCCGCCGAGATTATGGATGAGGCCCTGGCCTGGATCGAGCGCACCGGCGTGCGCTTGATGGAAGCGGAAGCGTGGCGCATGCGCGGCCAGTTCTTGCGGGCGCAAGCCGCGGACGCGCCGGCCTCGCTTTCCGCGGCCGAGGCCTGCTTGCGGCGCGCCCTGGAGCTGGCGCGGGAGCAGCAGGCGCGCTGGCTGGAGCTGCGGGCAGCGGCGGACCTGGCGCGGCTGTGGCAGGCGCAGGGCAGGCGCGGCGAGGCCCGCGAGCTGCTGGCCCCCATCTATGCCTGGTTCGTGGAGGGCTTTGATACGGCGGACCTGGTCGATGCCGGGACCCTCCTGGCACAGCTTAAATGAACCGGGCCTGCTTCTCTCTTTGATAGACAACGAAAGCGGGTGTAATCTAGGTGAAAATGAGCGACGACTTTTACGAGTTTCGGGTTCTTGCACGGGACGGCGCGGATGAGATCGCGGACTGGCAGTACCCGGGCGAATATGCCATCTATGACATCCCGCCCGAGGATCGCGAGACGTCAATCGAGTACATGCTCGATCCGGCCAACGGCTACTTTGGGGCCTACCGTGGGTCCGAGCTGGTGGGCTTTTGCTCCATCGGCCCCGACGGCCAGGTGCCCGGCTGGGAGTATGACGCCTCGGCGGTGGACGTCGGCGCGGGAATGAGGCCGGACCTGACGGGGCAGGGGCGGGGCGCCGATTTTCTGGCGCAAGCCTTCCGGTTCGTCCAGTCGCAGGTGGGGCAGAGGAGCCTGCGCGTCACGGTCGCCACGTGGAACAAGCGGGCCCTGAGCACCGTGCAGCGCCTTGGATTTGCGCCGGTTGCAACCTTTCAAAATCCCCTGGGGCGAGCCTTTACCGTGCTGGTTCGGCCTCCTGGTCCCACGTAGGTCTCACGCCCGAGGCTCACGATTCCAACCAGGACGCAGAGACGGCGCTGTCGCCAGCACAGGAGCTGCTGCGAGCTGAACCGTGGCGGCCGGTGGCGACTTGACAAGAAGGTGGTTGCAGTGTATCATGGCCCTTGCTTCCAGCCTGCACCGTCTTGCAGCTTGGCCCCGTCAGGCCCTGAATAACCCAATCGAAACCGAACATGGACAGGTGCCGGAATGTGCCTTTACCAGGCGCATCCGGCTTGGGACCCGGGCAGACCCGCCGAAAGCGCCCGTTCTGCCGCAACGTTTGCTGTGCAAAGGATCTGGTACGGACGACCTTCGCCTCAAAAGTCCCGGGGCTCCAGAACAGTAACGAAAGGCCGGTACAAGACATGGCGAATCGATCGAAAGTTACCACCATCGACGAGTACATCGCGGAATTCCCGCCCGAGACACAAGAGCTGCTGGAAGAGATGCGGGCGGTTATCAAGGGGGCGGCACCCGGTGCGACCGAGACCATCAGCTACGCCATCCCCACGTTCGACCTGTATGGGCGTCACCTGGTGCATTTTGCCGCCTTCAAGAACCACATCGGCTTCTACCCGGTGCCGGGCGGTTACGAGGAGGCCTTCAAGGAAGAGCTAGCGCCGTACAAGCAGGGCAAGGGCTCAGTTCAGTTCCCCCTCAACAAGCCCATTCCATGGGACCTCATCCGCCGGATGGTCGAGTTCAGGGTACAGGAGAACGCTGCCAAGGCGTCGCAATAAGGAGGACGAATGGAACGCCGCGTTTGGGATCGTCATGGGGGTGTGCACAATATTCTACGCGGACCAGGCCGGCGGGCGAACCCCACTCTGTAGGAGGTAATGGCGTGCACGATCACGGCTCGCACGAAAAAGGGCACGGCGACGAGGGTGCCGAGAATCTGAAACAAGCCGCCGGCGCCCACGCGGCACGCCACGGCTCGCAGCGCGACGAGCCGCTGGAGCACGAGGCGATGGATCACGCCCTGCACGGGCGGGACATCGACGGCGAGGGGCGCGGCGAACACGATGGCCATGAGGGCGACGAGGGGCATGGCGGCCACGGCGCCCACGTGGATCACACCGGCCACGAGGAGATGTTCCGCCGGCGCTTTTGGGTCTCGCTGCTGCTGTCTATCCCGGTCCTGATCTACAGCCCCGCCCTCCAGGAGTGGCTGGGATTCACCGCGCCCGCGTTCCCGGGCAGCGACTGGATCGCGCCCGTGTTCTCGGTCATTGTCTTTCTGTACGGCGGCCTTCCGTTCCTGCAGATGGCCGTGCCCGAACTGCGCAACCGGGAGCCGGGGATGATGACCCTCATCTCCCTGGCCATCACGGTGGCCTTTGTCTACAGCGTGGCCGCCCTGTTCTTGCCGGGGCAGATGGGCTTTTTCTGGGAGCTGGTGACCCTCATCGACATCATGCTCCTGGGCCACTGGATCGAGATGCGCAGCGTGCGGCAGGCTTCCGGCGCCCTGGGCGAGCTGGCACGGCTGATGCCCGACACGGCCGAGCGCCTGCTGCCCGACGGGCGAACGGAGGAGGTGCCGGTGGGCAGGCTGCGCCAGGGCGACGTGGTCCTGGTCCGCCCCGGCACCAGCGTGCCGGCCGACGGGGAGGTGGTGGAGGGCGAGTCGGAGGCCGACGAATCGATGATCACCGGCGAGTCCAGGCCGGTGGACAAGCGTCCTGGCGACCGGGCCATCGGCGGGACGATCAACGGCGACGGCAGCCTGAGGGTCAAGGTGACGGCCACGGGCGACCAGACGGCTTTGGCCGGCATCATGCGCCTCGTGGAGCAGGCGCAGCAGAGCAAATCGCGAACCCAGGTGCTGGCCGACCGTGCGGCCGGCTGGCTGTTCTACGTCGCCCTGGGCGTGGCGGCCATCACCGCCGTGGCCTGGATCCTGGCCGTGGGATTCAACGTGGACGTCATTGCCCGCGTGGCAACCGTGTTGGTCATCGCCTGTCCCCATGCCCTGGGGCTGGCCGTACCGCTCGTCGTGGCCATCACCACGTCCCTGTCGGCGCGCAACGGCATCCTGGTCCGCGACCGCCTGGCGTTGGAGCGAGTGCGCGACGTCGACACGGTCATCCTGGACAAGACCGGCACGCTGACCGAGGGCCGGTTTGGCGTCGTGGGCATGTCCACGGCCGACGGCCTGCCCGAGGAGGAGGCCCTGGCCCTGACGGCGGCCGTGGAGGGCGACTCGGAGCATACCATCGCCCGGGGGATCCGCCGGGCCGCCGAGGAGCGCGGGCTGTCGCTGCCGTCCGTCACCGGCTTTGAGGCTCTCAAGGGGCGGGGGGTGCGCGCCAGTCGCAACGGCAGCACGGTCCACGTCGGCGGCCCCCGCCTGCTGGAAATGCTGGAGCTGGAGCGGCCGGAGCCCCTGGCGCGTTTCGCGGAGGAGGCCGGCGCCAAAGGGCAGAGCGTCGTCTATCTCGTCCAGGACGAGGCGGTGACGGCCGCCTTTGCCCTGGCCGACGTGATCCGTCCCGAGAGCCGGCAGGCGGTGGATCGCCTGCGCGACATGGGCATCGAGGTGGCCATGCTCACCGGCGATAGCGAGACCGTGGCCCGGGCCGTGGCCCAGGAGCTGGGCATCGGCACCTACTTTGCCGAGGTGCTGCCCGAGCACAAGGACGAGAAGGTCCAGGAATTGCAGGACCAGGGCAAGCGGGTGGCCATGGTGGGCGACGGCGTGAACGATGCCCCGGCCCTGATCCGGGCCGACGTGGGCATTGCCATCGGCAGCGGCACCGACGTGGCCGTCGAGTCGGCGGGGATCATCCTGGTGCAGAGCAACCCTCTGGACGTCGTCAAGGCCATCGACCTGAGCCGGGCCAGCTACCGCAAGATGATCCAGAACCTGTGGTGGGCCGCCGGCTACAACATCGTGGCGCTGCCTCTGGCGGCCGGGATCCTGGCGCCCGTGGGCATCCTGCTGTCGCCGGCGGTGGGCGCGCTGCTCATGTCGCTGAGCACGGTCATCGTGGCGGTCAATGCCCAACTGCTGCGACGGCACAAGATCGATCTGTAGACGAGGAGAACGATGGAGATGATGAATGTGGGCCTGCTGGTCCTTCTGGCTCTTTTCCTGTTCGTGTTGGTGGTCGCCGGGATCGTCTTTGCCGGCGTGTGGTACATGAGGCGCGGGCCGGGGCTCAACATGGGCGGCCCCCCAACGCCGCCCGACACGGATAAGGACCCGCTGCAGGAGCTTCGGCGGCGCTACGCCCAGGGTGAGATCAGCCGCGAGGAGTACGAGCGGATGCGAGAGGAACTACGCTGAGGCCAGAACCTCCTGGAAGAACTGCCTGCCCAGCCGGGCGGTGTGATAGGGGTTGCGGGGACGGACCTCGAAAACGGCCATCCCCCGAAAGTCCAGGGCACGCAGGGTCCGGGCCAGCAGATGCCAATCGCCGGCCGGGATGCTGCCGGTGCCCGGCGTGTAGTGGTCCCGCAGGGCGTGGGGCATCTCGGCCTCGCCCGGCAGGCCCATGTCCTGGAGGTGGAGGTGGATGATGCGCGGGCCCAGGGCGTCGAGAAAGTCGCACAGGGGGGCGTCGGTGAGATAGACGTGCCCCACGTCGAGACAGACGTGGAGACCCTCCACGGCGCCGATGGCCGCGGCGAGAAAGGGCAACTGGCCGTTTTCCAGGGCCACGCGCACGCCGCGCTCGGCGGCATAGGCGACCACGTCGCGGCAGAGGGGCGCGTCCAGGCGACGGGTACCCTCCTGGAAGAACTCGTCCGAGTGCGTCACCAGCACGTTGGCCCCCAGTTCGGCGGCGGCGTCCACCTGGGCCGCCTGGGCGGCAAATCCGCGCACCAGGGCGGAATGGAGGCTGACTGGCATTCCGGCCAGCGCCGAAACGAGGCGATCGCGCATGGCCGGGCTGTAGAGATCCGGCTCGCCGGGCCAGTGGGGCCACAGCTCGATGCCATAGCCCTGGGCCCGCACCGCGGCAAGCTCGCCCTCCAGGTCGCCGGGCCCGGCATAGTGGCTGAAATTCCAGAGGCTGATGGCATACGTGACGTTCACGACCCCTCCCGCGGCCCCCTGGCGGGGCGCCGACACCGTCAACCGGCCAGGGCGCCGTGGCGCTCCAGCTCGTCGACCACCCAATCCAGGTCCAGCTCGTGCAGCCTGGCCCGGCCCGGCAGGCCGCTCTCGGGGTCCCAACCCATGGCGGCATAGTAGAGGGCCCGGTCGCGCTGCCAGGCGTCCATGTCCACCCGCCAGCCATCGGTCGGCCCGCCCACCAGTGGCTCGACCATGCGCGCCGGCAGAACGTCGTGGCGGGCATCCAGGCCCTCGCGGGCGTTAAAGGCGCGCATGAGCTGGATGCGCCGCTCGCCTACGAGCATCAGCTCCCACAGGGTCGTCTGCCAGCCGGTGATGGCGCGCACCGCCGCCACAATGTCCTCGCCGTCAAAGAACCAGGCGTTGGCGAAACAGAAGGCGCACAGCTCCAGGCTGTCCAGCAGGCTCATGTAGCGCTGGGTGATGGTCGCCAGGCGCACCTTCAGGGGGCCGGTTGCGTCCATCGGGGCGGTGCCCAGGATGCCCAGGGCGCGCATGCGCTCCTGGAACGAATCGGGCATGTCGGGCAGCAGGAAGGCGTCGTGCTCGGTGCACATGTGGTCGGCGCCGTAGGGGTTGACGGCATAGACCACCGGCAGCGAGCCCTTGGCCCGGGCCATGTGTGCCGGATAGGGCTGGCCCTTGGTGTGGATCGCCAGGGCAGCGGCTTCGGGGCCCCAGGCCTGCCCGGCGCGCAGCGGGCCCTCGGCCAGCAGGTCTCCCAGGCCCTCCCGCCGGGCAATCATCTCCACCAGGCGCACCAGCATCTCGCCGTCGCCAAAGCGCAGAGTCATGCCGCCGGTCTGTTGCGGGCCGATGAGCCCCTGTTCGTAACAGTCCGTGGCCCAGGCGATCATGGCCCCCGTGGAGATGACGTCGAGGGTGTAGCGGTTGCACAGCTCGTTGGCCTTGCACACCGCCGCCAGGTCCGAGACGCCGGTGTAGGCGCCCAGCGCGGCCAGGCCCTCGTACTCGGGGCCGCCGTATTGGGGATCGATCTCGTAGGGCTCGTGGGCGGCGATGACCTGCTTGCAGCGTACAGCGCAGGCGTAGCAGGTGGTGCTGCCGTGGCCCAGGGCCTGGTGCATGGCTTCGCCGTCGATGGCGGCGGCTTCCTCAAAGACACCGCTCCGGAAGTTGCGGGTGGGCAGCCCGCCGCCCGCGCTGGTGGCGGCCACAAAGCCGGCCGTGCCCCGGCTGCCAAGGAGCTGGCTGCCGCCGTTGGCCTTGATCCGCTCCGGCACGGAGCGGGCCAGAGCTTGCAGCGCCGCCGGGTCGTGGACCTGCACCTTGCCGCGACCGCGGACGGCAATGGCTTTGAGGTTCTTGGCGCCCATGACGGCGCCCATGCCCGTGCGCCCGTTAAAGTGGTGCAGCTCGTTGACGATGGCGGCATAACGCACCAGGTTCTCACCGCCCGGGCCGATCTGTGCGACGCGAACGCGGGCGTCGGCCAGCTCCTCCCGGATGCGCGCCTGGGCCGGGCCGGTGTCCAGGCCCCACAGGTGCCCGGCGGGCCGGATCTCGGCGTGCCCATCGTGGACCCAGAGGTAGACCGGCTCGGCGGCCCGGCCGGTGACAACGATGGCATCCAGGCCGGCCATTTTCAGCTCGGCCCCCCAGTATCCGCCGGCCTGGCTGTCGCCGATGGTGCCAGTGAGCGGGGACAGGGCGGTGACGTTAAAGCGCGACAGCCCCGAGAGGGGCGCGCCGGTGACGACGCTGGCGGCCAGGACGAGCACGTTTCGAGGGTCAAAGGCATCCAGGCCGGGCGGCACGTCGCGCAGCATGTAGGTCATGGCCAGGCAACTGCCGCCGGCGTAGCGCCGGTACACGTCGGGCGGTGGCGACTCGTAGGTCATGGAGCCCGTCGTCAGATCCACCTTCAGAACCTTGCCAGTATAACCAAAGGGCATGTGCTACCTCCAGGAGATTGCCGGTGCTAGCCGGGCAGGCTCAGTCCCAGCAAGAAGCCGCCATCCACGCGCAGCGTGGCGCCGGTGATATAGTCGGCGTCGTCGCTGGCCAGGAAGGCGACAGCACGGGCGATGTCATCGGGCGTGCCCAGCCGGCCCCAGGGGATGCGGCTGCCGCCGGATTGCAGCGCCTCTTCGCTGGCAAACTGCCGCTCGCCGGGGGTGTCGATCCAGCCGGGGTTGACCATGTTCACGTTCACCCGGTCACGGGCCAGCTCGGCGGCCAGGGTGCGCCCCAGGTGGTTAACGGCCGCCTTGGCCATGTTATACGGGCCGCTGTGCGGCGCCGGCAGCTCTTCGAGAATAGAGCTGACGATGACGATCTTGCCGCGACTGGAGCCGCTCGGCTCCTGGGCCAGCATCTGGCGGGCGGCGAACTGGCAGGTGTGAAAGACGCCGAATTGGCTCACTTCCAGCACGCGGAGCACGTCCTCCCAGTCCGCCGAAACCACCGGCCCTCGGATGGAATGGGCCGCGTTGGCCACGGCAATGTCCAGCCGGCCAAAGGCCGCCACAGCACCCTGGACCAGGGCGTCCACCTCGTCGCGGACGGCCACGTCGGCCTGCCAGGCGAGGGCGCGGCCGCCCGCCGAGCCGATGGCCTGCACCACCTCTTCGGCCTCGGCCGCGTGGGAGCGATAGTTGACCACGACGGCGGCGCCGCGCTCTGCCAGGCAGAGGGCCACGCCCCGGCCGATGCCCCGCGAAGCGCCGGTCACCAGCGCCACCCGTCCCTGCAGCGGCTGCGCCATCAGCTCACCTCCGCGTTGGCCCGGGCCACCCACTCCAGTCGCGCCTCGGGCAAAAGGCCATAATTGTAGTAATAGATGCCGCGACAGCCGGCCCTCCGGCAGGCGGCTGCCTGGGCGGCCAGGGCCGGGGCACCGGCCAGGGCCGGCTCGCAGGCGTTGAGGCCGGCCGCCAGGCCGGCCGCCGGTGCGAGCCAGTGGGCCCACCCCAGGTCGCCGGCAACCTGTCCGGCGTCGGGCCAGTAGGCGGGGATGAGCAGATGGTTGCAAGCCGTTGCCAGGCCGGGCAGGTGCGCGCCCTCCAGCCAGGCACGAGAAACCGGCCGGTGAAAGCTGGCCGGGATGACGTCCAGCTCGGCGCCGGCCGCGGCGGCCACGGCCTGCACGCGCCGGACAAGATCGGTGACGGCGCCGGCGCGCAGCGCCTGGTAGGCGGCCAGGTCCGGGACCTGGGCCAGGAGGCAGGACAGGCGCCCATCGGCCGGGTCAAAGGGGGCGGCCCCCGGCTGGCTGTTCAGCAGGCGGCCGGCCCACAGGGCCACCTGCCCGCGCAACGCCTCGACGTCGAGGTCCGCCGCCCGGACGCGGGCCTGGCAGGCGGGGCAGAAGCACAGGGACAGCAGCAGCTCCAGGGCTTCGTCCCAGGCGCCGAAAAAAAGCTCGTGGTGCACGCCGTGGCGCAGGCCCAGGTAGCCGGTTGCCTCCAGGATGAGCCGCCGGGGCCGGAACTGGGCGCAAAGGTCGCGGGCCAGGGCCGTGAGATAGTCGCCGGCGGCAGCGGGGCAGAGATTGTAGGTGTAGCGATCGCCAAAGCAGTTGAGCATGCACAGGCCGGGAAACAGCTCGCCCAGGCTCGAGTTGTGAAGGCCCACGATCCACAGGCCCAGATCCATGCCGTGGCGGGCACAAGCGTCGCGGGTGCGGGCCAGGACACCGGCTTGCACCAGGGGCGCGTGGGGCAGGGGCACGGGGCCGCCCGGGGGATAGAGGGCGGCCTGGGGCTGGAAGGCGGCCACGGCGCCCGGCAGCTCGAAGACTTTCGGGCCCGGCCGGCGGGGCCGCAGCAGGCGGGCGTGATGGTAGACGGCGTTGACGGCCAGGGCGTTGCAGCCGCAGCGCGCGGCCATGGCCGCCACGGCCTCTTCGGGGCCCTCGTCGGCCAGATCCCAGGGATAGGCGAAAAAACCGAGCCGCACGGCGGGTGGCTCCACGGCGCTACACCCGGAGCGGGTAGGGCGCATAGTCGCGGATGGCGTCGACCATGGCCTGGACGTTCTCGGGGCGGGCGTAGGATGGGATGCTGTTCGACGACGAGATCATGTAGCCGCCGCCGGGGCCGCCGGCGGCGATGCACTGCCGCACCTCCTCGCGTACCTGGGCCGGCGTGCCGGCGCTGAGGGTGTCGACCGAGACGTTGCCGATGATGCACACCCGGTCTCCGCAGCGGGCCTTGACCTCGGCCAGGTCCATGGGGCCGGGTTCGATGGGGTGCAGGCCCCACGACCCCAGGCTGAGGATGTCGTCGAGGATGGGCATGAGGTTGCCGTCGCTGTGAAACACCCAGGGGATGGTGATGGCTTCGGCCGAGCGCCGCATGGCGGGCAACAGCAGCTCGCGGAACGCCGCCGGAGAGCAAAAGGGGCCGGACTTGTAGGCAATGTCGTCGTAGAACCACAGGAAGTCAAAGCCCATGGCGATGAGGTGGCCGGTGACCACCACCTGCCAATCGACGTAGCGGCGTAGCACCTCGCGGATGAGCCACGGATCGTCTTTCAGGGCAAAGGAAAAGCCGTCGATGCCCATGCTCACCAGGGTGGGGGCCACGCCCAGCTTGACCGCCGCGGCGCAGGCGTGCTCGCCCCGATCGTCCAGTACGCGACGGGCAGCCGCGTAGAGGGCCGGATCGTCGGGATCGGGAAAGACCATCCGCTCCAGGTCGGCCCGCGTCCGCAGCCAACCGGTGGTCACGTAAGAGATGCCGTCGACCCCAGGGGCCGTGTCGGCGAAATAGGGCGGAAAGAGGATGGGCACCACCACGTCGCGCCCGGTCAGCTCCGAGATCTCGCGCTCCGAGAGGTCGCGGTCGCTGCCGGCCAGGGCGCGGGCCACGTTGGCCGCGATGTTCCCTTCGCAGAATGGAACCCGATCCGGCTGATCCCCGGAAAGGGCGCACATCACACGTTCTCGCGCAGTCATGGTCATGGTCGTAACTCCTGGCCGGGCCTCCAACGCTGCCGTCAAACGGCTATCGGGTAGCGGCCAAACTGCCGGGTCGCCCGGATCATGGCCCGAAAGTTCTCTAGCTTGACGTAATGGGCCACCGTATTGCTGGAGCCGACGGCATAGCCGCCGCCGGGGGCCAGGTCGCGGATGCGGCGACGCACCTCGGCCTCCACGTCGGCGGGCGTGCCCAGGGTCAGCGTCTCGCCGATCTCCACGTTGCCCAGCAGGCACAAACGATGGCCATAGCGCGCCTTGAGCTCGCGGGCATCCATGGCCTTGGGCTCCACCGGGTGCAGCGCGTTCAAGCCACACGCCATCAGGTCGGGCAGCACCTGCCACAGGTTGCCGTCGGAATGAAGGATGAAGGGCAGGTCGCGCTGGCGGCAGATGGCGCCCATCTCTTCCAGGTAGGGAAAGAGAAACCGGCGCAGGACCCGGGGACTGACCATCGTCCCTGAGTGGTAGGCCAGGTCGTCGCCGTACCACATGCCCGCGATCTCGTCCATGTCGACGATGCGCCGAAAGACGGCGAGCTGGGTCTCTCCCACCCGGCGGAACAGCTCGGCCACCAGGTCGGGCTGGTCGACCAGGGCGTAGCAAAAGGGCTCAAAGCCCATGATACGCCACACGCGGGTAAAGATACCACCCACCCCGGAGATGATCTTCATGCCCGGCACGAGTGCCCGGGCGCAGGCGGCCAGGTTGCTGTAGTCGATGGTCTCGAGCTGTGGCCAGGGGTAGGCCTCGTACTCGGCCCAGTTGCTTACCAGGCTGGTCTCCTCGCCGCTCCAGCGGGTGACCTGCATGTCGCCGGCATAGATATGATCCTCGTCGCGCAGCCCATCGCCCACCATGCGGTACTCGTAGTTGGCCCGCAGATAGATATAGTCGTAGCCGGCCCGGTGCCAGAAGTCGACGTCGTCCTCCACCGTCTTGACCGGACGGCCCAGGAACGCCTGCTTGATCTGCCAATCGACGTGGAGCTCGACGTTGGGCACGCGGTCGGGCTCACCCTCCAGCATCAAGACGCGCCGCAGCCGCCGGAAGTCGGGCTCGAGGGGGATCTCGGGCTCCCCGGCCGGGCCCGCAAGGGGCGTGCCTGGCCGGGCAGGTTGGTCAGGTCTCATCGAAAGTCCTCCCGGACGGCGGCCAGGGCACCATCGCCGGCGAGGAGGTCCAGGGCGACCCCGGCAAGCAGCCTGGCACCGGCCATCATGCCCGCCAGGGCCAGCGGCTCGCCCGAGAGCCGGGCCACTTCGGCCGAGTGCCACGGGATGCCCTCGGGATGGGTTCGCACCAGGAACATGGCCGCCGGCAGCACCTGGCTTACGTTTCCGAAATCGGACGAGCCGGCCATATGGAAGGGCTCCGGGTCGGCCGGCTCGCCGAGCAGGGCCCAGTTGTACAAGGCCAGGCGGTTGAGGCTGGCGTTGATGCGGCTGTTATAGACCGTGGTGGTGCGGCTGATGGTCACCTCGGTGGCCGAGGCCAGTGCCCCGGCCCGGGCACAGTCCTCGACGCGGGCAAAGGCGGCGTCCAGCCTGGCGGGGGTATCGGCGCGCACCATGAGCCGCGCCGCGGCCCGCTCGGGGATGCAGTTTGGCGCCTGGCCGCCGTCGGTGATGATGCCGTGGACGCGGATTTCGGGCTGGAGCTGCTGGCGCAGGGCATTGATGTTGTTAAAGGTCAGGATCAGGCCGTCCAGGGCGTTGGCCCCATTCCAGGGATCGGCTGCCGCGTGGGCCGGGCGCCCGGCGAAGGACAGCTCGCAGGCGATGAATCCGAGATCGCTGCCCAGCACCCGGTTGGCGTATTGGGGATGGACCATGAGGGCCACGTCCACGCCGTCAAAGGCGCCGGCCTCCAGGAGCCGCACCTTGCCCTCCACCTGGCCCAGGAACTCTTCGGCGGGCGTGCCGATGACGGACACGGCGCCGGGCAGGCCGTCCAGGGCCGCAGCCACGCCCAGGGCCGCCCCGGCCGCCGCCGCGGCGATGAGGTTGTGTCCGCAGCCGTGGCCGACCTCGGGCAGGGCGTCGTACTCGGCCAGGAAAGCGACATGGGGGCCCGGTCCCGCGCCATCGCGGCGCGCCTGAAAGGCGGTGGGCAGGCTGCCCAGGGGAGCGGTGACCGCCATGCCCTCCCCGGCCAGGAGCTCGCACAGCCAGGCGCTGGCCTGCACCTCCTCGTAGCCCAGCTCGGGATGGGCCAGGATGCGCAGGGCAAGGGCTTCCAGGCGGTCGCGCAGGGCGTCGATGGCGGCCCAGGCCCTGGCCTTGCGTGCCAGTGCGTCTTCCACGGTCACTCCTCCCTTCCGGCCCCCGGGCCGGGCCATTCGCCGGCGGCGTCGAACAGGGCGCACAGGTTGGCGGCGGGCACCTCGGGTTGGACGTCGTGGACAGCGGCCAGGACGTAGCCGCCCCCGGCGGCCAGGTCGTCCAGCCGCCGCCACACCTCGCGGCGCACGTCGCCGGCGCTGCCGCGGGGCAGTACCGCCTGGGTGTCGATGCCGCCCCAGAAGGTGATCTCGCGGCCCCACTCGGCCTTGAGGGAGGCCGTGTCGGCCATGAGGCCGGCCGACACCTGCACCGGGTTCAGGGCGTCGACGCCCATGTCGACCAGGTCGGGGATGAGGGGCCAGACGTTGCCGCAGCTATGGTAAAAGATCTTGATCCCTGACGCTCGCAGCAGGTCGAACACGCGCCGTTGGCGGGGCTTGATGAGGGCGCCGTACATGCGCGGCGAAAACATCGGCCGGTCCTGGAAGGCCACATCGTCGGCATAGACCACCACGTCGGCAAAGGGACCGACAGCGTCCAGGACGATCTGCGTTTCGGCCAGCCACACGTCCAGGATGGCGTCCATGAGACCGGCCGCCAGGCCGGGATCGGAAGCCAGGTCCATGAGCCACAGGTCAAAGCCGCGCATGAACTGGGCCTGGTGCAGAAAGCCGACCTCCAGGTTCAGGACGAGCGCCCGGTCACTGGTGGCTCGCAGCCGGGCCGCCTCCCCCACCAGCCCGGCCCAGTCGGTCCGGGGCTCCGGCCAGGGAAACGCTCGCAGGTCGGCGGAGCCGGTGGCCCGGGCCAGGGGTGGGCGGCTGACATAGTAGTGGCCGCCATCGCGGGGCAGGCGGCGCTCGACGCCCCAACGGTCGACGTAACAGCGCTCCTCGTCCAGGACCGGCGGCTCGGCGGCGGCGGGATCGATGAGGGGCAGGCAGTCGACCCCGAATCGGTCCAGCACGGCGGGCTCGACGCGGGCGAGCTGGGCCCGCGCGCTGAGGTAGGACCAGCCGGGCTCCAGGCCCAGGTGGGCCTTCAGGGCGCCGTACGCGGCGGGGTGAATGCCGGTGGCAGTCGTGCTGCCCAGGTCTCGCGGGGGCCGGTCTGGCTGGCGGTGCGCCAGCGCCGCCAGCAGGCGCTCCCTGCCGGTCATGCCTGCCCTCCGATGCCCGGCAGGCCGAGCCGGGACAGGGCCTCGGCCAGTCGTTCCCTTTCCTGGCCGGCCAGGGGCATCAGGGGTGCCCGGGGCTGGCCGCAGTCGATGCCCCGCAGGCTCATGGCCGCCTTGATGGCAGGCACCACCCCAAAATCGCGGATGGCCAGGATGAGTCGGTCGATCTGGTACTGGAGCTCCTGTGCCGTGGCCAGGTCGCCGGCCTTCCAGGCGCCGTACAGCGACACAAAGAGCTCGGGTGCCAGGTTGTAGGTGGTGCCGATGCCGCCGTGGGCCCCCATGATCAAAAAGGGCAGCAGCATCTCGTCGGGGCCGGCCATGACGTTGAGCCGGGGACCGCAGCTCTCGATGATCTCCCGAAAGCCGAGCTGGTCGTAGGACGTATACTTGACGCCCTGGACGGCGCCCTCGTCCATCAGCTCGCGGACCAGGACCGCGCCGAGGCTAACCTGGGTGGCGCTGGGAATGTTATAGACATAAACAGGGAGGCCGGACGCGGCCGAGATGCGCCGGTAATGGGCCAGGATCCCCTCGCGGCCGACAGCATAGTAAAACGGTGGGATGGCGGCCACAGCATCGGCGCCGGCCTCGCGGGCATGGGCAGCCAGGCCGGTGCACTCGGCAGTGGACAGCGCACCGACGTGGACGACGATGGGCACGCGCCCGCGAACCTGGCGGACGACGGTTTCGACCACCAGGTGTCGTTCTCCTTTGTCGAGCAGCAGGCCTTCGCCCGTGGTGCCGCACAGGTAAAAGCCGTTGATGCCGTGGTCCAGCAGGAACTCGGCCAGGGCGCACAGGGCCCGCGTATCGACGGTCAGTCCCGCGGACAGTGGGGTCAACAAGGCAGCGAAAACACCCGATAACAAGATCGATCCTCCTGACGAGATTGGGATTATTGGGCGCAGCCCCGGGCAGCGATGGGCCAGGCGTCGACGACAATGCCGTTCCGTACCACGTACAGCCAATCGTGCAGGTTGACGGTGGTGCAGCAATGGCTGGGCCGGAAGCGGAGCCGCGAACCGGGCCGTCCCTCGAAGCTGGCACCTTCGGCCAGGTCCAGGACGCCGTGCTCCTCCGACAGGTAGCGGACCTGCAACCCCTCGGCCTCCAGGGGCGCCGGCCAGCCAAACTCGCTGCTCATGGCCTTCAGGCCGGCGTCGACGACGACGCGACCGGGTGCCGGCCGGCTGACCACGGTGGACAGCAGAGACAGCGAGGGCTCGAACTCGGGCCGGACGCGGCCGTAGGTGAGATCCATGAACACGTAGGAGCCGCACTGCACCTCGGTGATAAAGGGCAGGGCGCCGGTGACGTCGTAGGTGCCGGTGCCCCCGCCGCTGACGATGTGCACCGGGAGCCCGTTCGCCTGCAACAGGTCCACCGTTTCGCCCAGGGGGGCAAAGGCGGCCCGCACGCTGGCGGCGCGCTCCTGGGGGTCGGCGGTGGTCACCAGGTGGCCCTCGTAGCCCATGAGGCCGGCCAGCTTCAGGGCGGGGGCCTCGGCCACGCGGCGGGCCAGCTCCAGGGCGGGCCGGCCGGGCGCCACGCCGCAGCGGCCCATGCCGACGTCAACCTCCACCAGAACCCGTAGCGAGACACCCCGGGCGGCGCAGGCCCGCGACAGGTGGTCCACGTTTTCGGCGTCGTCGACGGCCACCATCAGGTGGCAGCGGCCGGCCAGCTCGGCCAGGCGCTCGACCTTGACGGCGCCGGTCACCTGATTGGCCACCAAGATATCGTCCACGCCGGCGGTGGCCATCACCTCGGCTTCGCTGAGCTTGGCACAGGTGATGCCGATGGCGCCGGCGGCCAACTGTCGCAGCGCGATCTGCGGGCACTTGTGGGTTTTGCTGTGGGGCCGCAGGGCGGCGGGTCGCCCGGCGAAAAAGGCGGCCAGGGCGGCCACGTTGCGCTCAAAGGCGGGCAGGTCGAGCACCAGGGCTGGCGTGTCAAGTTCCTCGAGCGGATGGCCCACGTAGGTTTCAGGACGACGCATCAGCGTGCCTCCAGTTTGATTGTAGGGGGCGCAGCGCCCGGCCATAGTTGCCCCCGGTGTAGGTTCCGTTTTGTACCACGACCTGGCCGTTGAGCACCACCCACTCGATGCCGCCGGGCGGCCGCCGGCCTTCCTCGAACGTGGCCGTGTCGGCAACCCGCTCAGGTGAGAGGACTACCAGGTCGGCTGCGGCGCTGGCACGAAGCCGGCCACGGTCCTCCAGGCCAAAGCGGGCCGCGGGAAGGGCGGTCATCTTGGCGATGGCGGCCTCCCACGACATCAAGCGCGACTCCCGCACGCAGCGAGCCAGCACGCGGGGAAAGCAGCCATAGCCCCGGGGATGGGGATGGCGGCCTACCAGCACTCCATCACTGCCGATCATGGCGGCGGGATGGGCCAGAAGGAGGGCATTGTCCTCCTCGCTGCCTCCGCCGGCCACAAAGGTGGCATCCAGCTCGCTCTCCAGCAGGAGGCGCAAAACTGCGCGAGAGGGCGGCAGGCCCAGGGCAGCCGCCACCTGGGGCAGCGAGGCGCCATCCCAGTCGCCGCAGGGCAGTGGTGGCAGGTTCGAGACGTTGCAGGCGCTCCAATCGATGCCCGCGGCCGACATTTCGGCGTCCATGCGCGCCACCGTCGCCGGGTCCCCCAGCCGTTCCAGGATCGGCGCCGGGCCTCCTTCCTGGGCCCAGGGGGGTAGCACCACCAGCAGAGGGGCGCAGCCCCAGGTATAGGGATAGAGGTCAAAGGTGACGTCCACGCCGCCGGCCCGGGCGCGGTCAATGCGCTCCAGCATGGCCGGCGCCAGGCCGTGGTTCGAAGGGTCGGCCACGCGCAGGTGCGAGATGTGCACTGCCACGCCGCTGCGCCGCCCGATGTCGATGGCCTCGTCGATGGCCGCCAGCACCTGGGCGCCATAGGAGCGCAGGTGGGTGACATAGACACCGCCCGCCCGGGCGACGACCCGGCACAGGGCCACCATCTCGTCGGTTGTGGCGTGGGAACAGGGCACATAGTTCAGCCCGGTGGACAGGCCGGCAGCCCCTTCGTCCAGGCCACGGCGCAGCAGCCCGGCCATGGCCGCCAGCTCGTCGCCGGTGGCGGGCCGCGGTGCCCAGCCCATGACCTCCACGCGCAGCGCGCCGTGGGGCACCAGGTAGACGGCGTTGCTTGCCCGCCCGTCCAGGCTGGCCACGAAATCGCCCACCGAACGCCAGCTCCACATCTCGTCGGGCCCGTCGCCGTAGAGGCAGCGCAGGTAGCGGCGCCAGTCCTGGAGGTTCGTAGGGTCCGCGGGTGCGAACGACAACCCATCCTGGCCCACGACTTCGGTGGTGATGCCCTGTGCCAGGCGGCCGGGCATCTCGCGGCCGGTGAGCAGCGCCAGCTCGGCGTGACTGTGGGGGTCGACAAAGCCGGGGCACACCAGGAAGCCACGGGCGTCGATGCGCCGGCCGGCGTCCACCCCGTCCAGGTCGCCGATGGCCTCGATGCGGCCGGCGACTATACCCACCGTGGCCTGGGACGCGGGCCCGCCGCTGCCATCCGCCAAGGTTGCGCTGTCGATGATGAGGTCCACGCGATCTGCTCCCCGGGCTGCCTAGTCCGCCCGCCAGTGGGTGGCGGCGATGTGGCGGACGCCGTCCTCGCCGTGGATATAGTATACCGTAACCAGGCTGCCATCGGCAAGTTGAGCCGACGACGGGTATCCGACGTCGCGGGAGGCGCCGTCGTCGCGCAGGACGTACTCGCGCTCAGTGTCCCACGAGGCGCCGCCGTCGTGGCTGAGGCAGGCGCGCACGCCGTAGGGCGGCCGGCGATAGCCATAGCTGCACAGCAGGCGGCCATCGGCCAGGCGCAGGAGGTGGGCCGGGTGGCCCCACAAGGGCGTCTGTCGCAGGTCGGTCCAGGTGTGGCCGCCATCGGCAGAGCGCGCCTGGTACAGATATTCGTAGCGGCCCGGCTCGCCGCAGCGGAGCATGGCCAGCAGCTCGCCCGACCCGGCCGCGGCCAGGGCCGGCTCCTCAAAGCTGAGGCGGCCGGCAGGGTCGGCGGCGATGAGGGCCGGCCGGCCCCAGGTCGCGCCGCCGTCTTCCGAGCGGACGGTGTAGGCGCGGCACGCGCGGGAACCGTAATCGGCGCCATAGATGCCCATCAGCAGCGTGCCGTCCGGCAGAGCCAGCACCGCGTCGGATGTGCCGGCGCGGGGCAGCGGACTGCTGTCCACCAGGTGGGGCCGGCTCTCCCAGGTGCTGCCCCCGTCGAAGGAACGAATCGCCCACGGGCCCTCCACGTCGGACCAGGAGCCATCGTACTGCTGGCGGGCGGGATAGCCCAGGCGGCCCTCCTGGCCGGCGGGTACGACCCGCCACCGGAAAAAGTTGACGAGCAGCGTCCCCGGGGCGACCTCGGCAATGGAAGGGTCCTGCTCGCCGCATTCGGGATCAAAGGGCGGGAAGATGCGGTCCAGCGCCCAGGTCTGCCCGCCGTCGGTCGAGCGGGCCAGGCCGATGCGGGCTCCCTTGTCCACGTGGTCGTACTTGCCGCGGCGCAGCGCCTCCAGGCTAAAGCCTCCGGCGCGGCGAAAGGTCACCCACAGGCTGCCGCCGGTGGCGCGCAGGATGTCGGGAAAGCAGGAATAGGCCTGGGGATCATAATAGACGATGGTATGTTGCAGGTCATTCATGGTTCTATCCCAGGCGCGATTGGGGGTCCAGGGCATCGCGCAGCCCGTCGCCGACGAAATTGACCGCGAGCACCGTCAGGGCAATCATCACGCCGGGCGGAATCCAGAGCCAGGGCATGTCGGCCAGGATGGACAGTTTTTGGGCTTCGGTGAGCATCTGGCCCCAGCTTGGCTCGGGGGGCGGAACGCCGAGCCCCAGGAAGCTGAGGCTGGCTTCGGTCAGGATGGCGCCGGCCATGCCAAAGGTGGCGGCCACGGTGATGGCACCGACGCAATTTGGCAGCAGGTGGCTAAAGATGATGCGCCACGACGGCACCCCCAGGCACTCGGCGGCGGTGACAAACTCTTGCTCGCGCAGGCTGAGGAACTGGCCGCGCACCAGGCGGCAGATGCTGGGCCAGGCGATGAGGCCGATGACGGTCATGATGTTGAACAGGCTGGGACCGATGAGCGCCACGACGGTAATGATGATGATGAGCAGCGGGAAGGACATGACCACGTCGGTGATGCGCATGATGACCGAGTCGATGAGGCCGCCATAGAAGCCGGCGATGGCGCCGAGGATTGTGCCGATCAAGGTAGAGATGCTCACGGCGACGAGGCCGACCGAGAGCGAGATGCGCGTGGCAAACACGATCCGCGCCCAGACGTCCCGACCCAGGGCATCGGTGCCCAGGATGTGGCCGCGGCTCGGCGGCGCCTTGATGGCCGAATAGTCCTGGTAGTAGGGGTCCTGGCCGCCGATGATGGGGGCCATGACGGCCGTGGCGATGAGCAGCAGGAGGACGGCCGCGCCCAGAACGGCGAGGCGGTGATGCGTGAAGCGCCGCAGGGCTCGGTGAGACATGCTCTGGTGCCGGGTCGGACGGGCCGCAGGAGCGGGCATCTCGGCCTGTTTCCCGGCACGCGCCTGCGTGCCGGGGATCAATCCTTCGTGTTCGGTCTGGGTGCTAATCATAGCTGATCCGCGGGTCTACGATGGCGTAGGCGATATCGGCCAGTTGGTTGGCGATCAGCACCAGCGTGGCCGAGATCATGTTGAGGCCCATGAGCACAGTATAGTCCTGGTTGAGCACCGACGAGATGTTGAGGGTGCCCATGCCCTGCCAGTGAAAGATCTGCTCGACGATGACCGAGCCGGCAAAGAGGTTGGGCAGGCGCAGCCCGATGACGGTCACCAGGGGGATGAGGGCGTTGGGGAAGGCGTGCCGCGCGATGACCGCCCACTCGCGAAACCCCTTGGCCCGGGCCGTGTTGATGTAGGGCTGGCCCAGGACCTCCAGCATGGACGAGCGGGCGTAACGGGCAATGGGCGCGGTGATGCTCACTGCCAGGACGGTGACGGGCATGATCATGTGTACGAGCTGGTCCCACACCGATTTGTCCGCGCCCAGGGTGCGCATGCCGGACGTGGGCAGCCACTTGAGCTTCAGGGCCAGGATATAGATGAGGCCCAGCGACAGAAAAAAGCCCGGGATGCTCACGGCGGCAAAGGAGAAGAGGGTGGTCAAATAGTCGAGGACCGAGTACTGTTTGACGGCCGACAGGACGCCGATCACGATGCCGATGATCACGCCGACGATCAGTGCCGAGATGGTGAGCTGCAGCGTCGACCAGATGCGCTGGCCGATGAGCTCGGAGACGGGCTGGCGGTTGATGAGGGAATATCCCAGGTCGCCCCGGACGATGCGGCCCAGCCAGAGCACGTACTGCACCGGCAGGGGCTGGTCGAGGCCGAGCTTGGCCCGCTCGCGGGCGATGAGCTCGGGGCTGAAATCGCCCAGGGTGGGATCGATCATGCCCGTAACCGGGTCACCAGGGGCGAGGTGAATCAGGGCAAACGTAACCAGGGTTATGCCCAGGAGCACCGGTATAGAGACCAGAAAACGGTTGATGATGTACTTGGTCATGGTCGGGTAAAGGGATCGGGTGCGGCAGGCCCCCGACCTGCCGCACCGCGATCTGTCTGTGTCGATGCCCTACTGTTCCAGGTACCAGTTCTCGATGTTCCAGGTGATGTAGCCGGGATCGGCACTGGGTGCCAGGCCCTTCAGGCCCTTGTTCACTCCGAAAAAGACATTGGGCGTGTAGAAGAAGAGGCTGGGCAGCTCGTCGTTGAGCATGGCGCTGGCCTGCCAGTAGATCTTCTGACGCTCGTCGACGTCGCTCGTGGCCGCTCCGGCGGCCATGAGCTCGTCGAACTCCGGGTTGCAGTAGCCGATGACCAGATCGGACCAGCCGGCCGTGCAGGTGTAGTACAGCTTGGTGACGCTGGGGTCGGCGCCAAAGCGGCCACCGGCGTTGCGGATCAGATCGGCTTCGCCGTTGATGGCGGAGGTCAAGAAGGCCGAGCTGGTGACCAGCTTGATGTCCAGCCGGATGCCCACCGCGGTAAACTGCTGCTGGAGAACCTCGCCCAACATGCGGGCTTCTTCACTGGTGTTGGACAGGTAGACCAGGTTGATGGGCTGGCCCTCCCACTGGGCGATGCCATCCTCGGTAAAGGTAACCCCGACCTCTTGCATGAGCTCCTTGGCCTTGTCCACATCCTGGTCGTAGGTCTCCAGGTCAGGGTTGATGGCCCACTCGGGCCCGAAAATGGAGCTGTAGATGGGCGTTGCCTCGCCGCCGGCCACAACCTGCATCACCGCGTTGTTGTCGATGGCATAGGCCAGGGCCTGGCGGAACCGCTTGTCCTGGAGGTAGGGCTTGGGCTCCTTAACGATGCTGTACCCCTTGCCGCCTTCCTCGGCGGGCAGGTTCAGCGTGGCGATCTGCTCGGATGTGCGGAAATCAAAGTGTGTGACGTAATAGCCGATGCCCGTGGCGCGCAGTATGTCGGTGTGCGCCACCATCTCGAAGCGCTCCACCTCGTCAGGAGAGACGGTGGTCAGATCGATCTCGCCGGCTTCCAACTGGGCCAGGGACGTGGCGGTCGACTCGAAGAGCTTGACGTACACCTCGTCGATGGTGACCTCTTTGCCCCAATAGTCGGCCTTCTTTTTCATGTGGATATACTGCTCGGGCACGAACTCGACAAAGTCGTAGGGACCCGAAGTGACCGTGGGAGCGTCCATGTAGGGGTGCTGCTCCAGATCTTCCCAGGGAGTGTCGGCCAGAACGTGCGCGGGCAGGATGCCCAGGTAGGTGCCGTACAGGAACGACGCGTTGGGCTCTTTCAGGTGGAAGGTGATCGTGTGGTCGTCGACGACCTCGATGCCCTCGATCTCGTCCGCGTCGCCCGCCTGGTACTCGACGGCACCGATGATGCTTGTAAAGTTCTGCGCCCACACCGACTGCCCGACGACGGGATGGATGGCCGCCTTGTAGGTATAGAGCACGTCCTCGGCCGTCAGGGGCTCGCCGTCGCTCCACGTCGCCTCGGCAGGCAGCGTGAAGGTGTACTCGGTCGCGTCCTCGTTAGCCTGCACGTCGGTTGCCAGGTCCAGGATCGGCTGCACCTGGTCGTCGAACCAGGTGAGGGCCGGCAGGATCAGGGGGAAGGACACGAACTGCGGGTTGGACGTCATCCAGATGGGGTTAAAGTGCTTGCCGGTCATGCCACCGGTGCCGATAAACACGGGACCGCCCTGCTTGATGGGCGGGGGAATCGGGGTGGGGGTCACCTCGACAACCTTCTCTACCTCGATGGTTTCGCGGACGACCACCGTGGCCTCGACGACCGCGGGAGCGACCGTTTCTCTGACGACAACGGTCTCGCGGACGACTACGGGCTCGGGTGTCGGGCCACAGGCGGACACCAGGGCCAGGATAACGCAGATTGCCAGGATCAAGTTGAGCCGTTTCACCTTCATTCCTCCTTCACTTCAATGTGAGATGGGGACTACACGCGGCGCCGAGCGCCAGCCAGCGAACAGGAACAGTCTGCCGGTGCGTTTTGCTCATCCTCCTCCTTTCGTCAGGTCAAACACCGGACAGGGCGAGATGCCCGGCCGGTCAGGTTACAAATCGGGCACCAGGAGGTGCTTTTTCAGGAGCGTCCTGGCTTGCTCCACGTCGCGCCTGCGGACCGCATCCAGGATCGCCCGGTGTTCAGCAGCGACACGGGCAGCATCCTGGCGCGATGCGCGGGGACGGATGGCGCTGGCCAACGCATCGGGGTGGTAAACCCAGACGCGCATGACCTCTTCGACCATGGGGCTCCACTGCAAGAGCAGCTCGTTGCGCGCGGCCTGGAGGAGGGTCAGGTGGAACTGGAGGTCTTCTTTGATAAACGATTCGCCTTGTTGCAGCTTGTGCTCCAGGTCCACCACCGACTGCTCCAGTTGGTCCAGCTCGGCGTCGCTGATGCGGCTGACGATGAGGCCGATGGCCCCCAGCTCGACGGCAGCGCGGGCTTCGCGGATGGCCTCGTAGCGCGCCCTTTCCTGATCCAGGATCTCGTGGCCGCCTCCGTTAGCCGCCAGCCCCGTGATGTCGCGGAGAAAGATGCCCTTGCCGGGCTTTTTGGTGATGATGCCCTCGGCGACGAGCACGCTGAGCCCCTCACGCACCACGTTGCGACTGACGGACAGCACCTCGCTTAGCTCGCGCTCGGAGGGCAACTGGCTGCCCGGTTCCAGATTCTCGCTGACGATGTAGGCTTTCAGGGCCATGCATACCTGGAGCGACAGGGAATCGCGGGTCATCGGACGTAGTATCTCGAATCCGGCTCGGGCGCGTTTCCTGGGCATCGTTTTCCCACCATCTGGCGGCTCCACGGGCCGCCGCACTTCTGGCGCAGCTTTGCTGCCTGGTTTGTCTTCAAAGGAACTGGTACTATGATAGTACCAGTATACCAGATCTCTGCCGAGAAGTCAAGCCCCTTTTTGTGCGCTGCTGTGAATTGCCCCGAACAAGGCGCGCTGCCCGGGCGCGCCCGAGGCGGAGGCCCGGCGACAGGCAGCGGCCGCAATTTGCCGTCAGCCAGGGTTCAAGGTACAATCCTCTGCTATGGACATCGGTTCGCGTCTGGAACTCATGGTTGATTCCTGGCTCTTTGACGAGCGGCGCGGGGCGGATCTGGTCATGCACCATCCCCAGCCGGCCCCGCCATCGGCGTCTCCCCTCAGGGGCTATTATATGACCGTCATCAAGGACGGCGACCTGTACCGGGCCTACTACCGCGACCTGGCGGCAGGCTACGAAGGCCCCTTTGGCAACGGAAACGCGGGCGAGATCACCTGCTACGCCGAGAGCCGTGACGGCCATACCTGGACCTATCCGCAGCTCGGGCTGTACGACGTGAATGGGGCCCACGGCAACAACGTGGTCCTGGCGCACGCGGCGCCCTGCACGCACAACATGACACCCTTCCTGGATACGCGGCCGGGCGTGCCCGCCGGCGAGCGCTACAAGGCCCTGGGCGGGCTGTACGAAGGCCCTGTCAGCGGCCTGGTGGCCCTGGTCTCGGCCGACGGCCTGCGCTGGCGGAAAATGGGCGACGAGCCGGTGATCCGGTCCGAGGAGCGGGCGTTCGACTCGCAGAACGTTGCCTTCTGGTCCGAGGCGGAGGGCTGCTACGCCTGCTATTACCGGACCTGGCTGGGCGAGGTGCGGGCCATCTCCCGGCGCACATCGCCCGACTTTTTTCATTGGTCGGCGCCGGCCCTCATGGAGCCGGTAGCGCCCGGCGAGCAGCTCTACTCCAACAACACGCAGCCCTACTTTCGGGCGCCGCACACCTATATCGCGCTGCCCACGCGTTTCTTGCCCGAGAGGGACAACCTGACCGACATTCTGCTCATGACGTCGCGCGGTGGGGCGCGCTACGACCGGCACTTTCGAGAGGCATTCCTGCGGCCCGGCCCGGACCCGGAGCGCTGGGGGAACCGGTCGAACTACCTGGCGTTGGGCCTCGTCCCCACCGGCCCCGCCGAGATGTCCATCTATCACGGACCGGCCGGCCGGCGCTACACGCTGCGGACCGACGGGCTGGCCTCGCTGCACGCGGGCTACCTCCAGGGGCAGGCGAGGACCAGGCCGCTCTGTTTCTCGGGCAGGGCGTTGGCCCTGAACTATGCCACGTCAGCCGCGGGCAGCGTGGCCGTCGAAATCCAGGGGCCCGACCGCCGCCCTCTGCCGGGCTACGGGCTCGCCGACTGCCGGCCGATGATCGGCGACGAGATCGCGGGGCTGGTGAGATGGCGGGGCAGTACCGACGTGAGCCGGTTGGCGGGGAGGCAGGTGCGCCTGCGCCTCGTCCTCCAGGACGCTGACCTGTATTCGCTCCGATTTATGGACTGAGGCGCGGCAACCGGCGAGACATTCCACACGGGGGAAGCAATGGCGCATTTTCAGGCAGTGCTCGTAGATTTCGATGACGACCTCTTTCCACCTCCGGGTTGGATCGCGGGTGAGATGGCCGCTGCCGGGGTTGAATGGGTGCAGGGCCAGCACCGTTCGTCGGAAGCCGTGCTGGAGGCCACCCGCCGGGCGGACGTGGTGTTGGTACAGTCGGTACGTCCCCTGCTGTCGGCCGGGATCATCGATCAACTGGAACGCTGTCGTTGCATCGTCCGCCTGGGCATCGGCTACGACAGCGTTGACGTGGCGGCCGCGACGCGGCGGGGCATCGTGGTGTGCAACGCGCCGACCTACTGCGTCGACGACGTGGCGGACCACAGCGTGGCCCTGCTGTTGGGCTGTGTGCGCCACCTGGGCCGGCAGGACCGCTGGATCCGCGACGGCCGCTGGGACCGGACCGGCGCGCGGCCCGCTCGCCGGCTCAAGGGCCACACCCTGGGGCTCGTCGGCTTTGGCCGCATTGCCCAGGCCGTGGCGCGCCGGATGGCCGGCTTTGACCTGTCGATCCTGGCCTACGATCCTTTCATCGCTGCCGAGCAGATCCTGTCGCTGGGGGCGATCAAGTGCGAGCTGGACGACTTGCTCGCGGGTGCCGATTTCATCTCGGTCCACTGCCCCCTGACCGCCGAAACGCATCATCTGCTGGGCGACCGGGAGTTTGCCCTTGCTCGCGACGGGGTGTTTGTGGTGAACGCGAGCCGCGGCCCCATCATCGACAACGATGCGCTGGCCAGGGCCCTGGCCAGTGGCAAGGTGTGGGGCGCGGGCCTGGACGTCTTTGAGACGGAGCCACTGCCCGCCGATTCGCCCCTGCGTGGCTTTGACAATGTTATCCTGACGCCACACGTGGCCGCCAACTCGGAAGAGAGCGTGCAAGACCTGTATCGCACCGGCTGCAACGTCGTCCTGGACGTGTTACACGGCCGCTGGCCGCCGTCTGTGGTCAATCCAGAGGCAATGGACGCGGCCGCTTTCAGACTCAACGCAGGAGGTAAGATTCCATGAAACGTGTCGTTACCTTTGGCGAGATCATGATGCGGCTGTCGCCGCCCGGGTTCCTCCGTTTCGGCCAGGCGCGCTCCTTCGACGTGGTCTATGGCGGCGGCGAGGCCAACGTGGCCGTCTCCCTGGCCCTGCTGGGCACGCCCGTAGACTATGTCACGAGGCTGCCCGACAACGATCTGGGAGAAGCGTGCCTCCAGTTCCTGCGCCAGTACGGCGTGGGCGTGGACAGGGTCGTGCGCGGCGGTCGGCGCCTGGGCATCTATTTCCTGGAGATGGGCGCCATGCAGCGCGGCAGCAAGGTGGTCTATGACCGGGCCGGCTCGGCCATCGCCACCATAGAGCCGGGCATGATCGACTGGCGCAGCGTCCTGGATGGCGCGGATTGGTTCCATTGGACGGGCATCACGCCGGCCATCTCGGCCGGGGCCGCTGCCGTCTGCCTGGAGGCCGTGCAAACGGCCAGGGAGATGGGCCTGACCGTGTCTTGCGACCTGAACTATCGCAAGAACCTGTGGAAGTGGGGCAAGGCGGCCGGCGAGGTGATGCCCGAGCTGGTGGCCTACTGCGACGTGGCCGTGGGCAACGAGGAGGACGCGGACAAAGTGTTTGGCGTCAAGGCGCCCGATACCGACGTGACCTCCGGTCAGGTGGAGGCCGCCAAGTACTGTCACGTCTGCGAGGCGCTGGCCGGGCGCTTTCCCAACCTCCGAACCGTGGCCATCACCCTGCGCGGCAGCATTTCGGCCAGCCACAACACCTGGTCGGGCGTGTTGTGGACGCCGGACGGGTTCTGCGTGGCCCCGGCCTACGACGTGACCCACATCGTGGACCGTGTTGGCGGGGGCGACGCCTTCTGCGCCGGCCTCATCCACGGCCTGTGCACGTGGCCGCAGGACCGGCAGCGGGCGCTCGAGTTTGCCGTGGCCGCTTCTTGCCTCAAGCACTCGGTCCCGGGTGATTTCAACCTGGTGACCGCCGCCGAAGTGGAAAAGCTGATGGGCGGCGATCGCTCGGGGCGCGTGTCGCGCTAGAGACAACAAGACACAAGGAGGGGAGCATGGCTCGTTTTACCAGGATGCAGGTGTTGAATGCCATCCTCGAGGATGGCCTGGTGCCCGTTTTTTACCACGCGGACGCGGCAGTGGCGGTCAAGGTCGCGGAGGCGTGCGCCGCCGGCGGGGCGCAGGTCCTCGAGTTCACCAATCGGGGCGACATGGCGCCCGAGGTCTTCAAGGAGCTGTCGCGGTACCTGGCGCGGGAGCACCGGGAGATCATCCTGGGGGTGGGCTCGGTGGTGGACACGCCCACGGCGGCCCTGTACATCGCCTACGGCGCGAATTTCGTGGTCGGGCCGCTCCTCAACCCCGAGGTGGCCCGCCTGTGCAACCGGCACAAGATCGCCTATTCGCCCGGGTGCGGCAGCGTGACCGAGATCTCCCAGGCGGAAGAGCTGGGCGTCGAGATCGTCAAGGTCTTTCCCGGCCGCTCGGTGGGCGGCCCCGAGTTTGTCAAGTCGGTCCTCGGCCCCTGCCCCTGGACGTCCATCATGCCCACCGGCGGCGTGGACGCCTCAGAGGAGAGCATCCGGGCCTGGTTTTCGGCCGGCGTCGCGTGCGTGGGCCTGGGCTCGAACCTGGTGCGCAAGGAATGGGTGGCGGCCGGCGACTGGGCGGCCATTAGCAACCAGGTGAGACAGGTCCTGGGCTGGATCCGGCAGGCGCGGAGCTAGATCACTCCTGTTTTCTCACAACCCCCGGCAGTAGTTTCAGCGACGGCCTTTTGTCCAGCAAAGGTCTCGCTGTATTTCTGTTTGTTTCGCCTTCCTTGCCAGGCGACCCCTGTGATGGTATACTGCTGCCTTCACCGGCACGGAGGAGCATACCCGGGGTGCCCCATGACGCACCAGCCGGCTGGAAAGGTGAACATGGAACAGGTTGTTTCGAAGGATGGCACGGCCATCGGATACGTAAAGAGGGGAGCGGGGCCGCCTCTCCTGCTGGTCCACGGCGCCACGGCGGATCACCAGCGCTGGACTCCCATCTCGCCGCGCTTTGAGGAAGGCTTCAGGGTGTATGCCATGGACCGGCGCGGGCGGGGCATGAGCGGCGACGGCCCGGCCTATCACGTGGCCCGCGAGGCGGAAGACGTGGCGGCAGTGGTCGATTCCATCGGGGAGCCGGTCTCGGTCCTCGCGCACTCTTACGGGGCCCTGTGCAGCCTGGAGGCGGCGCTG
>DAOUHB010000022.1:0-4719 GCA_034428935.1 Anaerolineae bacterium | reverse complement strand
ACCTGAGCCCCGTGGCGGTACCGCGCACAGGCTCACGAGAGCATGAGAGCGTGGTGAGCCCGACGGCGGTGGTCGTGCTGGGGCGCGGCGGGCTCTTTTCCGGGCGAACCATCCGCTTCGACCTGCCGGAAGGCTACCGCGCCCTGGAAGGGACGGATGGCGGCTGTTTCCTCTATCACGAATCGCTGCCCGGCTTCCTGGTCCTCTACCCCGCGCCGGGCGAGCCCGCCGGCACCCTGGCCGGCTTGCTGAACGGGACGGCGGACGCGCGCCGCAGCGAGCCGCCCCTCGAGGTCGACCTGGGTGGGCTGACCTTTGTCGGCCTGTTTGTCGAGACCCGGGCGGACGACCGGCTCTTCCTCGCCGCCACCGATGGCTGGGCGCTGGTGGCCCAGGGGCCGGTGGGTGACTGGCCGGCCCTGGCCGCCGGGCTGAACCGGGTGCTCGTTTCGTTGAGCTTTGAAGAGGTGGAGTGATGTACGATGATCAGGATCTCTATCTGGAAAGTAAGCGGCGCCTGCCCCGGTGGTGGTGGGTCGCCACCCTCGCGGCCGGCGTCCTGCTCTGTACCCTGGCCGGCCTGGCAATTGCCCTCACCGCCGGCTTTTCCTTCGCTTCCCTGGCCGAGGGCCTGTTGGGCGGCGCCGGGACCGAGACCCCGCCTGCCGCCACGCTGGTTCCCACCTTCACTCCCCGCCCGCCGGCTACGGCCGCGCCATCGACGGTCACCCTGGCGGCGCGTCCGTGGACGAACGACCGGGCGCCGGTGGGGCTGGTGGAAGTGACGCTCTCCTTGCCGGCAGCGGCGCAGGTGTCGCACCAACCGCCGCCCGGCTTCCGCTACTGGCGCGGCGACCTGCTCCCCACGCACGGGGGTCTCGGCTGGAGTGCGGCCGGTGCCGGCGAGGCGCGTTGGTACCTTTTTCGCGAGCCGGGCGCCGATGTGCAGGCAACGCTGGAAGTGACGGTCAACGGGCAGCGCTTGGCCGTCGACCTGGAGCCTGCGACCCCGGTCACGGTGTCTGTTGTGTTGGAAGAATCACGATAGGAGGCGATCAGCGATGAACGAGATGGTGCGTAAGACGACGTGGGTTCTCGCGCCGGTGGCGCTCGTGGTGATGCTGGGCGGGCTGGTGCTGCCTGTCCTGGCGGTCAGGCTAGGGGCCATCCGGGCCGATGCCGGCCCCTTCGATGGCTCGGTGGTGGTGCCTACGGTCGACGAGACAACGGTTGGCGAGGCAGTCGGCGTGGCCCTCTACGTTGTCAATTCGAGCCCGGTGACGGCCACCGAGGTCCTGGTCTGGAACCCGCTGCCTGTGGGCGCCACCTACGTGTCGGCGTCCGGCGGCGCGTTCCCGGTGCTGGGCAGGGCCGTGAGCGACACTCTCCCTGCCATACCATCCGATGGGTTTGCCTACGACTCCCGGCTGCGTGTTTCGGTCCCGTTGACGGACACGGACAACGTGACCGGCATCGCCTGGGTGGGCGACATCTTGCCGAACGAGATGGTGTCGTTGGGGCTGATCCTGACGGTCGACAACCCTGCCGGGCGGTTCCTGGTAGACGAGATGTTCGTCTACGATGACCGCGAGCTGGCTGGACAGTTCCGGGGTGAAACCTGGGTGCGGCCGTACACCGACTACCTGCCGCTCGTTGCCAACCAGGCTGAATCGCCCATCCCCACGCCCACGCCTACCCCTGTGCCGACGGCCACGGTTACGACGGTGACCTTCACTATCCCGTACGGAGAGGGACTGGCCATTGGTGGGGGAAGCATGAACCCGGACTACTGGCAGGCGCTGGCCGGGTTTGACCTGGCGGGCCGATTCCGCGACGGCGATGGGGTCACTCTGGGCCAATCGCCCCCCAATGGGCCATACATGCCGAACTATGTGATCGGGCGAGCCTACATGGGGTGGGATACCTCGACGCTGCCTGATGATGCCGAGGTGCTGTCGGCGACGCTGATCCTGCAAGTGAACTGCAACCCGCCCGAAACCGCCTTCGGCGTGACCGTCTACCGCGGCGTCTGGACACCGCCCCTCGATGAGGATGCCTGGTATGCGATGGGCAGTGAGTTGGTGAGCAGCTGGGATACGACCCATTATCCATGCACTGGGCACGTGGGTTCGGGCCAGGTGCCAATCAAGCTCGACCCGATCGTCGTCGGCCGGAGCGGGTTGACCTTGCTGGAAATGCGCAGTGACCGCGAGGGCACGCCGCCTGTGACTGCTGAACAAGTACAGGTGAATAGGTCGCCGTCGTTCCCTGCGCTGGTGATCGTTTACAGGGAGGAGCCATGAAGAAGCATATGGCTGTCTGGGCGGCGGCAGCGGTGGCAATTGCCATCTTGCTGCTCGCCATCTTATGGTCACATTCCTCATCCCGGCCGGACTTGGGATCTAACCCCGGTACGGAGAACGGTGGGGTGGCTCGCTCGACGGTCGATGTCCTGAGTGCCGGCTCAGCCCAGTTGATGGAGCGAACCACCGTTCACCGTTTTGGACCGCCCGATGAGTGGTACGCGGCCGGAGCAAAAGCAGATGCCTACGCCGGGGCTATGGCCGGTGATGGATTTCGCTTTGATCTGACGACAGAGGTGTTTCTAGGCCAGTCGTCACCTGATGGTCCATATCTACCTGACTACAGGATCGGCCGGGCCTACCTGGGTTGGGACACTGCAGAGTTGCCTGATGATGCCGAGGTGCTATCGGCCACCCTGATTCTGAATCTGCCTGCTGGTGGAGGGCGGGAAGAAGCTTTTGATGTCGTGGTCTATCGAGGCGACTGGGCACCTCCCATCGGCCTGAACGACTGGCAGTCGCCAGGCAGCGAGGCGGTGGGGCGTTGGCATCTATCCATCAGTCGGATCGAGGAGCGCGAGATCGTGCACGCCGATCAAGACATTACTCTGTACGCACCGGAACCGGCCCGTACGGTACGGATATCCCTGGACCCGACCGTGATCGACGTGGCGGGCGTCACACGCCTGGAACTGCGCCATGCTGGAGAAGGGGCCTCGCCGGCCGCACCACAGAGCGTTTCATTCGGTCGCTCCCAGATCGCGCTGGAGGTCAAGTACCGATCATGAAGACGAAGAGAATGGCTCCACGATTGCCTCTCCAGATCGCCTTCACCGGCGTTGTCTTGGTAACCCTGATCTGGACCTGCCTCCGAGCCGGATCGGCCGCCGTCCGGGCGCAGAGCGGCGCCTGTCCTCAGGGACCCTTGGACCAGGCGGGGGGCGCCTGGCACACCTACTACTGTACCCAGTTCAACAGCCTCAACACTTCCGAGGATGTACCCCCGGTGGCAGGCAACAACGGCTCGTGGCTGACCGGTGGGGCTTGCGGGGGCAACTGGTGGCTCGGCATCTTGTACGACAGCGCCATCGGCTCTAATGTGCTGAATATGGGAGCTTCCAACAGCCGTTGCTATGGTTATACCTGGCGCGACGACGACGAGACAGGCAGCGGCAGCGGGGGTTCCCATCCGCAGGGAGGTACCTTTCCTGTGCGCACCGGCGGGCGGGATGGCGTGCGGATTCGAATGAGGTTGCGGCCCGTTTCTCCGGCGCCCCCGAATACCTTCTGCAACACCGCCGGCTATGGTGTGAATGGCTCGACCTACTACTGGCCCGGCTACAACCCCAACCTGGTGCTGTCGATGTTCGGCCTTTACGGGCAAACCAACGGGCCGTCCCGGTGGTACCGGCAGATGAGCGGCGGCTACTCACAGAGCCAGAACTTTTCGTGCAGCAGCCCGCCGGGCTACGTGGACCTGTTGCTGACAGGATTGGAAGCAGCAGGGGGTGGGGCGCCGACCTGGACCTACCAGATCAGCAGCGATGGTGGCGCCGCCTGGCAGACGATCTGGACCCACACGGGCGAGATCGGCTGGCCCCTGGGTGTCTCTTTCGGCGACCCGACCCTGCAGACCTGGCCCGGGCTCTGGCCACCGCTCTACGTCGACTTTTTCGCGACCGAGTACTGGACTCAGGCCACCCCCACGCCGCCGCCGACGACCACGCCCTACGTGCAGGCCTACGCCCGCAACCCGCAGGGCAACGCGGTCAACGTCGCCAGCATGGGTCGCTCTCGCTTTGACGGGGGCGGGCCGGGCGAGGCTTCCTTCTACTCCGACCGCTCGTCCTACACTGACGCCGCGATGGACTACGCCGGGCGCGCCAACCGCGGTGCCTTCTTTCGCAGTTACAGCAACCAGGTATTGATGGGCGTTACCCCTTCGCCCAATGGCGTGGCATGGCAGAGTGGGACAACCGACCTCTACTATGGCTGGCCCAACTGGTACACGGGCGGGCGGAGCGTGGTAGCCGTCTATGCCACGGCCACGCCGACCCCCACGCCGACACCCTGGCTCGACGCCCACGTGCGGAACCCGCAGGGCACACCGGTGGCACAGACCGTGTGCCGTGCCCGCTTCAATGCCAGCGGCAGCCCCGGCTACGACATCTGCCAGGCAACGGCGGACTACCAGTCGGCCCCAATGAGCTATGGCAGCTACACCTACCGCGGGGCGCGGATTGCACCGTCCGGCAACAACGTGGTCCTGGGCGTGACGCCGGCGCCGGTCAGCGGCACCCGCCGCGATGTATCGGGCGCCACCCTCTACGGCTGGTCGGGCTGGAACACGGGCGAGCGGGACGTGACCTTTGTCGTGGCCACGCCGACACCGACTCCGACCCCCGTGCCGCAGATC
>DAOUHB010000021.1:0-12333 GCA_034428935.1 Anaerolineae bacterium | reverse complement strand
CCAAGTCCATCTCGTGCCTGATACGGCCAAGCAGGTTATGGAGGTCCGCATCTGGTGGAAGGGCAAGATGGTGCACTCTGTGGCCCTCCCGCTGGGCGAATTTCGAGTTCACCTTTGAACTTTAAACGCGTCGCGAACGGTTCACTTTTCAACTTTTCCTAACACACCCGGAATTTCGCGCCGGTGCGCTAGTCCGTCCGGCGGGCGACGCTGTTGAGGGCCAGCAGCCACAGCGCCGCGGCGATAACTGCCAGGTAGGCGGCTTCGGTCCACAGGGCCTGCAGGCCGGCGCCCTTGAGCGTGAGGCTGCGAATGATCTCCAGGTAGTGCCGCAGGGGCACGAACTGCGAGATGAACTGCATGAAGCCGGGCATGTTCTTGACTGGCACCAGGAAGCCAGAAAGGGTGATGTCGACCATGGCCTGGATAAAGACGAACAGGATGGCCTGCTGCTGCGTCTGCGACACGGCCGAGATAAAGAGCCCCCAGCCCACCACGGCGCCGATAAAGAGCAGGGTGAGGCCCGCCAGCAACAGCAGCGAGCCGTTCATGGGCACGCGAAAGATCAGGCGGCCGACAGCCCACGTCACGGCAAAGTTGATCAGGCCAACGGCGATGGCCGGCAGCCCCTTGCCCAGGGCAAGCTCCAGGCGCCGGATGGGCGTGACCATCAACTGCTCGAGGGTGCCCAGCTCTCGCTCCCGGGCCAGCCCCAGGGCGGCGACGGCCAGGGTGACCTGGTAGATGATAAAGCCCAGCTCGGCAGGGATGGTATAGTCGCGAAAGTCCAGTGAGGGGTTGAAACGGACGCTGGTGCGAAAATCGACGAGCTCGGGCGTGACCAATCCATAGCCGGCGGCCAGGTCGGCCGAAAACCGCCCGGCGACACCGGCGGCCGCCGACAGCGTCGCCCCCGCCACCACCACGTTGGTGCCGTCGACGATGAGCTGGATGGGCCGCGACGACCCGGGCTCGATGAGCGACCGGCCAAAGCCGGCAGGGATGACCACCGCCAGCCGGACCCGCCCTTCGTCCATGAGGCGGCTGACCTCGTCGTCGTCGGTGGCATAGTAGCGCACCTCCAGCTCCTCGGCAGTGTCGAGCTTGACGGCCAGTTGCCGGCTCCAGCGGCTGTGATCCAGGTCCATGACGACGACGCCCTGCTCGTCGATGCCCCTGGTCACGGCCTGGGCCATGAGCACGAGCTGCAACACCGGGACCAGGGTGATGAACAGCAGCAGGAGGCGATCGCGCCGGAACTGCAACAGCTCCTTGACGACGATGGTGGCGATGCGCAGAATCATGGCCCTTTGCCCTCCGCGCGCCTCAACCGATCCGCTTGCGAAAGGTGCGCAACGCTACGAGGAAAGAGCCCACGCCCATGCCCAGCAGGATGAGGGCCGGCTGGACCAGGTAGGGCAGGCCCAGGCCCTTGAGGAACACAGTGCGGCTGATCTCGACAAAGTGGGTGCCGGGCAGGGCGTAGGAGGTCAGCATCGGCACCAGGGAGCTGCGACTGACGGGATTGATGAGGCCCGCCAGGAAAAAGCCGGGCACGATAAAGATGACGAGGACGATGAACATGGCCGTCTGCTGGCTGCGCACGAAATTGGCAATGACCGCCGTGGCGCCCATGCAGGCCAGGAAAAAGGCGCCCGCCAGCAGGAGGTAGACGGCCAGGCTGCCGCGAAAGGGCACCTTGAACCACAGGACGGCCACCAGCCAGGCGAGGATCGCGCTCACCAGCCCGGTGGCGACGTAGGCCAGCAGCTTGCCCGCCAGGTACTCCAGCCCCGACACCGGCGTGGCCATCAACCCCTCCAGCGTGCCGCTCTCCTTCTCGCGCGTCAGCGCCAGGGCCAGGGCCAGCGTCGGCATGGTGAGCACGATGGACAACAAGCCCGGCACCATGCTCAGCAGCGACTCCAGCCCGGCATTGTACCACGCCCGGGTGCGAACCTCCACCGGCTGCAGGTCGACCCCCGCGCCCTGGCTTCCCGCGGCCAGGACAAAGGCGCTCGACTGGGCGGCCAGAAGATTGACCACCTCCCGGCCGACCAGGGGATCGGCGCCGTCGACGACGGCCTGCACCGGCGCGGGCCGGCCCCGGTTGATGGCCTCGCCAAAGCCCGGGGGAATGACCAGCACGGCGTTGGCGCTGCCGTCCACCAGGAGCTCTTCGGCGATCTCGTAGCTGTCCACGCTATAGGCCAGGACCACCTCCCGGCTGCTGGACAGGCTCTCCAGGTAGCGGCGCGACAGGGGGCTGCGGTCCATGTCCATGACGGCCAGATCGAGGCGCGTGACCTCGAAGGAAAAGATGTAGGCCAGCAGGAAGAGCAGAAACGCGGGCGAGATGGTCACCAGGAACAGGTTGCGCAGATCGCGGATGATGTGCAGCAGCTCCTTGCGCCCGATGGCCAGCAGGCGGTGGAGCGAAAACCGCCGGGCGGGTGTCATGGCCGTCAGTGCCGGCTCTCCAGGCCGTCGGGCAGGGTGGCCCCTCGTCGGGAAGCCGCCTGGGTGAGCTTGGCCTCGGTGACGGCCGCGCCGAGGAGGTTGGCGCCATCGAGGACAGCCCCCTCCATGCGGGTCCAACGCAGGAACGCCCCCCGGAGGTCGGCCTCGCGCAGATCCGCGCCCGACAGGTCGGCCATGGTCAGGTCGGCCGTCTCCAGGCTGGCGCCGCGAAGGCCGGCAGCCCGCAGGTTGGCCCCCTGCAGGTCGCTGCCGCTGAGGTTGATGCCCGACAGGTCCACCTCGCTCAGGTCGGCCCGGGCCAGGGTCACCCACCGAAAGTCCCTCTCGCCGGTCTGGTAGCGGCCGATCAGCTCCGATTCGTCCACGGCGACCTCAGGCCATCGTCTTCAGGGGAAAGCCCAAGGTGTCGGCGGTGGGCAGCGCCTCGACCAGCACGTCGTCGCGGGCCAGCGTCACCAGGAGGCCGGCCGTGCTGCCCAGCTCCAGCCCCAGCCCCTTGAGCGAGGCGGCGATCTCGACCGTCCGCTCGCCCGCCGCCACGCTGGTCACCGTGGCCGCCGAGCGCCACACCTCCTGGCCGTCGGCCCGGTGCAGGGTGGCGTCGTGGTGCCCCGGCTGGACCAGGATCTCCCAGGTCCAGCCCGTGTCGCCCGGGGTCAGGAAGGGATTGGTGTCGGCCAGGCGGACTCGGCGGTTCGTCCTCTCCCGGCCGGGCACGGCCAGGTAAAAGGCCACCTGGTAGGGAGCCAGGGGCTCGTTGAGCTCCAGCCGCAAGAAAAGGCTGGCGGGATTGTAGCCGTAGTAGAGCCGGCGGATGGCCGTGTGCCCGCGCTGCATGGCGCCCGCGGAGGGGGCAGGGTCCAGCCAGCCGGCGCCCGTCCACTCCAGGGAGATCTCCGGCCGGGCGGCCAGGTGCGGCGTGATGTAGGCGGCGGGCGGCCGGGAATGGGTCGGGATGCCCAGGGCAGGGATGGGCCTCTCCAGCCAGGCGGGCACGGGCAGGCCGACGGTCGTGTGGACGGCGGCCAGGTGGTCGCGAAAGGCCTGGTCAAAGAGCCGCTCCTGGTCCGAGGCGTTGCGGCTGTAGTACCACCAGAACCAGTCGCTGCCCTCGGCGACATAGATGGAGCGCCACGCCTTTTCCAGCGTCTCGTAGTCCAGGAGGGGATATTCCCGCTGCCACGAGGTGAGCCGGTCGCGGGTGCGGGCCAGGTACTCCCAGGCCGTGTTCTGCTGCGGCTCGCCGATCCAGGTCTCCAGGTTGTGGTTGATCCAAGAGCCGGTGTGCAGGCTCGGGATCTCGATCCGGGCCTCGTGCTCGGCCAGGTATTCGGCGACGGTCACGGCTTTGAGCACCGGGTCCTTTTCCAGGAGCTCGTAAAAGCTGTGCAGGAACAGATCTCCGTTGTGCTCGTACTCTTCCCAGCAGTTCTCGCCGTCGAGGATGATGCAGGCCAGGTAGGGCCGGCCGGGATCGGCCAGGTTTTCGCGGATGCGCTGCAGGCGGTGCACCAGGTCGCCCGCGGCGTCCTGACCCCGCCACTCGCGGTAGACAAAGCCGATGCGATCCGACAGCAGGCGGTCGCGAAAGACCACCGCCGGCGGATGTTCGCCCACCTGGGTGCGATAGGGCTGGTAGAGCATCTGCGGGTTCGTCACGTGGCCGTAGCCGTCGCGCTGCACCCAATGGCCCAGCGACAGGGAGAGGACCGCCTCGTCGGAGGCGAACCAGGTGAGGCCCTCGGCCGCCAGGCGAAACACGATCTCGGGGCAGACGGCGCCCTCCGAGGGCCACAGGCCGCGCGGACGGGAGCCGAACCTGGCCTGGTGGGCCTCGATGGCCAGTCGAATCTGCTCGCCGGCATCCTCCGGGTGGGCAAAGGGGATGCCGGGCAGGGCCAGGCCCGGGCTCGCGCGCCGGGCGTAACGGTTGTCCATGAGCAGGGGCAGGATGGGATGGTAGTAGGGCGAGACCGACAGCTCCAACTGGCCCGCGGCCTGGAGCTCCGCATAGAGGGGCAGGACCCGGGAGGTGATCTCGCGCTGCTTCTCCAGGACGGCCGCCACCTCGGCCTTGTCAAAGTGCTGGCCCTTGGCCACCATCTCGCGCAGCAGGGGGTCCTGTTCCAGCCAGTTGGGGTCGATCCAGGCCAGGTTGAACCACATCAACAGGTCGCGGTAATAGTCCTCGGCAAAGAGCAGCGCTTCGTCGCGGGCGTTCTGGCGGAGCTGGAGCAGTTGCCAGTAGCGGGGGTAGCGGCGGATGATATTGTTCCAGTGGATGCTAAAGCAGTTGGCCAGAAGGTAGGCCTTTTCCTCCGCGTCCCAGGAATCTTGCAGCGCCAGGGTCTGGATGCGATCCGTGGCCCGGCCGGACACGTAATCTTCCAACTGCTCCACCAGGGAAGGGGCGAGGTTAAAGGTAACGTGCACGCCCGGGTGCGCCGCCAGCACCTCGGCCATGTGCAGATAATCCTTGGCGGCGTGCAATCGCACCCAGGGCAGGATGTACTCGCCGGAGCGGCTGTCTTTGTAATAGGGTTGGTGCATGTGCCAGACGACGGCCACGTAAAGCGGGTGGGTCAAGGGCACTCCTCAAAGAACCCAAAAAACCCGTTTCTCGGGCAACCAGTGGTCACCGAAAACGGGTCTGGGCAGATGCTGCCGGCACCAGCGGGGCGCCGGCAGGAAGGCTCAAGCGCTAGCTTGTTTGGCCTGGTTCAACTGCTTCATCAAGCGCGACTTGCGGCGCGCTGCGTTATTCGGGTGAATGACGCCCTTTTGCGCTGCAACGTCGAGGGCACTGGCTGCCTCGCGAACCATCGTTTCGGCTTCGTCGAACTTGCCGGCGGCGATCAGAACGCGCGTCTTTTTCACATAGGTCCGCGCTCGCGAGCGATGGACCTGGTTGATTTTGCGCCGGCGCTCCGAGCTTCGGACACGCTTGATGGCGGATTTCGTGTTGGCCAAGGCTATAAAACTCCCTTCAAGTACGAGTGCAGGCGACATTATAGCGCAGGCAGGGGTAAAAGTCAAACGCCGGGGTGACGTTGGAACATGGGACGCAGGGGCGGAATTGGCGTTGCTTGACAGATCTCGAAGGGCTGCATATAATGAATGCAGAGGCTGCTGCGCCGCCGGTAGCGCCGGCCGCGAGAGTCCAGCCTGTCCCACGTCCGGGCCGGGGTCCACTCCCGGTCCTGTTCCAGGCCGGCGGCAGTCCGCCTGCCTGGTGAGCGACCCACAGGAGGAAGCAGTGGCCGGAGAGCGCAGCAGGGAAAGTGAAGCGTTCGCGTTTGGCAGCTACGAGGGCGAGGGACCGCGCTACAGGGGCACCACGTCCTACTCCGAATACATCCCCATGCGGGACGGGGTGCGCCTGGCGGCGGTCGTCACCCTGCCTCGAAACCTGCCGGCCGGAGCCAGGATCCCGGCATTGCTGTCGCTGACGCGCTACTGGCGGGCCATCGAGCTGCGGGTACCCTTCAGGTGGTTTCTGAAACCCACGGCCCTCGATCCCGACTTTCGCGACCTGATCCCGTTCTTTACCTCGCGAGGCTATGCCATGGTGAGCGTCGACGTGCGGGGCACGGGCGCCTCCTTTGGCACGTGGCCCTATCCCTGGGCGCCCGATTCGGTGGAGGATACCCGCGAGATCCTGGACTGGATCGTGGCGCAGCCCTGGTCCGACGGCCGGGTGGGCAGCCACGGCATCTCGTACCTGGGCACGACCGCCGAGCTGGCGGCCGTCGTCGGCCATCCCGCCCTCGTGGCGGCCATGCCCATGTTCAACCATCCCGACCCCTACACCGACATTGCGTTTCCCGGTGGCATCCTCAACCGGCGCTTTATCGAGGCCTGGGGGCGCATGGACGAGACGCTGGACCGCAACGAGGTGCCGGCCGAGTTCGGATTCCTGGGCCGCCTCGTCACCCGAGGGGTCGCGCCGGTGGGTGGCGCGGCCGGGCGCGACGTCTTGGCTGCCGCCGTGCAGGAGCACCGCGCCAACGGCAGCGTCGGGGCCATGGTCCAGGAGATCGAATGCCGCGACGACGTCCCGCCGGGCAGTGACGTCTCCCTCGATTCCGTCGCCGTGCACCGCTGCCAAGAGGCGCTGGCCGCGTCGCAGGCCGTTCTGTGCGGCTGGGGGAGCTGGATGGACGCCGGGACGGCGGACGCGGCCATCCGGCGCTTCTTGACGTTCGACAACGCGCGCTGTGCCGTCGTCGGCGCCTGGGACCACGGCGGCCGCTTTAACGCCAGCCCCTTCCGCACCTCCGACAAGCCGCCCAACCCCCCGCTGCGCGGGCAATGGGCCGAGATGCTGCGCTTCTTTGACGCCTACCTGAAGGACGAGGACAACGGCGCCCGTGGCGAGAAGGTCCTGTATTACTATACCATGGGCGAAGAGCGCTGGAAAAAGACGCCGGTCTGGCCCCCGGAGGGCACGCGGTACGAGTGCTGGTACCTGGGGGAGGAGCGCGCCCTGCTGCCCCAGGTGCCCCGGGCCGAGGACGGCTCCGACTCGTACGCCGTCAACTACCGGGCCAGCAGCGGCCTGCAAAACCGCTGGTGGGAGATGTCGGCCCTGTACAGGGAATCGGTGACCTACGGCAATCGAGCAGAGGCCGGCCGGCGGCTGCTGACCTACACCAGCCCGCCCCTGAGGGACGCCGTGGAGATCAGCGGCTACCCGGTGCTCACGCTCTACCTGGCCTCGTCGGCGAGCGACGTGGCGATCTATGCCTACCTGGAAGACGTGGACGAGGAGGGCAGGGCCACCTACGTCACGGAGGGGCAACTGCGGCCCGTCCACCGGCGGATGCCGTCGGAGGCGTCGCCCTACGACGTCCAGGTTCCCTACCGCTCCTTCCGCCGGCAGGACATGGAGCCCCTGGCGCCGGGCGAAGTGATGGAGCTGGCCTTTGGCCTGCATCCCACCTCGGTCCTCATCCGGCGTGGGCACCGCCTGCGCCTGAGCATCGCCGGGCACGACGAGGGCACCTTTCCCCGCATCCCGGCGCGAGGGACGCCGGTCCTGACCGTGGAACGGAATGCGGAGCGGGCGTCGCGCCTGGAGCTGCCCACCCGGCTGCGAGGGAGCTGACGGGCCGTCGCGCCTAGGCCGGAGCGGCCACCGCGCCTGCCGACAGCAGGTACTGGTCCACGAGGGCCAGGAGGCGGTCGGTGCTGAAGGGTTTGTGCAGGTAGGTGTTGATGGCCGGGTGCGAGGCCATGGTCTCGAAGGAAGGCGTGCCGTAAGCGGTCATGAGAATGACCGGCGTGCCCGGGTCGAGGATTCGGATGGCTTCGGCGAGCTGCAAGCCGTCGATGCCTGGCAGAAGAAGGTCGACGATGGCCAGGTCGTAGGAGCGCGCCTGAAGCTTGGAGAGCGCGTCCCACGCGGCCCCCGCTGTGTCCACCCGGTGTTGCCGGGTGGTGAGAACGTTGCGCAACAGATGGCAAATCGCCGGCTCGTCGTCGACGACGAGTATCCTACTCAAGTTCATCTCCTTTGTGCTGATACCGCGAAGGCGGAGTGTGCCGCCGGCCTCATTGTAACAGGGAACCGGCCTCCGCGCAAGAATGGACCGCTGTTTTCCCCGCCGGCCTGGCAATTGCTCGCGCCGGCACCCAGAGGGCCTCCGGGATCGCCGAGCGCCAACTCGGCAAGTTGCGCGTGGAGAGGATGGCCGAGCGGGCGCTCGGCGACCCCAGGCAATAGGACCGACCTTCCAACAGCCCTGCTAGCGAGCGACAGGGCTGTTGGCAAAAGGCGCGACCTGTGTTATACTCGGGGCATGGATGGCCGAATCGTTCTCAAGCGAGACCGCGAGAAACCGGTGCAGCAGCGCCACCCGTGGATCTTTTCGGGGGCCATTGACCGGGTCGAAAGCGACGCGCCCAACGGCGCCCTGGTGCAGGTGGTGGACTACCAGGGCAACTACCTGGCCACCGGCTACCTGAACCGTCGCTCCCAGATCGTCGTCCGGCTGCTGACCTGGGACGTGGATGAGCAGGTGGACACCGCCTTCTGGCAGCGCCGCCTGGAGCAGGCCATCGCCGCCCGGACGCTGCCCGCCGGCACCGACGCCTGCCGCCTGGTCTATGCCGAGGCGGACAGGCTGCCGGGCCTGGTGGTCGATCGCTACGGCGATTGGCTGGTCATGCAGTGCCTGACCGCGGGCATGGCCAGCCGCCGCGACGAGATCGCCGGCCTGCTGGCCGAGCTGCTTTCCCCGGCCGGGATCTATGCCCGGGACGACGCCGACGTGCGCCGCCAGGAAGGGTTGGCGCTGGAGACCGGTCCCCTGTGGGGCGCGGAGCCGCCCGACCTGGTCGAGATCGAGGAGCACGGGCACCGCTTCCTGGTGGACGTGAAGCGGGGCCAGAAGACGGGCTTTTACCTGGATCAGCGGGAGAACCGGCGGGCGACGGCCGCCTACTGCGAGGGCGCCAGGGTGCTGAACGCCTTCTCTTACACGGGGGCCTTTGGCGTGTATGCCGGGCGGGCGGGGGCCGCTTCGGTGATCAATGTCGATTCCTCGGCCCAGGCGCTGACCCTGGCCCAGGAGAACGTGGCCCTGAACGGCTGCCAGCCCCAGGAGATGGTCGTGGGCGACGTTTTCCAGGTGCTGCGCCGCTACCGCGACGAGAGCCGGGAATTCGACGTCATCGTCCTGGACCCACCAAAGTTCGCGGTCTCCCAGGCCCAACTCGTGGGCGCCACGCGGGGCTACAAGGACATCAACATGCTGGCCCTGCAACTGCTCCGGCCCGGTGGGTTCCTGGTCACCTTTTCCTGCTCGGGCCGCGTCACCGCGGACCTCTTTCAGAAGATCGTCTTTGGCGCCAGCCTGGACGCCGGCCGCGAGGCGCAGATCGTGGAGTACCTGCGCCAGGCCCCCGACCACCCGGTGCTGCTGACCTTCCCCGAGTCGGCCTACCTCAAGGGATTCGTCTGCCGCGTCGCCGACCGGTGACGCCGCCGGGCGGGGGGCGCCTAGCGGGCGATGCGAAAGAGGCAGGTGGCGTCGCCCGTGGCGACGCACGCCGTCTCTTCCACCAGGCGCTTCTGGCCCGTGGCCCACTCTATCGTCTCCTCGATGATGGCCGCCGGGATGTGGCACACCGGCCTGGCGATGGCCTTGCCTGCCGCCCGGGCGCGCCGGGCAATCTCGGCGCAGAAGGGACAGTCCTCCATCTCCACGAAAAAGGCGGCTTCCTCTTCGTGCAGGTGGTGGGGGTTGCCGTACAGGTCCTCACCCTGCTGGACCAGCCGTTCCAGCACCAGGCGCATGCGCGTGGCGGCGGGCAGGAACCTCAGGGCCGTGCCCGTGACGGCGAGCTGGGCCGGGCGCTGCCGTCGCATCTCGGCCGCGCCCAGGCGCCCGGCCCGCAGAAAGATGGGCCGGGACCCGCGGGCGCCAAAGAGGTCATGGACGTTGGCCAGGAGGTCCGAGTAGTCGGCCACGGCGATGCTGGGGGTTTCGTTCATGGGCGGCAGCTGGTCCACGTACTCGTCCAGGCCGGCCTGGCGCAGGAGCATGATCAGGCTGCGGTGGCCCATCGTTTCGTCCACCTGGGCAAGGAGAATGTTGAGCAACAGCGACGGGACCCGTTTCTCCTCCTCCATGGCTCCTCCTGTTCCTTGGATGTTGCGACTGCCGGGCTATTATACCACAGAACTGGAATCCCGGGGGGTTGCCGGATTCGCAACGGCGTCCCCTTGTGGTATAATAGTCCTGCCGACCAAGTTGACGGAGGAAAAAGGCCGATGAAAAGCTTGGAAGAAGCCGCACACGCGGTCCTATCGCACCCCACGCCCCAGGCTCTGCTCGACTTGCAGGGCGCGCTCCTGTCGCTGGGCCGCGACGACGAGGCGACGGCCCGGGCGCTGGAGGTCGCCGGGCGGTTTTACGGCTACCTGAGCGAGCTAAAGACCAAAATCGCGGCCCGGGAGTACAGCGAGCTGGCTTCGCGCCTGGACATCGGGGCCGTCGGCGCCGTGGCCCTGGAGAACGTCATCGCCGGGCAGAAGGACCACCTGTGGCAGAGGCTGCTTATGGGCAGCCTGGGCGAGGGACTGATGGTCGCCGCCAGCCGGCAGTACGTCCGCGCCTGGAAGGTGGAGACGGGCCTGGTGCACACACAGGCTGCCTGGTACCTGACCGAGGCCCTATGGCGCGCGTCGCACCAGGCGCAGCCCGACCTGGACCCGGGGGAGCGCTGGCAGGCCATCGCCTCGCTCCTCGCCCCGGCCAACGAGCCCCAGGTGCCGGCCCCGGAAAAGGCGACGCTGCTCGGCCGCGTCTTTCAGATCCTGCTCCTGACCCACCTGGCGCGCCTGTTGCCCGCCGCCTGAGGCACCGCGCGCCCGCGCACAGGGATCTACTTTCCCAAGGAGAGATACGTTCATGACACCTGGCGAAGGCTCGCGCTACGACGTGGTGGTTTTCGACGTCGGCGGCACGCTCCTCGGCTTTCACGATCAGGCCCCGTTCCAGGCGTTCCTGGCCGGGGCTGGCCTGCCCGCCACGGCCGACGACGCCCGCGCCCTGCACGCCCGCCTATCGGCTGTCATCCGGCAAGAGCGGAACAAGGCCCAGGGACTCGGCGCCCGGGGTCAGGAGCTCTCGGACTGGTGGCGCGGCCTCTTTCGCCTGACCTGGCCCGACCGCCCCGACCTGGCCGACGAGATGCTGCGCTGGCTGTTCGACGGGCGTTTTGACCAGCTCTACGACGACGTCAAGCCCACGCTGGCAGGCCTGCAAGCCCACGGGCTTCGCCTGGGCGTTATCTCGAACTTTGGGACCCACCTGCCGGGCGTCCTGGCGAACTTTCAGCTCGACGGCTACTTTGACTTTGTCATCGTCTCGGCCGCGGTGGGCGTGGCCAAGCCCGACCCGCGCATCTTTCATATGGCCGTGGAGGCGTCGGGGCGGCCGCCCGAGGGGCTGCTGTACGTCGGCGACCACGTGGGCGACGACGTGGAGGGCGCGCGGGCGGCCGGCGTGGATGCCGTGCTGATCGACCGGGGCGACCGGCAGCCAGGAGCGCTTTGCCCCCGCATCGACAGCCTGGCCGAGCTGGTGCGCTACCTGCAGGTGCCCCGGCAGCCGGCCCGGGCCATCATCCTCGACATGGACGGGGTCGTCCTGGACTCCATGCCGCACCACCTGGCGAGCTGGCAGGAGGCGCTGGCGCCCCTGGGCATCGCCCTCGGCGCCGAGGACCTCTATCCCGTGGAGGGCGTGCCCACCGTCCGCACCGCCCAGATCTTCACGGAGCGATTTCTGGGGCAGGCCTGCTCGGAGGAAGAGGCCCGCCGCCTGGCCGCGGCCAAGCAGGAGGCCTTCCGCCGCGCGTTTGTCCCGCGCCTCGTGCCGGGCATGGGCCCCCTGATCCACGACCTGGCGGGACGCGGCTTTGTCCTGGGCCTGGTGACCGGCAGCTCCCGCAGCGTCGTGGAGGAGAGCGTCACGCCGGCCGGGGTGGCCGGTCTCTTCCAGGCCGTCGTCAGCGGCGACGAGGTGGCGCGGGGCAAGCCCGATCCCGAGCCGTACCTCCGCGCCGCGAGCCGGCTGGGCGTCGAGCCGGGCGAGTGCCTGGTGGTGGAAAACGCGCCCCTGGGCATCCAGGCGGCCCGGGCGGCCGGCATGGCCTGCGCCGGCCTGGCGACCACCCTGCTCGCCGAGCGCCTGGCCGCCGCCGGCGCAGACCCCGTTTTCGGCACCACGGCCGACCTCCGCGACTGGCTCCTGGCCCGCTGGCGCGGCGATTAGCAGCCTTTCTACGATGATGGGTGGCTGCGCGCTGAAGCGCGCACTACGAACGGGCTCTGCGATGGGG
>DAOUHB010000020.1:0-77791 GCA_034428935.1 Anaerolineae bacterium | reverse complement strand
GACGACGCGCTCGGCGTCGGGGCCCTCGGGCACGTTCTCGATGTAGGCCGTCTCGATCCGGTCGCCGAACTTTTCCTCCAGGGCCAGGCGGCCCTGCTCGTGGGCCCAGCTCCAGCCCATGTCGCCGACGGGTGCCACGTAGACAAGAGCAACCTTCAGCGTTTCCTTGGGCTCGGCCGCGGCCGGTGGGCTGGTCGGCGCGGAAACTTCCGGGGCCGCGGTTGGCTCAGGCGTGGGTGCCGGTCCGCAGGCGGCCAACACCAGGCTGACGAACAACGTGGTGGCCAGAAGCCACCGCACACTCTTTGACAGCATCGTCTCCTCCTACTATCTTACTTTGCTTTTCGATACGCCCGCTGTAAACTGCCGCGCCCGGGCGCAAACAGCGCGATACGCCTTGTATGACGCCAGGCACAGGCTCGCCCGCCGGTCCTGAATGCCAGCATTATACCCGAAAACAAAGGGGCCGGCAAATGGGCGGGCCGTTTTCAATCGGTAACTCCCGCCCCGCCATCCTTCCCGGCGGCGGCCAGCAGCCGGTCGAGGATGGCGATCAGCTCCGGGTTCTCCCGCAACTCGTCGCTGCGCTTCTGGCGCGCCTGGACGAGCACTCTCAGGCTCTGCGCCAGTTGCTCGCCGGGCATGAGCACGCGCCCGGCGATGAGCAGCCCGCCCAGGATGAGGGGCAGGTAGAGGAACTCGGCGGGCAGAGGGCCGCCCCGCTCGGCGCGGTCCGCCACCAGGCTGCCCACGGCAACCTGTTCCTCCATGGACCAGGGGTCGCGCCCCAGGCTCTGTCGCAGCAGGCCAAAGCTGAGGGAGGTCGCCAGGCGCGCCAGGCGCGCATAGTCGGCCCGGGCGACGAGCAAGATGGGATCGTTGACGGGCAGGTCAAAGCGGTAGGCGAGGGTGTAGGCCGGGACCAGGATGGCGTCCTGCCAGTCGGGGCTCCGCAAGAAATACTGGACCGTGTAGGTCAGGATCTTGGCCAGAAAAATGGCCTCGCCGACGTGCAGGGAAAGGCCGGCGTTGCGGAACCGGACCTGGCTCTCCTCTAGCAGGGCGACGTACAGGGCCTCGCGTTTCAGACGCGGAAGGATGTCGATGCGCTGGTCGTTGACATAGCGCCGGGCCTTGCCGGGCAGTGCCAGGTCGGCAACGGTCCAGTGCGACAGGTAGGTCGGCGTCAGGTCGGGTGCGGGATCCGGTGCCGGCCGGCCCGCGACCTGGAGCGACAGCACCTGCTCTCCCTGGCTCCTGGACTTGAACCCCAGGCCCAGGCTCGCCGCCAGGTCCATGCCCGCCTTGAAGGTGAGCAGGCTCTGGCCCAACTGGCCGTCGCTCTTCTGGCTGCGCACGTACAGCCCCCGGCTGTCGCCCGTGGCGGCCAGGGTCGCCTCGATGCGGTACGCTCCCGGTTCGCTCTGGGTGCCGGCGGCGATGGGAATCGTCAGCTCCCCCGCCTCGGCTGCCTCCAGGGGGACGTCCGTCCGGACCTGGGCCACAGAGAACACGGGGACGCGCTGGCCGGGAAATCGCAGACCGACCGATACCTGCATCGGCACGTCCCAGCAGCTCTGGAGCCAGACACGCAGGGCCGCGGTCTCGCCAGGAGCGACCGCCCCTGGCTCCAGGGACAGCAGGTAGTGCACGCCGTTGACCTCGAACCGTTGCTGGGCTTCCAGCAGATCGCCCAGGATGTCGGGGTACTCGCTGCTCATGATGACCCTCTCCTCGCGGCGTGATTCCCAGTCGGGCAGGACCATTATACCATAAAACGACCGCCTGCGGTACCCGGGAAACAAAAAGAACCTCCGGAGCGGGGGACACTCCGGAGGTTCGGCTGCCTGATGACCGGTTCTACTGTTTCCGGTCAGCGGGGCGACGAGCCTGTTTCGCGGCCTTTTTCCGGTTCGCCTGCCGCATCATGCGGGCCAATTCGGCCTGGCGGTCTTTCGTCAACTCGAACAAAATCGTTGGGTGAAACATCGGATTCCTCCTGGATGATTTGGTAGTTCAGGGGCTCTTCCGAAGGTTCCCTCCACGACAAAAAAGGGCACCTTGGGATTGAACCCTTGGTGACCTTCTCCGACGCCTACGAGGTTAGCTGCCGGGCTCGGGCCGAAGAAGCTGGCCCTACGTCCTGCCTGGACGACTCACCCCCTGATTGGTTCCCCCGTTGCCGAAAGGCACTAGGCGAGCAGGTTATTCGATTAAGTATACTCTAACACACGCGCGCCCGCTTGTCAAGTTCTGATGAGAGCATGGACCGGTTCAAGCCTGGAGCCGCCCGAAGGCCTGAAGGGTGGCCAGGGTTTCTATGGTCAGGTGGCCGCGCCACTCGCGCCGTGCCTGCTCCCAGGCCTCCGGGTAGAAATCTCCCCACGTCCAGTTCGGTTCCCAGGCGCCGTCGGCCGCCTGGGTGTCTACCTTGTAGTCCAGGTTCTCCTCCAGCTCATCCCAGATCAGGTCGGCGACGGGCGATTGGGGATGGGGCGCGATCTTCAGGGGCTGCATGGTGTATTCGGCCCACTCGGCGGGGTTGCGGCTGACGACCCCGGGCACGACGGAGCGCACGCGCGCCAGGATGCGCGCCCTCACCGGCTCGGGCAGCGATTCGCTCTCGGCCAGGCGCAGGGCCTGGGCCAGGTCGTCGCCGCCGCCGCTGCCCAACTGCCCGATGGTCTCGATGGCAACCACTGTATCCTCGGTGACCTCCGCCAGCCAGGAGCCGGGCACGGCGGACGAATAATCGTGAAGCAGGGCGACGATCCCTGTCCTGGGGATGATCCGGAAGTTGTCAAAGGTGCGGGCCAGGCTGCCCTGACCATCCTCGTGCCACCACGGAGCGTGGGGATGATCGTTTGCCTCGGTGGGCACTGCGCGCCACGTGCGAGATGCCGCATCGTAGGTATTCAGCAGGTACTGAATGGCGCCGCCGGCCAGCGGATGGCCGGCCCCGGCGCCCACCTGGCGCAGGAAGCGCAGTGCGATCTCGGTGGCCAGCGCCGACGAGCCGGGGTGCCGGGCGTCGGGCTCCAGGGCGTGGCCAAAGCCACCGTCGTCGTTGCGATAGCTGCCCAGCCTGGCGATGACCGCGTCGGCTGGTGCTCCCTCGAACCGGTACTCGAACAGCGCCCGGTCCAGGGGGCGGGCCTGGGTCTTGATAAAGGCGCGCCCTCGCTCAAAGGCCTGCCGGCTCAGCCTTTTCATCGTCCCTCCTCCCGGGGAGCGGAGACAATCATCGGTACGCTCCGTTTCCGCTGGCCACCGGTACCGGCTCGCGGCCGGCCGCAACGGACAGGCAGTCTGGTGCCTGCGCCATGTCCGGCATGCCCCTCAGCGCTTGCCTGAGGAACTGGCCTGTGTAGCTCTCGGGCACGGCGGCCACCTCCTCGGGGCTGCCCTGGGCCACGATGCGGCCGCCGCCCTCGCCGCCCTCCGGCCCCAGGTCCACGATCCAGTCGGCCGTCTTGATAACGTCCAGGTTGTGCTCGATGACAATGACCGTATTGCCGGCGTCGGTCAGGCGGTGCAGCACATCCAGCAGCTTCTGGATGTCGGCAAAGTGCAGGCCGGTCGTCGGCTCGTCGAGGATATAGACCGTATCGCCCGTGGCCGTGCGCGACAGCTCCTTGGCCAGCTTGACGCGTTGCGCCTCGCCGCCGGAGAGGGTTGTGGCGCTCTGCCCCAGCTTGACGTAACCCAGCCCGACGTCGGCCAGGGTCTGGAGCTTGCGCTCGATCTTGGGTATGTTGGAAAAGTGCTCCAGCGCTTCGTTGACGTCCATATCCAGCGTGTCGGCGATGTTCTTGCCCTTGTAGCGGATCTGGAGCGTCTCCCGGTTAAAGCGCTGCCCTTTGCAGACGTCGCACGTGACCCACACGTCGGACAGGAAGTGCATCTCGATGACTTTTTGCCCGTGTCCCTTGCACGCCTCGCAGCGGCCGCCCTTGACGTTAAAGCTGAACCTGCCCGGCTGGTAGCCCCGGGCCTTGGCCTCGGGAACCTGGGCAAAGATGCGCCGGATGCCATCAAACACGCCCACGTAGGTCGCCGGGTTCGAGCGGGGCGTGCGGCCGATGGGGTCCTGGGTGATGTTGATGACCTTGTTCACCAGCTCCAGCCCCTCCAACCGGTCGTACTCGCCCGGTTTTCCCTCAGCGCCGTGGAGCGCCCGGGCCAGGGCCGGGTGCAGGGTCTGGGCCACCAGCGACGACTTGCCGCTGCCCGAGACGCCGGTCACGCAGCTAAAGAGCCCCAGGGGAAAGCGGACCTCCAGGTTCTTCAGGTTGTTCTGCCGCGCTCCGCTGAGGGTCAGCCACTTGCCGTTGACCGTCCGGCGCTGGCCGTTGGGCGAGCAGACGGCCAGCGCCCCCGACAGGTAGCGGCCGGTCAGCGAGCGGGCATTGTCCATGATGTCCTGGGGCGTGCCCTCGGCCACCACCCAGCCGCCCAGGATGCCGGCTCCCGGCCCCAGGTCGACGATCCAGTCGGCGGTGGTCATGGTCTCGGCATCGTGCTCGACCACCAGAACAGTGTTGCCCATGTCGCGGAGCTGTTCGAGGGTGTCCAGGAGGCGGCGGTTGTCACGCTGGTGCAGGCCGATGCTCGGCTCGTCCAGGATATAGAGGACGCCCACAAGGCCGCAGCCGATCTGGCTGGCGAGACGGATGCGCTGTCCCTCGCCGCCCGAGAGCGTCGGCGCAGGGCGCTCCAGGGTCAGGTAATGAAGCCCGACGTTGAGCATGAACTGCAGCCGGTCCCGGATCTCTTTCAGGATCTCCTCGGCGATCTGGAACTGCTCCTCGGTGAGGGCCTGCTCGCCTGTTGCCCTCGACCTCCTGTTGCCCAGGTTGTTCACCCAGGCCAGGGCATCCTGGATCGACAGAGCCGTCACTTCTTCGATGCTCTTGGCGGCGATGGTGGTGGCGGCCGCCTCGGGCCGCAGTCGCTTGCCGCGGCAGGTGGGGCAGGGCTGGTCGCTCAAGAAGCTGGCGTACCAGCGCCGCGTGTACTCGGACCTGGTCTGGTGAAAGAGGCGGTTGATATGATAGATGATGCCCCGCACCGGCCGCCGCGACTCGCCCGTCCAGGAGCTGTTTTCGCTCTCGTGCTGGTATGCAAAATGGATCTTTTCCTCGCCCGAGCCGTAAAAGAGCACGTGGCGGAACGACTCGGGCAGGTCTTGCCACGGCGTCTCCAGGTCCACGCCATAGTGCCTGGCAATGGACTCGAGCTGGCGCAGGGTCCAGCTATCCTTCTTCTTGCGCAGCTCGCCATACCAGCGCAGCGCCCCGTCCATGATGGAGCGGCGGGCGTCGTGGAGGATGAGCGCCGGATCGACGTTCAATTGCGTGCCCAGCCCGTTGCAGTCGGGGCACATGCCGTGGGGCGAGTTGAAGCTAAACATCTGCGGCGTCAGCTCCGGGAAGCTGAGGCCGCAGGCGGGGCAGGCGTTCTGCTCGGAAAAGGTCAGCACCTCTCCGCCCTCGACGTCGACGTGCAGCAACCCGTCGGCCAGCCGCAGCGCCGTCTCTACCGAGTCGGTCAGTCGGGCGACGAACCCGTCCGCCTCGGACTCTTCGGGCTCGTCCCCGCCGGTGCGGGGGTCGGGCATGACCAGCCGGTCGACGACGATCTCCACGTCGTGCTTCTTGTTCTTGGCCAGCTTGATGCGCTCCGAAAGCTCGACGGGAACGCCGTCGATGCGGGCGCGGACGTAGCCGTCGGCGCGGGCCTGGGCCAGGATCTCTTCGTGGGTGCCCTTGCGCCCCCGAATCATGGGCGCCAGGATCTGAAAGCGGGTGCCGGGCGGGAGCTGGCCGATGCGCTCCACGATCTGCTGCGCCGACTGGGCGTTAACTTCGCGCCCGCACTGGGGACAGTGGGGCGTGCCCACCCGGGCATAGAGTACCCGCAGGTAGTCGTATACCTCGGTCACCGTGCCCACGGTGGATCGCGGGTTCTTGCTGACTGCCTTCTGCTCGATGGCGATAGCCGGGCTGAGCCCCCCGATAAAGTCCACCTTGGGCTTTTCCATCTGGCCCAGGAACTGGCGGGCGTAGGACGAGAGGGACTCGACGTAGCGCCGCTGGCCCTCGGCATAGAGCGTATCGAAAGCCAGGCTGCTCTTGCCGCTGCCCGAGACACCCGTGATGACGACCAGCTTATGGCGAGGCAGTGTCAGATCGATATCCTTCAGATTGTGCTGTTGCGCACCCCTGATAACCAGCGTATCTTGAGCCATACCTTCCCTTCGTTGTCCTTCGAGAGAGCAGATTGAGCATCGTGCAGGAGCGGGTCTACCGAGACCCGACCCCCATTCTAGATCAGGAACTGGTCAGATCGTGTCATGAATAGAGCGAATCTTTGTTCTAATCCTGACGCGAACTGGCGAGAACCGGCGGTCGGTGCCATGCGAGTGGGGGACATTCTACCACAAGCGGGACCGGCGGGTCAACCACGAAAGGGCCGGGTACACAGGCGGGCCGGCCGGGAGTTGACGGCCGGGACAGGATGTGTTACTATGATGCCGGTCCATTCCGAAAGCAGGTAGCAGCGGCATGTCGCCGCCAATCACTTTGTAGGGACTCGGTCCCTGCCGCAGATTGCGCAGGATTGTGCAACCAATGATGAAAAGGAGCCTGCCGTGTCTGACGCTGGAGTGACCAAAGCCCACGCAACAAGTCGGAACACAAGCAACAGCAGCCACAGCCAGCCTCGAGAAACAAACTGCCACAGCCCGTTCGCGAGTGGTTCAGAGATAGCGTTCCTCAGGACTGGGCAGGCAATGCGGTGAGGGGAGACATGGACAAAGAGATCTGGGAAGAAGCCTACCGCCGGGCAGCCGAGATGGTGCCGGTGCGCGTCGACCGGCACATGCGCGATATCCTCTACGACGACGTGCCGACCTTCATGGAGCTACCCCACGCCCGCCGGCCGGGCGACCTGGAGGGGACCGACGCCGCATTCCTGGGCGTGGGCTTTGAGGGGGTCAAGATCGACTCGCCCCACACCTACCTGCCCGACCTGGCAGCGCCTGCCGGTCCGGACAGCATCTACTACCGGACGGGAGCCGACCGCGCTCCGGAGGCCGTGCGGCGTTACAGCATCCAGTATTCGATCCACCACGGCAACGGGCTGTTCGTGGAGTATGCCCCTGACTTCTATATCTTCCAGCATCTGCGGGCCGTGGATGCGGGCGACGTGCAGGTGGTGCCGGGCGACGCGGAGACGTCGTTGGCCCGCTGCGAGGCCCGCGTCGACGAGATCCTGGCCGCCGGCGCCGTGCCCCTGGTATGCGGCGGCGACCACGCCGTGACGCTGCCCGCCGCCCGCGCCGTGGCCGGCGCCATGGAGGGCCGCCTGGGGCTCATTCACTTTGACTCGCACTTTGATCTGGCCTGGGATCCGCCCCTCTATGCCGGCTCGCAGTGGGCGCCACTCCTGGCCCTGCCCAACGTCGAGGTCGGCAACTACTGCCAGATCGGCATCCGGGGGTTGCGCCAGGTGCCGGCCGAAGCCGAGATTGCCCGCCGCCTGGGCCACGGCGTGTGGACCATGGCCGACGTGGACAGGCAGGGGATCGAAGCCGTGGTGGACGCCGCCATCGCGCGGGCCACGGATGGCACGCAGGGCGTGTACGTCTCCTTTGACATCGACGTCGTCGATCCCGTCTACTGCCCGGCGCAAAAGTACCCCGAGCCCGCCGGGCTGACTTCCAAGCAGGCCATCACCGCCCTGCGGCGTATCGGCCACGCGGCCGAGGTCAAGGGCTTTGATCTGTGTTGCCTGGGCCCGCAGTACGATGATCGGGTTGGCACCGGCTCGCACCTGGCGGCCCGCCTCTTTGTGGAGGTGCTGGCCGCCATGGCCTGGCGGCGCGCGGGCGGCGCTACCCCGGCGCCGTGAAGCAACCTTCAGGCCGCTGGGACGGGACGCGAATGAAAAGGAGGAGGAGAATGGCACAGTACATCACGCTCGTGGTGGCAAACGCCACGCATAGAAGAATCATTGTGTCGAGCCTCGCCGTGGCACTCCTGTTGGCCCTGGCGGTCTCTGCTCTTGCCCAGCAGGCGACGGACATCCGCTGGGTGGGTATCCATGGCGTAGGGGCGCCATCCGCCGGCCACGGCGTGACCCTGAATGGCGTGATCGGGCTATCGCCAGGCGGCGGGCTGGGCCTGGGGGCCGGCGACTGGTACCGTGCCACCCAGGCGGCGGACGTGGCGGACCTGGCGATAGAAAAGCAGGCGCTGGCGGCAAGCGTGACGGCGGGAGAAGAGCTAACGTACGCCATCACTGTCACCAACCTGGGGCCGGGTGGGGCCACCGGCGTAAACGTGCTTGACCTGGTGCCGCAGGGCAGTCGCGTCGTGGCCATCACGGCGTATAATCCGCACTCCGGGAGCGAGTTCTGCTCGCTGAACGGCACGTGTGAGCTGGGCACCCTACCCAGCCCGACATCGGGCATGAGTCTGGCGAACGACACACCAGGCAAGGCGGATGGCTCTATAATCAATCGCACGGTGACGATCGAGTCAGGCGATCTGCCGGTCGGAGCAACCATTGTTGACGTCGACCTTGCCATCGAGTTCGAAAAGATCGACCATGAGAACTGCTCCTTGCCGGCCAATTTGGCCGACCCCTATAACAAGGAGATCGTGTTCTACTTGACCAGCCCGGGCGGGACGCGGGTGGTATTGGTGGAGAGCCAAAACAACTGGGGCGGAAGCTGGCTTGGCCCGACGTACACGGCCATCAAATACGGCGGTGACGTGACGGCGATCTTTGACGACTCGGCCACGTCCGTGGTCGGACCGATGCCGGAGAGCGGCACGTTCCGGCCGGTGCAGCCGCTGGCGGCCTTTGACGGCGAGAGTCCGTTCGGGATGTGGACGCTGACGGCCGGCGATGATAACGTACAGGATGCCCTGTGCCTGGCCCGGTTTGAGCTGGCGGTGACGGCCGTTGCCGACGTCGAAGCGACGGTCAGCCTCGTGCTGGGCGTGGACCCGGATTACGCCGACGACGCGCTTGTCAACCAGGTGCGGGTGTCAGCCGGCGCGACCGACCCGGACGAGACGAACAACATCGCCACAGCCACGACAGCGGTAAACGCCGAGGCGGATCTGGGCATTGCCAAATCGGTGCTCCAGGAGGAGTTGTGCCTGGGCGCCTACAACGTTTACGAAATCGAGGTCATCAACGATGGACCGTCGGACGCGGTGGACGTATCCGTTACCGACATGCTGACCAACGCGCTGGTCTATGGCGGCGGAAGCCCCAGGTGTACCTACGACGGGGCAGTGAGGTGCGGCCTGGAGCGGCTGCCGGCCGGCGAGAGCCACTCCTTTCTCGTGGGCGTCAACCTGGCGCCGGGCGTGGACGGTGGGACGTGGATCGCGAACACGGCGACCGTGGCGAGCGCGACGACGGATCCGAACCCGGCGAACGATACGAGCCCGGAAGCCGGGTTCACGGCCGTGCAGTGCTCCCTGCCCGCGGCGGACCTGGCCCTGGTCAAGACGGCGACAGAGACGGCTGGCGCCGGCGAGCAGATCACCTACACGCTGACGGCCCACAACTTGGGCCCGTCCGACGCAAAGGATGTGACCATCGTCGATACACTGCCCGCGGGCGTCACCCTGGTGGAGGCAGGCACTGGTTGTACGGCCGGAGACGACGGCATCGTCACCTGCAGCGTGGGTGCCCTTTCGCCGGGTGGCCAGGTGAGCGCAACCCTCGTCGTACTGGTAGACGTACCGGTGGAGCCGGGCACTAGCCTGGAGAATGTGGCTGTGGTCACCGCCGCCACGCCCGACACCTACATGGCCAACAACGTCGACGCGGCCAACACCAGGGTCGCCGGGCTGGCCAATCTGGCGCTGGACAAGCAGGGCCCGCCGGGCGTCGTCGCTGGCAAGCTGATCACCTATACCCTCATTGTGTCCAACGCCGGGCCGACGACGGCCGAATCGGTCGTCGTCGCCGACAAGCTGCCAGAAGACGTGACCCTGATAGCAGCGTCGTTCGCCACGGGTGAAGGCAGGCCAAGCGCATGCGGCGGGTCCACCTGCCACTTCGGCGACCTGGCAGCGAGCGAGAAGGTGACCGTCACCGTCGTCGGGCGGGTCGATGCCGGCCTGTTGCCGGGCACCGTGTTGACCAACTCGGCCTCCGCGTTCTCCGACACCCCGGAAGCCGACGTGCTGGACGACTCGGACGATCACACGTGCCGGGTGACCTACTACGGGCTGTACCTGCCACTCATCTCCTGGGGACCGGCCTCCCAGCCGCTGCCGCCTGACCTCTAGGAGCGACCTTGCCGGCATAGAACTGCCTGGGGGAGAAAACGGCCGCCGGTTTCAACCGGCGGCTCTTCTCTCCCGGGGTCGAAACCCGCCCGCCCCACCGCTACTCCCCGTCGCGCACCAGCCCCTGCCGTAGGGCGAGGACAGCGGCCTCGGTGCGGTCGGAGGCGCCCAGCTTTTGCAGGATGGTGCTGACATAGTTGCGCACCGTCCCCCGCGCCAGGTGCAGGCGCTGCGCGATCTCGGGATTGCTGTAGCCGCGGGCCAGAAGTGCCAGGATCTGCTGCTCGCGCTCGGTGAGGGGCTCGGCTGGCGGAGAGGCGGGCGCAGGAGGCGAGTGATGAGAGGCCGCCCGCTCCATGACCCGGCCGGCGATGGACGGATCGAGGTAGGCGCGGCCCTGGGCGGTGCCCTTGATGGCGTCAAGCAGCTCGGCGCGCCGGCTGTCCTTGAGGAGGTAGCCGGCCGCGCCGGCGGCGATGGCATCCAGGACCCACTCGTCCGCGGCATAGGTCGTCAGGACCAGGACGCGGACCCGGGGGTATTGCTGCCGCAGCCGCCTGGTGGCCTGCACGCCGTTGAGGACGGGCATCTTCAGGTCCATCAACACGACGTCGGGCTGGGCCTCGGGCACCAGCTCCAGGGCCTGCCGGCCGTTGCCGGCCAGGCCCACGACCTCGATCTCGGGGTCCGTGCCCAGGATGGCGGCCAGGCCCTCTCGCACCACCGTCTGGTCGTCGACGATCAGGACGCGAACCATTGCACATCGCCCTCCAGGCCCGGCGGTATCAGGCCGCTCGCCTCCGGCTCGAGGGGGATCGCCAGGCGCACCGTGGTGCCCATCCCTGGGCGGCTGTCGATGTCGAGCTGGCCGCCCACAACCCCTGCACGTTCCTTCATGCCCAGGATACCGAGCCCGTTGCGGATGGGGGATTGCCCGTTCTGCTCATCGCCGGCAGCGGTGATCCCCTGGCCGTCGTCCTTGACGGTCAGGACCAGGCGTCCGTCCTGGGCCTCCAGCCGCACACCGATGTTGCGCGCCTCGGCGTGGCGCACCACGTTCTCCAGCGCTTCCTGGGCAATGCGATAGAGCCCCTGCTCCGCGGCCGGTGCCACGTGGCCGTCGAGGTTGGGCTCCATGCGCAGTTGCAGGGCGGCGCCCGACCGCTCGGCGGCCGTCTCGGCAAGCTCGCGCAGCGCTCCCGTAAGCCCCTTATCTTCCAGGGGCGAGGCCCGCAGTCGTTGCATGGCCCGCCGCGCCTCCACCAGGCCGCGGCGGATTGTCTCGTCGGTCTGATCCAGCAAGGTCTGGGCTCGGGCCCTGTCCACGTGCCACACGGAGCGAACGGCCTCCAACTGGACGGTGGCGGCGCTGAGGGAGTGGGCGAGCGTGTCGTGCAGCTCGCGGGCCAGGCGGTTTCGCTCGCGGCTGATGGTCAGTTGCTCTACCGTGGCGGCGTACTGTTGCAGCCGGCGGTGGGCAGCGGCCTGGCGCTCGTAGGCCTCGGCCAGGGCTGCCCGCTGCTCGCGATGGATGGACACGAGCTGGACGATGATATAGCCGACGATGAGCATCATGGCCGCTTGCAGGATCAACCAGCCCACGTTAAAGCTCAGCGGCCAGCTCTCCAGGATCCGGGTGAAGCGTGCCTGGTAGAGGGTCAGGGCCAGGACGTAGGTCAGGACGTAGCGAAAGCTGTATTGCCACGCGATAAAGACCAGCATCACAAAAAAGAAGATGACAAAGGGCGTCTGCAGCGGGTTTTCCGCCGGCCACCAATACTGGCCCACCAGGAGGGGGATGAGGGCCAGGACCAGCATGATGGGCACGAACCGGCTGCGCAGGCTGCGGGCCACCTGGGGCAGTGTCAACAGCAGCAGGAGCGCCACCTCCATGACCAGGATGGGAGCGATGTTGGGCAGTGTCAGCCGCTCGATGAGCGTCAGGTTGGCAATCTCGGAGAGGGGCATGCTCGCGCCCTGGGCCATGTTGACCACCACGAGGATGGGCCCGATGATGATCCAGAAGACGATGCGGATGGCGACGAAAAATCGAAAAGCCTGCAAGAAGCCAGGCTCCAACTCCCTCTCGTTCATGGCACCATTATACCATATTCTGGGCCAAGGAGCCTATGTCACGTGACACTTTTGGTGACAGGTGTCACTGGCAAGAGTGACGCCCGGCAGCGTATACTATGGCTTGGGTGCGGCGCACAGGCACAAGTCCTGCGCCGTACCTTTGATGTTCAGAGAAAGTCGAGACGAGATGTTACAGCCCAGGTGGCTAAAAGTACTTCTAGATCTGTGGCGGCACCGCGGTCGCACCCTCGTGGTGGCCCTGGCCATCGCCGTAGGTGTCTATGCTGTGGGCGTCGTCTTGAACACGCGCGAGATGGTCGTGCGCGAGTACGGCAGCGACCAGGAGGGGGCGCGGCTCGCCTCGGCCATCCTCTACACCCAGCCCTTCCAGGAGGACCTGGCCGAGAGGATCGCCGAGATTCCGGGCTTGTTGGCGGCCGAAGGCCGGCGGGTGGTGACGACCCACTTTACCTATCCGGATGGCTCCCGGGGTGACGTGATCCTGGTGGCACTGCCCAGCTTTGAAGGGGCGCAGGTGGATGCCCTCACCCACGTGCAGGGAAGCTGGCCGCCCGGGAAGCGCGAGGTGCTCCTGGAGCGCCTGGCGCCTGAATACCTGGCCACGGAGATCGGGCAGGACCTGGTCGTGGAGCTGGAGGATGGCGCGACCAAGACGCTAACCGTGGTCGGCACGGCCCACGATCCCCAGGAGCTGGGCCCCAGCATTACCAACCGGCCAACCGGTTATATCACGCTGGAAACCGTGGGCGCCCTTGGCCTGGACGAGTCGTACACCGAGCTGCACCTGACTCTTGAAGAGAGGCCCCGGGACGAGGCGCACATCCTGGCCATGATCGACGCGGTCGAGGCCCACCTGGAGCGCACCGGCAGGCAGGTCCTGGGCCGGCGGGTGATCACCGAAGCCTTTGCCGACCCCTTTATCGAGGCCATCGTGCTCATCCTGTCCACGTTCGGCATCCTCATCCTGTTGCTCTCCGGGTTCCTGGTGGTCAATGCCATCACGGCGCTCATCACCCAGCAGATCCCGCAGATCGGCGTCATGAAGCTCATCGGCGCCCGCCGCTGGCAGATCATGAGCCTGTACATCGTCACCGTCCTGGTCTATGGCGCCATCGCCATTGTCGTCGGAATTCCCCTTGCTCTGTTGACGTCCCAGACCATCATGATTAGCATGGTGGATGGCATGCTCAACGTCCTCATCGACGACCTGTCTGTGCCGGTCCACCTCGTGGTCATCCAGGCGGCGGTCGGCCTGGTGCTGCCGGTCCTGGCAGGGCTGGTGCCCGTCATCCGCGGAACAGGGGTGACGACCCAGAGGGCCCTCAACGACGTGGGTATCGACAGGGGCGGCTACCGACGCGGCGTCCTGGAGCGCCTGGTGCGCTGGGTGCAAAAGGCCCTCTCGTTGCAGCGCCCTGCACTCTTGGCGGTACGCAACACGCTGCGACACAAGGGGCGACTGCTACAGACCCTCGTCGTGCTCATCGTTGGCACCGCGTTGTTCATCTCGGTGATCAGCGCCTGGGCCTCGGTGGACGCCACGGTCGAGAATTTCATGCGCTTTCACGGCTACGATGTGTCGGTGCGCCTCGACCGGCCGCAGCGGATGGCGCGGGTGGAGCAGGCTGCCCTCCAGGTGCCGGGCGTCGTGGCCGTCGAGGGCTGGGCGGCGGACAGTGCCACCTGGCAGCGGCCCGACGGCACCGAGAGTGAGAGCATGCGCCTGTATGCCGCGCCCCGCGGCTCGCTCCTTATCAGGCCCGAGATCCTGGACGGCCAATGGCTGCCGGCTTCTGTGCCCAATTCCGTGGTGGTCAACAGCGACGTGCTGGATCGGGAGCCCGGCCTGGGGGTGGGTGACGATATCCTTCTCGACATCGCTGGCCGGGAGTCGTCGTGGCGCGTGGTGGGCAGCGTGCCCACCGAGGCGGCAGGGCCGGCCATCTATGTTGCCCTCGACGACTATGGGTACGCGGCGCGCAGGCCCGACCAGGTGGACCGCGTGCAGGTGGTGACCCGGCAGCACGACGCCGCGAGCCAGGAAGAGATGGCCCTGCGCCTCCTGGAACATTTCGAGGCACAGGGCCTGGGCATCAGCGGCACCGAGACCACGCAGGTGATGCGCGCCGAGAACAAGCTCCTGTTCACCATCATCGTCGCCTTCCTGGTCCTCATGGCCCTGCTGTTGGCGGCCGTGGGCGGGCTGGGCCTGACCACCACCATGAGTATCAACGTCCTGGAGCGGGTGCGCGAGATCGGTGTCTTGCGCGCCATCGGCGCCTCAAACCTGTCGGTGCGCAAGATCGTCCTGGTCGAGGGCCTGGCGCTGGGCGTCCTGAGCTGGATCGTGGGCGCCGCCCTTTCGGTGCCCGTGAGTGCCGTCATGAGCGAGCAACTGGGCCTGGTCCTCATCCAGGTACCGCTAACCCACCGCTACTCGTTGATCGCTGCCGTTGCCTGGTTCTTTGTTCTCCTGGGTGTGGCCGTCGTCGCCAGCCTGGGGCCGGCTCGCAGCGCGGTGCAGATGACGATTCGAGAGGTTTTGGCGTATGAATGAGTCGCAGCAGCCCCTGATCCAGGTGGCCGGCCTGACCAAGGCTTACCGCACTCCCGCAGGTGCATTTTATGCCCTGAAGGACATCGACCTGCACATCTGGCCCGGCGAGTTCGTGGCCGTCGTGGGCAAGTCGGGTGCGGGCAAGTCCACGCTGGTGAACATGGTGACGGGCATCGATCGTCCGACGACCGGCCAGGTGCGCGTCGGAGAGCGAGACGTGCACAGGATGAACGAAGACCAGATCGCCGGCTGGCGCGGGCGCACGGTGGGCGTCATCTTCCAGTTCTTCCAGTTGCTGCCCATGCTCACCTGCGCGCAGAACGTCATGTTGCCCATGGACTTTGCCGGGCTGTACGGCTCGTCGAAGGAACAGCGCGAGCGGGCCCTCTACCTCCTCGACCAGGTGGGCATTGTCGAGCAGGCCGACAAGCTTCCCTCGGCCGTGTCAGGCGGGCAGCGCCAGCGGGTGGCCATCGCCCGGGCCCTGGCCAACGATCCCGATTTCCTGGCAGCCGACGAGCCCACGGGCAACCTCGACAGCAAGACCGCGGACGACGTCTTGCGCGTCTTTGAGGCGCTGGTGGAACAGGGTCGCACCATCCTGATGGTCACCCACGACCGGGACGTGGCTTCCCGCGTCAGCCGGGTGGTGCACCTTGCCGACGGCGAGATCGTGAGCGACCGGCAGGGCGGCGCGGGAGATGGGACCAATGTTTGACCTCTTCAGCCGGGGCAGCCGCGTCCGGGGCCGGATCGCCAGCGCTCCACCTCCGTCCGATCCCGTCCATGATGCGGGCTCGGGGGGTATGGAGGCCATGATCGACCTGCGGGGCATCTCCAAGGTATACGAAACGGATGCCGGGGCATTCACTGCCCTCACCGACATCGACCTCCAGATCTGCCCGGGCGAGTTCGTGGCAGTGGTGGGCAAATCGGGCAGCGGCAAGTCGACGCTGATCAACATGTTCACCGGCATCGACCACCCCACCGAGGGCGAGGCCATCGTAGCCCGCACCCAGATCCGGGCTCTGGACGAAAGCCAGATGGCCGAGTGGCGGGGCCGCAACCTGGGCATTGTCTTCCAGTTCTTCCAGCTCTTGCCGGCCCTGACCCTGGTCGAGAACGTCATCCTGCCCATGGACCTGTGTGGCGTGTACGACCCCGCCGAGCGCCGCGAGCGGGCCATGCATCGCCTGGCCCAGGTGGGCGTCGCCGAAGAGGCCGACAAGTTTCCGGCCGCCGTCTCGGGCGGGCACCAGCAGCGGGCGGCCATTGCCCGCGCCCTGGCCAACGATCCGCCCATCCTCGTCGCCGACGAGCCCACGGGCAACCTGGACTCCAGGACGGCCGAGACGATCTTTGCCCTGTTTGAAGCGCTTGTGGCCGAGGGCAAGACAATCCTGATGGTGACCCACGACCGCGAGCTGGCACGACGTGTGCCACGCGTCCTGACCCTCGCCGACGGCCGGTTCGTCGACGATGTCAATGCTTCCGCATCCAGGCATTCTAAGGAGAGAACTCGTTGAAAAAACTGCTTTTGCTGGCCCTCGGGCTGGCGCTCATCTTGACGGTTGTAGTGATGTTTGTGACGGGCAGCGTGCCCCTCTTTGCCGAGAAGGGAGAGGTGGCCAATGCCTCCGAAGCAGCGACGCAGGCTTCCACGCCGGCGCCGGAGCTCCGGGCGGTGGTGGCCGAGGGCGTGGTCGTGCCCCGGCGCCACGCCACCCTGAGCATGGCGGCCAGCGGCATCGTGGCCGAGATCCTGGTGGAAGAGGGGGCCAGCGTCGAGGAGGGAGAGCTCATCCTCCGCTTGCAAGATGCCCATCAGCGGGCCGCCGTGGCCGAAGCCAAGGCAGCCCTGGCCAGTGCCGAGGCGCAGTACGCGAACCTTAAGGCGGGCGCCCGACGCCAGGAGATTGCCGCGGCCGAGGCCGGCCTGGCGGCCGCCCGGGCGCGCCTGGCACGCCTCCAGGAAGGGGCCCGAGCCGGGGACCTTGCCGCCGCCCAGGCGGCGCTGCAGGCCGCCCAGGCCACGCTGGATCGCCTGTATGAGGGCCCGGAAGAGGCGCTCCGCATTGCCGCCGAGGCAGAGCTGGCCAATGCCGAGGCCGCCCTGCGGCAGGCCCAGACCGCCTACGACCGCGTTGCTGCCCGCGGCGACATTGCCATGTTGCCCGAGAGCCTGCAACTGCAGCAGGCCACCAATGCCTACGAGGCGGCCAGGGCCCGATACGACGCCCTCTTTGACGAGCCCGAGGCCGATGCCGTGGCCGGCGCGCGGGCCCAGATCAAGGAGTCCCAGGCTACCCTCGACCGCCTGCACGAGCCGGCGACGGCCAGCGAGATTGCCGAAGCCGAGGCCATGGTCCGCCAGGTGGAGGCCGAGCTCGAGCTGCTGAAAGCCGGAGCCCGAAGCGAGGACCTGGATGCCGGCGCCGCGGCCGTCGAACGAGCGCGGGCCGCCCTGGAACGGGCCGAGGCCGGCCTGGCCGACACCGAGCTGCGCGCTCCCTTTGCCGGCACCCTGGCGCTGCTCTACGTCAGGGAGGGCGAACTGGCGACGGCCGGGGTGCCCGTGGCCGCCCTGGCCGACCTGAGCTCCTGGGAGATCGAGACGGACGACCTGACCGAGTTGGACATCGTCGGCGTGGAGGAGGGCGACCGCGTGTCTCTCACCTTCGATGCCATCCCCGGCCTGGAGCTGCCGGGCCGCGTGCTTCGCGTCAAGCCCCTGGGCGAGGAAAAGCTCGGGGATGTGACCTATACCGTCGTCGTCGTCCCCGAGGAGGAGGATCCGAGGCTGAAATGGCGCATGACCGCCGTGGTGACCTTGCCGTAGGCGCTACATTTGTCGACCGGCTTCATCCGGCGGCGTCGAGGCGGGTTATGAGGGCAGCCAGATACTGAAAACCGTCCCCTGTCCTTCCTGCGACTCGAACTCGATGCGGCCCGAGTGTTGGTGCACGATGTTCTGGCTGATAAACAGGCCGAGGCCCAGGCCCTCTGACTTCGTGCTGTGCAAAGGCTCAAACAGGTGTTCGCGGACCTCGGCCGATAGCCCGGTCCCGGTATCCGCAATGCGAATCCACACGCCCCCCGGCTCGTAGCTCCGCTCGGCGTCGATGCGCAGCTCTCCGCCGTCCGGCATGGCGTCCAGGGCGTTGTGCACCATGTTCAGAAATACCTGGTGCATGGCGTCGGCTTGCAGGGCGATGGAAGGCAAGTCCGGGTCCAGGTTCAGGATGACGGAAACATCCTGGCTCTGCCACTTCTGTTGGGTCAGGGCTACCACCCGTTCCAGCATGTTGCCGAGGTCCACCGGATAGCGCTCCTCGACGCCCAACTGCCCATGCAGGCTGCGCAACTGGCCCACCACCGCGGCCGCCTGTTCCAACGCCTGGCTGACGATGTCGAAATATCGCCTCGGGTCCCTGCCGTTGTCCATGGACTCGATCGCCAGGTCGAGGCAGCCGATGGCCGACTGCAGAGGGTTGTTGATCTCGTGCGCCAGGGAGGCGGCCAATTGTACCGACGTTTTCAGCCTATCGGCCCGTATCACCGTTGCTTGCGCCTCTTTTTGCCCGGTGATATCGCTCGCGATGGCGGCGATGCGTGGGGCCATTCCGTCCTCGCCTTCCACGACAAAGGTGCGGCCCCGCACCCAGCGCACGCTACCATCAGGCCGCAGGACGCGAAACTCGGCGTCGTGGTTTTGGCTGCTGTCCTCCCAGATGGCACGCACACGTTCGCGGTCCTCTGAATGCACGCCCTCCAGCGCCGCCTCGACGCTGCGGTACACCTCCGCGACGGGCCGGCCCCACAGGACCTCGTAGGAGGGGCTCACGTACAGGGCTCGCCTCGTTTCCGCCTCCCACAGGCAGAACACCTCGTCCACGTTCTCGGCCAGTTGGCGGAAGCGCAGCTCGCTTTCGCGCAGGTCGGCCTCTGCCTGCCGCCGCACGAGGATCTCGGACTGGAGCGCCTGGTTGCTGGTCCATAGCTCGGCCGTTCGCTCCTGGACTCGCTGCTCCAGTTCCTCCCTGGCCCGGCGCAGCTCGGTGATATCGACCAGGCTGACCAGGGCGCCCATCAACGCACCGTCCGGACCGCACACGGGTGCCGCGCTGGCCGAGAGCCAGACGCGTGGTCCGGGGCCGATCTGCAGGCCCATGACCACGCCGTTTACCGTCTCGCCGCGCAGCGCTCGCATGGCCGGCGCCTCATCCAGGGGGATCGCCTCCCCGTTCTCTTGGATTGGCGTGCTCCAGGCCATGTGCTCGGCCAGGGTACTGCGGTCCTCGCCGGCCGGGAAGGGGAACAGGTTCCTTGCCGCCGGATTGGCGCGCAGAATGCGGGTATCGGGATCGTACAGGATCACGCTCTCGGCCAGGGAGGTGAGCATGGTGTCCAGGAGAGCCGCGTGCTCTTCGACCTGCCGCCGGGCCTGTACCTTCTCGGTCACGTCGGCCGTGACCGTGATGACGCTCCAGTCGGCAAAGGGCAGGGGCACAGCACTGACGTTGGTCCAGATTACCGCGCCATCTTCCTTGACTATGCCAACCTCGACGTCGCGCACGGTCCGCTGCTCTCTGAAAGCGCGAACACTGGGGAACTCGTCCGGAGCCATGGGGCTCCCGTCGGCCTTCAGATAGGTCCGCTGCTGATGGCGGCCCCGCGCCAGGTCTTCGGCGGGCAGGTCCAGGATGCGGGACAGGGCCGGGTTGGTGTAACGGATGCGGCGCTCGGCGTCCAGGATAGAAATGCCAACCGGCAGGATGGCGAACAGGGCCTGCAGCTTGGCCTCACTCTCGCGGAGGGCGTCGTCGGCTTGCTTGTGTTCTGTGACGTCGCGGATGAGCCAGCGCAGGCTCTCCCGTTTCCCATCCGGGTCGCGTCCCACTGCCACGCTGAGATGCGCGTGAAAGGGCTCTCCATCGTGGGGTTCCCATGACGTCTCCCACTGCAGGGTTTCAACAGGCCCGTCTCTCCCCAGTTGGGCCAGGTAGTTGTGATAGGAGGGCCGGTCGGCAGGCGACAGGTAATGATCGAGGGGCTCGCCAACCAGGGCAGCTTTGTCCGTTCCGAGGAGGGCCGCGGCGACGTGGTTTGCCTCCTGGACGATACCCTCCAGGTTCGTGACGAGGTAGCCATCGGGTGCCAGGTCAAAGAGCTCCTGGTACCGCTGGTGTTGGCTCTCCATGTCACGGCGGGCGGCGAGCAGCTCTTCGTTCTGCGCCCGCAGTTGTTCGGTGGCCACCGCCAACTCTTCGTTAGCCAGCGCCAGGGCCTGCTCTGCCAGGACCTGCTCTGTGATGTCGCGGTTGCTGCCTCGCCAGCCCAGCCAGGTGCCGGAGGCGTCGTGGAGTCGCTGGCAGACGTGGCCGATCCAGCGCTCCCGCCCGTCGCGACGGACGATGCGATAGTTCAGGCCGTGCGTGCCCGGGTGGTTTCGCTCTTCGTTGCGGTGCCTGTCCAGGATCTCCCGGTCGTCGGGATGCACGAGCCGGATGAAGAGCTGCGGGTCCTGGATGAATTCGTCGGCCGAGTAGCCGGTAATTCGGGCGCACGAGGGCGAGACGTAGACGAACCTGCCATCCGGGCCCTCCCAGTATACCCAGTCGTAGGCAAAGTCAGCAGCCAGGCGAAAACGTTCCTCGCTGGCCTGCAACGCATCCAGCAGGGCGGCCTGCTCCATCTCGTGCTTGCCAGATTCCGGCATCTCGTTGCCCAGCTCCGATCCTTTCGCTGGATTTGCCCAACGATTATAGCACATTTGCTGTCCTGAGACAAAGACACCCTTCGTTCGGGGACACCGCTTCGGTTGTTCCGCCGGCACATCAGCGGCAGAACGCCCACCCGGGTTTTGCCATCCGGGGCAAGATGGCGTACAATGGAGCCATGGTCGGAGAAGTGGCGTGGTGGCCGTTCGTCCTGGTTTTTGGTGTGGCTCTGCTGGTGGCCCTCGCCGGCACGCCCCTGGCTGCCGCCTGGGGCCGCAGGCAGGGGCTGGTGGACCTGCCGGGTCCCCGCCGGCACCACAAAGGGGCGATTCCTCGCACCGGCGGTGTGGCCCTCTTTGCCGCCTTCATGGCTGCCGCACTCCTGTCTCAATGGTTGCCCGTGCCTCGCCAGGACCCCAACGAGCTGATTCGCTTTGTGGGTATCGTCGTGGGCACGACATTTCTGTTTGTCATCGGCCACCTGGACGATCGGTTTGAGCTGCGCCCCGGGCCCCAGTACGTGGCCCAGGCGGTGGCGGCCTTGATAGCCATCCTGTTCCTGGTATTCATCGAACGGGTGATGAACCCCTTCACCGACGAGCTGTACATCTTTCCCTCCTACCTCCTGGTGGTGGTCATCACCACGTTCTGGATCATGGGGATGGTCAACACCGTCAACTTTCTGGACGGCATCGACGGCCTGGCGGCAGGCGTGGGCGCCATCGTCAGCGCCGTCCTGGCGGTGCACATGCTACGGGAAGGGCAGTACAGTGTTGCCCTTTTGCCCCTGGCCCTCCTGGGTGCCACCCTCGGATTTCTGCCCTTTAACCTTCCGCCGGCGCGCGTTTTCCTGGGGTCGGGGTCCATGGTCCTGGGCTATGCCATCGCCACCCTGGGCATCGCCGCGGGCGCCAAAGTCGCGCTCCTTCTCCTGGTCCTGAGCATCCCCATCGTCGACGTGGCATGGCTCATTTTTAGCCGGCTGCGAGCCGGGCAGTCCATCGGTCACGCCGATCGACGCCACCTGCATTTTCGGCTCCTCGATCTGGGCCTCGGCGGGCGCCGGGTGCTGCTCCTCTACTACGGCTACTGCATCGTCCTGGGAGCCGCGGCCCTGATCATCGACTCGCGCCTGCTCAAGCTTATTGTCCTGCTCCTCCTGGGGCTCGTCACGCTGTTGTTTCTCGCCTGGCTTACAAGGCGCACCCTGGCCGCCGACAAGGCCCCTCCTGCGGAAGAAGGACGGTAACTGCCCCGCGCGCGGGGGAAATTGGCGGCCGGTAAGCGTACTTACTTGACCGAACGTCTGTTTCAGTGTAAAATCGGAGCAATCAGGTAGGAGTAGGACCGGATGAGCGATTCTTTGCAGGCAACGGAACTGATGCGCCGGGGTCAGGCCGCGGCCCGCGTGGGGCGCCGCGATGAGGCGCGTGGATATCTGCGCGAGGCCGTAGCCCTGGACCCGGGAAACGTGGAAGCATGGCTGGACCTGGCGGGCGTGGAAGACGATCCTGCCCGAAAGCGGGCCTGCTTCCAGACGGCGCTTGACCTGGAGCCAGGCAACGAGCAGGCGCGCCTGGGCCTCGAAATGCTGGACGAGGATCCGCCCGCGACCGCCGAGGACGAGCTGGAGGCCGTCCTTGCCGCTGCGTCGCGCCGCCTGGACGAGGCCGTGGGCCCGCCCCCGCCCGACGAGCTCAACCCCGACGACGAGGTTCTCTACTGCGCCAACCACCCCAACGTCGAGACCATGCTTCGCTGCAACCGCTGCGGCAAGCCCATCTGCACCCGCTGCGCCAAGCTGACGCCCGTCGGCTATCGCTGCCGCGAGTGCCTGGGCCAGCAGCAGGCTGTTTTCTACACCGGCGGCGCCCTCGATTACGTCCTGGGCGGCGCCGTTGCCCTGGTGCTGGGCGGCCTTGCCAGCTTCTTGATGAGCGCCATCGGCTTCTGGTTCTTTGCCCTCATCCTGGGCCCCACGATCGGTATCGCCATCGCCGAGGCCGTGCGCTTTGTCGTGCGGCGGCGGCGAAGCCGTTACCTGGCGGCGGTGGTCGCGGTCAGCATGGTGGTGGGCGCCATCCCGGCGCTGCTCCTTTCGCTGGGGTCCATTTGGAGCCTGTTGATCTCCGGGCTCTTTCTGGTGCTCGCCGTTGGCGCGGCTGCTGCCCGCCTGCGCTGACCAACGCTCACCGGCGCTAGAACGGGGGGACCTGTGCTTGTCGAGTTGACGATTCGCGACTTTGCCATCATTGACGAGCTGCACCTGCGCTTTGGCGAGGGGCTCAATGTCTTGACGGGCGAGACCGGAGCGGGCAAGTCGATCATTGTCGACGCTGTGAGCCTGCTCCTGGGCGGCCGCGGCGACGCCGGCCTCATCCGCGCCGGCGCCGGCCGTGCTTCGGTGGAGGGCGTCTTCCGGCTGGATGCCGAGGCACGGGCGGCCGTGGAGCCCATGCTGGAGGCCGACGGCCTGGAAGGGGACGAGCCGGGCATCCTGGTGCTCTCCAGGGAGATCCGGAAGGAAGGGCGGAACATCTGCCGCATCAACGGCCGGGCGGTGGCCCTCAAAAGCCTGCAGAGCGTGGGCGAATGCCTGGTGGATATTCACGGACAGACGGAGCACCTGTCGCTCATGCGCGTGCGCGAGCACGCCGACCTGCTGGATCGCTATGGTGGTCTGTGGCCTCTGCGCCAGGAGGTGGCGGACCGGGTGGCCGAGCTGCGCGCCGTGCGTCGAGAGCTAAGCAGCCTGCGCCGCGACGAGCGCGAGCTTGCCCGCCGCACCGATCTTCTCCAGTATCAGGTGAGCGAGATCGACGCCGCCCGCCTGGAGCCCGGCGAGGACCAGGAGCTGGGCACGGAGCGGACTCGCCTGGCCAACGCCGAGCAGCTCCAGGCGCTGGCGCAGGAGGCCTTTACGGCCCTTTACGAGAGCGGCGAGGACCAGGCCTCGGCGGTGGACCTGCTCCAGGCCGCGGCGCTGGCCTTGGCGGGCCTGCTACGCCTGGACCCATCGACATCGGCCCTGGCCGAGACGTCCGAGCAGGTGGGCTACCAGCTCGAAGACCTGGCCGAGCAGGTGCGCGAATACCGCGACCAGGTCGAATTCAACCCCAGGCGCCTGAACCAGGTGGAAGAGCGCCTGTCGTTACTCCACAACCTCCAGCGGAAATACGGCGACAGCATCGCGGACGTCCTGGCCTTTGCCGAGCGCGCCCGCCAGGAGCTGGAGACCATCGAGCACAGCGAAGAGCGCATCGCCGAGCTGGAAGCCGAGGAGGATCGGCTGCTGCACGAGATCGGCCGGCTGGGCAGCGAGCTTTCGCGGCAGCGGGAGGAGGCCGGGCGGCGGCTGGCAGCGGGCATCGAGGCTGAGCTGGACGAGCTGAGCATGGCGCGAGCCCGCTTTGGCGTCGACCTGGCCTGGCGCGACGACCCGGAGGGTACCTACGTGGACGAGGCGGGCCGCAACGGGGCCCAGGGCCAGCGCATCGCCTTTGATTCCAGCGGTCTGGACCGCGTCGAGTTCCTGGTGGCGCCCAACGTCGGCGAGCCGCTAAAGCCTCTCATCCGCATCGCCTCTGGCGGCGAGACCTCGCGCCTCATGCTGGCCCTCAAGACCGTGCTCGCCCAGGCCGACCGCACGCCGACCCTCATTTTCGACGAGATCGACGCCGGCATCGGCGGGCGCGTGGGCGGCGTCGTGGGCCACAAGCTGTGGGGATTGACCCGCGGCGATGGCGACCTGGTGCGTTGCCACCAGGTGTTGTGCGTTACCCACCTGCCCCAGCTCGCGAGCTATGGCGACGTGCACCTTCACGTGACCAAGGGCGTCGTCGGCGGGCGAACCGTCACCAGCGTCGAGGCCCTGGAGGGCAAGGCCCTGGAGGAAGAGATGGCAGGCATGCTCGGCGCCGTGACCGAACTGACCCGGGCCAGCGCCGTGGAGATGCTGGCCTCCAGCCGGGCCGACAAGGTCCGCTAGCCTCCGATGATGCGCCGGCGAGGTTGTTGCTGCCTGGGGCTCCTGCTCCTGCTGTTGGCCCTGGCCGCCGGTGCGGTGGTTCTGGCAGTCCGGTTCACCGGTCCCTCCGGCGCCTGCAACCGGCCGGACACGGGCCCGCCGCAGCCTGGTACGTCGGTGCGAACGCTCGTATCCCTTGGGCAGGAACGATGTTATCTTCTCCACCTGCCCAAGGGCGGGTTGCCTGCGGAGCCGGTGCCCCTCGTCCTCAGCCTTCACGGACTCGCCGAGCGGCCCCGACTCCACGAGATGATCACCGGGTGGAACGAAATTGCCGACCGCGAGGGACTGATCGTCGTCTATCCCCAGGGCACGGGCACGCCGCTGCGCTGGGGCGCCCCCGATGTCCAGTTCCTGCGCGACCTCGTCGCCGAGGTGGAGGGCATGGTGAGCATCGATCGGCAGCGCGTCTACGTCAACGGCCTGTCCAATGGCGGGGCCATGACCCATCGCCTGGCGTGCCAGGCCGCGGACCTGGTGGCCGCGGCGGGCATGGTGGCCGCGCCCGTGGCCGAGCTGCCGGACGGCTGTACGCCTTCACGGCCGGTGCCCATTGTGGCCTTTCACGGGACCGACGACCCCGTGGTGGACTACCGGGGCTCCTCGCAGGGGCCGGATCTGCCACGCCGGTCCTTTTCCTACCTGCCTGCCCCTGAGTGGACGGCCAACTGGGCCGCGCGCAACGGCTGCGCTCCGGAGCCCGAGTCCATCCCGCCCTCCGGCGACACCAGCGGCGTCCGCTACACCGGCTGCGAGGCCGGCGTCGAGGTGGTCTTTTACACCATCGAGGGCGGCGGCCACACCTGGCCTGGCGGCAGGCCCCTTCCCTTCGTGGGCAAAACAAGCAGGGATCTTGACGCCAGCGAGATCATGTGGCAGTTCTTTGCCCGCTACCGGCTCGACACGCCCTAGGCGCGAGACAGCGGCCGGGATTCGTTTCCCGGCGGTACGTAGCGCCTCACCCTCCCCCGTTCTTGACGCCAGGCAAAAATTGGCGTATGATCTATCGGGATAATGCACATAGCGGGAAATGGAAGGTGACAAACATGCCTGCTGGTCGACGTGCCCGGGGAACTGAAGGGCAAGAGGAAGCCTGTCCGAGGCGTATCCATCGCTTCCTGGAGCCTTGCCTGTTGATGCTGCTGCACTGCCGCGAGGTTCACGGCTACGAGCTCCTGGAAGGCCTGAAGCAATTTGGCTTCGAGCAGAACCCGGTCGACTCTAGCACTGTCTATCGCGTCCTGCGCGTCCTGGAAGAGCGCGGCCTCGTCACTTCCCGCTGGCAGACGGAGGGCGGCGGCCCGGCGCGGCGCTGTTACCGCCTTACAGAGGCGGGCGACGACTTCCTGGCCGCCTGGGTGCTCGATCTGCGCGAGACCGACCGGGTGCTGCATCATTTCCTGGAAATGTACGATAACCACATGGAGTTCCACCAGTGAGGGTGGACCACAAAATCGCTAGACCAATGGTATAGAGGGAGGCAAGGTGGTAACGGAAACAGCAGTACGCAAGGCCCTTGAGGGCGTGATGGATCCCGAGCTGCATCGCAGTCTGATCGAGCTGGGCATGATCCGCGAGGTGCGCATTGACGACGGCCGGGTGAGCATCACCCTGGCCCTGACGACCCTCGGCTGCCCGCTGCGCGGCCAGATCACCGACGACGTCAAGGGCACCGTCGGCGCCCTGGAAGGCGTCCAGGCCGTCGAGGTCGAGCTGACCGAAATGACCGAAGAAGAGAAGCGGCGCATCGGCATCGGCGTCCCGGAAAAGGGCGCGGTCGAGGACTTGAACGAGATCCGCCACGTGGTGGCCGTCATGAGTGGCAAAGGTGGCGTGGGCAAGTCGCTGGTCAGCGGCCTGTTGGCCATGGCCCTCCAGAAGGAGGGAAACAAGGTGGGCATTCTGGACGCCGATATCACCGGGCCCAGCATCCCAAAGATGTTCCTGCCCCAGGGGGCGCAATTGGGCATGAGTCCCCTGGGCCCCATGCCGCCCAAGAGCAGCACCGGCATCAGCGTCATGTCCATCAATCTGCTCCTGCAGCAGGAAGACATGGCCGTCATCTGGCGCGGGCCGCTGGTGAGTGGGGCTATCAAGCAGTTCTGGGGTGATATTTTCTGGGGGACGCTGGACTATCTCGTGGTGGACCTGCCGCCCGGGACTTCGGATGCATCGCTGACGGTCATGCAGTCGCTGCCCATCTCGGGCATCGTGCTGGTCACCTCGCCCCAGGACCTGGCAGGCATGGTGGTGCGCAAAGCGGCCAACATGGCCCGCCAGATGGGGACACCCATCCTGGGCCTCATTGAGAACATGAGCTACTTCGAGTGCCCCGACACGGGCAAGCGCTACGACATCTTTGGCCCCAGCCACGCCGATGCCGTGGCGGCCCAGATCGGCGTTCCGCTCCTGGGGCGCATGCCCATCGACCCGGAGATCGCTCGCCTGAGCGACGCGGGACGCATTGAGGAGTATGCGGCCGACGGGTTCGCGGATATTGCCCGGGAACTGGCCGGGCGAATCGTCGCCGGCTAGCCAGGCCCGGAGAGCCAAGGGCGAGCCGTGTTTCGTTCCAACCGTGCCGGCTGGATCGTCGGCGGCGTCATTGCCATCCTGATCTTTGCCGCGCTGGCCGCTATCGGCGGCCGCCAGGCGCCCGCGCCTGGCGGCGCCGATCTGGCCGCGGGTGAGAGCGAGGTCCTGCGCGGCCGCATCCTTGAGGTCGTGGAAGAAGGGGTGGCCGGCGAGGGCGAGTTTGCCCAACCCTATCAGCGCCTGAGGCTGCGACTGGAGGGCGGTTTCTGGTCGGGCCAGGAGCTGGAGGTGGAGCACGGGCTCCTGACCGTGACCAACGAAAGCCAGCTCTTTGCCGCCGGCGACCGCGTCTTTGTCGAGCATCTGCGCTCGGTCGAGGGCGAGGACCTGTTTTTCATCACCGACCACGTGCGCAGTGCTCCCCTCGTGTGGCTCACGCTGCTGTTCGTGGCCGCAACCCTGCTCCTCAGCCGCTGGCAGGGCTTGCGCTCGCTCCTGGGCATGGCCGTCAGCCTGGCCATGGTCATCTGGTTCGTCGTGCCCCAGATCCTGGCGGGGCGCGACCCGGTGTTCATCGCCGTCACCGGCTCGGTGGTCATGATGGCCGTGAGCCTCTACCTGGTCTATGGCTGGCGGTCCAAAACCCACGTGGCTGTGGCCGGCCTGCTCCTCAGCCTGGTGCTCACCGGCCTCCTGGCCGCCTGGTTCGTAGGTTGGGCCCGGCTTTCGGGCTTTGGCGCCGAAGAGGCCAGCTTCCTCCAGGTCGCCGGCGTGCACCTGGACACGCGGGGCCTGCTGCTGGCGGGCATCATCATCGGCACCCTGGGCGCCCTCGACGACGTGGCCATCGGCCAGTCGTCGGCCCTTTTCGAGTTGAGCAGCGCCAACCCGAACCTCTCCTGGCTGGCTCTCCTGCGCCACGGCATGGTCATCGGCCGGGACCACATCGCCGCCATGGTCAATACCCTGCTGCTGGCCTACGTGGGCGCCGCCCTTCCCCTGGTGCTGCTCATCTCGGCCAACGCCGAACCCCTGGGCATGACCCTCAACCGGCAGATCATTGCCGAGGAGATTGTCCGTACCCTTGTGGGCAGCCTGGGCTTATTGGCGGGCGTGCCCCTCACCAGCGTCCTGGCCGCGACCGTCGCCCGGCGCCGGGGCGCAGGCCAGGGCGCGGCACCGGCAGACGGCGCGGGCCAGGCGGTGGGCTAATTCGCGCGACGACGGGAGGGAAATCGTGGCAGGCAGGATCAAGGCTGTGTGTCGGAGCGACGACAGGAACGAGCCCAAGACGGACGTGGGCCGCGGAGAGCTGCGCGCCGGCTGGGGGCTGGTGGGCGACAGCCACGCCGGGCCGCCCCGACCCGGACGCTGGCAGATCAGCCTCCTGGCCTGGGAGGAAGTCGAAGCGGCGAGCAGGGAGTGGGGCATCGACGCGGTTCCGGGCAGCTTTGCGGAGAACCTCAGCACAGAAGGGCTCGACACCAGCGCGCTACAAGTTGGCGATCGGCTCCAGGTGGGCAGCCAGGTAGTGTTGGAGGTCGAGCAGTTGGGCAAGCCCCCGGAGATTGCCCACACCTACAGCTTCCAGGGGCACTCCCTCTTGCCCGTCAAGGGCATCTTTTGCGGCATCGTCACGGGCGGCACCGTGTCGGCCGGCGACGAGATTCTACCCCTCGGCAAAGAAGATAGCTAGCTCGCCGGCGCCTCCGGGTCCGGGGCCCACTCGGGCAGTGGCCAGAAGGGCTCGGCGGGGCTAAAGTAGTTGTAGAGCATGTTGCTCACGTCGCGATACAGCGGCTGGTTGATTCCCCAGTCGATCCAGTCGGTGTCCTGCCAGATATAAAAGCTGACGAGCCAGGTGGCACCCGGGGCATAGACGATGCCCACCTCGGCGCGCGTGTCGCCCCAGGAGACCCCATAGCCCGAGAATCCGTGCTTGTGGGCCAGCTTGACCTCGGCCGGAATGCCCGCGCCCAACATATTGCGCAGGTCGTTGGCGGCCATGATGTCGATCATCTCCTCGCACGCCTGGGGGCTAAAAACATTGGGGTACGCCTCGGGCAGCAGCCCCTCGCCCTGGGTGCAGTCATAGATCATTTCCACCAGGTCGGCCATCTCTCGCGGCGTGGCCCGCACACAGCGGTCGTAGCGCGGCGTCTGCGCCGACTGCAGCGCCCATCCGGCGGCCGTCCAATTGGAAACCCAGACGACCTGGCTGCCTGCCGGCTCCCGCGCACGGACGTAGCCGTCCTGGCGGCCCGCGTCCTCCACCAGGCGGAAGGGCGCACATAGGTAAAAGTTGCTCAGGCCCAGGCGGCGCATGGTGGCCGTGACTTTGGCCGCGCCGGCGGTGGCCGATTCGTTGCCCACGGCCGCCATCAACAGGTTGGCGCTGAGGTTGCTGGATTCGCTTCCCAGCATTTTGAGCAGCTCTTCGTGGGTGGTTTCGTCCACCTCGCCGCCGTAATGCACATAGGTCTCGATCATGATCCCGATCTTGACCAGGCTCATGCCCGACATAATATGGTCCACGCCCGACTCGTAGACGGTCTCGCCGGTATCCAGGTTCTTGACCAGGATGCTGGTCACGCCCGGGAACTCGGCCAGGCGCGCCTTCAGGGGTGGGAGCAGGAGTGAGGGGGTGATGGGCGGCGGCGGCACAAGGTCCGGCTCGAAGGTAAACGGCGTGTTCACACCGCCCCGGAGCGACAGCTCGACGAGGGTCGTGGCCCGCGTGACGTTAAAGGTATAGCCCGGCTCGCCAGGGTCGAAAAAGAAGCCGGTGGTCTGGGTCAAGGGGCCGGTGTAGGTGGCAAAGTGGGGAAAGGTCCAGGTGAGCGGCCCGGTGTAGTCGACCGTGGGCGTGCCCTCGATGCCGCCGGTGGTGCTGATGGGCACCGTGGCGGTGTAAAAGCTGGGCGGCTGTGGATCCTGCGCCATGACGGGCGCCAGCGTAGCGAGCATGGACTCGATGCGTGCCCGGCTCTGGTCCGGCTCGGAGGTACCGAGGGGGAGCTTGACCTCGCGCTGCGAGGGGTCGGGCACCTGTTCGTTGACCATGTCCGCCGCCAGCTCCACGTTCAGGCGGTATCCCGGCTGCCCGGGGATAAAGGTGCGATCCTGGACGTCGATCATGGGCTGCCTGGGCGCGACGTCGTGGGTTTCGGCCACCTCTTCCAGGAAGCGGGTAGTCGCCTCCTGGTCCCAGTCCATGGTCAGGGGTATCTCGAGATCCAGGGGGAAGGCCTGGCCCTGGAGCCAGGCGCGAAAGCCCTCCCAGTAATCGTACTGGTGGCTGAGGTCCACGGCCTCGCTCACCATGGTCTCCACCGGCACCTGGAAGCCCAGGTCGCGGGTCGGGGACAACGCGATCTCTTGATCGGCGTAATGCAGGATGAAATCGCGCTCGTAAGGAGCCACCACCTGCTCCTCGACCTTCTGGGTGGCCTCTTCTGCCGTATGCCAGCCCACGGCGATCCCGGCTATTTCGACACCCGGCTGGATCCGGGCTCGATAATCGTCGTACGCACTCCGCACGCTGCGGTATTGATTCCAGGCTACCAGTCCGCCCGCGATCAGGGCCACCAGCAGGATCAGCAGCACTCCTCGCTTGATGGTCATCGCCGACCTCCCTCGCACGCAGGCCACAAAGCATGGGCGACCGTGGGTGGCCTGCTGAAGCTATCGATCATTGCAGCATCTTTTCCAACCACTCCCGGGCCTCGATGGGCCGCAGGAACTGTCCGACAAAGTGATCGCCGAACCACAGCTCCAGGTGCAGGTGCACGTCGTAGGTCTGGCTGTCCACAGAGCCGGGTGTCCCGGAGTTGCCCACCATGGCAATGACCTGGCCCCGGGTGACGTCCGCGCCCTCGACGATGCCGGGCGCGATGCTGCTCAGGTGGGCATAGTGCGACACCAGCCCGTTGCCGTGGTCGATCCAGACCTGCCGCCCGCGATACCCGTCCAGCACGTCGTCGGGTGTGTAGCCCAGCTCACGGCTGCGGGCAGCATAGGCCGCGCTCTGGGCGGCCGTCAGGTTCTGATAGTCCAGGGCGGCGCGGACGACGACGCCGTCCGCCACGGCGAGGACGCGCGTGCTGCGGTCAATGGGCACACCCGCTGTGTGCCCGTAAAAGTCCATGCCCTCGTGCACGCCCAGGCGATAGTGCCGCGGCGCGCCGGGCAGTTGAAAGTCGCGGCTGGTCAGGTGGGCGCCGTCGATGGGCATCCGCAGGCCGCGCCAGTCCTCCAGGAGCTCGAGGTCATGGGGCTGCGGGCCGTGCATCACGGCCGCCTCATCCTCGACGACGGCCTGCCGCTCCGCCTCGCCGTAAAAGTAGAGGGCGTCGTGCCCGGCCAGGATCAGGCGGTTGCCATCGCCTGCCACCCACACGGCGCTCACCGCCCGGCGGTCCTGGAACTGGTAGATCTCGACCAGGTCGCCACTGCCCGGATCCAGCGTCAGGAGGCGGCGGCCTGCCCGGTCGAGCACGTACACGGCTTCCTCCGTGGCCGCGACCTGGCGGGGATGCATCAGGCGCGTGCCGGGCTCAAAGCCGGTGTTCTGGCGCCCGCCCGCGCCGTAGCGGAACAGGCTGCCAGCGGGGCTGTTCAGTGCCCGGGTGAGGGCATAGACGCTGCCGGCACCGGCCGCGACGTCCACGTCGCGGCTCTGGGGCAGCTTGGCCCAGGCGGACCCCCGCTGCCCTTCCTCGAAGCGCCACACCTGCTCGTGGGTTGTCTCCAGCAAATAGTTGTCGCTGCCCTGGCGGGCCAGCGCCACAAAATAGTGATCGTAGGTTGCGCCTGCCGGCCGGTCGTAGCGTTCCACCGACCAGGTCTCGCCCTCCGGTTCGTAGCGATAGACGTCGCCGGCCCGGTCCAGGACGAGGAGGACCCGGTCACCGGCGGCCAGATCCAGGGGTTCCAGGACGCGGACACCCTCCACGCTGTCGCCGGGGGCCAGGATGACGCTCGGGCTCCCGTCGCCGGCCAGGTCAATTGCCAGCACCCGCCCGCCGTCGAGGAGATAGGCGTCCTGGTCCATGACCTCCAGGGCCAGGGGATGCACAAAGCTGTTGTTCGGGTATTGCCATGCTCCGGTGTTGCCCGCAGCGGAAGGCTCCAGCCAGGTGAGGCGCGCCCCGGTCCCGGCCGCGTCGGCGGCGGCGATCTCGTCGGCTGCGGCGAGGAGGGCCTGGACGCCGGCCAGGTTGCGCTCGAACTCGGGATCCTCGTGGTTCGTCAGCTCAACGGTGACGGCCGCCACGCCATCGCCGGCCAGGTAGTCGGCGAAATCGCCGGTGATGGGATAACCGACCCAGCCCTCGGGAGGCACGGGGTAGCCGGTGGCTTCGGAAAGCACCTGGGCCAGCCGGGCCGAGGGCAGGTGGCGCTGGCAGCTATCGACATAGATGGCCTCGGCGGCGCTGTGGTAGAATACAGCCACCCAGGCATCATCCAGGAAGTCGCGCACGGCCACGGCCTCGGGCTCGGAGAAGGGATGCGGGCCGCCGCCGCCGGGGTGAAGACCGTCGCTGTCGGATGTGTCGGGGGACCAGTCGTTGCCGGCGCAGCCATCCATATTGGTGTCGGCGTTGCGGTTGAGGTCCACGCCGTTGGCGTTCTGGCGCTCGCCGGCTGCCAGGCCGTCAGGGTTCACGGTGGGCAGGATCCAGAGGCTGACCCCGGCCGGCACGTCGCCGGGGTGAGCTTGGAAGTGGGCGACGAGCATCCGGGCCAGCTCGTGGGTGGCCGGCTCAAAGCCACCGTGGATGTTGCCCACCAGGACGATCTTGTGGGGCCCCTCGCCAAAGGGGTACGCTGTCAGGGGCCGCCCCTCGACAGAATGGCCGATGACCACGCCGGCGACCTCCGCGGTCGGGCGAGGCGTGGGGACGGGCCGGGTAGCCTGGTCCGCCGCCGTAGCGGAAGGGCGGGATGTCAAGGTCGCGGTAGGACTGGCCGGGATCTCTTCAGGCGTGGCCGTGGCGGACGGAGTCGCCGAACCCCCCTGCCCTGTAGCCGTCGCGGAGGGCGGGGGTGGGGAGGGTTCTACCGTGGCGGTCGCGACGACGGCGGAGGGCAGCGTAGCCTGGTCCCCAGATGGCCGGGCAGGGGCCGGAATGGCCAGCAGCCCCACCAACAGGCTGGCGATCAGGCTGACGAACAATCCTCCGCGCTCTGTCCGTCCCATGGCGCTAGGGCAGGATCCTCTGGCGGAAGTACTCTTCTTGGAGAGGCATCAGGTCCGCCGTGGTGTACTCTTGCACCAGCGTGAAAAAGTCGCGGGAGCGGGCCAGCCGATAGGCGTGGCGGCGCTGATATTCGCCCAGGAACCCAAAGAAGGCGGGGTCGCCCATCACCTCGCGGAGATCGCGCATGAACTGCGCTCCGCGGCGGTAGACGGCATCCATGTACTCGCGGTTGTTCCGGAACAGGTAGAGGATCTGGTCGATCTTGCCCGCCGGCGCCCACTGGTCAACGGCATAGAACCACCACCAGTCCACGTCGTCGGGCAGGTAGCGCTCATAGTACAAGAAGCCACTGTACTCGGCCGGGGCCTCGTCGAGCCAGGGCTCGACGATCTGGTCATTGCCTACCAGGCCGTAGAACCACTGGTGCGAGACCTCGTGGGCGGTCAGCGGGATGAGGGGCGTGCGCGAGGTCCCGTCGTAGGCGTCATAGAAGGCAGAGCCAAGAAAGGTCATGCCCGAGAACTCCATGCCGCCCGCGAACTCGGTCTCGGCGATTCGATAGTTGGCGTAGGGATAGGGCCCGTAAAGCTCGGTGAATAGCTCCATGGCCCTCCCGGCCGTATCCAGTGCAACCTTGCCCGCTTCCTCGTTGCTGGGAAAATAATAGGAGTGCAGGTTGACGCCGGCCACGTTGGCCGTGGAGACCATGTACTGGTCGCTGGCCGCCAGGGCAAAGGAGCGGACCTGCTTCGCGTCGTACACCCAGTGGTTGCCGGCGTGCGTCTCCACGCCGGTGCCTGCCAGGATCACACCCTGTGTGGTGGTGATGGACACCCGATAATCGGCAATCTCGGTGACGTAGGGATCACCGATCTCGAAGTAGGTCTGGCCGTACCAGCCCTTGTCCTCCTGCTCGCGGTAGGGGGCCATCACCGGGTACCAATTTCCCAGGCTGATGGCCCGCTTGGAGTAGCCAAAGCTGCCGCGGATGAACTCGGAATCGGGACTGATGCTGGGCAGCTTCAGGGAATAGTCGAGCATGAGAGCCACGTGTTCCCCCGGCTTGAGGGGCGCCGGCAGCTCCAGGCGCAGGGTGACGTCCAGCGGAGCGGTCTCGGGCCGCTCCCACTCGCCGTCGACGTCGACCCGAATGTCGTTCAGCTTGAAGGTGTTCTTGAAGTGGTTGGCGTGGATGTTTAGCATCAGGTTGGACAGCGTCTGGCTGGTCGGGTTGGTATAGTCGATGCGCTGCTTGACATCCAGGGCGTGGGCAGGGTAGTCGAGATAGACGTCCATCTCGTAGGACGTCCCCGTGTAGACGGGAAGGGGCGTCGCAGTCGGTGTGGGCGGCGGGCCGACCGTTGGCGTCGGCTCGACGTGGTTGTTGCGCACATAGGCCGCAAAGACGCCCAATCCAAGGATCGCCACCGCCACCAGGCCCAGCAGCAGGTCGGTGGCGAGGAACGAACGGCGGGCGGGCGGCTTGCCCTGGGCAGGCGCGGGCAGCGGCAATGGGGCCTTGCGGCGACCGCCAGCGGTGCGCACCGCGTCGTACGTTGCGATGGTCTCCTGGACGTCCAGGTCCAGGAAAGAAGCATAGTTTCGCAAGAAGCCGCGCGCATGGAGCTCACTGGTGAATCGAGCCAGCTCCTCGTTCTCCAGGGCCTGGAGGTAATTGAGGGGCATCCTGGTCGCCTCGGCGACCTCCTCCAGGGTAAGACCTTTCTCCTCGCGGGCGGCGCGCAGCCGCTCTCCCAGTTCACCCATCTTCCGGTTAGCCAGCTCTCGTCCGAGTTTTTTTATCCGCGCCGGGCAGCCCTGGTTCGCAGCCAGAATGGCGGCTGCGAACCAGGGCTGCCCAACCTGTTCCGGTAGTGCTGGCTATTATACCAGGTTTCCCCTACCTTGACAACGACGGAGGGGAGGCAGACGAGCGACGAGCGAGGGCTGCGCGCTACTTGATGACCAGGATGGGCCGGTCGATCTGGACCATGATCTTGCGTGCCAGGTCGTCCAGGAGCAGCTTCTGCCACAGCTTGCCGGGATGGGCGCCGATGACGACCAGATCGTAGTCACCGCAGCGCGCCTCGTGCAGGATCTCGTCCAGGACCAGGCCGTGGCGCACGAGGGGCCGGGCCTGCACGCCGGGGCGGACGAGCAGCTGCACGTCTTGCATCAAGAGCTCGCCTTCGGGGGCACGCTCCTCGATGAGCTCCTCGGCCGCCGCGCGCAGGTGCCCGTCTGCAATTCCCGGACCCGCACCGATCTGTGACATGACGTGCAAGACGGTGATCTCTTCCTCTCCGCGCAGCATGTCGGCAGCCTGGGCCGTGAAGCGGGCCAACAGTGGGGGGCCTACCCTGGTCGCCCGGAGCACCGGGTCGGCCAGGACGCTGCCTGCTCCGCTGTCGCACAGAAGGATGCGCCGGACGGCTCGGGGCTTGCCCTTGACGACGAGGACCGAGCAAGGAGCATGCTCCACGAGGTGGACCGACTCGCTCCCCGGCCGAAAGCGGCCGAACCGGCCCTCGTACCAGGGCTCGCCGACGAGGACGAGGTCATAGCCGTCCTCCTCGGCCTCGCGAACGACCTCGTGGACAGAGCTGCCGAGCCGGACCTTGCTCTCGAGATTGGGAGCCTGGTCCAGGACCTCCCGGGCCCGGGCCAGGGCCGGCTCGAGGCTCGCACGATCGCGGGCATGGCCAGCCACGGCCAGAACCGTGATCGCCGCACCGGCCTGGTGGGCGAACTGGGCGCTCAAGTGGAGCGTCACTTCATCGTTTGGCAATCCGTGCACCACGATCAGTATGCGCATTGCGATTCCACCCTTCAGACTAGCAGCAACAAAATGGGCACCAAGAAGATGACGGCCATGAACAAGGCCAGGTTCCGATTCCTGGCGGTTACCCAGCTCACAGAGCTGAGGATCGCGCGCTCGTACACCGGGTAGAAGACAGCCAGGATGAGGACCGAAATGATGGCGATGCTAATCATCTCGACAAAGACGATGGTAAACGCCGGCGGATTTTTCAGCAGGACGGCTGCCAGGAGTGTATCGACAAAGGTGGTGATGTTGGCCCCCATGATGTAGGGGATCACGTTTTCGCGCCGCACAAAGCCACGGGCGCTGAGGGGCACCAGGATGCTGAGGGAGACGCTGACCGACATGGAGATCAGGGTTATCACGGCACCGACGATGAACATGACCCACGGCCGGTAGACGAGGCGTGACATCCAGCCCACCTGGCTCTCCTTGAGGGTGCTCTGGGGCAGACATCGATCGAAGAGGTTGAAGCTAAAGAGGATGACGCCCAGGCCCACCAGGAAGACGGCCCACTCGGGCAAGAGGGCCACGACGGCGTTGCTGATGGGCTCGACCGCCTGCTCGGTGATGGAGCTGAGCAGGGCGCCGGAGCGAAGCTGCACCCGGTCGAGGACGCCGTGATTCAGGAGCCAGGCGCCGAGGACCAAGCCCGGCAGGTAGGTCGTGGCGGTGACCGTCAGGGAGAGCAGTCCCATGCTCAGGCTCGTCGAGCGGTTGCGCCCGCGCAGCACGTAGAGAAAGCCGATAAAGAGGACGATAAAGCTGGCCCCGAGCCGGCTGCCGGTGATCATGGCAAAGGCCCCCAGCCGATCTAGCACGCCGGCGTCAAAGAAGGTCAGGGCGGCGGCGGCGACGGGCGAGCCGCTCATGATGGTGTAGGCAAAGAGCCAGCCGAAACCCAGGCTGTTGGCCGGACTGGTGACGGCCAGGGTACGTGTCAGGGGGGCAAGGCCACCGGCGCCCTCTTTCATGAGGGTGATGGCCAGGACAAAGAGATAGAGGCTGGCAACAAAGAGCCCGATTTTGCCCAGGTTCACCCACGTCCACCAGCCCCGGGCGAGGTGTGCTGGCGCCGCCAGCACAAAATCCAGCCCGGCCGTGGGCTTCTCCAGGCGCGACGACGGGCTTACGAAGCGCGGATCGGGGGATTCATTCATTTTCATTCTCCGACCTCTGGCAGTTGAGGCGCCGGCTCCAGGTTCAGGCCGGGCGCTATCTCGGTCTGCCATAGACCCTTGACCAGCTCTTCGTAGGCCGACGACCAGCCACCCAGCTCGTCGACGCTAAAGGGCGCTGCGAGGGCGGCCCACCCTTCGCCCTGGCAGGCCGGCGGCCGCATGTGGTGGGCGGCCAGGATCTGGAGGCCGGCGTCGCTGGCCAGGTAATCCAGCAGCGCCTGGGCCACCGGGCGCTCGGCGCGCGTGACATTGTCGTCGACGATGACGGCCGCGTGCCGGGCCACGATGGTGCGCTGGGGTGTCACAATCTCGAGGGCGACTCCGCGCTGCTGCGCCAGGAGCGCATCCTGCTCGTAGGTGACCAGCGCGTCGCCCGCCCCCAGCTCAAAAAGGGTCATGGCTGCCCGCGCGGAGGGCGCCAGGAGCCGGACGTTGTCCCAGGCTGCGCCCAACCGCGCCCGGGCGGCAGCCGCGTCTCCGGTTTCCAACAGCGCGCCGCCATAAACTGCGAGGATCGACCATTGGCCGGCCCCGGAGGTTCTGGGGTCGCTGTGGATCAGTTGCGGCCCATCCTGGCCCAGCGATGAGAAATCGGCAATGTTCCAGGGATTGCCGGGGCGGGTGACGATGACCATGGGCGTGCAGCCGACGATGGACGGCTGGGTGTCGGCGCGTACCCGCCGCCCGACGCGCAGCCAGTCGACGTGTTCGGCCGTGCTCAGGAGGGCTACATCGGCGGGAGCGCCGAGGTTGATCTGCCCGGCGAGGGTGCCGGAAGCGCCAAAGACGGATTCGATCTCGAGCGCGCGGCCGGTTTCGGCTTCCCAATCCTGCTCGAAGGCCGGCAACACCCCGTCGGTGAGCATGCCTTCCTGGGTGCTGAACGCGTAGATGATGAGGCGCACGGGGGCCTGGCTGTCGGCCAGGAGGGCGCGCAGGGCATAAAATCCCACGAGGGCGATCAGCGCCGTTGCCAGGAGCCAGCTTCCCGTCCGGCGCCACCCTTCGCCCCTGACCCACTCACTGACCCTTTGTGCCATTCTCCGTCCTTTCCAGCCTCAGCCGATGTCTCCGGCCAGGTAAGCCTGGCTGCGCTCATCGCGGGGAGCGTCAAAGAACTCGACCGCCGAGCCGGTCTCGACCAGCTCACCCATCCAGAGAAAGATCACGTGATCGGCCAGGCGCCGGGCCTGGCGCAGAGCGTGAGTCACCATGACGATGGTCGTCTCGACCTTGATGTTGCACAACTGCTCTTCGATGCCCTGGGCCGAGATGGGATCGAGGGCCGAGGTGGCCTCATCGCACAGCAGCACCTCCGGCTCCACGGCCAGGGCACGGGCCAGGCACAGCCGCTGTTGCTGCCCGGTGGACAGCCCCGTTGCCGGCGCCTGGAGTCGGTCCTTGACCTCGTCCCACAGGCCCGCGGCGCGCAGGTACTTCTCGACGATGCGGTCCAGGTTGCGCCCGTTCCCCTTGTCCAGGCCGCGCTGCAGCCCGTGGATGCGCCGCCCGTAGGCCACGTTGTCATAAATCGACATGGGCAGGGGGAAGGGCTTGGGGGCGAGCATCCCCACCCGGGTGCGCACGTCGGTCACGTCGACGCCGCGCCCATAGATGTCGATGCCGTTGAGCAGGACCTTGCCTTCCACGCGGGTGCCGTCGGTCTCTTCCAGGAGGCGGTTCAGCGTGCGCAGCAGCGTGGTCTTGCCGCAGCCCGAGGGCCCGATGATGGCCGTGATCTGCCGTGCCGGGATGTCGGCTGTGACACCCTTCAAGGCGTGCTCCATCCCGTACCAGGCGTGCAGGTCGATGATCTTGATCTGGGATTCCGTCGTCATCTCGGCCTCCTTCCGGATCCTGCTTCTATCGCCTAGCGGACCACGTGTTTGGTCAGTCGCCGGGCAAAGCGGCGCGAAGCGAGGCTCAGGGCCAGGACGATCAAGGTGAGCACTAGGGCCGAGGCGTAGGCGCGATCCTGCACGGCCGGAAAGGGCGTGCCAAGCTGGAAAAAGACGGCCAGCGGTAGCGAGGCCACCGGATCCATGAGGGAGGTCGGCAGCCGGTCCGTATAGCCGGCGGTAAAGAGCACCGAAGCCGCGTCGCCAATGGCGCGGCCAAAGGCCAACAGCACCGCCGTGAGCAGCGCCGGCCCGGTCTGCCGGACGATGACCTTGAGCGCCGTCTCGAACCGGGTCGCACCCAGGGCGTACGACGCCTCTTTCAACGCCGCCGGCACCATGGCGATGGCCTCGTCCATGCCGCGGGCCATGATGGGTAGCTCCAGGAGGGCAAGGGCGATGATGCCGCCCAGGAGCGATGCGCGCACGCCGAGCCAGAGCATGAGGATAAAGCCAAAGGCGCCATAGACGATGCTCGGCACGCCCCACAGGACGTCGAGGGCGAGGCGCGTCAGCTCGGCGCGGCGCGAGCGGGCGGCATATAGCTGCAGGTAAATGGCGATGGGCAGGCTGCCCACCATGGCCAGCAGGGTACCGCCGAGGGCCAGGTAGAGCGAGCCGACGATGGCGTTCAGGATGCCCCCCTCTTTGCCCAGGTAGTAGCCGCCCTTGGGCGTCTGGGTCAGCATGGCCAGGTTCAGCGACGGCAGGCCCCGCCAGATGACGGTGCCCAGGATCAGGAGCAGGCTGCCCAGGACGATGGCCGCCGAAGCGAGCATCAGCACCTTCATCAGCGTTTCTTCCAGCCTTGCCCGGCGTCTGTTCATTCTCTTCTCCTATTCGTTGCGCACCAGGCGGACCAGCACCAGGCGGGCGCCCAGGTTAAAGACGAGGACGATGAGCAGCAGGATGAGCGCGCCGCCCAGGAGGGCCGCGTCGTAGAGGGGGATGGACATCATCTCGCCGTAGTTGTTGGCGATGAGGGCCGTGAGGGGATAGGCCGGGTCCAAGATAGAGCGGGGTACCTCGGGCACGTTGCCGACGACCATGAGGACGGCCATTGTCTCGCCAAAGGCGCGGGAAAAGCCGAGCACGACGGCGGCCATGACGCCCGGCCAGGCCCGCCGCAGGACCACCCGGCGAACCGTCTGCCAGCGGGTGGCGCCCAGGGCAAGGGATGCCTCGCGCAGGCCCTGCGGCACGGCCCGGATGACGTCCTGAGCCACGGCGATGATGATGGGAAAGACCATGACCGCCAGCACCACGCCGCCCGAGAGGACGTTGTAGCCCGTGGGGTTGGTACTGCGAAAGAGGCCGATGGGCCCCAGCCAGCGGTTGAGGAACGGCGCGACGTGGTCTCCCACCAGGGGCACGACGGTCAGGACGCCCCACACGCCATACACCACGGAGGGGATGCCGGCCAGGAGGTCGATGAGGGGGTTGACGACGGCCCGCAGGCGCGACGACGCGTACTCGGCCAGGTAGATGGCGGTCAGCAGAGAAGGCGGAACGGCGATGATCATGGCCACCGCCGTCACCCACAGGGTGCCGGCGATGAACGGGTAGAAGCCAAACATGCCCTTTAGCGGGCGCCAGGTGGTCGAAAAGAGCAGCTCCGATAGAGGCCGGACGGCGAGGATGGGCAGGGCCCGCAGGAACAGGGCCACGGCAATGATCGGCACCAACAGGACAGTTGCCAGGGTCAGGAACCCCATGAGTTGTCTTGCCAGCCGGTCGCGTCGTTGCCTCCGGCGACGAACCTGGAGAACCATCGCCTTTTGCATGTCTCTCCCCGGTGGCATCTCGCCCCGCAACGACTCAGGGCGAGGGGAAACGTCAATCGCCAAGCTTGTCGGCCTCGGTCGCCAGCCTCTCCGCGGGCAGTGCGATGTAGCCCGCTTCGTCCACGAATGCCTGGCCGTCGGTCAGAATCCAGGAAATAAACGCCGCCGTCAGGCCATCGGGCTGTCCCCGGGTCACCAGGTTCAAGTCCCGGGCAGGTGGCGAGGGATACTTGTTGGTCGCGACCGCGTTGACGGCCTGCTCTTTGGTCAAATAGATCTCGTCGACGTCGGCTTGCCCGTTGTCGTTGGCGTCGATGGGCGCTACCCGGGCGCCCTCCACCGGCAGGCCGGTGTCCACGTCGTAGGCATAGTTGAGATTGTTAAAGCCAATAGCCAGCGGGTCCTTGATCACGGCGTCCAGGAGGCCGGGGTCGCCATAGACGGCAATGCCCAGGAGATCCTCCTGCTGGGCGCCCAGGTACTTGGCCCAGGTCTCGGCCGCGCCACAGGCATCGGACCGGGTAAAGACGTGGATGGGGTCGGAGACTTCGGGCCGTCCGATGGCCTGCCCCCACGTGGTGATCTCGCCGCTAATGAAAATCCCCTGGAAAACCTCGCGGCTGAGCCCCTTCTGCTGAAGGTCGTCCCACACCGGGTTCGCGGCGCTGATGGTCGGAAAGACGGCATCCTTGACGACGGCGGTCCAGAAGGCGCCTTTGGCCTCCTCTTCGGGCGAGATCTCGCGGGAGACCATGCCAATGTCCACGGCGCCGGCCAGGGCGTCGGCCAGGCCCTTGCCCGCACCCCCGGCCGAGATGTCGAGGCGCACGTCCGGGTAGACCTTCTGGAACTCTTCGCCCCAACGCACCATGAGGGGATAGAGCGCCCAGGCCCCCGAGATGGTGATGGTGCCCTCGACGCCGCCTTCCGCGCCGGCCGGCTGCGCGTCGCCCCCGCCGCCGCAGCCAACCAGGCCACTCAGGAGAGCGACGATGAACAGAACGGAGATGGAGTGTTTTATCCAATGTCGTCTGTGCCTCATGCTTGCCTCCTTCTGGCAATGCCAGGAGCTTATTGGAACGGTCACCGAGATGCCGGCCTGGCGATGAGCGTCGGCCGGTCGCTCCAGCGCAGCAGTGTGGCGGCCAGGTCTTCCAGCCCGCCCTGCCGGCCCTCGCCCGGCTGCAGCGCCATGACCACCAGGTCGTGATCCTCGCCGGCCAGCTCGCGCCGTATTTGCCACTCGGGAGGTCCCTGCCTCATCCGCAGGCTGCTCTGGATCTCTTGCTCCTCCAGCCGGCGGGCAACCTCCTGCAGCTCGTGGCCCAGGGGCGTCTCGGCGCTCAACAGGGCTGGCAGCCCCTGGCGGTCCCGGGCATGTCCGGCGTGGGCGGCGCGGCGTCCTCCCTGCACGGCAGTCGGCGGTGGAACGACGGCCAGGACGTTGACGGTGGTGGTGCCTGGCCGGGCCAGGCGAAGAACCCATTCGGCGGCGACGGCGTCGGACTCCACGCCGCACGCGATGAGCAAGATCTTGGACGCGGGCCACCGGGGCCTGGGTGCCACCAGGAGAGCCGCGGGCATCCCTCGTCGCGACGCTTGGGCCGCCAGCCAGGGCTCTATCAGCGCACCCGCCGCCTCCCCGATGAGCAGCAGGTCGCACGGTGGCTCGCCGTACCGCCGTATCCAAGTCGCCAGGCCGCCCTCGCAGTTGGCATCCGTGACCTCGGCGTCCAACAACTCACCCATCGATCGGGCATAGACGCCCAGCCTGCTCGCCGCGGGTCCATCCGGTGCACAAACCAGGAGCCTTAGCTTGTCGTGGGGCACCCGGCCCCAGAGCCGGGCCAGCGACGCGTCGATGGCCCTGGCGTCGCCCTGGACAACACACGGCTCGCGACCCAGGATACTCGCAATGGCGGAGAGGGCCTCGTCATCTTCCGGATCGGCCATGACCACGGTGATGCGTCCGCCTTGCTCCGCCACGGGCAGGGCATGAAAGCGATATGCTATCTCGGGTGGGAGAAGCCTGGCGAGGTTGGGATCCGCTCGTAACTCGTCGAGAGACAGGTAGGTTGGCTTTGGCCACTCCCTGGCACACACACCCGCAGCACCTCTTCAGAACGTAGGGTCATTGTGCCCTGAAGGGATGATAGGGGGCGTGATGCACCCGTGACAAACCTGTGATAATTTTTGTCTAGTCCTGGTCTTGCGACGAAGGGATGACGAGGCCGTAGCCGAGGCCGGGCACGGTTTCGATGTAGGGCTGGGTGCCGGCGCTGGCACCCGCTGCTGGGGTGTTGTTCGCGCCTCCGCAGAGGGCGATCTTTTGCCGCAAGCGGCGCACCAACTGGCGCAGCATGTCGCGGTCGCCGCCTTCCGGCCCCCAGACGTGGTCGATGATGGCCTCCATGGTCACCACGTGCCCGGCGTTGAGCATCAGGTACTCCAACAGGCGCGATTCCAGGGGCGCCAGCGACACTGCTTCGCCGTCGGCAAAGCGCACCTCGCGCCGGCTGGAGTCCAGGGCCAGCTCGCCCGCCTGCCGGACGACAGGGGCTGGGGCTCGCTGGGCCCGGCGCAGCACGGCCAGAGCCCGGGCCACCAGTTGCCGCGGGCTGAAAGGCTTGGTGATATAGTCGTCGGCACCCAGTTCCAGCCCGCGGACGATGTCGTCTTCTTCGTTGCGCACCGTCAGCAGGAGGATGGGCGTGTCCGACAGCTCGCGAATGCGGCGGCAGACGGCAAAGCCGTCGAGGCGAGGCAGGTTCACGTCCAGGACGACGAGGTCGGGGCGTTCTTCCTGCCAGCGTTGCAGGGCCATCTCGCCGTCAAAGGCCTGGACGACCTCAAAGCCCTCGCGGCGCAGGGTAAAGGCCAGGACGTCGGCCAGGACACGGTCGTCGTCTACGATAAGCGCTTTCATGTATCCTCTGCCCGGGGCAAGGTGAACCAGAAGATCGAGCCGCCGCCTGGCCGCCCCTCGATGCCCACCTGCCCGCCGTGGGCCTCGACGATGGCCTTGACCACCGACAGGCCAAGGCCGGCGCCCACCCGCGCTCCGCCGTTGTCGTCGGGGGAGGGGTGGACAAAGCGACGAAACAGGTCCTTCCGGCCCTCGGTGCGGATGCCCGGGCCCCGGTCGGCAACGCTGAGGCGCACCCATTTACCCTCGACGGCAGCGCAAACCTCGATCTCGGCATCGTCGGGGCCGTACTTGATGGCATTCGAGAGAAGGTTGTTGATCACCTGGACGGTGCGCCGGGGGTCGGCCTGCACGACGGGCATGGCCGCCGGCATCTCGACCACGAGGCGTTGCCCGTGCTTGAGCAAGAGCGGCTGCATCAGCTCCACAGCTTCGGCGATGACGGTCGCCACGCGGCAGGGCCGGGGATAGACGCGAAAATGCCCGGTCTCGATGCTGGCGCTCTCCAGGAGGTTGTCGATGAGGGTCTGGAGGCCGAGGACGCCGAGGTGTAGGGTCACCAGGAGTTCTTCCAGCTCGCCCGGGCTCAGCTCGGGCGCCTGGTCGAGAAGCAGCTCGACGGATGCGGCCAGGGCCGAGAGCGGGGTGCGAAACTCGTGGGCCACGTTGGCCAAAAAGTGGCCCAGCAGGCGATGCACTGCCTCCTCTTCGCTGATGTCGCGAAAGACCAGGGCCACCAGGGCATCGCCGCGCTCCGGTGGCATCAGGCGGGCGCCCGTGACGGCCAGGATGGCCTGGCGTCCGTCGGACAGCTCGATAGAGATCTTGCGCCGCTGGCCAGGCGGCGGGATAAGCTTGCTGAACGGTACCTCCGCCTCCAGCGGCTTGAACACTGTGTCGCAAGGGCGGCCGAGAACCTGGTCTCGTGGCCAGCCGGTGATGTGCTCGGCGCCGTGGCTGAAAAAGGTGATGTAGCCGCGGCGGTCGAGGGTGACGATCCCCTCCACGATGGACTCCAGGAGGTGGTCGATCCATCGTTTCTCTTGCTGGAGCTGGTTTACCGAGCGCTGCAGGTCGCGGCGCGCGGTTTCCAGTGCCTGGGCCACCTGGGCAACCTCGCGGACGCGGGTTTCGACAACCAGGGAGCTTTCAAGGGCAGTGGCTACCTCGCCGGGCGTGCTGCCCTGGCCCATGGCTGCGGCCACCTGCGCCAGGTGGCCCAGGGGCGAGCTGATGCGGCCGGCCAGGTATGTGCCCAACAACGACGCCACGACCACGGCACTGAGGATGCTGCCCGCCAGGGCCCAGCCCAGCTCGGACTGCGTGGCACCCAGGTCGGCGACGTCCAGGGCCACCTCCGCCTGAAGCTCCCCCGCGCCCAGAGGAAAGGACTGGGTGTAAAAGTCCTGCCCATCCACGGCCATCCGGGCCGGCGAGCCGGCCCGGTCCACCCTCGCCGGGGCGCGCCCGGATAGGCTGCTGGCCAGCGGCTGCCCGGCCATGAGGAGGGTTTGCTCCAGGCCCGTTTGGGCCCGCAGATGCGCCAGCAACTCGCCGTCCAGCGCCCTGCCCACCCACACGCTGCCCAGCGGCTCGCCCGCCTCGCCCACCGCCTGTTCCATCGCCAGGAGCCACGCCTGGGGAGTTCCGCTGCCAGCAATGGCCTGGAATCCCGGGATGGTACCCCTTGCACACGGATCCACGGGCAGCCTACCGGAATCAGCAGCCAGGCGGCCTTCGGCCGTGCAGACGACGAGCAAGTCCAGGTCCAGGCCCGGCTGTAGCGTGTCCAGGTAGGGCGGTACCTCGTCATAGCGCTTGTTGGAGAGAATCTGGCGAAGGGTGGGGCGTTGCGCCGTCAGAATCGCCATGCTCTCCAGCTCGTCTCGGGTGGCGTCATACAGGGCCTGTGTGGCCAGTACCCCCTGGCGAACCTGCTCGCGGGCCTGGTGTTGAAGCTGGTTACGCATGAGGAAAAGGGATGGCAGGCCCACAGCCGCTGCCGTGAGCAACACCAGCGCCACAAAGCTGAGTATCATCTGGATGGGCAAGCTGTGCCAGTCGGGCAGATGGAGTTTCATCACCCTTTCCCCAAGACGGTCTGCGTCCAGTATACACCAAATCGGCCGTCCTATCAATGGAGGAATCCCAGTTGACGGCTGTGCCCTTGGGCATTATAATGTCAAGCGAGTCGCCGGCAGACGACGGAAACGGGCGCTGAATACCCCGAGTCGAAATCTTGGCCGGCAGGTCCGGCGATGCAGGGAGTGAGGCGAGGAGCGTGGACGTTGGCTGACCTGAAGGATGGGATCGTTCTACAGGCTCGCAGTGGCCATCACCGCGTGCGCTCTGATGACGAGACGGTCGCCTGCTCGGTTCGTGGCAGGCTGAAGCAGGAGCGCCTGTACACCGACCTCGTCGCCACGGGCGACCGCGTGCTCTGGCGGCCTACCAGGCCGGGCAAGGGCGTCATCGAGGAGGTGCTGCCCCGGGAGACCAAACTGAGTCGCCTGCGTCCAGGGCCGGGCCAGATGCCTTTCGAGCACGTCATCGTCGCCAACCCGGATCAGGCCGTGTTCATCCTGTCCGTCCGCGAGCCCGAACCCCACATGCGCCTGCTGGATCGCCTGTTGGTGCTGGCCGAGAACAACGACTTGCCGGCCATCATCTGCGCCAACAAGGTGGACCTCCTGGACGACCCGTTGGAGGCCCACGAGCTCTTTGGCGTCTACGAAGAGATCGGTTATCCCGTGCTCCTGACCAGCAGCAAGACGGGCCAGGGCATCGACGAGCTGGGTGAGATGCTGCGCGACCGGATCAGCGTGCTCTCGGGGCCCTCCGGCGTGGGCAAAACCAGCCTGCTTAACGCCGTCCAGCCCGACCTGGGGCTGGCCGTTCGCGAGGTCAGCGAGTCCACCGGCAAGGGTCGCCACACGACGGTCAGCACCCGGCTCTGGCCGCTGGACGAGGGCGGTTACGTGGCCGATACGCCGGGGCTGCGAGAGGCCGGCCTTTACGACATCGAGCCTGAAGAGCTGGCCTGGCACTTTGTCGAGATGCGCCCCTACCTGAGCGACTGCCACTTTTCGAGCTGCACCCACACCCACGAGCCGGGCTGTGCCGTCAAGGCGGCCGTCGAGGCAGGCAAGATCAGCGAGGAGCGCTACGACAGCTACTGGCGCCTCCTCGAAGGAGAATGAGCCAGGGCGCAGGCGGCAGGGGAGCACCCTCTTTGGCTTCCGGCAGCCCTGTAGTATAATAGCCACCAACAAGAACCGGGAGGGCAAACCATGGCCGAGTTTTTGCCGGAGCCGTTTCGCATCAAGACGGTGGAGCCGATCAAGCGCACCACCCGGGAGGAGAGGGCGCAATTGCTGGCGGAGGCCGGCTACAACCCGTTCCTCATCCGCGCCGAGGACATCTATGTGGATCTGCTGACCGACTCCGGGACGTCGGCCATGAGCGATAACCAGTGGGCCGGGCTCATGCGCGGCGACGAATCGTACGCCGGCTGCCGCAACTATTATAACCTGCAAGACACCATCCGGCAGATCTTTGGCTTTCAGCATTTTTTGCCGACGCACCAGGGCCGGGCGGCCGAGAACGTGCTCTTTTCCATCCTCGCCCGGCCGGGGCTCCACGTGCCAAGCAACATGCACTTTGATACCACGCGAGCCAACATCGAAGCCCGGGGCGCCGCGGCCGCCGACCTGGTCATCGACGAGGGCAAGGATCCCACCAACCACCACCCCTTCAAGGGCAACCTGGATATTGCCAAGCTGCGGGCCTTTGTGGAGCGCGTCGGGCCGCGCAACATCCCCCTGGGCATGATCACTGTCACCAACAACTCGGGAGGCGGCCAGCCGGTGTCGATGCAGAACATCCGCGAGACGTCGCAGGTCCTGCACGAATATCACATCCCTTTCTTCATCGACGCGTGCCGCTATGCCGAGAACGCCTATTTCATCAAGCTCCGGGAGCCAGGCTACGCCGGCAAGAGCACCCTTGAGATCGCCCGGGAGATGTTCTCCTATGCCGATGGCTGCACCATGAGCGCCAAGAAGGATGCCCTGGTGAACATCGGTGGCTTCCTGTGCATGAACGACCCGGACCTGCACGAGCGCGCCAGCCAGGAGCTGATCCTGCGCGAGGGATTCCCCACGTACGGCGGGCTGGCGGGCCGCGACCTTGAGGCCATCGCCCGCGGCCTGTGGGAGGGATTGGACGAGGGGTACCTGGCCTATCGCCTGGCCCACACCCGCTACCTGGCCGATCGGCTGCTGGAGGACGGCATCCCCATCGTCGAGCCGCCGGGCGGCCACGCCGTCTACCTGGACGCTCTGCGCTTTCTGCCCAACATGCCCCGCGACCGGTTTCCCGGCCAGGCCTTGGTGGCCGGCCTCTACCTGGAGGGGGGCATCCGCGCCGTGGAGATTGGCAGCGTCATGTTTGCCTACGAGGACCAGATCACGGGCGAGACCGTCTATCCGGAGATGGAGCTGGTGCGCCTGGCAATCCCCCGCCGGGTGTATACCCAGTCGCACCTGGACTATGTCGTGGACACCATCGCCGGCCTGTACGACAGGCGCGACAGCCTGCCCGGGGTGCGCATCGTTTACGAGACCCGCTTTTTGCGCCACTTCACGGCGCGTTTCGAGTTGGTATAGCGGGTTGAGGAGCGCGCAATGAAGCTGACCTACATCCGCTGGTCCATGACCATCATCGAGACCGAAGGCCTGACCATCGTCACCGATCCCGTCTTTCGCGTGCTCGGGCTGCACCAGGCGCCCAGGTCCTATACCCTGGACCGCATGCCGCTGCCCGACCTGGTCTTTGTGTCGCACACCCACGTCGACCACTTTGAGCCCGGGGTGCTCAAGCGCCTGTCACCCGGCACGCCGGTGTGGCTGCCCAGCGGCAAAGAAGAGAAGGCGGCGTCGCTGGGACTCCAGGGTTTGCGCGCCGTGGAGCCCTGGTATTCGGACGAGTTTCGCGGCGTGCGGCTGACGGCCGTGCCGGGCAAGCACCCGGGCGGGGAGCTGGGCCTGGTCGTCGAGGGCGATCGCACCGTCTATTTCGCCGGCGATACCTCGTTGGACCGGGATCTGTTTCGCACCATCGGCCACCGCTGGAAGCTCGACGCTGTGCTGCTGCCCATTGGCGACCTGCGCACGCTCGGAGTGTCGATGGGGCAGATGGGGCCACGGCGCGCGCCCCAGGCGCTGCGGCTCCTGGGTGAGCCGCGGGTGGTGGTGCCGACGCATTACAGTGGCATGACGCTGCGGCCGTTCCTCAGCTTTGGCGGCACACCACGCAAGCTCGGCGAGGAGATCCACCGGGCCGAGCTGGGCGCCATCGTAGGCACCACCCGCCCGCTGGAGAGCGTGGAGATCTGAGCGCGCCTAGCCCAGGAGTGGCTGGATGACGTTCAGGGAGTAGGCGCCGGCATAGGCCACCAGGACCGTCTTGATGGTCTTGCCGAGCCAGCAAAAGAGCAAGAAGCGCCAGATGGGATAACGAAGGGAGCCGGCGGCGATGCCCGCGATGTCAAAGAAGGGGTTGGGGACGATGGACAGGACCAGGATTGTGATTCCCCCTCGCCGGCGCATCCATCCCACGAGCTTTTCGTAGGTTGCCTGGTTTTCGATGACCGCCCGCCCCCCGTAGCCCGCGGCATAGCCCGTCAGCTCGCCCAACGCCTCGCCGACGCCCGCCGCCAGGCCCACCAGGACGGGAGGCAGGGCGCTGCCCATGGCGAACACCAGGGCAAGGCTGGGAGCCGGCAAGACGATGGTGGCATTGCCCAGCAAGCTGACGAGAAAAATACCCCCGTAGCCGACCGACGCCAACCGGGCAAACTGGTCGCGCAAAAAAAAGATGGCAACGCTCAGGCCTATGACCAGGGCCACGAGCAGCGCGCGAAAGAGCTTGGTCTTCCAGAAGGGCTGCTTTTCCTCTCCGATGGCTGCGGGCACGCCTGTCATTCTCTCTGCAGCTCGGGCGGTGCGCCAATGCGCACCACACGCGCCGTGCCGGCCAGGCCGCGGGTCGAGTTGTCGGTGTCTACCACGAGGGAAGCACTCTGCAAGAGACGGTTGTAGTCGACCGCGCGGTGACCGGCGACGATGACGGCGCAGTCGACCGTCGCCAGGAACTGGTCACTCAGCTCCACGTGCTCCAGCCAGCGCTCTTCCGGGAAAAAGACGTCGCGTCCCACGCGATACCGTGGCACGTATGGGTCGCTGTAGCACACGTCGGCTCCCCGGCGAAGCAGCAGCTCGATGATCCGTTCCGCTGGCGAGTTGCGGGCGTCGTCTATGTCTCGCTTGAAGGCTACGCCGACGATGAGCACGCGGGCGCCGGACAGGACCTTGCCCTCCTGGCTCAGCGCCTGGCCCACGATGTCCACCACGTGATAGGGCATGGCCAGGTTCACCTCGGCGGCCAGCTCGATGAACTTGGTGTAAAAGTCGTACTCGCGGGCCTTCCAACTGAGATAGTAGGGATCGACCGGGATGCAATGGCCTCCAACACCGGGGCCGGGATAGAAGGGCATGAAGCCAAAGGGCTTGGTCTTGGCAGCATCGATGACTTCCCACAGGTCGATGCCCATCCGCTCCGAGAGAAGCGCCAGCTCGTTGACCAGGGCAATGTTGACGCTGCGAAAGATGTTCTCCAACAGCTTGGTCATCTCGGCCGCCCGGGGCGAAGAGACGACGTGAACGTGGGCAAAGAGCTGGGCCAACAGAGCCCGGGCCAGCTCGGTACACTGAGGTGTGAGCCCGCCCACCACCTTGGGCGTGTTCTCGACGGTGTAGTGTTTGTCGCCGGGGTTGATGCGCTCCGGCGAAAAGGCCAGGTGGAACTCCTGCCCTGGCTTCAGCCCCGATTCTTCCAGCAGGGGCAGGACAAACTCCTCGGTGGTGCCGGGATAGGTCGTGCTCTGCAAGACGACCAACTGTCCGGGCTGCAGGTGCTCCGCAATACCCCGGGCGGCCTGCTCGATGTAGCTGAGGTCGGGCGCCTTGCGGGTGTCAAAGGGCGTCGGCACGCAGATAAAGATGGCATCCATCTCGCGAAGCCGGCGGTAGTCGGAGCTGGTCGTGAGACGCCCCGAAGCAACGACGGCTGCCAGATCGGCCGAGGCCACGTCCTGGATATAGCTCCGGCCCTCGGCGATGGCAGCGACCTTGCGCGGGTCCACGTCCAGGCCGAGAACCGGATATCCGGCCCGGGCAAAGCCGACGGCCAGGGGAAGGCCAACGTAGCCAAGGCCGATGACGGCCACCCTGGCCGAACGGTTTACGATCTTTTCCATTATGGTGCCTTTCTTCGCAGAAACGTGCCGTGGGCCTCTTTGCCCGGGTAGCTGATGCGCTCCAGGCGCACCAGGGCCGCGAGGCCGATGCCGGCGACCGTGGCACCCACGGCATAGCCTTCCAGGACGCTGGCCTGGGTCACAAAGATGGCCAGCACGCCCAGGCCGGCGCTGGCGAGATAGCAGATGAGCACCGCCTCGCGCGGTGTATAGCCCAGCGCCACCAGCCGGTGGGAGAGATGATCTTTGCCCGGCGTGGTCAAGGGGTTGAGCCCCCTGCGCAACCGGGAGACGATGACCATGCCTGTGTCAAAGAGGGGTAGGCCCAGAATGAGGACCGGCACCATCCAGGTGACGATCTGTATCTGGCCAGGGAAGCGTAGCTTGATGGCCGTGGCTGCCAGGACGAACCCCAGGAAGAGGCTGCCCGCGTCGCCCATAAAGATGCGCGCGGGGTTAAAGTTGTAGACGAGAAAGCCCAGGCAGGCGCCCACCAACGCCGCCGACAGGGCGCCCACCAGGTACTGGTCGTTCATGGCGGCGAGCAGCAGGAAAAAGATGGCCGCCGTGGCGCCGATGCCCCCCGACAGGCCGTCCATGTTATCCAGCAGGTTCATGGCGTTGGTGATGGTCACCACCCACAGCAAGGTAATGGCCACGTTGAGCGGCTCCCAGGCAAAGGTGCCCACCCGCACGCCCGTTACCACCAGGATGGAAGCGGCCAGGAACTGTCCCACCAGCTTGAGCAGAGGGCTCAGCCCGCGGCGGTCGTCCCACACGCCCATGAACGACACCAGGCTGGCGCCCACCAGGATGCTGATGAGCTCGTTGATGCGAAAGCGGTTGCCAAAGAGGATCACCGCGACGATAAAGGCACCGTACATGGCCACGCCCCCCAGCAAGGGGATGGGGTTCAGGTGCACCTTGCGGGCACTGGGTTGATCGATGACGCCCAGGTGAAGAGCCAGGCGGCGCACCAAAGGTGTGCCGCCGATGGCCATCACCAGGGCACTGGCAAAGATGAGCATGAAAGTGGTGGTCATGCCCGGGTTCTTATTCCTCCTCGATCTCGATCCTGAGGATAGAGTCTCCGGCAAAGGTGGGATTCTGCTGTGGATCGCGCGGCGTCAGCGCCTGGAGGACGGCCAAGCCTTCCACTACCCTTCCAAAGACGGTGTGCCGGCCGTCGAGCCAGGGTGTGGCTTCGTAGGTGATAAAGAACTGGCTGCCGTTGGTGTTGGCGCCGGCGTTGGCCATGGAAAGAACGCCGGGCCCGTCGTGCTTCAGCGATGGATCGAATTCGTCGGCAAAGCTGTAGCCCGGCCCACCCCGGCCGGTGCCCGTCGGATCGCCCGCCTGGGCCATAAAGTCGGGCAGCACGCGGTGAAACGTGGTGTTGTCATAATACCCTTCCCGCGCCAGGAAGACAAAGTTGTTCACGGTGTTGGGTACCTGGTCGTCGTACAACTCGACGACGATGTTACCCTTGTCCGTGACGATGGTTGCCCGGTACGACCTGGCGGTGTCGATGACCATGGGCGGTTGGGACGTGTACATGCCGTTGCGCTGGCCGGGGCTCAGGTCCCCGGCCCTATTCCCGGACCCGGCCGGGGCTGACGATTGTGTTTTCATTTCTTCCAACTGCTCCTTATAGATTTGAAGTGCCTCGAGATCACCTTCCGGTGCCAGGCTCAGGGCCTGGTCCGTGTGGGCCATGGCCCGGTCGACGTCGCCCGCCTGGCGGTAAAGGATGGCCAGGTTCTTGTGGCTGTTATAGTCGCCGGGGATGAGGTCCAGGACGGCCAGGTTTTCGGTGATGGCACGCTCCAGATCCCCCAGCTTGGCGTAAACGTAGGCCAGGCCGCTGTGGGCGATGACGTTGCCGGGATCGACGGCCAGGACCTGTTCGTAACTCTCCGCGGCACCCTGCCAGTCTTGGCCCTGTATCTGGGCGCTTCCGGCTGCCAGGAGATCTTCTACCTCTTCTGGATCGGCGGCCGTCGAGCCGGGCGCCACGGCGCCGAGCTGTGCCAGAAATGCCTCCAGGGAGGGTTTTTCATCTGCCGGTGCCTGGGCGAGTGCCTGTGTCGCGGCCGCGATGGCCTCCTGGGTCTGTCCCACTTCGTTGTAGAGGATGGCCAGGTTCTTCTGATCCAGGTAATTCTGCGGCCGCAGCTCCACGGCCTTCTCGTAGTTTTCAACGGCTGCCTCGGTGTCTTGCACCTGCGAGTAGGCATAGCCCAGCAGGCTGTAGGCATCGGGTACCCGGGGGCTAAGCTCCACGACGCGCTGCAAGGAGTCGATGGCCTCATCCCATTGCTCGTGCTGTGTGTACAACTGCGCCAGGGCCAGGTGCGTCTGGTGGTAGGCGTCGTCCTGTTCCAGCGAATGACGGTAGGTGTCCAGCGCACCTTCGTAGTCGCCCATGGTGGCATAGACCTGGGCTCGCTCGTTCCAGATATCGGCCGTGTTGGGGCTCAGCTTCACGGCATCGTTCGACATTGCGACTGCCTTCTGGAACAACTCGGCCCGTTGCTCGCCGGTGGTCAACGTTCCCCAGGCCAGGTAGAGCTTGGACAGGTTGCGGGAATGATCGGTGTTGAGGGGCGCGATCGCGCGGGCTTTTTGCAGGGAGCGTTCGCTCTCCCGCAACCATATCTCGCGCTCCTCCCCCGAGCTTTCCTTGCCCTTTTCCATGGCCGCGCGTCCCAGGAAGAGGTAATAGAAGTCCTCGTTGGGAGCCAGCCGGGTCGCCTCCTGGTAGAGGTAGATGGCTGCATCCCACTGCCCCGCCCGCTCGGAGCTCAGGCCCTGCTTGTAGACAATATCGGCCCGGACGATGGACAGGTTGGAAGTGGCGATAAAGAAGGCCAGGAGCACGGGCAAGATCAAGACGGCAGCGGCCAGGGCGACGTCGGCGGCGCTGCCCGTCCAGCGCCAGCCCGGCGCCCTCTGAAAGCGTGCCGAGAAAAACGCCAGGATGGCGGCCATGGCGATGATGGCGAGGAACATGGCCAGGTAGTAGAAGGTGATGGTGTTGGCCAGCGGGTTGGTGGTTACCAGGGCCGAGAGCGTCACCGGCCTCAGGTTGGTGGCGTGAAACACGGCAAAGATCAGGGCGCCGACGATGGATATGAGGGCAAAGATGCCCAGCGCCGCGGGCCAGCCCGCGCCGCTCTTTTCCTGTTTGTCGCCTGCCAGGTCCAGCTCCGCCAGGCCCACCAGGCCGAGCATGGCCCAGGTGCTCAGGATCAGGACCAGAATCACGGGTGAGGATCCGTCCTTGCTGGCCGTCAGCGACCGCCAGACGGTCGCCAGGGCACCCGGGTTGCCCTCCTGGGGGGTGATGGAGTTAAAGAACATGGTGCTCAGGATGAGCATGGTCAGGACGCTGAGGACCAGGAGAGAGCGGCGTCCCTCGAGGCTGGCGCTGCGGGGCGCCGGGGTGGGAGAGGGCTCGTTTCGCTTGCGGCGCCGGGCGGCCCCCGTCTCGGCGGCATGGGTGCCCGCCGGAACGCTGGCCGGCTCGCTACCTTTGTCCTGGAGCGCGAGGCGCGTGCCGATGACGACCATGGTCGCGGCCATGATCCAGAAATAGGTCCTGGTGGCAGCGATGGCGATGCCAAACTGTATTTCGACAAAGTGGGCCACGATGGCCGCCAGGAGGGCCAGCATCCAGATCTGGTAGCGGGCCGGGGGGACGCGCCACTCGGGCCGGAAACTGGCAAGCAGCAGGCTGACCAGGATGAAAATGGCGATGCCAAACAACGCGCCAATGGGAATGCCAACCCCCACGTACGCCGCTCCACGCCATGCCCAGGTGCCCACCATGCCCAGGACCGCGCCGGCCACCAACAGCCCGATAAAGGCCCAAAGCTGCCACCGTTTGCGCATTAATCCCAGCCAGCGGAAGCCATAATAAAAGATGCTGCCAAAGAGGAGCAGATAGACCAGCGTGCCCACGCCTCCGGTCGTTACCAGGGCGTCAAAGGTCTCGTTGTGTGAGCGGTCGGGCGAGGCGTTCCGCTTCTCGAAATGGCCCAGCTCCGGCGGGTAGAAACGATTGTAGGCCACGTACATCGACTCGGGCCCATAGCCCAGGATGGGGCGCAGGGCGTTGAACGTGTCAGGCCCGCCGTCTTCCCCCGGGCGGACCAGGGGAGGATGCCAGTCGACGAGCTCGGTTACCCCCTCCCAGATCAAGACACGCACCTTCCCCGTGCCGCTCTCCGTCTCCAGCACCCTGCCCAGGCGCCCGACGTAGCGCGTCTGGCGCAGTTGGTTCATGAGGGGCGAGTCCACCGTGTTGAACAAGATCAAGAAGATGGCCACGCCCACCGCCACGGCGCTCATGAGCCAGGGCACCCACACCTGGCGCTTGACGAGCCCCAGGAGAGCCAGGAAGAAAAACAGCCCGGCGAGGAGGCCCAGGAGCGGGCCGCGGCTCTGGGTGTAAAAGATGCACACCAATTGGGCGACGAGGATGATGAAATAGGCAGCCAGGAGCATGAGGCGTCCGACGGGCTTGCGGAGGTAATAGGCAAAGGCCGCCATGGCAAGCAGAAAGAGGATGGCGGCGACGAGCCCGAGCCAGAAGTAGCTGGCGCTGAGGGGCGGAAAAAAGATCTCCAGGATCCAGGAAAAGCCCACCAGGAAGGCAAAGGTCAGCGGCAGGCTGATGGTCAAGACCCGCGGCCGCTCTTGGGGCGGGCTCAGGAAATAGATGGGCACCTGCAAAGCCATGCCCACCAGAAGAGCCAGCCAGCGCACCCACTCCTGGCCCTGGCCCACGGGCAGCAGCATGCCTACGAGCAGGGCGGCGGCGAGGAGGACAAAGGCGACCACGCCCAGAACCCCGTCCCGCACGGTCAAGCCGCCCAGGGCCTCCTTCCAGTTCTCGAGGAGGCGAGCGATGGTCAGTGGGACGATCATGATCATGTAGGCAGCCACAAAGATGGCGTTGCCCATGTTCGAAGCCGCCCGCGACTGGACGTCGCCGCCCCATGGCAGCGGATCGAGGCCAAAGTGCTGGATCAGGCCGTAGAGGGCGATGGGAAAGCTGACCAGGATGGCCGTGATCAGGATCCGGTCCAACTGCTTCTTGGTGCGCAGCCCCTGCAAAACCAGGAAAAAGACGACAATGTAGGACAGTGTGGTGTAGGTGCCCTGCAGCCGCTGGTAAGAGCCGAGAAGGCTGACGCGCGGCGCCACCGAGAGCGCGGTGCTGACGAGATAGACGACGACGAGGGCCAGGGTGGGCAGCACCAGAGGCGTCGCGACCAGGCGGCGCCAGATCGAGCCGCCGCTTTTGTCGGCCCCGTCCCGCGCAGGACCGGCCCGCCAATCCTCCACCAGGCGGACCAGCCAAGCCGCGGCCATGACCAGGGCGATGGAGCGGAGCAGCGAAAGCTTGTCGGGCTCGAACACGCGGTTGGAATGAATGTTAAAGAACAATGGCACGACGACGAGGGCCGCCAGCCAGCCGGCCTCGATCAATTTATCGCAGAAAATGCTTACCTTTGTTCGCATACTACGTTCCATACATATGCCTCTTTGGCTGCTACTCCGGTCGATGCCTAGAGATGCGGCATCTCAAGGTCGAAAAAGCCTGCCACGTGTTCGTTGCTTGCCGCCAGGCTCTCCATGGGCCACGCCTGCCGGAACCAGTCCACCGTCTTGAGCAGGCCTTCTTCCAGGGGCACTTCCGCCCGAAAGCCCAACACCTGCTGTGCCCGGCGGATATCCGGCACGCGCCGGCGGGTCTCTTCAAAGTTTTCGCCAAACACGTTGCGGTAGGGCACCTGCACGATCTCGGACTCGGAACCGACCATCTCACGGATGATCCGTGCCAGCTCCAGCACGCTTGTCTCCCGGTTGGAGCCAATGTTAAAGACGTGGCCGACTGCCTCGGGCACGCTGGCAGCCAACAACGTACCGCGCACCGTGTCGTCGACGTAGGTAAAGCAGCGCGTCTGCTGCCCGTTGTCAAACACGGTGATGGGCTGGTTCAGGCGCGCCTGGCTGATGAATTTGGCGATGACGCTGCCATAGCCCTTGGGATCCAGCCGCGGCCCGTAAGAGTTGAAATAGCGCACAACCGAGACCGGCAGTCCCTTGTTGGCGTAGGCAAAGGCAAAGTGCTCGTCGATGGCCTTGGACATGGCATAGGACCAGCGCGCCACCGACGTCGCGCCAAACAGGCGGTCCCCGTCTTCCTCCAGGGGCACCTGGACGCTCTTGCCGTACACCTCGGAGCTGGAGGCGATGAGCACTCTCTTCCAACGTTTATAGGCCGCTTGCAGCACAACCTCGGTGCCGGTGACGTTGGTGTAGATGCCCTTGAGCGGGTTCTGCACGACGTACTTGACGCCCACCAGGGCGGCCAGATGATAGACGCAGTCGACGCCATCGACGAGGCGATCGATCAGCGCCCGATCCAGGATGCTGTCGTTAACGAAACGGAATCTCTCGTTTCCAAGGTGGTGGGCAATGTTCTGGATCTTGCCCGTGGACAGGTCATCTATGACGTGGACCTGGTGGCCCTCGGCCATGAGCGTATCCACCAGGTTCGAGCCGATGTAGCCCGCCCCACCGGTTACCAGAATTTTCAAGTTCCTCATCCCCGGCCCGTGTTCCGGTGCCGTCCTCCTGTCGTTGCCTGCGGACGGTGCCTTTTCTCGAAGGCGTCCCCCCACGCGGGTCCTATTATAGCACAATTCCCCCGGATGTGAAGCCAGGGCGGGGGATCTGACGCTCGGCAGCGGGCGCAAGAACCAGGCCCAAGCCAGGGGACGGGACAACCAAAGCGCCAGGGCTCACGCTGGAAAGAAGGCGCGCACCGCGCCGACGATGGTCTCGATCTGCTCCACGGTCAGCTCCGGGTACACGGGCAGCGACAGCTCGGTGTTGGCCAGTTCCTCGGTGACGGGCAGATCGCCGCGCCGGTAGCCCAGGTGCGCCAGGGCGGGCTGCAAATGGAGTGGAACCGGATAGTGGATGCCCGTGCCCACCCCGGCCGCCTTCAGATGCGCCTGGAGGGCGTCGCGCTGCCTGGTGTACACCGGAAACTGGTGATAGACGTGGCGCGTACCGTCCCGCTCCGGAGGCAACCCCAGGGGCAGATCGGCCAGGGCCTGCCGATAATGGGCTGCGATCTCGCGCCGTCGCTCGTTCCACGCCTCCAGGCGGGTCAATTTGACGGCGAGGATGGCGGCCTGGAGGGCATCGAGGCGCTCGCCAAAGCCGTGCTCGCTGTGCAGATACTTCTCGCTGCGCCCGTGGTCGCGGAGCATTCGCAGCCGCGCGGCCAGCTCCTCGTCGGTGGTGATGATGGCGCCAGCATCGCCATAGGCGCCCAGGTTCTTGCCCGGGTAAAAGCTAAAGGTGCCGGCCCGGCCCCACAGGCCCACGTGGCGGCCGCCGCACAGGGCGCCATGGGCCTGAGCTGCATCCTCGACGATCAACAGGCCGTGGCGCGTGGCGACCTCCAGGATGGCGGGCATGTCGGCGGGCTGGCCGTAGAGGTGCACGGGCAGCAGCGCCCGGGTCCGTGGCGTGATGACCCCTTCCAGCCGCGCGGGATCGATGTTGCCGGTCCCCGGGTCGACGTCGACAAAGACGGGCCTGGCGCCCACCTGGAGGATGGGCTCGGCGCTGGCGATAAAGGTGTGGGCGCTGGTGATCACCTCGTCGCCGGGGCCAATGCCCAGGGCGACGAGGGTCAGGTGGATGGCGGCCGTTCCCGACGCGACGCCGATGGCGTGGGCGCCGCCGCAGGCCGCGGCAAAGGCAGCCTCGAAGGACCGGACCTCGGGCCCCTGGATGAACTGGGTATGCTCCAAAACACGGGCAATGGCCAGATCGATCTCGGGCTTGAGGGAGCGATATTGTGCTTTCAGGTCCATGAGGGGAATCATTGGCTGCTCTCCTTGCCGGTGGTGCCGGGAAAGACGGCGTATTGCTCGCCATAGGGCCCCTCCAGGAGCCCGTAGGGGCAGGTAAGCTCGGCGACCTGTTTCACGACGCGAGCGGGGTTGCCGGCGACCACGGCGCCGGCGGGCACGTCCCGCGTGACCACGGCGCCTGCCGCGACCAGGGCCATCTCGCCGACCTCAACGCCGGGCAGCAGGGTGGCGTTGGCGCCGACCTTGGCGCCGCGGCGGATGATCGGCCCTCGCAAGCAGTCCTTGACACGGGGACAGCGAGGGTGGATGGCGTTGGTGAATACCACGTTGGGGCCGATCCAGGCCTCCTCCTCGATGACGCTGAACTCGGGGATAAAGGCCTGGCTGTGGATGCGCACGCCGTCGGCAAGGCGGACGTGGTGCTCGACCACCGTGTGGCTGCCGATGCTGACCCGGTGGCCGATGCTGTTGGCTTCCCGGATCAGGACGCCGTGGCCTGTCTGAAAGCCGTCGCCGATGTCGTTGCTGGCATAGATGACCGTGTGAGAGCGGATGACGGCCTGGCGGCCGATGTGGGTCTCCAGGTCACCCGCTTCGTGGCCGCGTGGCGGTACGCCGATTTCGCAAAAGGCGCCGACCGTGGCCCCTTCGCCCAGGTGCACGCCGGGGTAAAGAATCCAGGGCGTTGCGGCGCCGGGGGCCACGGGCTGAGGCAACGTCCTGTCATTCATGGGGCAGTTGCACCTCCCGCCCCGTGCGTGCCGATTCGTAGATGGCCAGCACCAGGGCCAGCGATTTGCGGGCCTCCGGTCCCGGCGTGCTGGGCTCACGCCCGTCCAGCAGCGCCCGGGCGAAATCGTGGATCACTTCCCGGTGGCTGTAGCCATAGACCGTGGGCGGGTCGACGCGTTGGCCGGTGAGGATCTCGGCCTCGCGCTCCAGCTCCCCATCTACCTTCCAGAGGGTAATGCGGCTCAGCGCCGTCCCCCCGACCTTGACAGAGCCGTGTTCGCCAAAGACGGCGACCGAGCCCTCCAGGTTCTGGGGCCAGGTGAGGGTCGAGCCCTCGATGGTGGCCAGCGCCCCGCTGCGAAAGCGCACCACTGCCACACCCACGTCCTCGCTTTCCATCGTGTGGGCAAGGGTGGCCGTGTAGGCATACACCGAGGCGACGGGACCCATGAACCACTGCAGGGCATCCAGATGGTGGATGCTCTGGTTCATCAGGGCGCCGCCATCCATGGAGAGGGTGCCGTGCCAGCCGTCCTCGTAGTAGGACTGGGGTCGATACCAGCGCACGCATACGCTGCCCAGGTAGAGCTTGCCGAGGCGCCCCTGGTCAATGAGGGTGCGGACCTGTTGCACCGGCGAGTTGTAGCGGTTCTGGAGGACGACGCCCAGCCTCAGGCCTGCCTTCCGGGCCGTGGCGATCATGCGATCCGCGTCGGCCAGGTTCAGGGCAATGGGCTTTTCGACCAGGACGTGCTTGCCGGCCTGCAGAACGTCGATGGCCACCTGGGCGTGAAGGCCGCTGGGAACGCAGACGGTAACGGCGTCGATGTCCGGCCGGGCCAGCATGTCGTGATAGTCCGTGTACGCCTGGGCGCCGTACTCGGCTGAAAACCGCCTGGCCCGGTCCTCGCGTATGTCGGCCACGGAGACGATCTGCGTCTCGGGCAACTGGATCAGCGACTGGGCGTGACGGGGAGCAACGCGCCCGCAGCCGATCAGGCCAAATCTTACGGTCATGGATCCTCCTTGGATGCTTCTCAGGGCTCGCCGGAAACCAACAGGCCCCGCAAGAGCTGCTCCAATTGGCAGGCAAACCCCTGGCGAGAATAGTGCGCCTGGGCAAAGGCGCGGCCCTTCTGACCCATCTCGGCGCGCAGGGCAGGATTGGCCTGGAGCTCGAGGATGGCGCAGGCCAGGGCGGATGGGTCTTCCGGCGGGACGGCCACACCGGCGCCGGCGCGGCGGAGCAGCTCCGTGGACTCGCCCTCCGTGGAGAGGAGCACGGGTCGGGCACAGGCCATGTAGCTGAACATCTTGACCGGAAGCGTGCCCTGGGAGATGCCCAGGCGGCGACGCGTGTCGAGCCCGACGTCGGCCATGGCGATGGCCGAGGGCAGCTCCGCCTCGGGCAGCGCGTCGTGAAAGAGCACGTTGGGCAGGCCCATCCGTCCTGCCTGCTCCACCAGGGCCGCCTTCTGGGGCCCGTCGCCCACAAAGAGGAACAGGATTTCCGGGTGGTCCTTCAGTTCCTCCGCGGCCAGGAGCGCCGTCTCCAGTCCGTGGGCTAGGCCGTGGAGCCCGGCGTAGAGGACCACAAAGCGCTCGGGCCCGATGCCCCAGGATCGCCGCAGCTCCAGGTTGGGCGGCTGCGGGGTGTAGAGGTCGGTGTTGGCACCGTTGGGGATAAGGGTCATCTTCTCGGCCGGGTAGCCGCGCTCCAGCAGCCGGGTGCGAATGCCCTCGGTGACGACTACGATGTGCCGCGCGTTGCGGTAGCATGCCTCTTCCAGGCGCGTCGCCAGGCGGACGGCGCGGGCGCTGTTCAGCTCGCCGAGCTGCACTGCCGACTCGGGCCACAGGTCTCGTACCTCAAAGACCATGGGTGCCCGCCGCAGGCGGCTGAGGACCAGGGCGGCGGCCCCCACAAAGAGCGGCGGCGACGAGGCATAGACCAGGTCGAACCGGCCGGGCGCCAGGAGCGAGCCGGCCAGGGCGGCGTTGACCATGTAGGTCAGGTAGAAGAGCATGCGGGTGGCAAAGGTCTTTTGCGGCGCCGTCTTGACCCATACCCTCAGGACGTCGATGCCGTCCATCACGGCCCGATCGTAGAGCTTGCCCCGGTAGGCGGGCGGTATGATGCCCGTGGGGTGGTTGGGAACCTCGGCCAGGACCGTGACCTGGTGTCCCAGGCGCACCAGGTTGCGCGCCATCTCGTAGGCCCGGGTTTGGGTGGCACCTACCTCCGGCGGAAAGTACTGGCTGAGGTAAAGGATACGCATTGTCATATATTCTCAACGGCGGCCATTGTAGCACAGGCACTTGCAGAGATCAAATGCCCCGGTTCCACAGTCTTCTCAGGAATTTCCCTGTTGCCAATTCAGGAGTACGCGCACGATCCGCTCTGCCGCGTGGCCGTCCCACAGCTCTGGCCGCTGGCCCTCCTTGCCCCGGCCCTCCAGCACTTCCAGGCTGGCCGCCACGATGCGCTCCGGCGAGGAGCCGATGACCTGATTGGTGCCCTGGGTGACGGTCACCGGCCGCTCGGTGTTCGGGCGCAAGGTCAGGCAGGGCACACCCAGGATTGTGGTCTCCTCCTGGATGCCACCGGAGTCGGTGAGCACCAGGCGAGCGTGATCCAGCAGGCACAAGAAGTCGAGGTAGCCCAGGGGTTCGGTGAGGATCATGCCGGGCATGGCGGCGAGCCGGTCCAGGAGGCCAAAGGACTCCAGGCGCTTGAGCGTGCGAGGATGAACGGGGAAGACTATGGACAGCCGTGCCTGGACCGCCTCCAGGGCGGAGACGATGCCGCCCAGGGTCTCCCGGTCGTCCACGTTTGACGGGCGGTGCAGTGTCAGCAGGGCATAGCCGCGCGGCGGCACGCCCAGGCGGCCCAGGACATCGCTGGCGGCGGCCCGGGCGCGATGGCGCAAAAGCGTGTCGATCATGACGTTGCCGACGAAATGGATGCGTGCCGGATCGACGCCTTCCCGGATCAGGTTTTCGTCGCCATCGCGCGACGCCGTAAGCAACAGGTCAGAGACGGCGTCGGTAACAATGCGGTTGATCTCCTCGGGCATGCGCCGGTCAAGGCTGCGCAGCCCGGCCTCGACGTGGGCCACCGGGATCCACAGCTTGACGGCGGTGATGGCGCAGGCCATCGTGGAGTTGACGTCGCCGACAACCACCACCATGTCGGGGCGGCTCTCCAGGCATATCTTTTCAAAGCCGACCATGACCTGCGCCGTCTGCGAGGCGTGGCTGCCCGAGCCGACGCCCAGGTAGACGTCGGGCGGGGGTAGGCCCAGCTCCTGGAAAAAGACGCGCGACATGTTGTCGTCATAGTGCTGGCCGGTGTGCAGCAGGCGTTGGTCGATCTCGGCATGGCGCGCCATCTCGTCCACGATGGGGGCCATCTTCATGAGGTTGGGGCGGGCGCCCACGACGTTCAGGATGTGAATGCTCATGGCCATAGCTCGGCATAGACCTTATCTAGCTGCCCCTGGGCAGCGGACCAGTTGTACTCCGCCTCGGCCGCGGCCCGGCCCGCCCGGCCCATCCGCCGCCGGGTCTCCAGATCGCGCAGTAGCTCGATGGCCCCGCGGATGGCTTCCCGCGTTACCTCGGGCACCAGGACCCCGCAGCCGGTCTGGCGCACGATGCGCCCCAGGTCGCCGACGTCGTTGGCGACGATGGGCCGGCCGGCGGCCATGGCGTTGGACAGGGTGTTGGGCGCGTTGTAGACCGCCCCGGGATAGTCGGGCACCAGGCAGTAGTAAACGACGTCGGCCAGGCACATGTGCAGCGGCACCTGCTCCGCCGGCAGCCAGCCCAGGTAGCGCACGTTCGGCACCTGGGCAGCGGCGGCTTCGACGGCGGCCCGCTGGTGCCCGTCGCCCCACAGCAGGACCTGCACGCCGGGCATCTGCCGGGCGGCCTCGATGAGGGGCAGCAGTTGGCGGTTCCGGCTAAAGCCGCCGATGTAGGCCACGACCAGGTCTTCCGGCGCCAGGCCCAGGGCGGCCCGCGCGGCGGCCGTCTGTGCCTCGCCCACCGCCGCAAAGGCCTCCAGCGGCTGGACGTTGCCGATGGTGACCACCGGGTCTACGCCCCACGACCGCAGCTTGTCGGCCAGGACCGTGCTGGCGGTGATGACCGAGTCCACCCGCTGCAGCAGGCGGCGCTCCAGCCAGGCGAGCGCTGCCACCATGGGCCGGGGCAGGTAGAGCGACATCAACGCCGGGTAGTCTTCGTGGGCATCGTACACCAGTCGTACCGGGCACCGGCCCTTGAGCCACCAGCCGGCCGGGAGGGTGTCGAGGTCGTGGCAGTGGAGCACGTCGGGCCGGAGGGTGCGCACGCGGCGGACCGCCTCCCGCCAGAAGCGGGGGATGTACAGGAGCTGGCGCGGACCCGCGCCATACACGGACCGCACGTCCTGCACGCGCTCCACGCGGTAGCCATCGACCGTCTCGCTGGCGGGCAGGCTGCCCTCCCGGTCCCAGCAGACGATGGTGACCTGGTGGCCGGTCGCGGCCAGCGCCTGGGCTTCCCGCGCCACGCGGGGGTCAGGCCGGAAGGCGTTGGACAGCAGCATGGCGACGCGGGCGCCGGGGCGCGGCCCGGCCGGCGGTGGACTGGAGGGCGGGATCTGGGGCATGGGGACGCTCACCTTGTACTTTTCCAGGGCAGCAGCTCCTGGTAGATCTCGGCGCTGCGGCGCATCCATACCTGGCTGTCGGCGCGCTGCTCGACCATCTCCCGTCCCTGCCGGCGCATCCGGGCGCGGAGCTGGTCGTCGGCCAGGACGCGCACGACCGCCCGGGCAATGGCCGGGACGTCGCCGGGCGGGACGAACAGGCCCTCTCGCCCGTCATCGATCCACTCGTGGAGCGAGGGCAGGTCACTCACCACGGGCACTGTCCCGCAGGCCAGCGCCTCCAGGACGGAGGAGGGCGTGCCGTCGGACGACGGGACCGAGACGACGACCTCGGCCGCCCGGTACAGTTCGGCGATGGCCCGGTCGTCGGGCAGGTCGCCGACGTACTGCACGGTGGCCTCGCAGCCTGCCCCGGCGACGATGGCCCGAAACGCAGCCAGCAGATCGGCGTCGTGGATATGGGTGCGGACGATGAACCGCGCGGCCGGCACCTGGGCCAGGACCAGCGGGATGGCGCGGGCAATGTCCAGCGGGTTATAGACCGGCATCAGCGCCCGCGGGCTGAGAACGTAGCGGCCGGGCTCCAGGCCCAGGCGCTCTACGGCCTGCTGCCTGTCGGCCGCGGGAAAAAAGACCTGCGTGTCCACGCCCCAGGGCGCCACCTCCAGGCGGCTGGCGTCGGCGCCGAGGGCCAGGGCAGCTTGGGCCAGGTTGCGCGAGACGCACGTGACATAATCAGCCGACTGCAGGACCCAGCGGGCCAGGAGCCGCTGCACCCGCGAGCGGCGGGCGTTGAGCAGCAGATCCGACCCCCAGGCTGTGACGACCAGGGGATGGTAACCCGCCGCGGCGCCCAGCCAGCCGCCGCCAGCGATCTGGTGAGCGTGCAGGACGTCGGGCCGCAGGGCGCGCACCATGCGCCGCACGTGCCAGCCCCAGACCAGGAACCGCAGCTTGCGGACGCGAAACAGAGCGGTGAGGTCGTGGACCTCGACCCCCGGCGGCACCGACTCCTGGGGGCGCTGGATGGTGAATAGGTGGACCTCGTGACCCTGCTCGGCGAAATAGCGGATCCAGCGCCGCACGTGGATGTTCCAACTGGCAACGTAGCACAGGCGCATGGCTTACTCCGGCAGGAACTCGCGGCGGTGTGCCTCGAATTCGGTCAGCGCCCGCTCGTAGTCGTCCGGCCGCCCGATGTCCAGCCAATAGCCGTGCAGCGGGAAGGTCGCCACCCGGTGCCCGGCAGCCAGCAGCCGGGCCACGAGCTCGGGCAGATCCAGCCGCCGGCCGCGGGGGACAAAAGACAGCACCGCGGGCTCAAAGACATAGATACCGGTACTGACCGTGTAGTGATAGGTGGGCTTCTCGATATAGCCCCGCACCTGGCCCTCCTCGCCGGTTTCGATGACCCCCAGGTCGATCTGGACGTCGCGCTGAAAGGTCACCAGGGTGGCGATGGCCCCCTGAGCGGCGTGCGCCTGCCAGAGCTGCCCGTAATCGAGGGTGGTCAGCAGGTCGCCGTTCATCACCAGGAAGGGTTCGTCCAGCCCCGGGACGAGGGCCAGGGGGCCGGCTGTGCCCAGGGGGGATTGTTCGCGCGAGTAATGGATCTGCACTCCGAATTTCTCGCCGTCGCCAAAGTAGGCCATGAGCAGCTCGGCCAGGTATCCGACCGCAAGGGTGATGTCGTCGAACCCGGCGTGCTTGAGCTGGCGCACCACCACTTCCACGATGGGCACGTCGCCGATGGGCATGAGGGGCTTGGGCAGGATCGTGGTGTACGGGGCCAGGCGCTGGCCACGGCCCCCGGCAAGGATGACAGCTTTCATGGTCACACCTCGTACCTGCCGGGGCGGTAGAGATCCAGGTGCTCGCGGATCCAGTCGATGGTACGTCGCAGACCCTGGTCCAGGGAAACCCGTGGCTGCCAGCCGATGAGCTCCCTGGCCTTTTGCGCATCGGCGTGCAAGTGCATAACCTCGCTCTTCGGCGGGCGCAGCCTCTCATCTTCGCAGACAATGGGCAGCTCCCGGCCGACGAGGCCCAGGATCTTGATCGCCAGCTCGCCAATGGAGACCGTGCTGCCCGATCCGGCATTGATCTCCTGGCCCAGGGCGGCCTCGTGGCTTCCCACGCGCAAAAAAGCATCGACGGTGTCGGTCACAAAAGCAAAGTCGCGCCGGGGCTCCAGGGCGCCCAGCCGCAGGTGGTCCGAGACTAGGGCCTGGGTGATGATGGTTGGGATCACCGCCCGGGCCGACTGCCGCGGCCCGTACGTGTTAAAAGGCCGCAAGGTGGTCACGGGCAGGTCGAAGGACCGATAGAAGCTCTCGGCGATCTTGTCGGCGCCGATCTTGCTGGCGGAGTAGGGCGACTGGCCCTGCAGGGAGTGTGCCTCGTCGATGGGTGTGTAGCGGGCGGTGCCATAGACCTCACTCGTGGACGTGTGGACCACCCGGCCTGTGCCCAGGTCGCGGGCGGCCATGAGCACGTTGAGGGTGCCCAGGACGTTGGTCTCTACCACCTCCCGGGGATGGAGGTAGGAGTAGGGAATGGCGATGAGGGCGCCGAGGTGAAAGACGACGTCGATCCCGGCCATAGCAGCCCGCACCGCCTCACCGTCGCGCAGATCGCCCGCCACGACTTCGATGGCCGCCTGTAGATCCGGCGGCAGCTGGGCGAGCAGGCCCACGTCGTGGCGCGAGTTGTAGCGCACGAAGGCCCTCACCCGGGCGCCCTCGTCTACCAGGCGCTCGGCCAGGTGGCTGCCGATAAAGCCGCCGGCGCCCGTGATGAGGACAGGAGTTCCTTCCCAGTTCATGGTTTCTCCTCGCGAACTCGATTTCGCCAATCTTCCAGGAGATCGGCCAGGGACTGCTCCAGGTCAATGGCCGCCGACCAGCCGGTGTCGGCCGTTAACCGGGCTGGATCGCCTATCTGGATGGGTACGTCGGCCGGCTGGAGCCGGGTTGGATCGACCTTGACAGCGACGCCGCGTACCCTGGATAGGCTTAACAGGGTATCCAGGACCTGCGCGATGGGCGTCCCGCGGCCCGAACAGACGTTAAAGACGGACCCCGGCTCACCCACCTCGGCCAGCAGACGATAGGCGCGCACCGCGTCGCGCACATCGGTGAAATCTCGCACGCTTTCCAGGTTCCCGACCGCGAGCACCGGGTCGCGGCGGCCGAGCTCGATCTCGGCGATCTGCCGGGCAAAGGCCGAGGAGGCAAATGCCGGGCTTTCACCCGGGCCCACCAGGTTAAAGGTCCGGGCGCGTACGACGCGCAGGCCATGGGTGGCGAACTGCTGGTAGGCCAGCATCTCCTGGGCTATTTTGGTGACTGCGTATGGAGTGGACGGGCGGAACGGTTGCAACTCGGCAATGGGCAGTTCTTCGGCCCGTACCCGCCCGTAGACCGCGCTCGTACTTGTTACCATGACGGTGGCTCGCGGGCAGACGGTACGCACGGCATCGAGCAGGCTCAACGTCCCCAGGACATTGACCTGGTGCAGCGCGTCGTAGGGCAGACGCGGGTTGAGCAGCGCCGCCAGGTGAAAGACAATGTCGGGCCGGGCTGCCTCGAGGATGGCTTGCAGCGCTTTGGCGTCGGTCACGTCGGCCTGATAGAAATCTGGCCCGAGCGGCAATCCTCTATCCCGATCGAGGCCGGCAACCCCGTAACCCGCTGCCGACAGGTGGGCGGCGAGATGACGACCGCAGAAGCCATTGACGCCGGTGATGAGAACACTGGCGCTCATGAGTCCCGTCTCCCCTGTTGCATGACTTGGTCGATGGCTGCCATGGCAGCCTCGGTGGCATTGGCGCCCAGGTTGGCCACGAGCTGGGGCAAGTAGGCCTGACCCTGTTGTCTGACGGCCTCCCGGAACTCCGGATGGGCCACAAAGCGCTGCAGAGTGGGTGCGATGTCGGCGCGGTTTTCGACGCTCAACACGACAGCATCAAAGATGGCAAAGCTGGATGGATAGCGTGTCGAAGGCCGGATCCAGATTACCGGCTTGCCAAAGAGCAGCGCCTCGATGGCACCGGTGGTCGCGGTGTTGGCCATCAGGGCGCCATCGCAAGCCGGGAGCAGTCTGTCAAGCAGCCAGCCCTCGAGGACGGTTACCCAGGGATACCGGTCGGCGAGCCCGCGATAGACCGCCGTGTCGTCGTAGCGAGGATGGGGCTTGATCGCCAGCCTTACGCCGCGGTCCGGCCCCAGCGCTTCGCAGAGCACTGCGAGGTCCAGTACGTGCTGCTCCATGTCGACGAAAGTGAGCAGGTTCGGCGGTTTGGCGGTGATCAGCAGAAGCAGCAGCTCCTCCTCGGCCACGCCCAGTTGGCTGCGAACCTCGCCACGGACCTCGCCGGGCCTGGCACCCGGCAGAGCCAGGTGGTCATAGTTCGGGTTGCCCGTGATGCGCAGCCTTTCCTGTGGCACGCCCAGGGCCTGGAACTGGCGTCGATGGACCTCGCCCCACACCCAGAGCTCGTCCGTGACGAATCGGCGAAAGTGCAGGTCGTTAAAGCCCGAGTGGATGAGCTGTGCCGAGGGAATGCCGCGCTGCCTGGCAGCAAGCACGATGGCCCGTTCTCGCGGGCCCGAATCGTTGCTGACGATCAGCAGGTCGGGCCGGTAGGCGTCGAGCAAGCGCTCGGCAGATCCCAGCACCCCTCCGACGCGGGACAGGGTATGAAGGAAGAAGCGGCGAAAGACCGGATCCAGGTGCGACAACACCGGCCATCGCCCTTCGAGGGCCGGCCGCACAGCCTGGAAACGCTGCCACGCGTCACGGCTCAAGGCACGGAGCGCCAGGAATTGCCTCAGGCCCGTGTAAGGCGGCAGGACGAGCGCCGGACTCGTGCGCTCAGTCCAAGATCGGCTGTAAGCGGACGCCTGGGGCGGCAGAACGGCCACGTGGACTACCCGATAGGGCCGGGTGGCCCGCAGTTGTTCGACCAGGTGCTGTTGATTGACGAAATCAGCGCCGCTCCCGAAAACGATGACCGTGGGCTGATTCCGCTGCCTGTCCTTGGGCAGGCTCCAGGTGCTGTTGCAGGCCACGATCTTCAGGTTGCGACCAAGGCGAGTTGTGAGGCTCTGCCTCGTAGCAGGCGGCTGGCCTGTCGCGAGGAGGCTCGTCACAATGTCGCGGCCTTTTGCCGCCCAACACAGGGCTGTCTCGACGGGCCCCACCGGGCCGGCAACCACCAGGCGCCGCGGTGCGACGCTGTCGAACAAGCCTGCGGCCATCTGGGTGGCCAGGAGAACGTCGCGAAAGGTGTACAGGAGCGCCCCTCGCGCTGCCTGGGCCAGGGAGACACTGCGATACGTCACGTCCTCCAAATCGAGTAGCCAGGTATCGGCCAGGTGCAGAGCGTCGTCGGCGACCTGCAGCTGATCCTCCAGGGTTACAAAACGCCATAGGTTGGTGTGTGCCACGCCCTCTTGCCGCCACACCCAGCCCAGGGATGCGTCGGCGGTCACAGGTACCGCATCGGCGAGAGCCGTGGGATGCTGCTCTGCCAATTGTCTGAAGCACTCCACGTTGGGTACCCAGGTCGCCGTAGCTCCGGTCGTTCTTGCCATCGTCCTAGAGCACCTTCTGCCACAAGCCGGTCAGACGCTTGCGCTCGGCCGGTGATAAGAACCCGGTCACCCACAGCAGGAGTGGAAAAGCCGCCAGGATGGCCGTCTTGACGGCCACGCGCGGCCAGAGGGAGTCAGGAGCCAACCAGGCGCCCGTGGCATAGAGCCCTGCCGCCAGCACGAGGATCTGCCCAATCCGCCGGTATTGGTAGCGAATGGGAAAGATCCGCTGGCCGATGCTATAGATGACGATCAACAGCACCGCAAAGGCAATGAACGTGTTGACAGCGGCAGCCAGGATGCCATAGCGCGGCACCAACCATAGATTCAGCCCGATGTTGAGGGCGCCGGTAAGCAACGTGCCAAGCGATACCCAGTGGGTACGCTTGGCGTAAAAGAGGCCATTAACGGGAAAAAGATAGAGAAACCGGGCAAGGTATCCAAATATGATCCAGGGAGCTACCTGGTAAGCCATCAAATAGGACGGGGCGGCGACGATTTCGATGGCTTCGCGCGACAGAAGAGCCAACGCAAGGGCCAGGCCGGCAACGACAAGGACCTGGTAGGTCGTGAACAGGCTCACCAACTCGTCGTGCTCTCTATCGCCGGCGTGTTTGTAGAAAAAGGGCACCCAGGCATTGTTCAAGGCAACCGCCAGGATGTTCAGCAACAGGCCAAACTGATAGCCGAGGGTGTACAGACCCAGGTCGGCCTTGGACACGAATTGATCGAGGACCACGCGATCGGACAGGTTGAGAATCCAGTTGCCGAGAAGATGAGGTAGAAGCGGAAGGCTGAAGGCCAGCGAAGCACCGACCTGGCCCCAGGAAAAATGCAGCCGGCTGCGCCGGGCTGTGATCCACAAGGATGGCACGGCAATGATCACCGCCGCGATGACCTGGGCCTCAAGGTTTCCCAACGCTCCCCGCCGGAGCCCGACCACGAAATAGATGATGAGCCCCGTCGTCACCAGGAAGTCTATCAAGTTCAGGGCAGCATAACGAGCGGGTTGCTCCTCTACCCGAAAAAGGATCAGGGGAAGCACCCTCGTGACCGAGATGCACGCATTCCAGACTGTCAGCAACACAAAGGGAAAGAAAGGAGTCTGCGGCAGGACGAGTCCGAACAGCCGCGGCCCGCCCACGGTGAGCAGCACGGAGAGGCCGAGACTGCTGCCCAGCAAAAAAATGGCCACGGTGCCGATGTACTCCTGGAGTTTTTTCCTGTCACTGTAGTCAAAGTAAAAGCGCGTCAGGCTGTTCTGGATGCCGAGGCCGAGGAAGAAGGAAAGGAACGCGTAAAGTGGGCCGACGACACCCAGGATGCCATAGTCCGCCGGTGTCAAGATCGTGGTGTAGATGGGCAATAGCAGAAATGCGAGGCTGCTGCGCAGCAACTCTGCAGAAGTGTAAATGAACGATTGGCCGGCAAGACGCTTCAGCTTGTCAAACATTAGGTCGGTGGTAAACCTGCCTTTACTGTACCAGGTCCCAGGAGAGCGGCGTGCCGCGCAAGATGTCGACGCGTGCCCTGCGCCCCAATATCTGCTCCAGGTAGCGCGTGTGCAGCCCATTGCCGGGCCGTATGGAACGCACGTTGTCCGCGGTCAGGATCTCGCCGGCCTTGACGTCGTGGACGACAAACAGCGAGCGGCGAAACACGCGGCTGGCGGCCTCGCGGCCGGTCACCTCGTAGCTGACATCCCCCAGCGCTCGCTCCGCTTCGCGGATGGCCTGCACCATGGCCCGAAACTCGTGGGGCTCGAGGGAAAAGGCGCTGTCGGGGCCGGGCACGCTGCGGGAGAGGGTGAAATGCTTCTCCACGATGCACGCTCCCAGGGCCACGGCCGCCACGGGCGCGGCGATGCCCAGGGTGTGGTCCGAGAGGCCCACCGGCAGGTCAAAGGCCGCCGCCAGGTGCGGGATGGTGCGCAGGTTCATCTCTTCAGGCGGAGCCGGGTAGGCGCTGGTGCATTTGAGCAAGGCGATCTGTTGCGCTCCGGCCTCGCGGGCGGCGCGCACCGCCTCGTCGATCTCGTTCAGGGTCGCCATGCCGGTGGACATGATGATCGGCTTGCCCGTCCGCGCAACGTGGCGGATGAGGGGCAGATCCACGATCTCGAAGGAGGCAACCTTGTAGACCGCCACGTCCATCTGCGCCAAAAAGTCCACGGCGCTCGCGTCAAAGGGGCTGGAGAAAAGCTCCATGCCCAGCCCTTCAGCCACCTCTTTCAGCCTGGGCTGCCAGTCCCAGGGCGTGTACGCTTCCCCATACAAGTCATAGAGCGTCCGGCTGGCCCAGATGGTGCCCTCGCCAATGCGAAAGACCGGGTTGTCGGACTGGATGGTCAAGGTGTCTGGCGTATAGGTCTGCAGCTTCACGGCGTCGGCGCCGACCTCGTGGGCCGCGCGAACAATCTCGACCGCCTGGTCAAAACTCTGGTTGTGGTTGGCCGACATTTCAGCCACGATGTACACGGGCTGGCCCGGTTCTACGAGCCGATCCCTGATCTTGAACATGGTCCACCTTATTCGTTCCTGGCTGCCGCTCCTTGCGGGTAGCGGTAGATGTACGCCAGGCAACGCTGGCCGGAAATCTCGGCCTCTCCCACCGGTTCAAAGCCGGCCTGGCAAAAGATCTTCTGGGAACGCTCATTTTCAGGCTTGATAAAGGCTTTCAGCTCGCGGCGACCCCGCTGCCGGCTATGGACCATGGCGGCGCGCAGGGCGGGAACGGCCAGCCCGCGGCTCCTGTATCCCGGCGCGATCGAGATGGAGACGGTGCCGTCCTGGTCGATGCGCACCTGGCAGCACGGCGTCCATGCTTCGCCCTCCTCAACCTCGACGATGAGGAACAACAGGGCGGCCGTGGACATCGCTCGGCGGAACCAGCGTTCGTGCTCCGCCCAGGAGATCGGTTCCGGGTGAAAGCTCATGGCCCGGGTCAAGGGGTCATTGGCCCATTCGAAGACAAGCCTCACGTCTGCCTGCTCTGCGGGCCTGACGCGCACCACGACCCCACCCGACATCTCGGCGACGACGCGCAGGGCTCCATAGCCATCGACGAGGCGTTGCCCCGTACGAGCCATGGCCTCCCGGACCTCGCGGGAGAGCAGCAGCCGCTCCATCTCGCCGGCGAGCGTCACGGACGACACGTCCCGATGCCATCCCAGGTTGTGGGCCGCGCCTGCAGCCTGCATCCCCTCGGCATTGGCCCGCTGGTTCTCGGCCAGGACGAACAACAGGCTGGGCAGCCCCATGAGGGCCAGCTCCCAGCATGTGCTGCCCCCGGCCGCGAGGCAGATGTCGGCCCAGGACATGGGCAGCGGCATTCTCGTTACGCGTCGCTCGATGCGAACGCGAAGAGCCATCTCTCGAATCGCCTGCCGCAGGATCCCCTCGTGGGGATTGCTGCTCCCCAGGAGCAGGAGACCGTCCAGGTCGCCCAGAGAGGTCTGTCCCAGGTTGCCCAGGGCATACAGCACCTTCAGGGCTACGTTGTCCGGGTCGCTGCCACCCAGTGTCACCAGCACCCGGCGGGCTCCCGGCCGAACTTTTCTCTGCCATCCGCGCCACGGCCAGAACTCGCGCCGCAAGAGTGCGTAGCGTGTGCCCAGCAGCAGACGTGTATCGGGCTCGTGCCGGGCATAGAGGGCTTCGCGGGTCTCGATGTTCTGATTCAGTACCAGGTCGGCATAATAGTGGCTCGAATGGCCGTAGTCGTCAACGAACAGCAGGCGCAGTCCCGCTCTCTTGAGCGCCTGTTGATAGGCGGCATCGAATTGGTAGCCGTCGACCACCATCCACGTCGCCCCCAGGTCGCGGGCAATGGCTGCTGTATCCTGCGCGTCGCGGGCGCTGCCCGATTCTGCCGCGAGGTTCAGGACGTTGATCCCCTCGGACTCCAGCCGCAGCGATAGGCTGATCTCCAGGTCGGCGGTGACCAACTCGGCTCGCCCACCGGCTGCCTGCCACGCCTGCGCAAGGGCCAGACAGCGCATGACGTGGCCGGTACCCATCCGGGTAGCGGCGTCGGCTCGGATCAGCAACGTCTGCCCATCCATGGCCTAGCCCTCGCGCAGCGACTTTTGCTGGACGGCGCGGTTCAGCGCCATCAGCCCGGGCTCCCGGTTCAGAAGATCGAGCACCTCCTGCCAGCCAAACTCGTCGCCGCCCCCAAGCCGCTCGTAGACCTGTCGCACAAAAGCCATGTCCTCGGCCGTGTCCACCGTCCAGCGCTGGTGGCTGTCGTCTCGTGCCTGTCGCACCGACAGCAGGGTAAACATGTCGGGGTTTTGGTAAATGTAGGGAGTCACGTGAATCCAGTGATACGGCTCGGGCGCTTCGGCCCACGTCCGGGCCAGGGCATCCAGGCTCATGACCTCGGTGTCCAGGCCTCGGGCATAGCTCCGTTCCAGGGTGTTGCTGGCATAATCGGGCCGTGCAGCCTGGAACGCGGCGACGGTCTTGTCGATGATCTCGGGATCAATGAGGGGGCAGTCGGAGGTGATGCGCACGATCACCGGGGCGCGAAAGTGAACGGCGGCCCGATAGTAGCGGTCCAGGACGTCCTGCTCTTCGCCGCGAAAACTGGCAATCCCCAGCCGCTCGCACTCGGCGATGATGGCCTCGTCAGCCGGTGAGGTCGACGTGGCGACGACCACCTGGTCCACGTACCTGGCCCGCTCCACCCGGTGCACGACGCGGGCCAGCATGCTCTGCCCGGCAACGTCCTGCAGGACTTTGCTCGGCAGGCGCGTGCTGCCCATACGGGCCTGGATGATAGCCACAACGTTCACGCGGAATAGGCCTCCACAACTTTGGTCACGGCGGCGACGACGTCGTTGACGTCCTGGTCGGTCATGCTCGCAAAGAGCGGCAAGGTGATCAGCCGCTCGTATGAACGCTCGGCGACGGGACACAGACCCCGAGGGTACGCCAACTCCTGGTAGTATGGGTGCCAGTAGATGGGAATGTAGTGGACGTTCACGCCGATGTTCTCCGCCCGCAGCGCAGCAAACACCTGGGCCCGGCCCTGGCCGAGCCCCTCCAGGTCCAACAGGATCGGATAGATGTGCCACGCCGGCTCCCGGTCGGGGTGCACCGCAAGGGGCCGGACCGCTGGCAGCCTGGCAAAGGCAGCGTCGTAGCAGGCAGCCACCGCCCGGCGACGGGCCAGCCAGGGCTCCAGCTTGCGAAGTTGGCTGAGGCCCAGGGCGCAGTTGATATCGGGCAGGCGGTAGTTGTAGCCCAGCTCGACCATCTCGTAGAACCAACCGCCCTTTTCCGCCCGCTGGCGGTGATCGGTGGTGATGCCGTGGTTGCGGAACCAGCGAAGGCGCTGGGCCACCGTATCGTCGGCGGTGGTGATCATTCCCCCCTCGCCGGTGGTCACGTGCTTGACAGGATGGGTGCTAAAGGTGGTGAGGTCCGAGACGGAGCCGATGGCTCGTCCCTTGTAGGTGGCGCCGACGGCATGGGCTGCATCCTCGATCAACCACAGGCCGTGGCGTTTGGAGATGGCCCGCAGCTCGTCCAGATCCGCTGGCTGCCCTGCGTAGTCTACGGCTACGATGGCCCGAGTGCGGTGTGTGATGGCTGCCTCGACGGCGGCGGGATCGACGTTAAGCGTGTCGGCCTGAACGTCTACGAACACCGGCTTGCCGCCCTGATAGAGAACGCAGTTGGCGCTGGCGGCAAAGGTGAGAGCCGGCACGATGACCTCGTCGCCGCGGCCGATGCCGGCACCAAAGGCGGCGGCGTGCAGGGCAGCGGTTCCCGAGCTGACAGATATCGTGTGGCGCGCGCCGGTGGTTCGCGACCACGCCGTCTCGAACTCGGCCACCTTCGGCCCGGTGGTCAGCCAGTCGCTGCGCAACACGTCCACGACTGCTTCGATATCCTCTTGGTCCACTGCCTGCCGCCCGTAAGGCAGCATCCCGGCACGGACCGGTGTTCCGCCGTCAATGGCCAGCTTGGGCATGGTCTACTCCTCGATTATCTGGCTTAGCTCTTCGCGGGAGAGCCACCATGGGTTGGTGTCGCTGCCATACTTTGAGCCGTCTTCCATCGGCCGGGCGTCCGGATACTCCTGCACCGTCCACCAGGGATGCACCGGCTGGATGAGGTACATATCGTCGAACTCCAGGGTGTAGCGAGACTCGTCGCGCGATACCAGCACCTCGTGCAGCTTTTCTCCGGGGCGAATGCCCACCGTTTCGCGCGTACAATGTGGCGCTATGACCTCTGCCAGATCGACGAGGGACATGCTCGGAATCTTGGGTACGAATACTTCTCCTCCGCGCATAAGCTCGGTGCACTTGAGGACAAAGCGCACGCCTTGATCCAACGTGATCCAGAAACGGGTCATGCGCTCGTCGGTGATGGTGATCTTGCCGTTGGCCCGCTGCTGCTGAAAGACGGGGATGACGCTGCCCCGGCTGCCCACTACGTTGCCGTAGCGAACGCAGCTCAGGCGGGTGCCCTCTGCCCCGGCATAGGCATTGCCCTGGACGAATAGCTTCTCGGCCACGAGCTTGGTCGCGCCGTATAGGTTGATGGGGTTGACGGCCTTGTCGGTGCTGAGGGCCATCACCTTTTTCACGCCGGCGTCGATGGCTACGTCAATGATGTTCGCCGCGCCCATGATGTTGGTCTTGACTGCTTCAAAGGGGTTGTACTCGCAAGAAGGTACCTGCTTCAGTGCTGCGGCGTGGACAATGATGTCCACTCCCTGCACGGCGCGTTGCAGCCGATCCTTGTCGCGCACGTCGCCAATAAAGTAGCGCAGGCGCGAATCGTCGAGGGCCAGGCGCATCACATGCTGTTTAAGCTCGTCGCGGCTAAAGACGATGAGTTTTTTGATGGGCTGCTCGGCCAGCAAGGTGACGGCGAACCGTCTGCCAAAGGAACCGGTGCCGCCGGTCAGCAGCACCGTCAGGTTTTTCCAACTCATTCGCTCTTCTCTCCATCGGAACTGTGTTGCGGCCAGCCAAGCACAAAGCGTGTGCCCTCAACGCCGACGCGTGGAATGCTCTCCGCGGCCTTGGTCGTCGTGCGCACGCCCTGCTCCAGGCACGTCAGCCGAAAGATCTCCATGGCCTCTCCGTTGCCGTCCAGCAGCACCGTATCGTGCCCCGCCGCCCGGACCCTGATCAGGGTATCGTGGGCTGCCCGGCGCAGCTCCCGGTACACCTGCAGCGACGCTTCCATATATTGCGACGTCAGGCGGGCCTTGACCGCCAGCCCCTGGGGCGTGACAAAGTACTTGAGCTTGCGGCGCTGCAGGTGCGTGACCTTGACGTAGCCCTTGCGGATCAGGCGCTTCAGATACCAGTTGATGCTCCCCACGGCGACACCCAACTGGGACGCCAGGCTCGCCTGGGTCGTATCCGGGTTCTCTTCGATTGCCTCCAGGAGACGGCGATCCAGGTCGCTTGACACCCCATCCCTCCCTTTCGAAACGGGCACGAGCACCAATATTCAGAGGCTGAATCTTAACACGCTTCGGGGCACC
>DAOUHB010000019.1:0-13863 GCA_034428935.1 Anaerolineae bacterium | reverse complement strand
GAGGTAGAGGCGTTCGAGGCCGAGTGGGCGGCCTACTGCGGCACGGCCCACGCCGTGGGCGTGGGCAACGGCACCGACGCCCTGCACCTGGCGCTGCGGGCAGCGGGCATCGGGCCCGGCGACGAGGTCATCATCCCGGCACTGACGGCCACCTTCACGGCCCTGGGCGTCTCGCTGTCGGGCGCCAGCCCCGTCGTGGCCGACGTGGACCCGGCGCGCTACACCCTCGACCCCCAGGCCTTCGAGGCAGCCGTGAGCCCCCGGACGGCCGCCGTCATCCCGGTGCACCTCTATGGCTGCCCCGCCGACATGGAGGCCATCCTGGACATCGCCCGGCGCCACGACCTGTTTGTCCTGGAAGACGCCGCCCAGGCCCACGGCGCCCGTTACCGAGGCACACGGGTGGGCGCCCTGGGCGACGCCGCAGCCTTTAGCTTCTATCCCAGCAAGAACCTGGGCGCCTACGGCGACGCCGGCGCCGTGACCACCAACGACGCCGGCCTGGCCGACAGGGTGCGAATGCTGCGCCACGGCGGGCAGCGGACCACCTACCAGCACGAGATCCTGGGGGCCAACAGCCGCCTGGACGAGATCCAGGCAGCCATCCTGCGGGCCAAGCTGCCCCACCTGGAAGCCTGGAACCGGCGCCGCCGGAGCCTGGCGGCGCGCTACGATACCCGTCTGCCGGCCGGCGGCGAACTGACCCTGCCCTCGATTCCCGAAGAGGTGGAGCACGCCTACCACCTGTACGTTGTCCGCACCGGGATGCGCGATGCTTTGCGCGGCTACCTGGACGGAGCAGGCGTGAGCACTTCTATCCATTATCCCCGGCCGGTCCACCAGCAGCCGGCCTACGCCAGCCTGGGCGCGGCCCCGGGTTGCTGTCCGGCGGCCGAAGGGGTGGTGAACGAAATCCTGTCGCTGCCCATCTTTCCCCAGCTAAGCGCCAGGGAGGTGGAACAGGTGTGCAGCCTCGTGCGCTTTTTCTATGCCATCCGCTGATGGACGCCCGGCCGCCGTGCTGCTCGAGGGTGCGCGATGAGCCCTGCCCGCACCTGGCGCGTCGCCCTGCCCCTGCTCCTGGTCGTGCTGCTGGCCTTTGGGCTGCGGCTGTTCGCCATTGACCGGCAGGACATCTGGGGAGACGAAGCCTTCAGTATCTGGCTCAGCAGCCAGCCTCTGGCCGAGGTCGTGGCCGGCGGCGCCGACACCCATCCGCCCTTCTACCCCTTCCTCCTGGCCCTCTGGCTGCGCCTGGCCGGGTCCGGTCCCCTGGCGGCCCGCGCCCTGTCCGCCTTTGCCGGCACACTCATCGTGCCCACCGTCCATGTCCTGGCCCGGCGTCTCTTTGCGGCCTGCGGTGAGGATGCGAGGCGGGCGATAGCCCTCCTGGCCGCGCTGCTGGCCGCCCTGTCGCCGGCCCTGGTCTACTATGCCCAGGAGACGCGCATGTACGGCCTGGTGACGCTCCTGGCCTTGGCGTCGGTCTACTGGTCGCTGCGCTTCTACCGGGCGCCGCGCTCCACGGGCGCCGCCCTCGGCTGCTTCCTGTCGGGGCTGGCGGCCGTCTATACCCACTACTATGCCTTTTTCGTGCTCCTGGCCGAAAACCTGGTGCTGTTCCCGGCCCTGCTGCGGGCCCGGCGGTCAGGCGCCCGGCGCTGGCTGGCCGTGCACGGCGCAATGGCCGTCGCCTACCTGCCCTGGATTGCTGTGCAGACCGGGTTCCTCGAGGGCAAGGCCAGTGCACGATTTGACGAATGGGGGGCCGCCGCCCTGCGCATCGCTTTGGAAACACTGACTGCCTTTGCCGGCGGCCTGGCCTTGCAGCCGGCCGCCGCCTGGGCCGTGACCCTCCTCTTCCTGGTGGCCGTGGCCGCGGGCCTCTTCCTGGCGCTGCGGCCCGCCCTGGCCGCGGACCGGGGTGCGAGGGCAGGCGCCGGCCGGGTCGAAGGGCTGTTGCTGGCCTCCTACCTCCTGGTGCCCCTGGTCCTCGCCTGGGCCGTCGATCCCATCATGCCGTTTTTCTATGCCCGCTACCTGCTGCTCCTGGCCCCGGCCTTTTACCTGCTGGCCGCCCTGGGCCTGGCCCCCCTCCTGCGGCGGCCCTGGCTGCCCCTGGGAGCTGCCGGCGCCCTGCTCCTGGTGGCGGGCAGTGCCTACGGCCTGAGCGCCTACTACGGGGGCCAGGGTGCGGCCGTCAAGGGCCAATACGGGCGGATGATGGCCTACGTGGCGGCCAACGCGCAACCGGGTGACGCATTGTTGCTGGCCAATCCGCTGCAGCGCCCCATCTTTGAATACTATCGGCCGCCCGGCCTGGAGGCCTACTACTTTCCGCGCTACGACTACCCGCTGGAGGACGAGCGCACCGGGCGCGACCTGGCCGGCATCGCCGGGCAGCACCCGCGTCTGTGGCTCGTACGCTTTGGCAACCCGGCCGAGTACGATCCCGAAGGCATCCTGACCCGCTGGCTGGCGAGCCACGGCAGCAAGGCCTACTCCGGCGGCTGGACCGACGCCGACCTGTCGTTGTACGTCATGACGCCCGCGGCCGCGGGGGACCCGGTCCCTAACCCCATGAACCTCGACCTGGGGGGGAAGGTGCGCCTGCTGGGCTATGCCCTGAATGCCGATGAGGTGGCGCCGGGCGAAACGCTGCTGCTGACCCTCTACTGGCAGGCCCTGGCCCCCATGGAGGAGCGCTACACGGTCTTTACCCACCTCCTGGACGGCAGCGGCCAGTTCCGGGCCCAGGTGGACAGCGAGCCCCAGGGCGGCGGCTGGCCCACCGACCGATGGACGCCCGGCGAGCTGGTCCGCGACAACTATGCACTGACCGTCGACGCCGCTGCCGTCCCGGGACCCCATGCCCTGGAGGTGGGCATGTACCTCCTGGCCACCATGGACCGCCTGCCCGTGCGGGACCCGGAGAGCGGCACGGACCTGGGAGATCGGATCGTCGTGGCTACGGTGCAGGTGGTGCGGCCATGAGGGCCCCAGGCGATGCCGGGCCGGCGGCCGAGTCCCGCCCCGCGCGCCCGGCCGGGCGGTGGGAGGCGGCGGCGCTGTTGCTCATCACCCTGCTGGCGGCTGCCCTGCGCCTCTACCGGCTGCCGGAGGTACCCCCGGGCCTGCACTACGACGAGGCCTTTAACGGCGTGTCCGCCCGCTCGCTGCTGGAGGACGGCACACCCCGCATCTTTTTCGCCGACGACATGGGCGAGGAGCCCCTGGCCATCTCCCTGGTGGCCGTGGCCCTGGCGCTGTTGGGCGAAGAGGCGTGGATCATCCGCCTGGTGTCGGCCGTGGCCGGCATCCTGACTGTGCCCCTCGCCTGGTGGCTGGGTCGCGGGATCTTTTGCCGGGCGCTGCCAGCCCTGGCAACTGCCCTGGTATTGGCCCTCCTCTACTGGCACGTGACCTTCAGCCGCATCGGCATGGAGCCCATCTTTGTGCCGCTGACCGCGACACTGGCTTTCGCCGCGCTGCTCCACGGCCTCCGGGACGCCGGCGCCAGGCCGGGCCGCCGCCAACTCCCGGCGCTGCTCCTTGCCGGGCTTGCCCTGGGCGGCAGCCTGTATACCTACAAGGCCGGCTACTTTGTGCCCGTATTGGCGGCCGCCTTTGTGGCCTATGCGGCACTCCTGGAACGGGGATTCCTGCGGCGCAACGGGCGGGGACTGCTGCTGGCCGCCGCCGTCGCCCTGCTGGTCGCCGCGCCCCTTCTCGCCTATTTTGCGGCGCACCCCGACCATTTCCTGCAGCGTCCGGCCAGCGTGGCGTTGAGCACCGGCGCCAACGCCCCTCAGGATGCCGTGCCTGCCATGGTGTCCAACCTGCCGGAGGTCCTGGGGATGTTCTTCGTGCGCGGCGACGCCAACCCGCGCAGCAACCTCCCCGGCCGGCCGATCCTCGATCCGTTCCTGGCCCTCCTCTTTGTCGCCGGCCTGGCGCGGGCCGTGGCCCGCTTTCGCCAACCCCGGGAGATGCTGCCCGTGCTTTGGCTGGCGGTCATGGTCGTGCCGACGCTGATCACCACGGATGCGCCGCACTTTGGGCGCGCCATCGGCGCCCCGCCGGCCGTGGCGGCCCTGTGCGCCGGCGGGCTCGCCGCGCTGCGAACCTGGGTGGCGGTCCTGGGGCGGCGCCTGGCTGGCGTCGGGCCCGGCATTCTCCGGGGAGCGACCGCCGCCCTTCTGGGCCTGGGCCTGGCCTTTTCGGGGTTCTTGACTGCCCGCGACTATTTCCAGGCCTGGGCGCAGAGCGGCGACCTGTTCTTTGCCTACGACGAGGGCCTGGCCGGCATTGCCCACTACGTGGACGGCCTGCCCGCCGGCGAGGCGGTGTATCTGACGCCAACGCCGGCCGACCACTACACGCTCCAGTTCCTTCTGCAACGCCAGGTGGCGAGCTTTGACGGGCGGGCGGGGCACGTCTTCCCGCCGCCCCATCGCGCCGCGACACAGGTCATCATCCTGGCCGAAGATGGGGCCAGCCTGCCCGCCCTGCAATCGGCGCGACCCGACGGCGGCGTCACCTGGACCCTGGACGACCGCTATGGCCGTCCCTACGCCGTCGCCTACCACCTGCCCCCTCGCCCGGACCCGGCGCCCGCGCCACCGCACGCGGTGCAGGCCGCCCTGGGAGTGGGGGCCCGGCTCATGGGCTATGCCCTGGACGCCGAGGTGGCAGCGCCAGGCGACGTCATTCACCTCATCCTCTACTGGCAGGCTCTGGAGCCCATGGAGGCCGACTATACCGTCTTTGCCCACCTGTTGGGCGAAAACAACGCGGAAGGGGGCGGCCCGGTGTGGGCCGGCCACGACAGTCAGCCGGACACCGGGCACTATCCGACGTCCGCCTGGCAGCCCGGCGAGGTCATTCTCGACGTTCACCCGCTGGCAATCCCTGCCGGCGCCCCGCCGGGACAATATACCCTGGAAGCGGGGCTCTACTTGCTGGCTACCATGGAGCGGCTGCCGGCCTGGCAGGCAACGGGCGAGCGCCTGCCGGGAGACGCCGTCGTCCTGGGGACGCTGCAAGTTACCATAGAAGAGGAGGAACCATGAGACGCGTGCCTGCTGCCCCGCCCTGGTGGCAGGCGCTCCTCGGATATTGCTGATGGAGCTGAGTGCATACGAAAGCATGTACGCGACCGAGGATGGTCACTGGTGGTACAGGGGCATGGAACGAATCACGATTTCGCTGTTGAACCAACTCTACCCTAGTCCACGGAATCTACGGATCCTGGATGCCGGTTGTGGCACAGGCGGAGCCACCAGGTTCTTGCTGCCTTTCGGCACCGTCACCGGCTGCGACATTTCGCCCGTGGGGCTGGCTTTCTGCCGGCGGCGGGCGCTGCCGCACCTGGGCCAGGCATCGATCACTTCGCTGCCCTTTCCCGACGCTTCCTTTGACCTGGTCACATCCTTTGACGTTCTGTACCATCGAGCAGTGACGGACCACCACGCCGCGTTGTTCGAGTTCTGGCGGGTCCTCCGGCCGGGGGGCCGCCTTCTCCTGCGGCTGCCCGCCTACGATTGGTTGCGCCGCCACCACGACGTGGTGGTCCACACCGGCCGGCGGTTCACGTCGCGCGGGCTGAGGCGGGACCTCACCGGGGCCGGGTTTGGCGTCGAAAGGCTGACCTATGCCAATACGTTTTCCCTGCCGCCTGCCATTGTGCAGTCGGTCGTGGAAAAGCGCCTGCCGCCCCGGAAACGGCCAACCCTCAACAACGGTTCGGGGTGGCAGAACGGGCTTTTTTCCCGGTTGCTCTTTCTCGAAGCCCGGTGGCTGCGCACCCACAGTCTGCCCTTTGGCCTGACCGTGGCGGGCGTGGCCCGAAAACCGGGCAAGGATCTGTAATCGTCCAGGGGGCAGTTATGAGCCATTGGCGGTCTCTGCGTCACGACCTGGGGGCAGCGGCGTTGCTGCTCCTGGCAACCCTCGGCTACTTCTGGCGCGTGCTCGCCGGCCAGGCCTGGAAGCCTGCCGGCGGCGGCGACCTCGTCTCGTTCCTCTTTCCCACCTATCGCTACGCCGCAGCCCGCCTGTGGGCCGGCGACCTGCCGCTCTGGAACCCGCACCTCTATGGCGGCGCGCCCTTTCTCGCCGACACACAGAGCGGGCTCTTTTACCCGCTCAACCTCCTCCTCAGCCTCCTGGCGCCCACCTTTCCCTACGAGGCGCTGCAGTGGATGGCCGCCCTGCACGTCTTCTGGGCCGGGCTGGCCATGTACCTCTGCCTGCGATACCTGGACCCGGCACGGCCGCTGCGCCCGGTGGCGGCGCTGACGGGCGCCCTGGCCTACATGTTCTCCGACCTGTTCGTCGTGCACGTGGGCAACCTGAACCTCATCGCCGTGGCCGCCTGGCTTCCCCTGGTGGTGCTCTTGTTCTGGCGCGCGCTGCGAGGGCGCAGCCTGGCGCTGGCCGCCGCGACGGGCCTGGTGTTGGGCGTCGCCACGCTGGAGGGCCACCTGCAGATCACGCTGGCCATCGGCATCGGGCTGGCGGTTATGGCCGTTATCGAGCTGCTGCCCGGAGGGACGCGCCGCACGGGGGGCTGGCAGGCCGCCTGGCCGCTGCTGGCGTTGGCCCTGACGGCGGCTGTGGCCGTGGGCCTGGCGGCACTGGTCCTGCTTCCGGCCGTGGAATACGCGGGCCTCAGCCCGCGGGCCGGCCTCTCCTATCGCGAAGCAGCGCGCTACTCGCTGGTCCCGGCCATGCTGGGCGAGATGCTGGTCCCCGGGCTGTTCAGCAGCCGCGAGCCGTCCCTCTACTGGGGCGTCTGGGACCGGGTGGCGGCCGGCTACGTGGGCGTGTTCACCCTGCTGTTGGCGGGCCTGGCCGTGCTGCTCCGGCCGGCCCGCACTGCGGGGGGCCGTTCGCGGGTGCGCCTCTTCCTGATCCTGGGCGTCGTCGGGCTGTTGCTGGCCCTGGGCGGCCAGTCCATCGTCCACGGCTGGGCCTACAGCCTGCTGCCCGGCTTTGGGCAGCTCCGCGCCCCGGCGCGCTTTGTGCTGCTCCTCGATTTTGCCCTGGCGGCGCTGGCCGCCATCGGCCTGCAGCGCCTGCTATCGCCCCTGGAGCGCCCCGCACGCAGGTTGCTGGACGGCGCCTGGAGGGGGCTCCTGTGGCTGGGCGGCGGGGCGGCCCTGGTGGGCGGCGCCTGGGCCTACCTGGTCGTGTACCAGGCCCAGGACCGCGATCCGACGCTCTTCTGGCGCGTGTCGGCGGCGGCCAACGGCGTGGTACTGGCCCTGCTGCTCCTGGGCGCCTCGTTGGCCTGGCTGGCCGCGCGGCGAAGCGGCCGCATGGGCCGCGGCACGCTGGGCTGGCTGGCCGCCGGACTGGTCTTTTTCGACCTGGCGTCGGTGGGGGCCTACGCCGACCTCGGCCACGAGCCGCCCACGGAGGGCTACCAGCACCCGGCCATCGTGCAGTTCTTGCAGGGCGAGCCCGGCCTGTTTCGCATCGACTCGCGGACCGACGTCGCCGCCTCCTGGCAGCCCGACACGGCGCTCCTGGCAGGTCTGTACGACGCGGGCGGCGTCGACAATCCCCTGGTGGTGGCCGACGTGGAGCGCTACTGGCAAGGAACCGGCGGGCGCTCCACGCAGCTCTATGATTTTCTGGGGGTTCGCTATCTCCTGGGCAGCAAAGAGATCACGCTGGACTGGAAAAAGTTCGAGCTCGCCTTTGAGGGCGATGCCGAGGTCAACGTCTATCGCAACACGACGGCGCTCCCCCGCGCCTTCCTGGTGCAGCGGGCGACCGTCGCCGGCAGCCAGGAAGAAGCGTGGGCCATGATCCACCAGGCCGGCTTTGACCCGGCCACGAGCGTGGTGTTGGAGGCAGGCCGGCCGCTGGATGGGGACGCGGCCGGCGGCGAGGTCCGGGTAGAGCGTTACGAGCCGGACCGCATCGAGCTGGCCGTGGACAGCCCGGCCGAGGGCTACCTGGTGCTCAGCGATCCCTTCTATCCGGGGTGGCGCGCCGAACTGGACGGCAGCCCGGCCGAGATCCTGCGGGCCAACTATGCCTTCCGCGCGGTGGCGGTGCCCGCCGGCTCCCACACGGTGACCATGACCTTCCGGCCGGCCAGTTGGATCGCCGGCCTGGCCATCAGCCTGGCCACCCTGGCGGCGCTGGCCGCAGCAGGGTTCGTCTGGTTGCGGCGCAGGCGGGCGTAAGCGCGGCGCCCTAGGGCTCGCCCTCCTCACGGGAGCGAGCCAGGATCTCGTCGAGGCTGGCCGACAACTCGTCCAGCCGGGCCAGCATCGCCTGGACCTCGTCCCGGCCGGGCAGGCCCCGGGACTCGAGAAAAGCGCGCACCCGGTCCTCTTCCAGACGAGGCCCGGTGGGCAGCGGCACGTCCGCCAGTTTCGCCGCCAGGCGAGTCCCCTCCTCCGCCGTCAGCTCACCGCGCTGCACCAGGGCCGCCAGCCGCCGCTCGATCTCCTCGTCCACCTGCCGCGCCAGGCCCAGGGGTGCGTCCAGGGCCCGGCGAAGCGTCGAAAGGGTCTGTCCACCCGCACGGACCAGGCCGGCCAGCAGGGACTGGGGCAGGTAACCGCGGCGCTTTTCTTCGCCCAGCAGGATCTGGGCGAGGGTCACGGCGGTGAGGTCCTCGTCGGTGGCATGGTCCACGACGGCCACGTCGTGGCCGTCGCGAATCAGGGCGGCGACCTCCTCCAGCGTGACGTAGCGCCGGGCCTTGGTGTCGTACAGCTTGCGGTTCGGGTAGCGCTTGATCAGGGGCATGGCCCTGGCCTGCGACCGTCAGGTCCCGCTACGCGCCCGGCCCGGTCCTCTTCAACTCGTCGACCTTGCGGCTGAGCTCGCTGATCTTGGCGCTCAGGCTGTCGATGTCGCTCTTGCTCGGCACGTTCATGCGCGACAGCATGGATTCCATGCGGCGCTCCAGCTCCTCTTCGGCGCGCTGGGTCTGGTCGCGGCGGCGCTCCATCATGTCCCGGACCAGGCGCTTGCCATCCTGCTCCGCGATCTGGCCGCGCTCCACCAGGCGGTCGACAAAAGTTTCCATCTCCTCCTGGGCCAGGGCCACCGCGCCGATGCTGGCCAGCATCATGCGCCGGGTGGCCTCGAGAAGCGAGCCGCGGCGCTCGTCAGCCGGCTCGACGGCCGGGTCCTGCACGCTCACCTTGACCTTTGCCATGGTACACCTCCAGGTTTTGCCGGCCAGGGGCCGGCTTATGACGCATTGCATCATAAATGATTATAGCACCCCACCGCTGTCCTGTCAAGGGGAAAACGGATCGAGCTTGCGCTGGTGAAAGTGGAGGGGGCGGCCTCCTGCAGGGTGGCCACCCCCTCCTTGCACGCTCAAGCGTTCGGTCCTTCTTTCAACCTGCCGAACGCTCAACGCCGGACTGCATCCATTACTCTACCTCCAGGTCAGGTTGGAGAAGCAAAAAGACCCGCCTTCGCTGGGAAGGCGGGTCTCTGAAAGGTGAAAAACTGGCTCTTAGCGCGTCGTCCGCTGGAACGTCAGGTAGAAGCAGGTATGGATGGTAAAGGCGGGCTGCTGAATGCTGCCCAGTCCCATGCCGACCACCGTATCACTCGGCAGCCCGGCGACGCTCACGGCGTAGGAGCCCAGGGTATTGTACATCGGAAAGTTCATGGCCGGTTCGTGCAATGGCTTGTCCTCCGTGGGGAGGGACACGCTGCCACTTCCCCAGCGGATCTCCACGGGCTGGCCCACCACACGGTTGCCGTTCTCGTCCAGGACGTTGACAAAGATAGAGTGGCGCCCGCCAGACTGGCCTTCATCCTCCCAGCGGGCGGCGACCAGCCGCCAGTAGCTCTGGCCCGGCTGTACACCCGCGGGCTGAACCTGGACGTTGAGAGCCCCGAGGCGGGGGTCGAGATCCCGGGCAGGCTGGGGCCTGTCGGCCGCGACCGCCGGCGTGGGCGTGTTCGCTGCACGGGGCGCAGCGGCAACGGCAGCGCTGCGGGTCGGAGCGGCGGTGGGCGGTAGCGGGGTATCGGTGGGCACCGGCGTCTCCGTGGGCGGCGGCGGCGTATTGGTGACGACGACGATCCATGGCGTGGCTGTCGCTGCCTCCTCGGGCTGCTGCGCGGGTGGCTCGTCTGCGCCCTCCAGGGCAATTCCGGCCGCGCGCATCTCGGCAGCGGCGGCCAGCGGCTCTTCGGCCATCACAGCCTCGGTCAGCGAAGCCGCCTCCATGGGCGCCTCCAACAAGACCGGCTCGGCCTCAAGTGCCTCCGGGGAGACGACCTCGACCACCGGCGTCGCCGTTTGCACAAAGGCGATGGCGCCTTGCAGATTGGTTACGTTATCGGCCGCCAGCGTTGACAGCACCAGGGCAGGGGCGGCAATGCACGCCAGCCAGGCCAGGAGCATGGTCACGACCAGCAGCCGGACCTTGGCCGCCGGGCTTAGCTCTCCGAACCAGGTGACGATGCCGTTAAAGGCCTCGCTGACCTCGGCGGCGATCCCCTTGCCCTCTGCCCTGGCCTTGCGCTCCGGCCGGGGCCTCGCAGCGGGCCTGGGCCTGGCTGCCGGCCGCGTCGCCGGGGCGGCGATCGTCTCGGCCGCCTGCCGCTGGGCAACAGGCGCGGGCCGCGCCGGGGCTGTTCGCCGCTGGGCTGGGGCCGCCGCGGCGGACGGCACGGGCCGCTGCAAGAAGCGGGCATCGGTGGCCCGCAGGCGCTCGCTGAGCAAGCGGCTGAGGGCCAAAGCCAGGTGAGGATAGGCCGTCACCAGGTCGTCAAAGTCCGACCGGCCCAGGACCCAGACGTTCACCTCGCTCATGGCAGTGACCGTCGCGGAGCGGGGGTTGCCGGTGAGGAGTGCCATTTCGCCAAAAAGATCGCCGGCACCCAGCTCGTCCAGGACGATGGCTTCCGCCCCGTGGTTGCGGACCACCTGCACCCGGCCCGATTCCAGGAAATACATCTCCTCGCCGGGCTCGCCTTCGCGCACGATGGCCTCTCCCTGGCGGTAGCGGGCGGCCTTCAGGCGGCCGCTCACGTCCTCCAGTTGGCTGGCCGACAGGCCGGCCAGGAGCTTGAGCCCGCGCAGATGGCTCTCGGTAAAGCGCCGATCCATGGTCGACAGTCGCTCGCTCAGGGCCTTGCTGAGGGCCAGGCTGATGGCGGGATAGCGGTTGACCAGGTCGTCAAAGTCGGACCGATAGAGGACCCAGAGGTTGCTGTGGGCCGCAGTTCGGGCGCTGCTGGAGCGCGGCTTGCCCGTGAGCAGGGCCATCTCACCAAAGAACTCGTCGGGCCCCAGGCGGGCCAACACGGTCTGGGCCAGGCCGGTGCCGGTGACGATTTCGACCTTGCCGCTGTCCACCAGGTAGAGGGCGTCGCCCGCAGCACCCTGGCTAAAGACGTACTGGCCGGCGGGCACGTGCTGGAGGAGCAGGCGGCTGGAAACGGCCCACAGGGCTTCTTCCGGCAGGCCGGCAAAGAGCGGCATGGCAGTCAGCCTTCCCACAGCCAGGTCCTGATCTTCGGACCGCAAAGGCTCGCGCAAGCTGCGGCTGAGGGCAAGGCGGATCTCGGGTCGCTCATCGCCAAGGGCCTCGAACTCGTCAGCGGGCAGGCACCAGAGCACGACGTCGGTGGCTGCTTGTGCCGAGCGAGCGTGGGGTTTGCCGGTCAGAACGGCCATCTCGCCAAAGGATTCGCCGGGGCCAAGCTCCGAAAAGTCGCCTCCCTCCTCGCTGCTGAGCAGGTGTATCTGCCCGGATTCGAGGACGTAGAGCCCTTGCGGCTCCTGGCCACCTTCTACGACAAACTCGCCTTCCTTCTTTTCCTGGGGGACCAGCCGCGCCGCAAGGGCCAGCAGGCTGTCATCCTCGAGTCCGGATAGGAAGGGGAGCGGTTTCAAGCGGTTTTCCAGCAGGTAACGGTCAAAGAGGGCAAGCCGTGAGCCCAGCGCCAGCGAAAGCGCGAGTCCGGTGGCCGGGCTTTCTGTGATTAGCTCGACCAGGTCCTCGCGGCTCAGGGCCCACAACTCGGCGTCGCTTGCCATGACGGCGGTGAGAGAACGAGGACTGTCGAGAAAGAGATCGGATTCGCCTACCAGGCTTCCCGGGCCCTGATTTGCCAGGGCCAGGCCCCCATTGGCCAAAAGCCGCACCCACCCCGACTTGATCAGGTAGAGTGCGCTGCTGGTATCGCCTTTGCGGAATAGAGTTTCACCGCTGCGGCGATGCTCCAGGTGCATCCGCTCGGAAACGCGCTCCTGTTCCTGCTCTGATAGGGCAGAGAAGAACGGTGCATTTCCTACGTAACGCAGTTTCAAGTGTTTGTCACCTCCTCGCGAGCACCCGCCATTATACCAAAGGCTGACCAAGTGTCAAATCTGCCGTGCGACGAATGCTCACCGAATTTTACCGTCTACTACATGCCGAAAACGTCAAGGCGCCCTCAAGGCGCCTGCTGAAACACCAACCGCCAGTCCACGGCGCCCGCCCCTTCCCCGCACAGGCCGGGCGTTAAGGCCGAGGCCAGTCCCCGGGCAACCTCGCTGGGATAAGCAGCCAACGAAACGTCGTAACCGGTGCCCGGCGCCATCTGAAAGTCTGCATAGCCGGGCCCCTGCTCCGGGCGCAGGCCCGTCCAGAACCGATCCTGGCCGCTCGTCCACGACACCAACACCTGGACACCGGGCATCTCCTGGCCACTGGCGTCGCGCACCCGGACGGCGATGCGGCCCGGTTGCCCTGCGGCAGCGCACAGCTCGACCTGTTCGGCCAGGAGGAAGGTGGGCGCCGGCGTGGCAGTGGGCAGGGGGGTAGGGGTGGAGCCGGGGCCGGCACCGTCGGGGCCGGAGGTAGGCGCCAGGCTGGGTGCGGGCGAGGGGCCGGCGAAAACGGCCAGCACGCCCCCGCTGGCGCCCAGGGCCTCGGCAAGGCGCGATAGGTTGCGCACGTCTTCCGGCCGGCCGCCGGCGTCGAGATACTGCTCAAGGAGGCCGGCGAGGACGGTCCCGTCGGGCTCCAGGCCCAGGTTCGCCAGGCGTGCCCCGGCGCGGTCCAGGTCGCCCTCGAAGGCATACAGGTCGCCCACGAGGGCCAGGTAGAGCAGCTTCTGGCTCACGCGAAGGGCGCCGGGCGTCGTGTCATAGATCTCGACCGGGTCCAGGACCCAGGTGTAGAACAGCCCTCCTGCCACTCCGGCCGCAACGGCCAGGAGCAGGAGGGCTGGAAGCCAACGCCTCATCAGAAATTACGTTTGAAGACGACGCGCCAGGAAAAGTGCTCAGCCCCGGTCGGGAAGCACTGAGGAATGATCTCGCGACACCTGTCCACACTCGAGCCCGCCTCACAACAGGCGTTACAATACCCCGAAGCGTGGAGGTCTTCGACGGGCGGCAGGAAATAGACCGGCATATCGCGTGTGAAGCCGGTAACACAGCCGCCGCCCTGGCCCTCGGCGACGCACAGGCTTCCCCCTCCGCCGATGCCATACTCGAACTTGGTCTCGCCCGGCCCAAAGTCCGGCGAGCCCACGTTGCCGGTCACCTGGTACTGTCCCGAATACTTGTCATAGATCCAAACGCCGCCAATTTGAGCGCCGTTGGCATCCACGACGGTGACGCGGATCTGGAGGTTGCCCACTCCGCAGTTCTGGCCATCCTCGCCAGGGCCGACGAGGCGCGCCGACCAGGACCACTTGGGCGCCGGCGGCTTGGTGGGGGCCGGCGTATTGGTGGGCTTGGGCGGGGGCTGCGTGTTGGCCGGCTTGGGCGTGTTGGTGGGCGGCGCGGTCGTCGCCGTATCCGTTGGCTCCGGCACCGGTGTCTCGGTCGCCGTCGGCTCGGGGGCCGGCGTGTCGGTGGGCACCGGGGTC
>DAOUHB010000018.1:0-9937 GCA_034428935.1 Anaerolineae bacterium | reverse complement strand
TGCTAGGATCGGGCCCTGGAGGTGAATATGAAATCATGGAGGATGGGCCGGGAAGCGTCCGCTTTCCGGTTTCTTGTTCTGCCGTTGGTGGCCATCCTGGCCGTGTTCGTCATGGCCGGCTGCGACGGCGCCGCGGTGGGCGGCAACGGGCAGCCCGAGCCGGCCATCGAGACGTCGCCCGAGGCGGCGCGTACTTTTGTGGAAAAGGTGGTGGCGACGGGCGAGGAGGGCGCCGATGGCGACGAGGTGACCCTGGCCGTGACCCAGGAGGAGGTCAGCTCCTTCCTGGACCTGGCGTCGCGGGTGGCGCGCGTGGCGGCGGCCCAGGGCGCTGATAGCCTGTCGGACGTGGAGCGGATGGACCCCGCCACCCTTCCGGAGGGCGCCGAGGAGCTGCCCGAGCTGCTGGCCATGCTGCGGGCCGAGGGCGACGTGCCCGACGTGGAGCTGCCCGACCTGGAGTTCTGGTCGCGGATCGTTGAGCCCCGGGTCCGCTTCGAGGGTGACGGCGAGATGGTCGTCACCGGCCGGGTCGACCTGCTGGGCTTTCAGCAGCCCGTGCGCATCGTCGCCGTGCCCCGGCCCGAAGGCGACAGGGTGTTCCTGACCTTTGTCGAGGGCAGCATCGGGCCGGTGCCCTTGCCCACCTGGCTGGCCAACCAGCTCGTCACCAACGTGGACGCGCTGCTGGTGATGGGCCAGGACTATGCGTCCGTCAGCGACGTCACGGTGACCGAGGGTGAGCTGTCGGTGACCGGCCGCCTGGCGGAATAGGGACGGACGCAGCCGGCAGTCAAGGCTGCGAGGAGCAGGATGACTGAACCAAAGACGAAACCGACGGATGCAAGTGTGGAACAGTTCCTGGGCAGCATCGACAACGAGCGGTCGCCCCGTTGGGCAGGCGCAAGACCTGCCCCTACCCCGAATCGAATGATTGACAAGACACGATAGAAGGTTGCGCGAGAGGAAGGAGAGAGGCGAGAAGGAAAGACTGAAGTCGCGAGCGTGGCCGCTACTCCACGACGACGTGCCATCGAGTGCCGATCCCCCCAGGGGCCGGCCGTTTACCACAACCAGGAGGAAAGATGAAAAAGCTTGGGATCTTCTTAGTCTTGTTGGTCTTGGGCCTCATCGCGGTGCAGTGCGGTGCCACGCCAGAGCCCACGGCGGAACCCACGCAAGCAGCCGCCGCTACGGAGGCGCCGACCACCGCCGCAGAGGCGACCGAAGCCCCAGACGCCACGGAGGCTCCGGCAGCCGGGGAGGAGCGGACGCTGGTGGTCTGGGACCAGTTCTACCGGGGCGTGGAAAGCGACGTCATTGACACGCTGAACGCCGAGTTCGAGGCGGAGCATCCCGGGGTGACGGTCGAGCGCGTGTCCAAGGTGCTCGACGACCTGAACACGACGGTCAAGCTGGCCATGAGCGAGCCGGGCGGCCCCGACGTCAGCCAGGTGAACCAGGGTCGCGGCGACATGGGCGCCATGGTCGAGGCCGACCTGCTGTTGCCCCTGGACGACTATGCCGAACAGTACGGTTGGAACGACCTCTTCTCGGCCAGCGTCCTCAGCCGCAACAGCTTTACGCCCGACGGCGCGACCTTTGGCGAGGGATCCCTCTATGGCGTCAGCCCCACCGCCGAGGTCGTGGGCGTCTACTACAACAAGCAAAAGTTCGAGGAGCACGGCTGGACCGTGCCCACCACCTGGGACGAGTTCACCCAGCTCCTGGCCGACATCAAGGCCGCCGGCGAGACCCCCATCGCCTTTGGCAACCTGGACGGCTGGAACGGCATTCACGAGTTCAGCGCCGTGCAGCACGTCCTCGTCGACGGGGAGTACATCAACGACTTTGTCTATGGCGTCAACGACGTCAGTTTTGACACGCCCGAGAACCGGCAGGCCGCCGAGATCATGCAGGAGTGGGTCGAGGCCGGCTACTTTACCGAGGGCTTTATGGGGATCGGCTACGACGACGTCACGGTGCTCTTCAAGAACGGAGATGGCGTCCTGACCATCACCGGCAGCTGGCTGGCCGGCGAGTTGGTCGACGCCGAGTTCGACTATGGCTTCTTCCTGGTGCCCCAGGAGTCCGCCGGCGAGCCGCAGCTCGCCATCGGCGGGGTGGGCATCCCCTATGCCATTCGCAAGACCACCGAGAACCCTGACCTGGCTGCCGAGTACGTCAACTGGATGGTGAGCCCCCGCGCTGCCGAGCTGTGGGCCGAGGCGAGCTTTGTGCCCGCCATGCCCCTGCCCGAGGGCACCGAGGTCGAGGAGGGCAGCCTCTTTGCCGACACCGTTGCGGCCTGGAACCGCATCAACGAGGACGACGGCGTGGGCCATTACATCGACTGGGCCACGCCCACCTTCTATGACACCATCGTCGCCGAGCTGCAAAAGCTCTTTGGCATGCAGACCACGCCGGAAGAGCTCGCGACCAACGTGCAGCAGGACTATGCTGCCTTCCTGGCCGGACAGTAGCATCTCCGGGCCCCTCCCTCTCACGCCGGGTGGTGGGAGGGGCCCGGGCCTGCGCCACCCATCGGTGTCGAGATGAACCAGCGAGCGCGCCGTCCTGGCGAATCCCGTTTCCTGGGCTGGCTGTACCTTGCGCCCGGGCTCGCCGTCTACCTGGTCTTTGTGCTCTATCCCATCCTCGAGACGGTTCGCACCAGTTTCTACCGCTGGGATGGGTTCAGCCGGGACCGCCAGTTTATCGGGCTGCAGAACTATGCCACGCTCCTGGGCGACAACCAGTTTCTCCTCGCCCTGTCGCACAATCTCTTTTTCATCCTCTTTTACAGCCTTCTGCCCATCCTCATCGGCCTCTTTTTGACCAGCCTCATGGGCCGGCAACGGCTGAAGGGCATGACGCTCTACCGGGCCGGGCTGTTTGTGCCCCAGGTCATCAGCATGGTCGTGGTGGGCGTCGTCTGGCGCTGGATCTTTAACCCGGCTTTTGGCCCCCTCAACCGCTTCTTGAACTCGGTCGGGCTGGAGGCGCTGGCCAAGTCCTGGCTGGGCGACTTTACCTGGGCCCTGCCCGCCGTGGGCGCCATCGGCACGTGGGTGCAGTATGGCTTTTGCATGGTCCTCTTCCTGGCAGGGATCCAGCGCATCTCGCCCGAGCTGTACGAGGCCGCCCAGTTGGACGGCGCGGGCGAATACCAGCAGTTTCGCCACGTGACCCTGCCCGGCCTGCGCCCCGAGATCGTCGTGGCACTCATCACGACGCTCATCGCCGCCCTGCGCGTCTTTGACCTGGTCTTTGTGACCACCAAGGGCGGCCCGGGCGAGCAGACGCTGGTGGTGGCGTTCCTCGTCTACCGCGCCGCCTTTGAGCTGAACCGCATCGGTTACGCGGCCGCCGTGGCGACCATCTTGACGGTGCTGATTCTGACCATCTCGTTCTTTATTCTGCGCTTTCAGCCCGAGCCAGAGGGGTGACGATGGACCGCGCTCGCAAGTGGTTTCGGACGTTTGCCCGGTACGCCGTTCTGACCTTTTTCCTGCTGGTCGTCCTGCTGCCCATCCTGGGCATCGTCCTGAGCGCCTTCAAGACCACGACGGAGGTGATCCAGGGCCCCTTTGCCCTGCCCGAAACCTGGCGTGTGGACAATTTCGTCAACGCCTGGAACGCCGGCCGCTTTAGCTCCTACTTTCGCAGCAGCGTCATCGTCGTCATCCCGGTGGTCGTGGTCAGCGTCATCCTCAGCACCCTCACGGGCTATGCCTTTGGCACGCTGCTCTTTCCCGGCCAGCGCTTTCTGTTTGCCATCATGCTCATCGGCTTCATGATCCCCTTCGAGGCCGTGGTCATCCCCCTCTATCACATGCTGTACGGCATGGGGCTGACCGACTCGTATTGGGCCCTGATCCTGCCCCAGATCGGCCTCAGCGTGAGCTTTGGCACCTTCTGGATGTCCAGCTTTTTCCGGAGCGCCCCGCAGGAGCTCATCGACGCGGCGACCATCGACGGGGCGAGCCGCTGGCAGGCCCTGTGGCAGGTGCTGTGGCCCCTGGCCCGGCCGGCGGTGCTGACCCTGGTCGTGCTTCTCTTCATGTGGACCTGGAACGAGTTCCTGCTGGCCCTGGTCCTCGTCCAGGACGAGAACCTGCGCACCCTGCCGGTGGGGCTGGCCTTCTTCCAGGGCCGCTTTACGGCCGACGTCCCGCGCCTGGCCGCCGGCTCCCTCATCGTCGCCGGGCCCATCCTGGTGGTCTATGCCTTCTTCCAGCGCCACTTTATCCGCGGCATGCTGGGCGGGTCGCTGAAGGGATAGGAGAGATCGTGTCTTCCGCGCTACTCGTAGAGACTGCCCGAGAACGCGCCCTCGACATCCTCCGCCGCGCGGTCTCGGCCCAGGGCTTTCGCGCCTCCGCCCTGACGGCCGGCTATCCGCAGATCTGGGCGCGCGACAGCATGGTCGCCTTCCTGGGGGCAGTGACCACCGGGGATCCCGACCTCATCGCCGCCGGCCGGGCTTCGCTGGAGATCATGAGCGCCCACCAGTCGCCCCTGGGCCTCATCCAGCTCAACGTCAATCCCGACACCGGCTACGTGAGCACCGAGAACGCCGGGGCCGTCGACGCCAACCTGTGGTACGTCATCGGCCACTATCTCTACTTCCAGGTGGCGGGCGACCTTCCCTTCCTGACACAGCACTGGCCCAACATCGAGGCGGCCATCCGCTGGCTGACCTACCAGGACATGAACGAGTGCGGCTTGCTGGAGGTGCCGGAGGCCGGCGACTGGATGGACCTCCTGGCCGTGCGCTACAACGTCCTGTACGACAACGTCCTCTACTACGCGGCGCTGCTGGCCTACCAGGAGCTGCACAAGCTCCTGCCAGAGAGGACGCCGTGCTACGTGCCGGCCGTCGACGCGGCGGGCGTGCACGAGCGGATCAACCTCCTGATGTGGGTCGATCGCTGCTGGGTGGCCGAGCATTTCGCCGAGCACCTGGAGAGGCTCAAGACCATCCGGCTGGAGTGGTTCATGCTCTATCACAACGTGGGGACCATCTCCAGCCGGCCCTACTATCTTCCCTGGGTGGCGTTCCGCGAATATGGCGACTGGTGCGACAGCCTGGGCAACCTGCTGGCCATCCTCACCGGCGTGGCCGATGGACACCGCGCGGAGCACATCCTGCGCTACATGTACCAGGTGGGCATGGCCGAGCCGTATCCCACCCGGGCCATCCACCCGCCCATCTATCCCGGCGAGAGCAACTGGCGGGAGTACTATCGCAGCCGCAATCTGAACCTGCCCCACCAGTACCACAACGGCGGCATCTGGCCCATGATCGGCGGCGCGCACGTGGCGGCCCTGGTGCGCCACCGCTGGCCGCGCGAGGCGCAGCGTCTCCTCGTCGCCCTGGCCGAGGCCAACCGCCAGGGCCTGCGCGAGGAATGGGAGTTCAACGAGTGGTTGCACGGCGAGAGCGGTCGGCCCATGGGCTTTGCCCAGCAGGCCTGGTCGGCGGCCATGTACCTGTACGCCGAGCACGCCGTGCGCACCGGCCAACTGCCTCTCTTTGACGACCTGCTGGCCGCCAAGCCGGCATCGGCGGTGGCCGCCGAGGTGAACGAGGTGATCCTGCGGGCAGGTGGGGGACCCGTATAACGCCTGGCGGTTCCGGTTCTCGGTCGAGGACAACGTCGACGGTCCCGATCGCGTCCTGGAGGCGCTGCGTCCTGGCGTCAATCGCCCGGTCCACGCCAAGCTCCCGGAGGTACCCCTCCTTGTCGGCCCTGTCGTTGCGCCAGGCCGGCTGCTGCCGGTGGTCCTACACCTGGTCCCGCCTGTTGAGCCGCTTGTACACGGGGCTCATCCGCCGGTAAATCTGTTGGAACGCCTCGAATGCCTGGTCATAGACCGCCCGGTTCTGGGGATCGGGCATGGCCGTGCGCTTGATGGGGACCAGGCCGGGGACGTCGTCGAAGGTGATCTCGCCCAGCCCGGCGGCGGCGATGAACGCCGCGCCCCGGGCGTTGGCCAGGATGGGGTCCTGGACCTGGCGCACGGGAACGTCCAGGACGTCGGCCAGGATCTGGCACCACACGTCCGAGTTGCCGCCGCCCCCTGCCAGGTGGATGCTCTCCACTTTGCGCCCCATGAAGCGCTCCACGGGGCCGAGGAGCCAGCGCGTGTTCAGGGCCACCCCCTCGAGCACTGCCCGGACGAGGTCGGCGCGGGTGTTGTGCAGCGACAGGTTATAGAATCCCGCCCGCAGGGTCCGCTCGTCCACGGGGGCGCGCTCGCCCCAGATCCAGGGCGTGTAGAGCACGCCGTTGCTCCCGGCCGGCACGCGCTCCGCCATGCGATCCAGCGTCTGATAGAGGTCCGGCGTCGCCTCCTCCCGTTGCAGCTCGTCGTGCGGGAAAAAGATCTGGTCCCGCAGGAAGGTCAGGTTGCCGCCGGCCGTTGCCTGCAACGCGATCAACAGGTAACGGTCCGGCACGGCGCACGGCACCGACGCCAGGGCAGAGATGGGATCGGTCTTCTTGAACGGCACGTGGGCGGCAATCCACGACGAGGTCCCGATGTAGAGGTGGGGTTGAAAGTCGGCCACGGCGCCCGCGCCGATGGCCGCCGCCGTGGTGTCGATGGAGCCCGCCACCACGGGCAGGTCTAGGGGGAGCCCCAGTGCCTCCGCCACCTCTGCCCGCAGACCGCCAAAGATGGCCGTGCACGGCACGATCTCCGGGAACTTGGCCGCTTCGATGCCGCTGTCGCGCACCAGCCGGGCGTGGTAGCGGATGGCGCCGGGATCGCGGTTGTCCGTCACCCACGAGGTCAGGATCGAGTCGGGGGTTGCTCCAAAGCGGCCGGTCAGGCGCAGGTTGATATAATCGAGGACGTTCAAAAACTTGTGAGTGCAGGCATAGACGTCCGGGAAATGGTCGCGCACGAGGAGCATGTGGCCGGCGGGGTCCTTGCCGGTGATGGAGGGCATGCCGCCCGTCAGCCGGATCCAGCGCAGCAGCTTGAGCGCGTCCACGCCCATGACGTTTACCGCGCCTTTGGCCTGGCGTCGCAGGCAGGCCGCGCCCCGCATGTCCATCCACAGGATGCAGTTCATCAGGGCGTTTCCGTCCCGGTCCACCGGAACCGTGCCTTCACCCTGGGTCGAGCAACAGATGGCCTTGACCTCGCCCGCGGGCACCAGGCCGCGGGCCAGGAGCCGCCGGCTGCTCGACAGGAAGGCCTGCCACCACTCCTCGGGCGACTGCTCCGCGCCCCCGTCGGGGGTGATGAGCAGCCCGATGGGCTGGGACTCCCAGCCAAGCACCTGGCCCTGGAGCGTGATCAGGGCCACCTTGACACCCGAGGTGCCGAGGTCCACGGCGAGGATGGCGGGGCCGGCGGTCATTGTTCTGTCTCCTCCCTCTCGAGCCTTTTCTGATCCTTGCGGAGCCTGGCAAAGGCGATCTCGCGAACGGGCAGCGGGATTTTGGACACCGGGCGCTCGGTACACAGCGCCAGCAGGTAGGCCAGGGAGCACTTTTCCAGGATCTCGACATTGTTCACGGCGCGCTCCATGTCGTGCCCCAGGCAGATGGCGCCGTGGTTCTGCAGGATATAGGCGTTGTGATGGTCGCGGACGTGCCGGGCGATCTGCTTTCTGAGGAGCCCCGTACCCGAGGGCGCGTAGGGGATGACGTCGACCGAGCGGCCCAGGAACCGGGCCTGTTCGTCGAACAGCGCCGGGATGGAGGTCTTGATGAGGGCCAGGGCGCTGGCATAGACCTGGTGGGTGTGGACGATGGCATGGACGTCGGGGCGTGCCTGGTACACCGCCGCGTGCAAGCTGCTCTCCACGGAGGGCTTACGCTCGGCGTCCAGGGGATTCAGCTCGAGATCGAGGATGCACACGTCACCGGGAACCATGCGGCCATAATCCAGGTTGGAGGGCGTGATGGCCAGGCCCTCGCGATCGGCGAGGCGAAGGGACACGTTGCCGCCCGTCGCCGCCAGGTATCCCTGCTCGACGAGCAGGCGGCAGGCCTCGACGACCTGCTGTCTTTCCCTCTCGTACGGATCCATCCTGTTCCCCCCTTGTTGCTCTGGACCTGCCTCGATTATAGGCCAGGTTCCGGGGGGTGTCAAGGCACCGGCGGGGCAGAGGTCCCTTGGGATTGGCGGCCGTTGACAGCAGGTCACGATTGTGCTATGCTAGCGCGGCAGCCGTGCGTCCCCCAGAGGCAACGAAAGAGCCGGGCTGGGGAAACAAAATTCAAAGGAGAAACGCATGAAGAAACAGGCTACACACCAACCCCCCCAGTTCTCCCTGCTGTCCGAGTCGCAGATTCAGGACCTGCACCTGGGTGCCCTCGAATTGCTGCGGCGCACGGGGATCCGATTCTATCACGCCGGCGCCCTGGAGATGCTCAAGGCCGCCGGTGCCTTTGTCTCTGACGGAAACCTGGTCCGGTTTCCGGCCAGCCTGGTGGAGGACGCCATTGCCTCGACGCCCGGCCGCATCGTCATGTGCGACCGCGACGGTGAGCCGGCCGTCTTCCTGGAGAGCACCAGGGTTTATTTCGGGACCGGGTCCGACTGCCTGAACCTGCTGGACCCGTGGACGGGCGAGCATCGCCGGTTCGCCCAGGCCGACGTCGTCGACAGCTACCGCCTGTGCGACGCCCTGCCCAACATCCACTTTGTCATGTCCAACGGGCTGCCCTCCGACGTCGATTCGGCGCGCAGCTATGACGTGCAGATGGCCCTGATGCTGGAGCACACGACCAAGCCCCTGGTCTTTGTGACGGACGACCGGGAGAGCTGCCAGCGGGCCATCGACATGGCGGCCGCCGTCGCCGGGGGGCACGAGGCCCTGACGGAGCAGCAGCACATCCTCCTCTACTCCGAGCCCAGCTCGCCCCTGAAACAGTCCGAGACGGCGGTGGACAAGCTGCTGCTCATGGCCGACTACCAGCTACCGGTGGTCCACTCGCCGGGCCCCCTCATGGGTGGGACGGCGCCCATCACCATGGCCAGCGGCCTGGTGATGTCCATGGCCGAGATCCTGAGCGGCCTGGTGGTCCACCAGTTGCAGCGCCCGGGGGCGCCCTTTGTCTTTGGCGCCGGCCTGCACCACATGGACATGAGCTCGGCCCAGATCAGTTACGGCTCGCCCGAGTTCCAGCTTACCAAGGCCGCCGTCGCCGAGTTGGGCCGCTGGTACGGCATCCCGACCTGGGGCTATGCCGGCTGCAGCGACGCAAAGGTGATGGACGAGCAGGCGGCCGTAGAAGCCACGCTGTCGGTGATGATGGCCCGCCTCACGGGGGCCAACCTCATCCACGACGTAGGCTACATGGAGAGCGGCCTGACCCTGTCCTACGAGATGATCCTCCTCACCGACGAGCTCATCGCCATGTCTGACAACGTCATGAAGGGCATCGACGTCAGCGAGGAGTCGATGATGCTGGACGAGCTGCACCGGACGGGGCCCGGCGGGCACTTTATGGACAGCAAGCAGACGCTCAAGCGCTTTCGCGACTTCTGGTTCCCGGGGCTGCTGGATCGCAAGCGGCGCGAGCAGTGGCTGGCCGCCGGCGGGCAGCCACTGGGCCAGCGCCTGAACGGGCGCGTGCAAGAAATCCTGAAGGAGCACCGGGCCAGGCCGTTGAGCCAGGACCAGGCGCGGGGCATCCAGGAGGTCCTGGCGCGGGCCGGGTGAGCCCGGGCGGAGCGGATCGGATAAACCTTGATGGTTTGCTCGATCCGGTGAACATGGTGTAAAATAGGCGCTAGACAGAACGTATCACTATCCTTGCACTTTAAGAACTTGATACAGCCAATTGGATGCTGATGTCATCCACGGTCTGGCCAGCTTGGAACTGAGCTTGCAGCCAGTACAACAGGTTCCGGCGGTGCTCCTCCTGGATGCGGCGCCGGACATCTCCACAGGTGAGCCCTGGCTCCA
>DAOUHB010000017.1:0-19316 GCA_034428935.1 Anaerolineae bacterium | reverse complement strand
CCGCGCGCCGCGAAAACCTGGAGTCGGAGCTGGCCGATTGCATGGCCTACCTCCTCAAGCTGGCCAACTATGCGGGCATCGACCTGGAGTCGGCATACGTTAACAAGATGCACATCAACGAGTCGCGGATCTGGAAAGAATAGAGTTTCCACATATCCTTGAATAGGAATTAGATCTTAGTCGTAGTAGTAGGCACGGTGGATATGTGGATAACCGGCGAAGGCGGCCGGCCAGGCTCTAGACCTTGTGGTTCTTCTGGCCGAGCCCACTACTTCTGTCCGGGCGGGCGCGCACAAAGCTGTGGATAGAAGCGAGGAAACGGTGCTCATCTTGAGCCCCGTGGCTGCTTCAGCCGGGGGGCTGTGGATAGGAGCCAGGTTATCCAGAGAAAAGGGGGTCATTATCCACGGGATTGTCCACAGGTCCGGCCGGTTTTCCACCGTTTTGCCCGAGTTATCCACAGGCTGGCGACCGGCCCGGAGGCGGCAGCGACCATGAAAGGACGATTCACACCCGGGGGACATTGGCGAGGGACCCAGGTGCGGCTTATCCTGGGCGGCGCCCTTGTCCTGGTGTTGGTCGGCGGGGGCCTGATCTGGCTGTTCTACGGGCGTAGTGCCGCCATCGTGGCCGTGAGCTGCTTCCTCGCGATCGTCGCCATCGGCGGCCTGCTGTGGCTCATCCTGCGCCTCATGGAGTTGTGGGTCCGCGGCGACGAGCCCTGACGCCTGCCGCCCCCTCTGGCCGGCGGCGCCGGCGAGGGTTTACTGGAGGTCCAGCTCGCCGGCCAGCGCCTCAAAGTAGTCGCTGGGGCGGGCGACGACGATGACGCGGTGGCTGTTGCCCGGCCACTCGTAGGGCCAGCAGGTCACCAGGGTCAGCCGTTCCTCGCCGGCGGGCATCATCCACTGGGCGTTCTTCTGCCGCACCTCGACGGGCATGCCGGCTTCTTTCAGGATATACTTCTCGGTGACCGTGTACTCGTAGGCCACCTCCCCGGCATAGATGGTCACCTTGTTGCCCGGTTCCAGGTCCACCAGGTAGCGGAACACCTTGCCGTCGATGTTGTTATGCCCCGAGAGGACCACGTTCTCGTCGTTGCCCGGCAGGGCCGAGTTGGCGTGCCAGCCGGCGGCGTTGGCGGGCACGATCCACTCGGAGATCATCACCCCGCGGCGATCCACCATTTCCCAGGTCATGGGCACCACGTCGGCATCGAGGGCGATGTCGGGCGCAACGATGCGCGCCGGCGGCTCGGCGGCCGGCGCCGGGCCCGATGGCGTCGGCGTCGGGCTGGGTGTGGGGGGCAGGGGTGTCGCCGTCGGGCGCGTGGGCCGCGGCGTGGGCTCCTCGGGAGCCAGCTCGGGCAAGGTGCGCAGCCGGTATTCCCCGGCGTCTGGCGGGCCAGGCATGAAACGCGGCACGTTGGGCGCGGTGGGTGTGATCGTGGCTATGGCGGGTACTCGCTCCACGCGGACCGTCACGGCCACGACCACGGCACCGGCGTCCGAGATGGTGGGCGGCGGTGGGGCGGAAGCCAGCCTCCTGCTACCCCAGCCCAGGCCGGCCAGAATCATCAGCGCGCCGATCATGGTCAGGGCCCTGGAAAGGGCCGGAGCATTGTTCGTCAAGTACGATCTCCTGACGGGAGGCAACGGGCCGGATGCCAGCAGGGTTGTTGCAAGATCCCTTGACAATTCACGCGTGCTCCGGCGGGATCGGCAGATCCGCCAGGAGCTTGTAAGGCTAGAATGTCGACTTGGCAACAACCCCGGGGTGCCAGCGCGGCGCGTTGCCGGATCCCAGGGAATGTGCTATAATGCTACACCAGTATCCTAAAGGGGAGGTGCGTCCATGTCTGTTATCGAGATTACCTATCACAGCCACGCCTGCTTCAGCATCGTCGTCGACCGCACACGCCTGATGATCGATCCCTTACGATACGTTCGATCTCATCCGCCAGGACCCCGGCAGCTTTGCCCGCCGGGTGGAAGCCGAGACGCCCGCCCGCGTGGTCATCCTGCAGCCTGGCGAGTCGTACCGCGTCTGAGGGAGACTCCTGCGCGCCGCCACTGAACGACGACGGGGGCCTGCCCAAGCTCAGGCGCGGCCCCCGTTCAGCTTGTAAAGAAATGTCCTAGCCGCCCAATACCCCCGTGGCGACCGCGCCGCCACCGACGAGAAGCCCGATGGCAAAGGTGATGGCGAACGAGATGACCCAACTGATGAGCATTGTCAGGAGGGCCTTGCTGCTGTCAAACTCCATCGACTCGCGGACGGCAAAAAAGCCTGCGACAAGGGCCAGGATGGCGCCGGCGAGGGCTGCAATCCAGCCCAGGCAGGGGATGACGCCAAAAATGCCCAACAGCCGGGGCGCGCTGGCAAAGCCCAACACGCGCATCATTTCGGGAATGCTGCTCCGGCCCTGGAACAGCTTGCTCCCGACGAAATAGGTCAGGGCTGCCCAGACGATCCAGCCGATGACAATGGAAGTGATCCAGCTCACCAGCATGCTCACGATAAAGTTTCCGGTCCCGACGCTGCTGCCGATGGCCGACAGCAGGCTAACGACCACCACGATGATGGCCGCCTGGCTCATGGCTCCCTCGTCTTCGGCAATCTCCCGATAGACGGTTGGATCCAGACGAATGGCGCGCAGAATACGGTCGAACACTTGTGCCTCCTTTGCTTTCTGAACGAGGTTTCACCACCAGCAACTGGGGTTGATGCGGTCCTACTGTGTGTGCTGAGGCCACCTCCTTTCACCTGTCCGAGCAGGGTGATGCCCGCCGGGAGTTGGCCTCTCCGGTGGGCGATGCGCCCGGCTTACGGGCCACTGGCAACGTGGCTTCAATCCCTTTACGCAAATGGTCCGGCCTGGTTGCGCACCTTCCAGGAAATGAACTGCCGGCCTCATTGTATCATGCCCACGCCCCGTTGGCAAGAGGGTATATAGGCCTATGTGCCCATGCAAGGTTGCTGCAAGGCGGTTCTGTTGCCTGGCGTCACACTCTCTCGATCCGTGCCCCCAGGGCCTGGAGCTTGGTCTCGATGCGCTCGTAGCCGCGGTCGATCTGGCTGATGTTCTGGACGACGCTCTCGCCCCGGGCGCACATGGCGGCGATGAGCAGGGCCATTCCGGCGCGGATATCGGGGCTGGTCAGCGTTTCGGCGTGGAGCTGTGCCGGGCCGACGACCACGGCGCGATGGGGGTCGCACAGAATAATGCGCGCTCCCATGGCGATGAGCCGGTCGACGAAATAGAGCCGGCTGTCAAACATCTTCTCGTGGATCAGGACGGTGCCTCGCGCCTGGGTGGCCACCACCAGGGCGATGCTCATCAGGTCGCTGGGAAAGCCCGGCCACGGGGCGTCGTCGATCTTGGGCACGGCGCCGCCCAGGTCGTCCACCACCGCCAGGTCCTGGCCGGCGGGCACCAGGACGTCCTCGCCCTGGACCTGGCACCGCACCCCCAGCCGCTCAAAGACCATGCGGATCATGCCCAGGTGCGCGGGAGCGGCGTTCTTGATGAGGATCTCGCCACCGGTCACGGCCGCCAGCCCGATCAAGCTGCCCACCTCCATAAAGTCGGGGCCGATGGTGCACTCGCCGCCCTCCAGGCGCTCCTTGCCCTGGATGCGCAGCACGTTGGAGCCGATGCCCTCGATCTCGGCCCCCATGCTGCGCAAGAAGTGGCACAGCTCCTGCACGTGGGGCTCCGAGGCCGCGTTGCGGATGACCGTCTCGCCCCGGGCCAGGCAGGCCGCCATGACCGCATTCTCCGTGCCGGTGACGCTGGCCTCGTCCAGCCAGACGTCGGTGCCGCGGAGCACGGGACCTTCTATGGCGAGGCGATCGTTGTGCTTGACCCGGGCGCCCAGGGCGCCCATCGCCAGCAGGTGGGTGTCGATGCGCCGCCGCCCGATACGGTCTCCGCCCGGCAGCGAAAGCTCCACGCGCCCCGTCCGGGCCAGGAGGGGGCCCAGGAGCGTCATGGAGCCCCGGATTTCCCCAAAGAGCCGTGGGTCGGGCGAGGAGCGGGCCTTTCCCACCTGGATCGTGACCGAGTGGTTCCCGTGGCGCTCCACGCTCGCTCCCAGGTCTTCCAGGATCTCGAGCATGATGCGCACGTCCCCGATGTTGGGCAGATTGTGCAGGGTAACCGGCCTATCTGTGAGCAGCGTCGCCGCCAGGATCGGCAGCGCGGCGTTCTTGTTGCCGCTCGGCATCACCGTACCATTGAGGGGAACGCCCCCCTCGATGACAAATCGTTCCATCATTCACTCCCACGTTGAGTTGTTATCTGCTGGCCAGCCTCGGCGGGCCGGCCCGCGGCCGCGAGCGTCGCGGCCGTCCTGGATGTCGCGAGGCGCGGCCCCACCCTCGAGGGTCCGGGCAGGGCGGCCTCAGGGCAGGGCCTGCACCTGGACCGGCGTGCCGGGGCCGGCGCCCAGCCTCTGGGCGGCGCTGCCCTCGCGCACGGCGATCTCCAGGTAGCCGCTGCTGCCCACGTAGGCCAGGAGCTCCCCTGGCTCCACGTCGGCATAGGTGCGTGCCGGCCCTGCCAGGCGCACGCCCCCGACGGTGACTGCCAGCCGCGCCTGCCCGGCCGGCACCCGGTAGCTGGTGATAAGGTTGCCAAAGCGGTCCACGTGGAGCACCTCGGGCTGCCGGGCGGGGGCCAGGCGATACACCTCGGCCAGGGGCACGGCCGGGCCCATCTCGGCCAGCGACCGGCCACAGGCCAGGTGGGCGGCCGCCGGCGCAAACACGTCGCGGCCGTGGAACGTGGCGCTCACCTCCGGCAGGCGATAGTGCCCCTCGGCCAGCTCCACGGCCGACAGGGCCTCGTCGCCGGCCAGGGCCATCTCCAGGACGCCGTTGTCGGGCGCGACGTAGGTCGCCCGGCCGGTCTGCACGGCGATGGCCCGGCGCTGCGTGCCCACCCCGGGATCGACGACCACCAGGTGAACCGTGCCGGGCGGAAAGTAGGGAACCACCGTCGACAGCAAGTAGGCCGCCTGCCGGACGGCCTGGGGACGGACCTCGTGGCTCACGTCCACCAGGGTGGCCTGCGGACAGATGGTCAGGATGACGCCCTTCATGGCGGCCACGTAGGCGTCCTCCAGGCCAAAGTCGGTGGTCAGGGTGATCACTGGCAGCGACATTTCCTCTCCTGGCAGGTATTGTACCGCAGAGCGCATGGAGCGTCAAACCGCCAACCCGACGGCTTGCCGGCTCCTGGCCGGCGCTTACGTAGCAGCGCGCCGGGTCTGTCCGGTTTCCGGTCCGGGACGGTCCCGCGTGTGATATAGATCATAGTTCGGCGCGGGCTTGTCCCTTACAATGCGGATGGAGGTAGCAATCGTGCACGAATGGGAAAGCTGGCTAGACAAAGTAGCGGATGAGACGCTGCCCGGGGGCGTGTCGGTGGCGGCGGTGGCCGGGGCCATGGGCGCCGCCCTGGTGGCCAAGGCCATCCGCGTCACCCTATCGCGGGGCGATCTGCCGCCCGAGGAGCGGCAGCGGTTCGAGGCTGCGGGTGCCGCGGCGCACAAGGCGCAGCGATCGCTCGTGGGCCTGTCGGACGACGACGATGCGGCCTACCGCCGCCTGCTGGACACACAGAAGGCGCCCGATGACGCCGGCGAGAGCGAGGAGCGCCGCGAGGCCTGGTTGATGGTCACGCACGTGCCCCTCCAGGTGGCCGATGTCTGCCAGGCGCTCCTCCACCACGTCCTGCCCCTGGAGAAAAATTGCCTGCCGGTCGTCCTGGTGGACCTGGAGATCGGGACCCGCCTGCTGCTGGCGGGCCTCGACGGCGGCGTGCGGGCCGGCCGGGCCAACGTCGAAGCGTGGAAGGCCGAGCTCAAGTCCGATCCCCAGCCGGCTGACCTGACGCGGCGCCTGGAACGGCTGGAGCGCAAGAGACTTTGAACGGGAAGGGAAGGGATGCCGGGAATGAGCAACGTTGCCCTGTATGACGCCCTGGCGGCCGATTACGACCGCTTTGTGAACTGGGAGGCGCGCCTGGCCCACGAGATGCCCTTCCTGGAAGAGCTCTTTGCCGGGGCCGGGGTGCGCCGGGTCCTGGACGCGGCCTGTGGCAGCGGGCAGCACGCCATCGCCCTCGCCCGGCGGGGGTTCCAGGTGGTGGGCGCCGACCTCAGCGCGCCCATGGTGGCCCGTGCCCGGGAGAATGCCGCGGCCGCCGGTGTCGACGCGACGTTCGTCGTCGCCGGGCTGGGAGAGCTGGCTGCCATCGCCCGGACTGCCGGCTCCGAGGCCCCCTTTGACGCCCTCCTCTGCCTGGGCAACTCGCTGCCCCACCTGTTGAGCGCCGAGGCCGTGGCCGGCGCCCTGGACGATTTTGCCGCCGTGCTGCGCCCCGGCGGCATCCTGGTCATCCAGAACCGAAACCTGGACCGGGTGTGGACCAGGCGCGAGCGCTTCATGGGACCCCAGGTCCACAGCGAAGGGGAGGGCCAGTGGCTCTTTGTCCGCTTCTACGACTTTCATCCCTCGACCCTCACCTTTAACATGGTGCGCCTGGTGCGGACCGGGGATGGCTGGGTCCAGGACATCGAGTCGACCGAGCTGCGCCCCATTTTCGCCGGCGAGCTGGCCGAGGGGCTGCGGTCGGCGGGCTTTGGCCAGATGGAGCTCCTGGGCGGCTACGACCGCTCTCCGTTCGACCCTGAAGAGAGCGGCGATCTCCTGGTCGTCGCCCGCAAGGACAATCGCGGATAGGCGCGGGCAGTCCGCCGCTTCGGCGGACCTTATCCCCCGGGGGCCAGGAGCGCCAGCCAGCGCGGATAGCCGTACGAATCGCCCGCGTCCATGTGGGGCGGCTCGGCGCCGTCCAGGAACTGCCGGGCGGTGGCCATCAGCCCCTCGGGCAGGGCGCGCCCCTGCCCAAAGGCCTCGAAGCAGATGCTCCACCAGGCCTGGCCGCTGGCGTACAGCTCCACCATCTCTACCTCGCAGCCCTGGACGGGATAGACGTCGGGGGCGACGGCCGCCGGCGGCTCGTTGCCCGCCACCCGGTAGCGGGCCAGCCCGCGGTGCTTGTCCACCGGCAGCCAGAACGAGTCGGTACTGGAGATGCCCGGGGGCTCTGCCTCCGGGTCGGCCAGGGCAAAGCTCCACTTCTGCCAGCGTTCCAGGACGCCCGTCACCCGGGGGTGCAGGCGCACAAACTCGCCCTGCTGCTGCCGGAGCTTGATCTCTATCCGGCCCTCGCGCAGCTTGACGCTCTGGGCGTCGCCGGGCAGGCCGAGATAGCGGTCGCGGCGAGGGGCCTGGTAGGCCATGCGGCTGCCCCTCGCCTCGAACCACGCGCGCACAGCCGCCGGCAGCGGCCCCCGATAAAACCATCGCACCTCGGCTGTGGCAATCATATCCCCTACTCCAGGCTACCCACGGCTTCTTCCACGGCTTCCAGGATGGCGCACGAGTGGACGAGGGCCTTCATGCGGTTGTGATCCGGGTAGAGGGGCCGGTCCTCGCCCAAATGCTCCACGTGCTCGCGGATCACCTGGCGGGCGACCTGCACCCCCTGGCCGGGGCAAAAGTCGCGAAAGTCCAGCGCCTGGGCGCCGGCCATGAACTCGATGCCCAACACGCCGTAGGCATTGTCCAGGATCTGGCCGTTCTTGAGGGCCGTGTTCATGCCCATCGACACAAAGTCCTCCTGGTCGGCGGCGGCGGGGATGGACTGGATGCTGGCCGGCATCGACAGGATGCGCTGCTCGACGATGAGCATATCGGCCGTGTACTGGCTGAGCATCATGCCCGACATCATGCCTGCGCCTTTGGTCAGGAAGGGCGGCAGCCCGACGCTCAGGGCGGGGTTGGTGAGGCGGTTCATGCGCCGCTCCGACATGACGCACACCATGGTGATGGCCGCGCCGGCCATGTCCATGGGCAGCGAGACGGGCGTGCCCTGGAAGTTGGCGCCGGTGAGGGTCAGGCGGTACTCGGGCAGAAAGATGGGGTTGTCGCCCACGCCGTTCAGCTCGATCTCGACCTGGCTGCGGGCATAGTCCAGCGCGTCGTGGGCGGCGCCGATGACCTGGGGGGAGGAGCGCATGGAATAGGCGTCCTGGACCTTGACCTTGAGCTTGCCGGTGACCAGGTCGCTGCCGGCGATGCACTTCATGATGGCCCGGGCGCTGCGGACGGCTCCCGAGAATCCCCGCACCTCGTGGAGGCGCTCGTCGTAGGGCTTCATGTTGGCCAGGAGCGCCTCAAGCGTCATGGCGCAGGCGATCTCGGCCTGCTTCAGCCAGCGGTTCATGTCGTAGAGGTGCAGGGCGCTCATGGCCGTCAGCAGATTCGAGCCGTTGATGGTCGCCAGGCCGTCGCGGGCCTGCAACCCGGGGATGGGGATGCCGGCGCGCTCCATGGCCTCGCGGCCCTGGAGGCGCTGTCCCTGGTAATAGGCCTCTCCCTCGCCCATGAGCAGCAGGGCGATCTGCGACATGGGCGCTAGGTCGCCGCTGGCGCCCACGGAACCCTTCTGGCAGACCACGGGCGTGACCCCGCGGTTGAGCATCTCGACCAGGGTCATGGTGATCTCGGGCCGGCAGCCCGAGTTGCCGTGGGCGTGGACGTTGATGCGCCCGGCCATGGCGGCCCGCACCTGCTCGACGGGCACCGGGTCGCCGATACCGGCGGCGTGGTTGTAGATCAGGTACTTCTGGAACTGCTCTACCTGCTCGTCGGTCAGCACCACTTCGGAGAATTCGCCGATGCCGGTGTTCACGCCGTACATGATCTCGTTGGCCTGGATCTTTTCCTCGAGCATGGCGCGGCAGGTCTTGATGCGTTCCACCGCGTCGGGGGCAAGCTCGACCTTTTCCCCGTGGCGGGCGATGCGCACCAGCTTTTCCACGGTCAGCCCCGAGCCATCCAGAACGATCGTCATGGTTCACTCCTCTCTTGGTTGGTTGCGGCAGTGCAAAAGTGTGAAAGAACAGCGATAAGATTGTACCCCAAGTGGTGCAGGATGCAAGTTGTGCTGCTTCCGTCGTGCGCCAAGGGGCATGGCCATGGCAAAGGGCGCGGCCCCGGGTTTGCAGGATTGCACAAGCAGTGGTAGAATTGCAAAAGCTTAAAAAGAAGCAGAACCGATGTGGTTGTGTCTTCTGCCGTGCTATTCTGTTCGGTGGGCGGATAACTGATATGGGTAGATACGAATATTTGCGATTGTCGCCATACAGCACCAGCCGGACCCACACGTTCCTGACCATTGTCACCTCCGATGCCTACGTCGCGGACTATGTCATTGCTCTGGTGAGCAAGTTTGTCCGGCAGATGAGGGTCGTCAGCAAGAAGGATTTCGGGGACGAGCGGTACAGCTACATCCTGCGCCAGCTCGACGGCAAGGATGCCGAGATCCTGGATTGGATCGTCAAGTGGCTGGTCCACCAGGGCTGGGAGCCCTTTGCCGTTCACCCCCTCAAGGGAGACTGGCGCGAGCTGGTGTACCACTTTAAAAAAGAGTGCTCGGACGTTATACGCTGAGCCCTCACCAGGCACAAAGAGCGGCGGGCCGGCCCGTGATGGCGACGACGTGGCCGGCCCGCCGGCGCCTCAGGCCAGGGAAAAGATGACCGCGCTGTAGGGCGAGACGTTGACGGCCGCATGGTGGCCCATGCCGTCGCACTCGCCTTCGACGGCATCGACGCTCTGGCTCACCTGGCCGTCGTACTCGGCGTCATAGGCGGCGTGGTGGCTGTCAAAGCGCATCTCCCACTTGCCGCCCGCGGGAAAGCCGACGACATAGTCCGTCAGGGCATTGTTGCTCAGATTTGCCACCACCACCACGCTGTCGCCCGGGCCGCCATCGGACCAACGGTGAAAGGCCAGGGCCCGGGCCTCGACGTTGCAGTGGTGGACCTCCACGTTCTGGCCGGTGAGTCCCTTGCTGATCCCCTCCAGGTTGCGGCGCAGGGCGATGAGGTCGCGGTAGAGGTGGGTGATGCCCGCCATGCGCTCGGCGTACTCCCAATCCAGGGGCTGCTCGTCCTCGAACCAACGGTCGGTGAGGAACTCTTGTCCCTGGAAGATCATGGGCACGCCCGGCGCGGTAAACACCAGGGCCGCCCCCAGGGTGGAGCGCTTCTTGGCGAACCAGTGCTCGCTGTTGTCGGGCCAGATCTCTTCCGGGAGGCGGGCCCTGCCGTTGGCCACCTCGTCGTGCGACTCGGTATAGATGACGCGCTTGAAGGCGTCGCCTTCGTAGCGGTGCAGGATGGCGTCGCGGACCACCTCCACATTGCGGTCCGCGTCGTCGCCGGCGACGAGGTTGGCGCGCACGGGGTGCACAAAGGCCGCGTCCCACTGGCTGTTAAAGCCGGCGCCGCCCGCCCCCACGTCCCGCGTGACAAACTCTTCGTCGCGCAGGTCCTCGGCGATGCTGATCTTCCACGGAAAGCGCTCACGCATCTCCTCGTGGACCCACTTCATCAGCGACCAGCCGTCGGGCAGGTCGCCTTCCGGATCGCCGGGGGTGCCGTTGACGTGGCGGACGTAGGCCGTGCCATCCCAGCGCAGACCGTCGATGTGATACTCTTCCATCCACATCAGGGCATTGTCGCGGATGTACTGGCGCACCGGGTCGTAGCCATAGTTGGGGCGCGTGTCGCCCCAGGGCGTGTTGGCGCGGTCGTCGTTGTAGAAATAGATGCCGCTCAGGCCGTTCTCCTGCCAGCCGTCAAACTGCCACAGGGCCAGGTCGCCGGGGCCAAGGTGGTTGTAGACCACGTCGAGGATGACGGCGATGCCGTGCCGGTGAGCCTCCAGGACGAACTCTTTCAGGGCGTCGGGGCCGCCCCAGTCGCTCTCGACGGCAAAGGGCAGGCCCGGGTTATAACCCCAGGAGATGCCGCCGGGGAACTCCATCACCGGCATGAGCTGGATGGCGTTGACGCCCAGCTCCTGCAGGTAGGGAAACTTTTCGATAGCCGTCAGCAGCGTGCCGCCGCCCGGCCCGGGCTGGGCGTGAAAGGTGCCCACGTGCATCTCGTAGATGACCATCTCGTTCCAGGATGGCATCTGGAAGTCGTCGTCGCTCCAGTCGAAGGACCGGTCGTAGACGACCGCGTTGCCCACAGAATTCGTCACCTGGCGGGCGTGGGGGTCCAGCCGCTCCAGCCGCTGCTCGCCGTTGGTCAGGACGTACTTGTACTGGTCGCCCGGCCGGACGCCGGGCACGTTCACCGCCCAGAAGCCGTCCTCCTCGGGCGCGAGGGGGTTCGCCTCGCCGGACCAATCGTTAAAATCGCCCATGACGGACACCGACTCGGCGTGGGGTGCCCAGACGCGAAAGGTGGTGCCGCCCTCGTGGGGAATGGCGCCCATGCCGGGCACCGGCTTGCCCTTCTCATCTGGCCGGGCCTCTTTTGCTGCCACTCTTGCCTCCCTGTTCTCCTGGCGTGGATTGACGCGCGGCCGGGAAACGGCCGCCCTTCGATCTTAGCATAAAAGATCGGGGGAAAACAGGCGGGTTTGGTTTGAAGTAGCGGCGGCCTCGGTGGACGGGCGTTGGAATGGCGTTGGCGATAGTCCAGCGAATCGCCGCCCTGCCCCGGGCGGGCTGATGCCAGGCAAAGTCTAGAAGCGGGCGGCACCGGCGGCAAGCCAGAGCTCAGGGGCCGGGCCTGAGCGCCCGCGTGGCGATAAAGGTGGGCATGTATTGGTCCAGGAGGACGTCCTCCTCCCCGCTATAGTCTTCGTAGAAACCGGCCAGGAGCAGGCCGGCGTCGAGCTGCCCGCCGATCTGATCCTCCAGGGTGTGGCTCCACTCCAGCGGCTCGCCGGCGCGGGTGCTCTCCCGCACCTCTTCCGGCAGGCTCTCCAGATCGGAGAAGGGCAGGCTGTAGCGCACCTGCAGCACGCCCTGCTCCCAGAGGCTCCAGTCAAAGAGGTAGAGCATGGGGTTTGTGAAGCCGGCCAGGAGGGCGCCGCCGGGCCGCAGGACACGGTGCGCCTCGCGCCACACGGGCCGCACGTCGGGCACAAAGGTGTTGGACACGGGGTGGACGATCAGGTCAAACCTGGCCTCCGGAAAGGCCGACAGGTCACTCATGTCGCCCTCTACGACGTCGATCTCCAGCCCGTCCCTCTCGGCGACCATGCGGTCCTGGTCCAGTTGGCGGGGCGAGTTGTCATAGACGGTGACGCGGGCGCCGGCCGCGGCCAGGATGGGTCCCTGCTGGCCGCCGCCCGACGCCAGGCAGAGCACGTCGCGGCCGGGCAGGGCGGGGAACCATGCCCGGGGCACGGGTTTGGTCGGTGTCAAAAAGATCTGCCACTCGCCGCGCCGCGCGGCGGCCGTGACCTCGGGGCTCACCGGCACGGTCCAGCGGTTGCCCTTCTCCACCTGGCGGTTCCAGGCCCGCCGATTGTAATCTCGAACGTCCATAGGCATCTCCATCCAGCAACTGCGGGGCGCAAGGCCGGGCGCCTGCGTTGGGGCTCGAGCGCATGGCCGCCCCTACGCGCTCAGGCACGCAGCTCGACGATGTCGCCCTCGTGGAGGACGTGATCGCGGCCCACCATCTGGCCGTCGTGCACCCCCGACCCCCAGACCCGCGCCGCTTTCAGGTTGTAGAGGAAATCGCGGTGCACCTTGCCCGCCAGGTCCTCCACGGTGCCGCCCAACGGCAGGACAAAGGGGGCCGACAGGTCGGGCGGCTGGCCGGGCGGCTTGGCATAGACGCGCATGACGCCCAGCCTGTCAAAGACGGCCTGCTTGAGGCCATCCAGGCCGCGGCCCGTCAGCGCCGAGACGGGGATGAGGGGCCAGTCGCCCTCCACCAGCTCGCACAGCACCTCAAAGTCCTCCTCCAGGCTCTCGTCGTCCAGCCGGTTGACGGCGATGAGCACCTGTTTCCGCGCCAGGCGGCGCTCGTCGCCCTCCTGCACCTCGTACTGCTCGGGCACGATGCGGTTTTTCTCCAGGATGGCCAGGGCGTCGTCCATCTGCTGCAGGGGATAGGTCTGCAGGTCGATGACCAGGAGCAGGAGGTCGGCGCGGCGGATGAGGTTGAGCATCTCCGGGTCGACGAACTCGGGCGTCAAGGGGGGCGTATCGATGAGCTGCACCGGCACGTTGTCAACGTCCATCATGCCCGGCGTCGGCTCCCAGGTGGTGTAGGGCGCTTCCGACACCTGGGGCTCGGCGTTGGTCAGGGCCACGACCAGCGACGACTTGCCGGTGTTGGTCATGCCGGCGATGACGACCTGGCCGGCCCCCTCGCGGTCGATGTGAAAGGGAGAGGCCTGCTTGGCGCTCTTTTTGCGGGTCTGGGCTGCTTCCTTGAGCTTGGACAGCTTGCGCCGCAGGTCGGCCCGCAAGCGGTCGGTGCCCTTGTGCTTGGGAATGAGGCTGATATACTCTTCGAGAGTCGCAACCTTTTCCTCGACGGTCTCGGCCTCGCGGTACCGGCGCTCGGCCTCCTGCGCGTCGGGCGGCAGGTTGGTCGGCATGGTCCTTCGCTTTCCTCGTTCTCCTGGCTCTGGGACCCCGGCTCCTGGCCGGGATGCCTCGCAGGCGATATGGCCCCATTATAACACGAACGGACCGCATTCTCAACCATGCGTCGCGCAGGTGAGGGCCTGCAAAGCCGGTCCCGCTGGGATCGCCGAGCGCCGGCGCTCGGCGTTTCTCTCTGCACGCAACTTGCCAAGGTAGCCCTCGGCGATCCCAGCAGTCGTCAAGAGGCTATGCAACAACCGTCGCGCAGGTGACGCGGTGCGGGCCGCCGCTAGCGCGCGGACCTGGCGATGAGGGGCAGGTAAAGGCTCTCGTCGACGTCGGCCGGGTTTGGCCAGGTGCGCGACATAGCGAGATTGCTGTAGGGCGAGCTGCCCGCGTCGTTAAAGGCCTGCACCCGGTAGTAGTAGGTGGTGGCCACGGGCAGGCTCGTGTCGGACCAGGCCTGGACGTTGGCGCCCACGGTGGCCACCGGCTTCCACTCGCTGCTTCCGTCGGTCGAGCGCTCGATGCGAAAGCCGAGCTCGTTGCCGCTGGTGTCGATCCAGCTCAGATCGATCTGGCTCGTCGACCTGCCCGCGGCCTGCAGGCCGGCGGGCGCCGAGGGCTCGTGGGGCATGCTGCCGCGCACGACGTAGGTGGCCCCGTAGCCCACGTTCGAGATCCCGTAGGCGATGTTCATGTAGCCGCCCTCGCCCCATTTCGGCCCCCACGAATTGCGCAGGATCCAGGCGCCGTTGGGGCCCAGGCTGTCGTCCCAGCCGACGAGGATCACACCGTGGTTCACGGGGTTGTCGCAGGTGTCGCCGGCCGTCAGCACGCCCCCGCTGTAGCTGCTGAACCGGGAGCCGGCACACACCGCCACGGCGATGGGACCATGGTCATAGATGGCCTGCTTCAGCTCGGCCACGGAAGGCACGCCGTTGGCCGTCGTAATATACTTCCAGTCGCCGATGGTCTCGTAGTGGCTGTGGGGCGGGTTGCAGGCGACCCCGGTCGCCACGTAGGCAAAGTCGCCCTCGTACACGGCGCCCGGCCCGGGCTCGCCGGGAGGGACCTTGGACATGTGGTAGTTGTGGGCCCACCAGCCGCCGGCACAGGACCAGCCATCGACGTTGCACGACAGCAGGTACTGCTCCGACAGGTCCTTGCTCACGCCCTCCACGATGCGGATGTTTTGCTCCAGGACGCCTGTGGTCCCAAAGGCCCAGCAACTGCCACAGTTCCCCTGATCGCGGACGGGGGTGCAGCCGACCTCGGTGCACCAGTTCAGGACCGAAGGCAGGCCGGCGGCGGCCGTGTCGCCGGCCGCGGCTGCCGGAGCGGCCACGGCGGGCGCCTGGGCCGCGGCGTCCAGGTCGACGAGACCCTGGTATGCGCCGGCGGCGCTAACCTGGACCGAATAGGTCCGCAGGGGCGCGCCCTCTTCCCACGGCCGGCGGTAGGCCAGCACCAGGGGGCTCTGGCCGGCGGCCTGGGGCGAGAAGCGCAGCGTGACGGTGGTGGGCGCGCCCAGGATGGCGGGCGTGCCGTCTATCTCGGGCTCGCCCACCTGCCGCAGCACGGCGGCGTCCATGTCCGCGACGTACCAGCCATAGCCGGCGGCAGGGTTGGCATCGAGGCGCAGCTCCAGGAATTGGTCCGCTCGCAGTTCTACCCGGCGGCCCTCGTCCGATGGGCCGAGGAGAACCGGGCCGGAAGTGCCGGCCTGGGGAAGGGCGGTCGGTGGATTGACAAGGGTTGCAACGGCCAGGACGAGGGAGAGCAGGGCAGCAGAGACGATCCACCTTGGTAATCGGTTCAATCTCATCTGTGCACCTTTGCCTTTCTAACCTCTTCTGTAGTCTACAACGACCGGCGAGAGGCCACGCGTGCCTCTCAAGGCTCCCAGGCGACGGGTCGGGATTCGAGGTGAGGAAGGAAAGCCAGGGGCCTGGACGGGCCCGAAGCCCCGGCGCCGGGACACGGGCTCGAATGGAGGGCCGATTATACCACGCTGTAGGAGAAGCGGCAACATGGAAGGGGCCCGGTGACGGGCCGATCCAGGACTTGACGCCAGGAGAAAAAGAGACTATAATGGTCCAAGTAGGGTATCGTATCCCTCCCCGTGATGGCTGTACGTCGAGGAAGGCGTTTCAGCCAGCGAGCCGATGGCCCGGCTTATCAACCGTTGTCTGCGCGTCGTGCGGCCGGTCCATCTCTATCCTGACCATCCAGGCAGGACCCGTTGTAACAAGGACATCCCAGGGCGAACCATTGTACCCAGCATCCCTCCCGGGACATGCTGATCCCGGGCCATTTGGATGGCCTGGCCGGGCGGCCGGCGTCTGTACCGCCGCCTTATCGAGCCTACTCCTGTAGATGAGGCCTGGAACTGACATCACCTCCCGAGCCGCGGTCGGGCGCCCTTCGATGGGCGCCCGGCCGCCTGGCCCGGGGTTCCTCCCCCCGCCCTTCAGGAACGAGGCGCAGACAGGAGCCCTCCGAGAGAGGAGAATTTGGAATGCACACCTATCCGATGCAGTTCCGCTCTATGTCGTTGCGTCGTTTTCTGATCGCTGTGCTGTTGCTGGCCGTGGCGCTTCAGGCGCCGGCGCCCATCGTTGCTGCCCAGGGGGCCGGCGTTCTGTACGTGGATGCCGGCGCCGCCCCCGGGGGCGACGGCGCGTCGTGGGCCACGGCATTCGACGATCTGCAGGACGCCCTGGCCCGGGCGGAATCCGGCAGCCAGGTCTGGCTGGCCGCCGGCGTCTACCGCCTGCAGGCCTGGCCTGCCGGTTCCCTGCGCGACGTGACCTTTTCCGTCTCGCCAGGGGTGTCGCTGTACGGCGGCTTTGCCCCGGCCGCCGGGCTGGACACCTGGGAAGAGCGCGACCCCATCGCCTACCCCGCGGTTCTGAGCGGCGACCTTGACGGCGACGACGTGGACGCCGATGGCGACGGCGTCGTCGAAAGCTGGCGGGACCTGGTGGGCGACAATGCCTACCACGTGGTGACCCTGGATGGCGCCGGCGGCGTCCCCCTGGATCGGGAGACGGTCCTCGACGGGCTCGTCGTCACCGGCGGCATGGCCGACGGGCCAGGGCCCGGGCGCCAGGGAGGGGGCGTCTATTGCGCCGGGTTCGAGGGCACGTGCAGCCCGACCCTTGCCAACGTGGTGGTGTCGGGCAACCGTGCCATCGACGGCGGGGGCATCTATAACGACGGCAGCGGCGGGGGCGAGAGCAGCCCCTTCCTGGCCCACGTGGTCATCCGCGGGAACTATGCGGCCCACGATGGCGGCGGCATGGTCAACAGCGGCAACCTGGGCAACAGCTCCCCCGTGCTGGTGGACGTCACCTTCGAGGGCAACGAGGCAGGCTACGGAGGCGGCGGCCTGCTGAACTATGGCTACCAGGGCATCAGCAACCCCACGCTGCTCAACACCAGCTTTTACGCCAACCGGGCAGGTACCTGGGGCGGCGGCATCCTGAGTTCGGCCCACTATGGCGGCACGAGCAACGTGACGCTGGCCAACGGCGTCTTCGTGGGCAACCACGCCCTGTGGGGCGGGGGCGGCATCCACAACAGCGCCTACGGCAGCGAAAGCAGCCACACCATCGCCAACGCCACCTTTGTCGCCAACCACGCCCAGCGCGGAGGTGGGCTGTTCAGCGAAAGTGAGCTGGCCACCCACCAACTGGCCCTGAGCAATGCCATTTTCTGGGGCAACACCGCCACCGATGCCGGAGCGCAGGCGTTCAACGGCGGCGCCGACGTGGTCATCAGCCACAGCGACGTCGAGGGCTCGGGCGGCAGCGCGGCCTGGGACGCCGGGCTGGGCGCCGACGGCGGCGGCAACCTGGACGAGCCCCCGGGCTTCTTACGGGAGCCCGACCCCGGCGACGGCGATTGGGCAACCCTGGCCGACAACGACTATGGCGACCTGCGGCCGGGCGCCGGATCGCCGGCCGCCGACGCGGGCGACAACGCCGCCCTGCCCGCCGACGCCCACGACCTGGACGGCGACGGCGACACTGTCGAGCCTCTGCCCGTGGACCGGGATGGCAACCCGCGCCTGGTGGCCGGGAGCGGCGGGTCCGCCATTGTCGACATGGGCGCCTACGAAGCTACCGGCGTCACCGGCAGCGCCGCTGATCTCTCGCTGGAGGCGGCCGTCTCCCGGGAGCCGCTGGGCGTGGGCTCCAGGCTGGTCTACCGCTTCTCGGTCGCCAACCTGGGGCCGAGCGATGCCAGCCAGGTGGTCCTGATCCACGGCCTTCCCCCCGCCGTCGTCTTCGAGTCGGCCACGGCCGGCTGCCTGGAGGTGGGCGGCGAGGTGACGTGCGGGCCGGCGCCGCTGGCCAGGGGGACGGAGGCCACCTACGAGGTGACGGTCACGCTGGAAGCCGGCGGCTCTCCACGCCTGGTGAGCACGGCCAGCGTCTCGGCCGCCGAGCCCGACCCGAACCCGGACAACAACGTGGTCAGCGTCAGCACGATCATCGGCACAACCCGGTTCCTGCTCTACCTGCCGGTCCTGATGGCTGCGCCGTAGGGGCGGGCCCGCGCAGCACGTCCGTCCGAGCAAAACGCTGGATTGCGAAGGGGCAATCCGGCGTTGTCTTCACGGGTCTGCAAGGACCCTGCCTACTTGAGTGGGGTGACGACGATGTTGTCGTAATAGACAGGCTCCGACTCGAAGGTCTTGAAGCCCACGGTGCCCTCCAGGAACGGATGCTCGTTGTCCACGTGCTCGAAGGCAAACACGCCGTCCACCCAGATTTTGATCGAGTTGCCGCGCACCTCCACGGCCAGCCGGTGCCAGGCGCCCCTGGTCAGCTCGATGCCTTCGATCTTTTCTTCGCGCAGGATGTAGGGGTTGTTGAAGGCATACTGGTTCTGGGGATTCTGGCAGGCCCTCTCCCGGCAGTCTTCGGCGGTCTGCAACTGGAGCAGTTTGACCACGCGATTGCGCCCCAGCATGACATAGTAGCCCGTCACCCACTGGGCGGCCTCCTTTTTCGACCGCTCCTCGAACTGGCCGCGGAACCAGAGGCCCTGCCACTGGCCCTTTTCCGTGGGCACCAGGATGTCGACCTCCACGCGATAGTCCTTCCAGCTCTCGGCGCCTTCGCCCAGGTACATCATCAGGGCGTCTTCGGCCTGTCCGCCGTTGGCGCAGCAGTTGTGGCCCAGGGCCCCACTGCCATTGACGCCGGCGCCCCCATCCCAGAACCAGTTCCAGTCGGCCAGGCGCCAGTAGTTCAGGAAGGGCTTCCAGGCGCCCCCCAGACTCCCGTCAAAGTTGTCCCTCAGGAGGAAGGGGTTCGGCGTGGCTGTGGGCGGCACGGGGGTGGCGGCCGGCTTCCTGGTGGGGCCGGCGGTGGCGGTGGGCGGCACGGGCGTGTCGGTGGGCAGGGGGGTGTCGGTGGGTGGCGGCGTGTCGGTGGGAACGGGCGTGTCGGTGGGGGGCGGTGTGTCGGTCGGCGGGAGGGGCGTATCGGTCGGCGGGATAGGCGTGTCGGTGGGCGTCGGGGACGTGGGGGTAAAGGTGGGCCGCAGGGTGGCCCGCACCTCCGCGATGGCCCCCTGGGCGCCCGGGTCCTGGCCACAGGCAAGCACCAGGCCGAGCAGAAGCAAGAGCGCGAGCAGGGGCGGGCGAAAGTGTCTCATCGCAGCCCCGGTCCGTGCTTGGTTGTCAGGCATATCGACCCTCCGGTCTCATGGTCGCCCTGGATGCTGCCACGGCGCAGGGCCTAACGTGCGGGCTATTGTATGCCAGGTTGCGGAGAAGGGCAAACCGGGGCAACGATGCTGCGCTGGTCGAACT
>DAOUHB010000016.1:0-45820 GCA_034428935.1 Anaerolineae bacterium | reverse complement strand
AAGGAAGCGATCTCGCCGCCCGGCGCCACGGCCACGATGTCCAGGTCGCGGCGGTAGAGGGGGCAGCGCTGGATGTTGAGGTACCACTCCCAACCCTGATAGTCCTCGTCTGGCTCGTCGGGATGAAAGCCCCGCCACGAGGCCCAGCTGCGGGCCGGCAGCTCGTCCACCTCGCCCAACGAGCGCACGGTGTAGCCAGGGGGGATGGGCGCGTCGGGGATGGGCGCGTCCAGGTCTCGCCGCCATTGGCTCTCGACCCACTTTCCCTTGTTATAGCCGCGGCGCCTCAGGAGGTCCAGGCGCTGCTCATCCTGGTCATCCGCCCAGACCACCAGCACGCGCCGGCCGTCACGCTGGGCGGCCAGGTGTGCCTCGGCGGTGGCGAGCATCTCGTCCTCCATCTCGCGTGTGCGCAGCCCGGGGTGCACCTGCAGGTGTGCCTCGCCTGTCCCTTCCGGGTTCAGCACCGCCGCGAGACGGCCATCGGCCGTCTCCCACAGGAACACGACCTCGGCGATGGACTCCCGCTCCTCGCAGTTGAGGGCCACGTGCCAGCGCCAGTAGTCGAGCCGGGCGACGGGCCAGCTCTTTTCGCGCACGTCGTTGAGCAGCATTACCTCCCGCAAGAAGGCCCGGATGCGCCAGTAATCGTCTTCGGTCTGGTATGGCCGCATGGTCAGCTTCATTGCCATATTCTTTCCTTCTGATTGCGTTTGATTTGGATGCTATATAGTAAACATCCAAACTCCGGGGTATGTTCGTTTTCATCACTAGCGAGATCCCAGGCTTAGGGCCTGCAACAGATGCCTGAAGTGTACCCCCCTCTCCGGCCACTATGGGTGCCCGAAGGCATCGCAAAGTGGTGCAAGGTGTGCTATAATGAAGCCATGAGGGACAACCGCGCGCATTCACTCGCCATAGAGGCTCTGTCCAGCGTCCCCTACTTTCAGGGACTGGAGGACAGCACGCTGCAGGCCATTGCCCGGGCGGCCATCGCACGGCGCTACGAGGTCGGTGCCACAGTCTTTCTGCAGGGTGATCCCTGTGCCGGGCTGTACGTCGTCCAGGAGGGCTGGCTGAAGTCGGTCCGGATGTCGCCCGCCGGCCGCGAGCAGGTGGTGCGTTTTCTCGGCCCTGGTGAGACCTTTAATGAGGTGAGCGTCCTGGCCGATGCACCCAACCAGGCCACGGTCATCGCCCTGGAACCGGCCACGGTATGGCTCATCCGGCGCGAGGAGTTGGCCCGCCTGCTGGAAACGGACCTGCGGCTGGCGCGCGCCGTCACCCGGCATCTGGCCGGTCGCGTGCTGCACCTGCTGACCCTGGTGGAGGACCTGTCTCTGCGCACCGTCGAGGCGCGGCTGGCGCGGCTGCTCCTGGAGCAGGCCGGCGAGGGTCGCATCCAGCGCCGCCGCTGGGCCACCCAGGCCGAGATGGCAGCCCGGCTGGGTACCGTGCCCGATGTGCTCAACCGCGCCCTCCGCAAGCTGGGCGACGAGGGCCTCATCCACGTCGAGCGACACCAGATCCAGATCCTCGACCGCCAGGGGTTGGAAGCAAGGGCCTTGCGCGAACTTTAGCCATTTCCGACAAAAGTCAAGGACAGATCATCGCCCGGATGGTATGCTGAGCCATAAGCTGCTCGGCAGACATCCGGGCGATGTTTTTGGGAAGGAAGGCCGGGTTGGGCAAGATGGAGGAAACGAGGCGGGAGCCAGATCCCGTGCCCATTGTAGACCCAAGCTTGTGCGATGGCTGTAGTCTGTGCGTGCAGGTCTGCCCCACCGGCGCCCTGGCTATCGAGGATGGCCGGGCGGTCGTCGCCCGGCCGGAAGCGTGCCAATACTCGGGGCTGTGCGAGATGACCTGCCCCTGGCGGGCGATCCAACGCCCGTTCGAGGTTGTGGTCGTAAGCTCTTGACTGAAGAAGAGGATATGAAATGTCAAATGCAATTGTCTTGGCGGTGGTCATCTTCTTGCACGACCTGTTCACGGCCGCCTGGATCGGCGGGCTCATCACCCTTGGGCTGATCGTCTTGCCCTCGGCGCGGCAGGTGTTGGGTAAGGGGCCGCAGATGAAGGCGCTGCTCGATACTATCCAGAAACGGCTGAGCCTGCTAGTGTACGTCAGCATCGTGGGCCTCATCCTGACTGGAATGATCCAGGCCCGGCAGAACCCGGCCTTTGAGGGGTTGCTGCGCTTTGGCAGTACCTACTCCACGGCACTGAGCCTGAAACATATCGTCGTGGTCGCCATGGTGGGCATCGCCCTGGTCCGCAGCCTGGCGCTGGGCCACCGCGAGCGGCTCACGCCCTCCCAGGAAAAGCTCAGTGTGGGATTGTTGTTGCTCAACCTCGCCCTGGGCGTCGCCATCCTGCTGCTGACCGGAATAAGCGCGGCCTACGCCTTGCCGCCGGCCTGAGCATCCCACCCTGGTCACTTGACCAGGATCCAAACTGTCCGCCTGGCTGGCAACAGTCTGCCCGGATGCCTGGTGCCTTCGGGCAGGCTTTGCGTTATGATTGGGACAAACGGTCAAGGACCAGGCCCTGAAAGGACTCGACTTGCGGGCTGCCCTGGGTGGCCGCCGGTGCCCTATGCGGTCTTTTCTCTGCGCGGCGACGAGATCCTCTCGGACTGGAATCAGACGATCTATGCCGCTTGGCTGCCCGGCTCGGGCTACGAGGTGCCGTACAACTATGTCGTGGAGCGTTACGACGAGCGTTTCAAGGGCGTGCAGCAGATCGCCGAGTCGATGCTGGAGATCTTGGTCCCCATCCGGCCCCGTGAGCCCGGCCCATAGGCCGCTTTCCGCCCCGGGTGCCTTGCCGATGATCAATCTCAGCGCCATACTCCAGGCCGTCGAGCACATCGAGACACATCTGCGCGAGCCGATGCCGGTGGCGAGCGTAGCCGCGGCCGTCTCGTACTCTGTCTACCATTTCTGCCGGACCTTTAACCAGGCCACCCACCATTCGCCCTACGACCATATCATGCGCCGTCGCCTGTCCGAGGCGGCTTGCGACCTGGTCCGGTCCGAGCGCAGGATCATTGACGTGGCCCTCGACTACCAGTTCAACAGCCCCGAGACCTTTGCCCGCGCCTTCAAGCGGTTCCTGGGCCAGCAGCCCAACCAATGGCGCCGCGAGCGCCGCCTGGATCCGCTCCGGCTCATGCCGCGGCTGACCCTGGCCCACCTGGAGCGGGTGGCGGGCGGGGCCTATACCCCGCCGGTGATGGAGGCCAGGCCGGCGCTACGTCTGGCCGGTCTGATGGCCCTGATCCCCGGCGACGACTCCGGGCTCATCGAGGCGCTCTGGGCGCTCCTCGACCGCGAGTTGGCCGCGCCGGGCGCCCCGCCGCGCGCCGCGGAGTATTACGGCCTGCGCTATTATCCGGACGGCTGGGCAGAGACCGGCTATTTTTACCTGGCCGGCGTCGAGACGGCCGGCCAGGTCGATGCGCCCGGCCTGGTGGTCAAGACTTTTCCCCCTGGCTCGTACGCGTGCTTTACGCACACCGGTCCGTGGCAGGACCTGCCCCTCACCCTCGACTATATCTATCACACCTGGCTCCCCAACTCGGGCGCCAGGTTGTTGAGCGGCTAGGTCCTGGAGCGGTATCGACCGGGCGGCGGCGGGCATGTTCCCCTGACGGCCGAGACCGAGGTGTTGCTGGCCGACCCCCTCAGAGTTGCTGCCCCGCCCACCCTGTGATAAGATAGCAGCGGCACGCTGCGCAATCTCGCGCCAGGTGCCAAGGCTGCCAGGGGTGGGCAAGTGGCCGTGACGTTGGTGAGCACCAAACTGCATACGCCCCCGGTTCGCTCGGAGCTGGTGTCGCGCCCGCGGCTGCTGGCCCTCCTGGACCAGGGCCTGCACCGCAAGCTCACGCTGGTCTCGGCGCCGGCGGGCTTTGGCAAGACGACGCTGCTGGGCGAGTGGACGCACCGGCTGGCGGCCGGCAGCCAGCCTCGAACCCGGGTGGCCTGGATCTCGCTGGATGAGGGAGACAACGATCCGGCGCGCTTTGCCGCCTACCTGGCGGCAGCTCTGCGGCCGGAGGATGGCCCCGGGCCGGCCGGCGGCGATGCCCCTGAGCCGGCCGGAGCCTGGCTCCAGGAATCGCACGTTGGCCGTCTCGTCAACGAGGTGGCCGCGCAGCCGCAGGACGTCGTCCTCGTGTTGGACGACTATCACCTCATAACCACGGAGGCGATCCACGCCGCCGTCGCCTTTCTTCTCGAGCACCTGCCGCCGAACCTGCGCCTGGTGCTCGCCACCCGCGCCGACCCGCCCCTGCCATTGCCTCGGCTCCGCGCCCGCGACCACCTGGCCGAGCTGCGCCAGGAGGACCTGCGCTTTACTGCCCAAGAGGCGGCGGCTTTTCTCAACCAGGTCGTGGGTCTGGACCTCTCGGCGGCCGATGTCGCTGTCCTGGAAGCCCGCACCGAGGGTTGGATCTCCGGCCTGCAGATGGCGGCCCTATCGCTCCAGGGGCACAGCCCCCAATCGGCGGCCCGCTCCGAGTTTGTCCGGTCCCTGACCGGAAGCCATCGCTTCATCCTCGACTACCTGGTCGAAGAGGTGCTGGAGCAGCAGCACCCCGCCCTCCAGGAGTTCCTGTTGCACACGTCGATCCTGGAGCGTCTGTGCGGGCCGCTGTGCGATGCCCTCCTGGAGGCTCTGCCTGGCCGGCCCCCGGGCCAGCAGGTCCTGGAGCGACTGGAGTCGGCCAACCTGTTCATCGTGCCCCTGGACGACGAGCGGCGCTGGTATCGCTACCATCGCCTCTTTGCCGACCTTCTGCGCAAGCGCCTGGGGCAGGAGTCTTCCGAGCTGCTGCCCGCCCTGCACCGCCGCGCCAGCGCCTGGCACGAGGGGCAGGGGCTGATGCCCCAGGCCATTGAACATGCCCTGGCGGGACGCGATTTCGAGCGGGCCGCGGCGCTGCTGGAGGAGAACGCCGAAGTCACCTTGATGCGCAGCGAGCTGGCCACCTTCCTCGGGTGGGTGGCCAGGCTGCCCGACGGGTGGGCGCGCCGCCGGCCCAAGCTCAGCTTCTACCACGCCTGGGCGCTGCTGATGAGCGGCCGCTCCCTGGACGTCGTGGAGAAGCGCATGCAGGAGCTGGCCCGCGTCGCGGACACGGCCGAGGACGGCGGGGTGATGGCCGGCCGGCTGGCTGCCCTGCGCGCCTACCTCATGCTCTTCCGAGTTGACATGCGCCGCGCCACCGAGCTGTGCCGCCTGGCCCTGGAGCGCCTGCCCGAGAGCGAGCGCTTCTTGCGCGCTGTCGTGACCTGGATTCTGAGCCTGGCGGACCTGGCCCGGGGGGAGGCGGAGGATGGCAGCCGGGCCCTGGAAGGGGTTGCCTGGCAGGGCCACGAGGCCGGCAACCCGCTGATCGCCGTGGCCGCGCTCTGCCACCAGGCCAGGCTCCAGACGCGGCAGGGCCACCTGCATCGTGCCCGGGAGATCCTGGAGCGGGCGCTGCGCTGGGCAACCGACCCCCAGGGGCAGTGGCTGCCCATCGCCAGCGAGGCGCTGATCGGCCTGGGCGATTTGAAGCGGGAGTGGAACCAACTGGAGGCGGCGGCCGACCATCTCGCCGAGAGCATCGACCTGGCCAGGCAGTGGAGCGAGTTGTCTGCCTTTGACGCCTACTTTCCCCTGGCACGCACCAGGCTGGCCCAGGGCGATCTGGAAGGGGCACGCCAGGTGCTCGACACGGCCCGTCAGCTCGCTTGCCGGTCGCGGATGACCGCATTGGACGACCTGATGGCCGATCTGCAGGATGCCTACTTTTGCACCGTGACGGGAGACGCCGCCGGGAGCGAACGCTGGGCGGAGAGACGGGGGCTGTTGCCCGGCGCATCCCCGCCCTCCTACCCTGCCCTCGTCGACGAGGAGTACATCGTGGCCCACCTGCTCAAGTACGAGCAAATGGTGCTGGCCCGCCTGTTCCTCCTCCGGGAGCGGCCCGCCGCGGCCCTCGTTTTGCTGGAGCCTCTGCTGGCCCAGGCCCGGCAACTGGGCCGCGTCGACCTGTCCATCGAGATTCAGATCCTGAGGGCCCTGGCCTGGCGGCAGGAGGGTGACGAGACCCAGGCGCTGGATGCCCTGGCCGAGGCCCTGTCGCTGGCCGAGCCGGGCGGCTGGCAGCGCATCTTTCTTGACGAGGGACAGGCGCTGGCCGGGCTGCTGCACCGGGCCACCTCGCGGGGCGTGGCTCCCGCCTACGTGGCCGGGCTGCTGGCCGCCCTGGGCGAGGCCGGTCCCTGGCCCTCCCCGGCCACCCCTCTCCTCGAACCCCTCAGCGAGCGCGAGCTGGAGGTGTTGCGGCTGCTGGCCGCCGGCCTGTCCAATCCGGAGATCGCCGAGAGGTTGGTCGTGGCCGTGAGCACCGTCCGCTCCCACTGTAAGAGCATCTATGGCAAGCTGGGCGTGCACCGTCGCTGGGACGCGGTGCAGCGTGCCCGGGCTCTGGGCCTGATCGAGACGGCCGGCACGTGACCGGGAGGAACGGGTGCTTGTCTACCCGTCTTCGACCGGCGCAGGGCAAAGTGAGGCTCGTGCTACCCTGTCGCCAGGCGGCCGGTCTTGCCCGTTCGCCGGGACTGGATGGCACGAGCCTCTCGTTTGTCGAGCACGGGGCTACGCTTGTTGCGTTGCCTCGGCGCGCCCGCGGTTGCGCAGCGAGGGCATGCGCCAGCCTCCCTCGCCCGCCACGCGGATGTCGCGCCGCTGGAAGCGCCACCAGGCCAGCAGGGCCAGGGCTGCGCTCGCGACCAGCAGGCCCAGGAACGGCGGCCAATCGAGGCCGTTGATTGCTTCGCCGCCCTGGAAGTAGTCGTAGGGCAGGAACCGGGCAACGGCCGCCAGGCTCTCGTTCAGTCCGGCCATGGACGTCAGCAGGTAGCTGAGGACGAGAACCACCCCGGCACCGGCTGCCGCCAGCCGGCGGGCAGGCAGGAGCATGCTCAAGAGCAGGGCCAGGGCGCCATAGAGCAGGGCCTGGGCCAGCAGTGGCAGGAAAGGCAGGGCCATCTGCCCCCAGGTGACGTCCAGGCTGGAGCCGCCGAGCAGGATGGAGAAGCCCAGCCAGCCGACGATCATGATGCCGAGGCTCGCCGCTACAAAGGCCAGGGTCCGCCCCCAGTAGATGCCCGTCCGGCTCACCGGGTGGGCGACGATGAGGTCCAGGCGGCCGCTTTCCTCGTCGCTGGCCAGCAGGCCGCTGCCCACGATCACGGCAAAGATGCCCACGATGACGGGCAGCATGGAAAAGCCATACATGCCCAGGTAGCCTTCCGTCGTGGCCAGGCTCGCCGCTTCTCCGCCAAAGAAGGCCAGGAACTCGGGCGGGTAGCTCTCTATCATCTGCAAGAAGTCCGCCTGCTGCTCCATGAACACGTCGTAGAACGGGACCAGGATCAGCCCCAGGGCGGCAACGCCCAGGCCCCAGCCCAGGATTTGCCCGCGCAACGACGACAGCGTATAGCGCAACGTGGTCAACATTTCATTTCCTCCCGACAGTTTCAACGTGCCTGGAAGTAAGCCAGGAACACTTCTTCCAACGACGGGCGGGTCGTCTCCAGGTCGAGGACCGGGAAGCGGCCCAGGGCCTTGACCAGCCCGTCCATGTCGCCTTCGACCTGCAATCTGACGCTGGTACCGTCGTCCCGCGACAGCAGGGTCACGCCGGGCACGGCGGCCAGCGCGCCAGGGTCCACCGGCTCTTTGAACCGGACGGTGGTGTGGCGCAGCGCGCGGCTGATGAGGGCGCTCGTCTCGGCGACCTCGACGATCTCGCCCTGCCGGATCATGGCCACCCGGTCGGCCACGGCCTGCACCTCGCTCATGATGTGCGAGCTGAAAAAGACCGTGGCTCCGCCGGCCCGCGCCTCCTGGATCAACGCCATGACCTCTTGTTGCATCAGCGGGTCGAGACCACTCGTCGGCTCGTCCAGGATGAGCAACTCGGGACGGTGCATTAGCGCCTGCACGACGCCCACTTTTTGCTTGTTTCCCTTGGACAGGTTCTTGATGGGCCGCTTCAGGTCGAGGTCCAGGCGCTCGGCAAGCTGCCGGATGAACTCCCAGTCGGCCGCTCCGCCCCGCATGTCGCTGAAGAAGCGCAGTTGCCGCTCGGCGGTCCAGTTGTCGTTCAAACGCAGCTCTCCGGGCAGGTAGCCCGTGCGCGCCTGGACGGCTACCGGATCGGCCTGTGGATCGATGTCCAGGACACGGGCAGTGCCGCTGTCGGGCCGGATCAGGTCTAGCAAGCAGCGGATGGTCGTGGTCTTGCCCGCCCCGTTGGGCCCGAGAAAGCCCAGGATCTCACCGCGCTGGACTTCCAGGTCCACGCCTCGCAGGGCCTGGACCGGACCGTAGAACTTGACCATTGCGCGGGTCATCAACACGATCTGCGCTTGCGGTGCATCGGTTCTCATCGTCGGTACCTCCATTCTCTTCAATCGTCGGTCATTTTCGCCTGACGAGCAGCAGGGGCAGCCCCAGTGTGTACAGCTTTTGCAGGAGGCCGAGCAGTGCCGCCTGGTCGGCCACGGTGCCTGTCAGCGTGGTCCTGGCGCTTTGCGCCTCGCCTCGGGCAGTGACGAGCATGTCGTCGAACCAGTGTGCCCAACGCTCTCCGATGCGCCCCTGCACTTCAATCTCGTAGGTCCACGCTTCACTCATGACCGATTCCCCTCTGCCCTCAGATCTGGGGACAGGATATCACAGGTGCGGTATGAGACGCATCATCCCTGGGGGATGATCCGGGGTATGATTCTCGGCTGACCTGGTGATTGGGAGGGCGGTTGAGGTCGGGTGTGTCTACTGCGTGGGCAGGATGTTCAGATCCCGGGCTCGGGCCACCGCTTCCTCGCGGTCGTGGACGCTAAGCTTGTCATAAATATTGCGGGTGTGAGACTTGACGGTGGGCAGCGAGATGAACAGCCGGCGGCCGATCTCGCGATTCGACAGATCTTCCGCCAGCAGGTGGAGTACTTCCAGCTCGCGGGCGCTCAGCGGCTCGACGAGGGGCTGAGCGGCTGCGCGCTGGGCGCTAGGAGCCGGGCCAAAGGCGGCCAGCAAGCGTGCGGTGTATCCGGGCGCAATGCCCCGTACTGCTGCCTGCTGCAGCAGGCGGCGCGCAGGCTCGCCGGCGTCCAGGAACTGCCGCACGTAACCTTCCGGCTCGCCCAGGTGTAAAGCCTGCCCCAGGGCTTCCATGGCCTTGCCCGGGTCGGGCGTGGCCAGCGCGCGGAGGATATAAATCTCAATGACTGCGTTCCCTCGCCCGGCAGCCCTGGCCGCGACCAGGTACTGGTCCAGGCGGGCCAGGGCATCGGCAGCGTTTCCCTGGGCCAGCAGTACCCGCACCAGCGTCAGATCTTCGAACTCGCGCAGGTATTCGGTCTCGCCCTGCTGCCGGTAATCGTCGGCCCAACGGGCGGCCAGGGCCAGTTGCCCCTGGGCCAGCCAGAGTCGCGCCTGGTAAGCCAACGTCAATCCGGCGATGCGGGGAACGTTTTCCTGCTGTGCGATCTGGACTGCCTGTTGAGCGGCTCTCCTGGCTCCTTCCTCATCGCCGAGGGCCTGTCTGATCTGGGCCAGCACAGCGTGCCCGCTGCCAAAGCTCTCGCTGATGCCGCTCTCGCTCAGGAGCTCCAACCCTTCCAACAGGTGGCTCTCTGCCGCTCCCAGGTCATTCCACTCGTAGAGGACCTTGCTCATCTCCAGGCCGACGAACCCGGCGGCCGTCGACGGCTTTCCCTCGACGATTGCCAGTTGCCCGGCCCGTTCGCACGTTTGCATTGCCTGGCGCAGCCGGCCTTGTGTAAATTCGACCTCGGCCAGGCTGCACAAGAATGGCACGGCGGCAAAGTTCAGCTTTGCCGCCAGGGCGATCTCGCTCGCCTCGGAGAAGTCGCGATGTGCTTCCGAGACCTCGCCCGCGCGCAGGTGGGCCATGCCCAGGATCGCGGGCTTGCGAAAGCGGGAGATCGGGTCGTCCTGTGGCGCGTGGGCCAGCGACTGGCCCAGGAGCTCTGTGGCCTGCTGCACGTGCCCCAGAACCACGGCGTACGACGCCCTGTCCACCACCGTCAGGTTCAATAGCCGTTTGGCCTCGGGGGTTGTGGGATGGTCCTGGAGCCATTTTTCGAGGGATTGCAGTGTCTGGCCGGCGAGCTCTCGCTGCCCGGAGACGTACTGGATCCGGGAGAGAAAAAGCCGCAGCCAGGGTCTTGGCTCCACGGCCTCGGCAGGTAGGGCGTTCAGCCAGCTCTGTATGAGCGCGGTGTCAACCCGCGACCAGGTGGCGGTCCTCAGGATGGCCCGCTCGATCGACTCAGCGGCAAAGGCCATGTCTCGGGTCGCCAGGGCGTGATGCACCGCTTCAGTGGCAAACCCGGCCTGCTCGTGCCAGTCTGCCGCGCGGCGGTGCAGCACCGGGACCAGCTCGGGTTGGGTTTCTTGCAGCCGTGCCCGCAGCAGCTCGGCGAAGAGGTGGTGGTAGCGATACCACCGGCGCTCGTCGTCCAGGGGCACCACGAACAGGTTTGCGGCCTCAAGATGCTCCAGCAGGGACTCGGAGGTGAGGGATCGGGTGCCGGGAATCGGGAAATCGGGGACCGGGGTAACCGGCACCCGATCGCTGCCTTCCGCTTCGTGGTAGGCTCTCACCTGGTCGCACAGCGAGCCGCTCAAGCGCTCCAGGATCGACGTCTGTAGCAGGAACTCCTGGAGGGCGGGGGGCTGGCGCTGCAACACCTCATCCGCCAGGTATTCGAGGATGAAATGGTAGCGGCCGGTAAAGCCGGCGATAAAGCGCGCGACGTTTTCCCGGTCGCGGCCCTGCATGGACAGGGCAGCAAGTTGCAGCCCAGTGATCCAGCCCTCGGTGCGCTCTTCCAGCGTGGCGACCTCTGCGGGCGTGAGCTGCAGGCCCATGGACCGGTTCAGAAAGGAGGCTGTTTCCTCGAGTGTAAAGCGCAGGTCGCCCTGCCGGATCTCGGTCATCTGGCCCCGGCCGCGAAGGCGCGAAAGGGGCAGTGGGGGATCGTGGCGTGTGGTGATGGCCAGGTGAACCTGTGGCGGCTGCCGCTCCAGCAGAAGCCCGACCGCCTCGTGGATCGTCAGGTCGTCAATGGCGTGATAGTCGTCGAGGACGAGGATGACGGGCGATGGCCGGCCGGCGAGGCCGTTAATCAGGGACGTGACCAGAGGCTCGACCGGAGGCGGCCCGGTGCGTTCCAGCAGGTGCAGCGCCTCCCCTCCCAATCGCGGGTCCACCGACTGCAACGCGGCCACGAGGTAGGCAAAGAAGCGCAAAGGATCGTTGTCCTTGTCGTCTAGCGAGAGCCACGCCAGGGCCAGATCGGACCGTGCGAGGCGCAACTCTGAAAGCCAGGCGATGATGAGGCTGGTCTTGCCCGAGCCGGCGGGAGCCGAAACCAGCGTCAGCTTGCGGGCATCCAGCCCGGCGCTCAGCCGCTCGATCAGGTGCGGTCGCGGCACCCACTCCGGGCGCGCCGGCGGAACATACAGTTTTGTGGTGAGCAGCGCCGTGGACACTTTCCTTCCCCCGACCGTGCCAGAACCCTGATCCCCTCTACCCTCTCCATGATACCACAGTTCATCTTGCGCCGCAATCCAATCGTGTGCCCCATACGTCCAGTGCACGAATTGCCCGTTTCCCCCACCCAATCCTCCATCTGGGGGATGACAACTTGTTCCCCTTGGGCTATACTACCCTCGTTGCGCAAGATCGAGGGGCAGGTGCAATGCACTCTGTCGAGTAGAGTCAGGATGACTCACAATCGGGATGGCCTGGAGGACGACCTGAAATGAAAAGTGCATTGCTCCTCCCAGGGGCAATCTACGAGATCCGGGTGCAGGGCGTGCTGGACCGGGACTGGCAGCAGTGGTTTAACGGCCTGGCTATCACCCTCACCCCCGGCGACGGGGAGGCATTCGTCACCACGCTCCTCGGTCCAGTGGCCGACCAGGCTGCCCTGCGCGGCCTGCTGTGCAAACTGTGGGACCTGAACCTGACCGTGCTTGCAGTGCGGCGCATCGAGACGGGTGACAGGGAGGATGGCGAACATGACTGAAAAGATGGAGAATCAGCAGGCCTTTTATGTCACGAGCGTGCGCCAGGGCGGCGTGATCCCCGAGAAGCTCGCCGAGTATTTTGGCTATGGCCTGTACGTCGGCAGGAAGGAGTGAGCGACGAAAGATGGCTGCGAACCTGCTATCCGCCGACTATGTGCTGCCCCTGGCCGATCCCCGGGCCTCACTGGATACTGTGGGCGGCAAGGGGGCCTCACTGGCCCGCCTCGTGGCCGCCGGCCTGCCGGTGCCCGACGGCTTTCACGTGACCACGGCGGCCTACCGTCGCTTCGTGGCTGCCTACGACCTTCAGCCCGGCATCCTGGCCGCACTGGAGACGGTAGACGCCGGCCAGCCGGCGACGCTGGAGGCTGCCTCCCGGGAGATCGACGCCCTGTTCGCCGCGGCGCAGACGCCGCCGGACGTGGCCGGGGCGATCGCCCTGGCCTACGCTGCGCTGCCCGGGCGAGACCCGGTCGTGGCCGTGCGCTCCTCGGCCACTGCCGAAGACCTGCCCAATGCCAGCTTTGCCGGCCAGCAGGACACCTACCTGAATGTCCAGGGTTATGGCGCGGTGATGGAGGCGGTCAAGCGCTGTTGGGCCTCGCTCTGGACGGCACGGGCCATCGGCTACCGGGCGCGGCAGGGCATCGGTGTGGAGGGCCTGAGCCTGGCGGTGGTGGTCCAACTGCTGGTTCCCGCCGAGGCGGCCGGCATTCTGTTCACCGCCAACCCGCTCACCGGTCGCCGCGACCAGGCCGTCCTCAGCGCCTCCTGGGGGCTGGGCGAGGCCGTCGTCGGCGGGTTGGTGACCCCCGACACGCTCACCGTGGACAAGGCCAGCGGTGCGGTGCTGGAGTGCCAGATCGCCGACAAGCAGGTGATGACCGCCCGCGTCAATGGCGGCACCGAGCAGCAGCCGGTCCCCGAGGCGCTGCGCCACGCCCGCGTGCTCGACGATCCGACGGCTGCCGAGCTGGTGCGCCTGGGCGCGCAGATCGAGGCGCTGTACGGCCTGCCCGTGGACATCGAGTGGGCCCTGGCCGACGGGGCGCTGGCCATCGTCCAGGCGCGGCCCATCACCACCCTGCCCGAGCCGGAGGTGCCCGTCCCGAGCGAGTGGCCCATGCCTGATCCCAAGGGGCCCTACATGCGCGGCAGCGTCGCCGACCTGATGCCCGATCCCCTGACGCCCCTGTTCCGCACCGTGGGCCTGCCCGCCCTCGACGGGGGCATGCGGCGCACCCTGGACGAGCTGATGGGCGGGGGGCTGACCGTGCTGGACGGCTATTTCACGACGATCAACGACTATGTCTACATGCACCTGCAATTGGGCTGCCGGGATTGGCTGTGGGTCCTGTTCCGCATGGGGCCGGCCATCCCGCGCCTGCTGCGTGATGCCGACCGTCACTGGCGCGAGGTGGCGCGTCCCCGCTACGCCGGGGCCATCGCCCGCTGGGAGGAGCGGCCGCTGGAGGCGCTGGCCGCGGCCGAACTCCTGGACGGCGTCCAGGATCTGGCGGCGGCCATGGCCGACTATCTCACCGCCCTCCAGGTGGACACCCTCGGGACCGGCGCCGGGACGGAGGGTCTCTTCACCTTCGTCTACGACCGGCTGGTCCGCCGCGAGGGCGATCCTCCGGCCCCAACCCTGCTGCTGGGCGCCGACAGCCTGCCCATCCGCGCCGAAAAGTCGCTCTACGACCTGGCCCGGTGGTGCCGCGAGCGCGACGAGCTGGCGGCCTATCTCCTGGCGACGCCCTCGGACCGGCTGGCGGCGCAGGTGACCGGCGACGCAGCACCGCCCGATGACGGGCTGCTGCCCGAAGCCTGGCACGAGTGGCAGCGGCGCTTCGGGGCCCACCTGGCCGAGTTCGGCCACAGCATCTACGACCTGGACTTTGCCAAGGCGCTGCCCGTCGACGAGCCGCTGCCCCTCCTGGAGGCACTCAAGCTGTTCATACGGGGCGAAGGGGTGAATCCCCACGAGCGCCAGCGGCGATCGGTCGAGCGTCGCGAGGAGGCGGTCCGGGCTGTCCTGGGCCGGGTCAAGGGGCTCAAGCGGCGCTTCCTGCGCTGGACACTGCGCCTGGCGCAGACCGCTACCCAGGCGCGCGAGGACAGCATCTTTGACATTGGCCTGGGCTACCCCCTGCTGCGCCGTATGCTGGGCGAGCTGGGCCGCCGCTTCGCCGCGGCGGGCGCCATCGACCAGGCCGCCGACATCTACTGGCTGGAGCGGGAAGAGGTGCAGCGCGGCTCCGAGGCACTGGATCGCGGCCAGCCACTGGAGGATATCTCCCCGCGCGTTCGGCATCGCCGGGCCGTGTGGCGGTCCGAAAAGAAGGCCACACCCCCGCCGCAGTTGCCGCCCAAGACGCGGGTCATGGGCGTGAACGCCGGCGCCTTTCAGCCGGTCAGCGCCGAGGATCAGGTCGGCGACAGCCTCAAGGGCGTGGCCGCCAGCCCGGGGCAGGTTACGGGCACGGCCCGCGTCCTGCACGGCCCCGAGGACTTTTACCTGATGGAGCCCGGCGACATCCTGGTGGCCGAGATCACCACCCCGGCCTGGACGCCGCTCTTTGCCATGGCCGCCGGCGTGGTGACCAACGTGGGCGGGCCGTTGAGCCACGGCTCCATCGTCGCCCGCGAGTACGGCGTCCCGGCGGTCCTGGGCACGGGCGTGGCCACGCAGCGCATCCGTAGCGGGCAGACGATCACCGTGGACGGCAGCGCCGGCATAGTGATCCTGTGATGACCGGCAGCAAGCGCAAGAACGTCGTCCTCCTGTCGCTGACGCTGGGTGTGGTCATGCTGGGCTTTGGCATGATCATGCCCATCATGCCCTTCTACGTGGAGCGCATGGGCGCCAGCGCCAGCGAGCTGGGGCTGTTGGTGGCCATCTCGCCCTTCATCCAGCTCGTCGCCTCGCCGCTGTGGGGCGGCGTCTCCGACCGGCGGGGGCGCAAGCCGGTCCTGGCCATTGGGCTGCTGGGCTATGGCCTGTCGATGCTGTTCTTTGGGCTGTCCACCGAGCTGTGGATGCTCTTTGTCGCGCGGGCGGTGGGCGCCCTGCTCTCGGCGGCGACCATGCCCACGACCATGGCCTACATCGGCGACAGCACCTCGGAGGAGGAGCGGGGCGGCGGCATGGGCGCCCTGGGGGCGGCCACGGGCCTGGGCATGGTCCTCGGCCCGGCGTTGGGCGGGCTGTTGGGCAGCGAATCGCTGTCGACGCCCTTTTTTCTCACCGCGGCTGTCTGCCTGCTGACCCTGCTGCTGGTCCTTCTCTTTCTGCCCGAATCGCTGCCTGCCGAGGCCCGCCGCCAGCCAGCGGCCGGCACCCGGCCCCTACGCCCCCTGCGCGACCTGTGGCGGGCGTCCTTTGGCCCCCTGGGCGTCCTCTTTTTCTTGGCCTTCCTGGTGAGCTTTGGGCTGACCAACTTCCAGGGCATCTTTGGCTACTATGCCCTGAAAAAGTTCGGCTATGGCACGGAGGAGGTGGGCTGGATCCTGGCCGTCGTCGGCCTGGTGGCGGCCCTCACCCAGGGGGCCCTCACCGGGCCGCTGACCCGGCGCTGGGGTGAGGCGCCAGTCATCAAGGCCACCCTGCTGGCCAGCGCCGTCACCTTTGCCCTGCTGCTGGCGGCGCGCGATCTGACGACGATACTCATCACTACCGGACTTTTCACCCTGCCCAACGCGTTGCTGCGCCCCGCCGTCATCTCGCTCATCTCCCGGCGCGCAGGGGTGTACCAGGGAGCGGCCATGGGCCTCAACAACTCGTTCAACAGCCTGGGCCGTGTCGTCGGCCCCATCTGGGCGGGGTTTGCCTTTGACCTCGATTACAACTTGCCCTATCTCAGCGGCGCCATCATCATGGCCGCCGGCTTTCTCGTCAGCCTGGCCTTTGTGCCGCAGGAACAGGCGGCAGGATCAGCCGATGCCGTCACTGCGGACAAAGGGGAACCGTCTCGTCCGCACCAGGCAGCTCGGCGCTCCAGGTAGCTTCCTGGGGAATGGCCTTCTCGGTCCTGGTGGCGCGGGGCCTCTTCCATCGTGCCAGGCTTGCGCCGCGCCCGGCCAGCAAACCCCCATTGTGCCAGGCCCAACGTGGGTACCAGGAAGAACAGGTGCCCGATGCCATGTGCGGCGATCACCAGGGTTAATACGACGCGCCACAGGTTCAACGTCATTTCAACCCCCTCGAGCACGTGTAGTATAATGTAGGTACCTGCCGGGTGACCGGTTGGGGCCTCGGGGCGGACGCTCGACCGCGCGGAAAAGCCGCCCGCCCCGAGGGATCTACTTATCCTTCGTTGCCCAGTTCGGCCATGCGCTGTGCGATGGCGTCCAGTTGCTCTTTCAGCCACTCAGCCTGCTGCCGAAGAGCTGTAAGCTCTTGCTCGGCACTGGGCGTCGCGGCCGCGGCAACACCGGGGCCATACTCCCATGCCGGACCGGCTCCGAAGCGCGCCCAACCTGGCACGCCCGTAGCATAGAACCAGTTCCGGTGGCGCCAGCCACCGCCTCCGCCACGGCCGCCTCGGGCGCCTCCCCACATCCCACCGCGGCCAAAGCCACGACCAGGCATCGGGTTGCTCCAGCCGGGCATTCCGTAGCCGCTGCAGTAGCCGGCTCCTCGGCCGGTCATCGGCCCCATTCCCAGGGGTCCTGTCCTATCTCCTGCTGGCATCTCGCATCACCTCCTTTCAGCCATTGCCATGATATTCACCTTCTCCCTCTTCCATGTGACGCCGGTAGGTATTGAGAAAGTTGTCAATGATCTGGGCCGTCTCGTGCAGGTCGTCCGTCCACCAGCGCAACACCTCGTTGCCCTCCTCGGTGAGGCGATAGACCCGACGTGGGGGACCCTGGGTCTGTTCCTCCTCCCAGTAGGAGCTCACCCATCCCTTTTCTTCCATGTCCCGAAGTGCCCTGTAAAGGACGCTCGGGTCGCTGTCCCCCAGGCCAAACGACTCCAGCTCCGCCAGGAGCGTGTAGCCGTGGGCCGGGCCATGATGCAGAAGGAGGAGCAGCGTAGGCTCCAGGAAACGAACTGCCCGGCGCGAGTACCCTCGTTGCCGCCAGCGATGCCCTCGACCTCTTCCCGCCATTTGCCCCTCCCTCTACGTCCTCGAATGGCCTTATGCTGGCAGTATAGCATACTAGTGACGATTTGTCAATAGATGATTTGCATCTTGTCCGCAATACTTGACAACCTGTGGAAAGTATGCTATTATACGTGCGCACTGCACATAGATGGAAAATGAAGGGAGAACAGGGTTGTGCCCCAGGGTCAAAAGCGCTGGACAAGTGAACAGGCAGCGGATGCTTGCCCCCGGCGCATCCAGCGTTTTCTGGAGCCTTGCTTGCTGCTGTTGTTGCACTGCGATGAAGTCCACGGCTACGAGCTGCTGGACAGCCTTGGACCCTTCGGTTTTGACCAGAATCCCGTAGATCTGAGCACCGTGTACCGGCTGCTCCGTGGATTAGAGGAACAGGGCCTGGTCGTTTCGCATTGGGATACGAGCAACCCCGGCCCGGCGCGCCGGTTGTATTGCCTGACGGAAGAGGGCGACCGCCATCTCGCCGGGTGGGTCCAAGATCTACGCGAGACCGATCGGGTCTTGCACATATTTCTGGACACCTACGACTCGCACATGGCAGCACACCGATGAAGGGTGTGTCATATAACACGTTGCAAGGCGCGTTCGCGCGCATCCAAATAGATCGTTCAGGAGGATTTAGAATGCGAATCATAGTCTCGGCGGAGGGAGAGAGCCTGGATGCACCGGCCAGTCCGGTCTTTGGGCGCTGTCCCACCTACATCCTGGTTGACACGGCCACGGGTGAGTATCGGGCTCTGCCCAACCCGGCGATGAACCAGGGCGGGGGGGCCGGCATCCAGGCCGCCCAATTCGTGGTAGAGCAGGGCGTGCAGGCGGTCCTCACCGGCAACCTGGGGCCCAATGCCTTTGACGTACTACAGGCAGCGGACATCCCCGCCTACATGGTGTCCGAAGGTACCGTCCGCCAGGCGGTAGAGGGTTACAAGGCACAGCGCCTGCAGCCCATGGGCGGTGCCAACGTCGCCGCCCACGCGGGCATGGGCCGTGGCGCCGGCCGGGGAAACTCCGGTGCCGCGCACCAGCCGGCGACGGCGAGCCTGCCGGCACAGGGGACCGCTGCCGAGTCGGACCAGGAACTGGCGCAGCTTGGAGAGACGCTGAAGGCGCTGCGGCAGCAACTGGCCGAAACGATGGATCGGATCCAGCAATTGGAACGCGATACGGAAAAAGGGGAGGGATGAGCGATGCGCATTGCAGTTTCGGCCGACAACAACGAGGGTTTGAATAGCATAGTCAGCCCGCACTTTGGGCGTTGTCCTCACTTTGTCCTGGTGGATGTGGAGGACCAGGAGATCCGCGACGTGCAGTCGGTGGACAATCCGTACTATGGCAACCACCAGCCAGGGCAAGTACCGGGCTTTATCGCCAGCCACGGGGCCAACGTCATGCTCACCGGCGGCATGGGTGGTAGGGCAATCATGTTCTTTCAAGAGTACGGCATCGAGGGCGTTACCGGGGCCTATGGCACTGTGAAGCAGGCGGTGGAGCACTACCTGGGTGGGCAACTCAAGGGGGCGGCGCCTTGCCGTGAGAGCCAGGAGCACGGCCACGAGCTGCCCGCCGAGGGCGAATACGAGAAGGACGAGCTGGAGCGGCTGCGAGAGGAAGCAGATCTGCTGCGGCAGCAGTTGGAAGAAACGGCCAGGCGGCTGGGGCGGCTCGGGTAGGTGCCGGCGACGTACGATGGAGGATAATGTGGCGGGAGAGCAAACACCCGACATGGATCGCCTCATCGCCGAGCTCATGGAAGAGATCGCCAGGCAGGAGGCCGCTCGTTATTCGGCCAAGGTCCTGGAAGAGGCGCGAAACCCCAGGAACGTGGGGGCCATGCTCGAGCCCGATGGGCACGCCGGCCTGAACGGAGCGTGCGGCGACCGAATGGAGGTCTTTTTGCGGCTGGACGGCCCGCAAATCGTGCGGGCTACGTTCATGACCGACGGCTGCGGGCCGACGGTTGCCTGCGGCAGCATGTTGACCAGGATGGCGCTGGGCAAGACCCTGGAGGAGGCGGCTGCCATTCGAGCCACCGACCTCGTCGCTGCCCTGGATGGCCTGCCCCCGGAGCACGAGCACTGTGCTTCGCTGGCCGTCAACACCCTGCGCCTGGCGATCCTGAACTGCGAGAAACCCGAGGAGCCGGCCGGCGATGCCTGAACGCTGCCCCCGGGCGCGCATCTGCCCGAGAAGCGGCGCCATCGCCGCCCTGGGCAGCGAAAGGAGCTTCAGGGAGGGTCGCGTTGATAGAAGTCGAGATCCCCGGCCGGGCCACGCTGGCCCTGGCGCACCTGGTCCTGGACCTGAATGGCACCGTGGCCCTCGACGGGAAGCTCCTGCCCGGCCTGGCCGACCGGCTGGCCGTGCTGTCGCCGCGCCTGATCGTTCACCTGGCCACGGCCGACACCCATGGCCGTGCCGCGACGGTGGCCGAAGAGTTGGGCGTGCGCCTGGCCCTGGTGCACAGGGGGCAGGAGACGAAGGAGAAGCAGGCGCTCGTGGAGAGGCTGGGAGCAGCATCGGTGGTCGCCATCGGCAACGGGGCGAACGATGCCGGGATGCTGGCGACCGCCGCCCTGGGCATCGCCGTCCTGGGGCAGGAAGGGCTGGCCGTGGCGGCCCTGGGGGCGGGCGACCTGGTTGTCGCCCATATCCACGACGCCCTCGACCTGCTGCTCCATCCGAAGCGGTTGGTGGCCACCCTGCGCCGGTGACTCTGCGGCGCTTGAAGAAATAGAAAACGGACAGATTGGAGGAACCCGAGGCATGATCATCGCCATCGCCAGCGGCAAGGGGGGCACGGGCAAGACGACCGTCGCCACCAGCCTGGCACTGTCGATAGCGGGCGAGGATGGAGGCCAGGTCAGCAACCCTGCGCCCCTGTTGTTCCTCGACTGCGACGTCGAAGAGCCTAATGCGGCCCTGTTTCTGCGGCCGCAATTGAACCACCCCGAAGAGGTGGGCATCCTGATCCCGGAAGTGGACCTCGACCGCTGTACCTTCTGTGGTCGCTGTGCCGAGGTGTGCGTCTGGCACGCCATCGCCGTTGTGGGCAAGAAGGTGCTCATCTTTCCCGAGCTGTGCCACGGCTGCGGCAGTTGCACGCTCAACTGTCCGGAAGGGGCCATCCACGAGGTGCTGTACGTCATGGGCACCCTTCAGTCCGGCAGGGCAGGCCCCATCGATTTTGGCCACGGCACCCTGAACGTGGGTCAGGCCATGGCCGTGCCCATCATTCGCCAGTTGAAGGACCTGCATCTGGCGGACGGCAGGAACAGCGTCACGCTCCTGGATGCCTCGCCCGGCACGTCGTGCCCCGTGGTAGAGACGATGCGCGGCGCCGATTTCGTCCTGCTCGTCACCGAGCCGACGCCCTTTGGGCTTCACGATCTGCGGCTGGCGGTGCAGGTGGCCCGCGACGAGCTGGGCCTGCCGGTGGGCGTCGTGATCAACCGCGATGGCCTGGGCGACAGCGGGGTAGACGACTATTGCGCCGCCGAGGGCATCCCCATCATGATGCGCATCCCCCTCAGCCGCCGTGTCGCCGAGGCCGTCTCGGGAGGCCAGGCGCTCGTGGAGGCGCTGCCCGAGTACCGGCCCCGCTTCGTGGAGCTGTACGAGCAGATTGCCCGCGTGGTGGCATCGCGGAAGGAGCTCTCATGAAGCAACTGGTGATCTTGAGTGGTAAGGGAGGCACGGGCAAGACCTCGGTGGCGGCGGCGCTGGCCCACCTGGCCTCGTCAGAGCTGCCGGTGATCCTGGCCGACGCCGACGTGGACGCCGCCAACCTGGAGTTGATCCTGGACCCGCAAAAACTGGAAGAGCACCGCTTCATGGGCGGGCAGGTGGCGATCATCGACCCGGACCTGTGCCAGCTCTGCGGGCGCTGCTACGAGGTGTGTCGCTTCGACGCGGTCATCCCCGGCGACGACAGCTACCGGGTGGATCCCCTGGCCTGTGAGGGCTGCGCCTCGTGCGTTTACCAGTGCCCCGAGGATGCCATCCACGTCGAGGAGCAGCAGGCCGGGCTCTGGTTTCGCTCCGACACCCGCTTTGGCCCGCTCTTCCACGCCCATCTGTTTGCCGGCCAGGAGAACTCGGGCAAGCTGGTGACGATGGTCAAACAGAACGGCCGGCTGCTGGCCGCGAGCCTGGGGCAGGATGGCCGCACGCTTCTCCTCGTGGACGGGCCGCCGGGTATCGGCTGCCCGGTCATTTCCGCCAGTGCCGGGGCCGACCTGGCACTGCTCGTGACCGAGCCCACGGTGTCGGGCGTCCATGATCTGGAGCGCATCCTGGGCACGGTGCGCCACTTTCGTGTGCCGGCGCTGGTCCTTATCAACAAGGCCGACGTCAACCCCCAGCGCACCGCCGAGATCGAGGCCTACTGCCGGGCGGAAGGCATCCCCCTGGTGGGCAAGCTGCCCTACGATACAGTGTTCACCGAGGCCATGGTCCAGGGCCAGCCGGTGACCTCCTATCGGCCCGACGGCCCCATGTCCCGGGCCCTGGTTGACGTCTGGCGGCGGGTGAAGGAGAGCTTGTACGCAGGGAGCGGGTAGCGAGTGCGCGACCCCCGATCCCTGAAAGCGGCAAGGAGGTTGGTTACGGAATGGAGCTGAAAGAGGCTGTGCTGGAGCGGCTGCGGGCGGTGATCGATCCGGAGACGGGCGCCGACGTCGTGCGCATGCAGCTCATCGAAGAACTGCAGACGGATGCCGAGACCGGGCGCGTGCGCTATCGATTCCGGCCCTCGTCACCGCTGTGCCCGCTGGCCGTTCACCTGGCGCTGGCCATTCGCGACGCGGTGGCCGGTGTGCCCGGTGTGTCGGAACAGGAGATTGAAGTGGTGGGCTACGTGGGCGCGGATGGACTCAACGCCCTGTTACGGGAGCCTGCCTGACGGAGGGAATGATATGTGCCAGGCTGTGGTGTACATGGCCCAACAGGACCAGGAGCGAGAGGTCATGCGCGACGTGGTCCTATTGGAACCGGTGGATGGTGGTGTGCGGTTGCAGGCGTTCTTTGAGGAGCCGGTGATCCTGCCTGCCAGGATCGGCCGCATCGACTTTCTCAAACACACTGTCACCCTGGTGCCCGCGGAGGAGTAGGATGGCGACCATGACTGACCTGGAAAAACTGGGCGTGCTTTTGCCGCACTGGATGGAACACAATGCCGAGCACGCGGCCGAGTTCCGCGGCTGGGCCGCAAAGGCACGCGATGCCGGCCGGGAGGCGGCGGCCGTAGATATCGAGAAGGCGGCCGGGGAGCTGGCGAGCGCCAACGAGGCGTTAAGCGCCGCCCTCCGCGACCTGGCCGGCCCGGCGAAAGGTGGCGGATAGCGTGATTACCATTGACGTGATGCGGTGCACCGGCTGTGGTGCGTGCGTGGAGGTGTGCCCCACCGGCGCCCTCTACCTGGTGGACGGCAAGGCAGCCGTGGACGATGCCCTCTGTCGCGCGTGTGAGGCCTGCCTGGCCGCCTGCCCGCGTGAGGCCATCAGCCTCACCACCGAAGGGGAACCTGCCCCGCTGCCCGCCCGCGTGCCGGCCATCCGGCCCGAGCCGGAGGTCATCCGCGTCACGACACCGCCTACTCCGCAGCGCTCCGGCGCCCTGGCTCCCCTGCCTCTGCGCTCCAGGGTATTGCCCGTCCTCGGCGCGGCCCTTGCCTGGACCGGGCGAGAGATCGTGCCGCGGCTGGCCGATATCTTTTTGGAGCGGCTGGACCGCCAGGCTTCGCCGGCGACCAGGCAAACCGGCGGCGTGGCCCGCGCCACGGGCTCTGGCGGGCGGCGAGAAGGGAGAGGGGGCGGCCGGCGCCGCCGCGAGCGGCGAGGCGGACGATTCACGTAAGAGCTCCTACTGCTCCTGGCTCACGAGGAGGTTTGATGCCGATCTATGAATACCGCTGCGCGAATTGCGGCGGGCTGGTGGAGGTCCTGGTGCGCTCCCATGCGAGCGTGCCGGATTGTCCCAACTGCGGAAGCTCGCTGGCTCAGGGCAGGCAATTCTCCACGCCCAACGTGTTGAGCGGCGAGGCGCGACGTCCCACCGGGCGCACCTGCTGCGGCCGGGAGGAGCGATGTGGCGCGCCTCCTTGCTCCGAAGGTGGCGCTTGTCGCCACGATTGACCCAGGGTTGAAGGATCGGGCGGGCGAGGTCTGGCAAATGTGGCACCGTAGATGCGCGCTCATGCTGGTGGCGCTGCTGGCCGTGGGCAGCCTGTCGGCCGGCTGTACGGCCGGCGAGGCACCGCCCTCGGCGGCGACGCCAACCCGGGCCGCCTTACAGCCCGCCAGCGGAGCAGCGACCGCTGCTGTGCCAGCCGTATCGCCTGCAACCGCCACGTCCACCTCCCCCTCTTCCTCGCCCACCACCACTCCCTCGCCGCCATCGCCGACACCCTCCACCACACCTGCCCCTCCCACACGCACCGCTACTCCGTCGCCGCTGCCGACCGACACTGACACCGCCACGCCAACGCCTTTGCCGTCCGACACACCGCTGCCGCCCACCTCTACGCCTCCCCCTGCACGCGAACCCACGGCCACTTCTCTTCCGTCGACCTCGACGCCCACAACCTGGCCACCCACTGCCACGCCCGGCCACTACCGCTTCCTGCCGGCCGGCCCCGCCCTGCCCGATCCTTCCCATCCCTGCCCTGGCTGCCCCAGGGCCCCGGCCTACATTGTCGGCCGCGTGACCGACGCCGCGGGCAACCCACTTGCCGGCGTGCGCCTGTCGTGCTATAATGACTGGTACCACTATCCCGTGGTGGCCAGCAAGGACGGCGGCGAGTACGACGTGGCCCTTACCCAGGGCGAGACGACCTGGTTCGTCGTGGTCGTCGACGGGGACGGCCGGCCCATCAGCCCGGTCGTGGCCGTCGCCTTTCGTCCGGCCGAGAGCTGTCGCTATATGCTCGACTGGCGGCGGGTGGACTGAGGCGATACCGCGCTCGACGATCTCTGGCCAATCGTTCAGAAGGAGGCTCTATGGATCGATCAACCTAGCCCGGGTCTCGAAAGCCCTATCGGGTCAGCCCGAGATGGAACGGGGCCATCGCCGGTCCCGACATCTACAAAGGAGGTAGTCTGTATGAAGACGGTGTTTGTGAACCCTGAGCGGTGCCTCGGCTGCAAGCATTGCGAAATCGCGTGTGCCGTGGAGCACTCTCAAAGCCAGAATCTCTTCCAGGCGGTTTTCGAACAGCCCAAGCCCCAGTCTCGCATCCACGTCCTGCCCGGGCTCCACCTCTCAACGTCCTTCCCCAACAAGTGCCGGCATTGTGAGCCGGCGCCGTGCATGGCGGTGTGTCCCACGGGTGCCATCAGCCGTGAGGCGCAGAGTGGGAGCGTCCTCGTGGATGGGCAAAAGTGCATCTCGTGCGCCATGTGCGCCATGGTTTGTCCCTTTGACGTCCTCACCTTTTACCCGTCGGCGGAACTCCAGCCGAACAGGACCATGGCGATCAAGTGCGACCATTGCCTCGAGCGGCAGGACCAGGGGCGCCTTCCCGCATGTGTCGAGGCCTGCAAGGTGGGGGCGCTGGTGTTTGGCGACATCAACGAGCTGGTTAAGGATGCCAGCCTGCGCCTGGCGCACGTCGTATCGGTGGCCGTGGGAGAAATGCAGCCCGAGATGGAACATCTGCCCGCCGGCGTTCAGGCCTGGCGGGACCTGGGAAAAAGCATCAGCCACGTAGGGAGGAACCAAGATGGCAACTAACGACCTTGCAGTCACCCGCTCTTTCGATCCAGCAACCCAATCCATGTTGCGCATTGCCGACAAGAAGGGATACGAGACCGCCTGGGATCGTTTCGAGGCCCAGAAACCTCACTGCGGCTATGGCGAGCTCGGCATCTGCTGCCGGCACTGCACCATGGGTCCCTGTCGCATCGATCCTTTTGGCGAGACCGGACCGAAGAAGGGAGTCTGTGGGGCCACGGCCGACACCATCGTGGCCCGCGGGCTGTTGCGCATGATCGCTGCCGGTGCAGCGGCCCACTCGGACCACGGCCGTGACATTGCCCACACCTTGCTGCTCACGGCCCAGGGCAAGGCCGGCGGCTACGAGATCAAGGACGTCGCCAAGCTGCACGCCCTCGCCGCGGAGTATGGGATCGCCGTCGACGGGCGAACCAAGGACGAGATCGCCCTGGATCTGGCCCGGGCGGTGTATGCCGAGTTCGGCAACCAGGAAGGGCCCATCCGCTTCACCCGCCGCGCTCCCGCCCAGCGCGTTGCCCTGTGGGAAAAGCTGGGCGTCGATCCGCGGGGCGTCGATCGCGAGATCGTGGAGTCGATGCATCGCACCCACATCGGCGTGGACAACGACCCGGTCAGCCTGATCCTGCACGGCCTGCGAACCTCCATCAGCGACGGATGGGGCGGTTCGATGATTGCCACCGAGCTGTCCGACGTGCTGTTCGGGACGCCGAAGCCGGTCAAGTCGAGCTCGAACCTGGGGGTCCTCAAGGAAAACGAAGTGAACATTGTCATCCACGGGCACGAGCCGACGCTGTCCGAGATGATTGTCGCGGCCACCCAGGATCCAGAGCTCATCGCCCTCGCCCGGCAGCAGGGAGCAGAGGGGATCAACGTGGCGGGCATGTGCTGCACCGGGAACGAGGTCTTGATGCGCCACGGGGTTCCCATCGCCGGCAATTTCCTGCAGCAAGAGCTGGCCATCATCACCGCCTCGGTGGAGGCCATGATCGTAGACGTGCAGTGCATCATGCCGGCGCTTCCGGCGTTGGCGAGCTGCTTCCACACCAAGATCATTTCGACGTCGCCCAAGGCCAAGTTCCCCGGGGCGACCCACGTCGAGTTCCACGAAGAGCATGGCTACGAGATTGCCAAGGAAATCGTCTGCCAGGCTGTGGAGAACTATTCCAATCGCAACCGGGCGATGGTCAACATTCCCGACGACACCACCGAGTGCATTGCCGGTTTCAGCGTGGAGGCCATCGTCCAGGCCCTGGGCGGGACCCTCACCCCCTTGCTGGATGCCGTCAAGAGCGGCGCCGTCCAGGGGATCGTGGGGGTGGTGGGCTGCAACAACCCGCGGATACAGCACGACTACGGCCACGTCACCCTCGTCAAGGAGCTCATCGCCCGCGATATCCTGGTGGTGAATACCGGGTGCAACGCCATCGCCTGCGCCAAGGCGGGCCTGTTGCAGCTCGAGGCGGCCGATCTGGCCGGCCCGGGCTTGAGGGCCGTCTGCCAGGCGGTCGGCATTCCACCGGTGCTGCACATGGGCTCTTGTGTCGACATCAGCCGTATCCTCGTGGCCTGTGCCGCCATCGCCAATACCCTCGGCGTCGATATCAGTGACCTGCCCGTGGCCGGTGCCGCCCCGGAGTGGATGAGCGAGAAGGCAGTGTCCATTGGCACCTATGTCGTGGCGTCGGGCATCTTTACCGTGCTGGGCGTTGCGCCGCCGGTGTTGGGTGGACCGGCCGTCACCCAGCTCCTCACGGATGGGGCCGAGGGCGTCGTCGGCGCCAGGTTCGCCGTGGAGCCCGATCCGGTCAAGGCTGCGGGCCTGATCGTCCAGCACATAGCGACCAAGCGCGCCGGGTTGGGATTGGGCTAGCCGGAACGGTGGTTTCCACGCTTCCCTGCTGGGGCGAATGGAGGACGCTATGAAAGTTGTCATCGTGGGCGCAGGCCCGGCCGGTGTCACCGCCGCCGAAACGCTGCGCCAGTACGACCGCCAGTCCGAGATCGTCATGCTGACCGACGAGCCCTATCCTCCCTACTCACCGCCGGCCATGGCCGAGTACTTCTCGACGGGACGCAAGGTGCATCTCTGGCGCGGCGAGGATTTTCCGGAGAGGATGGCCGTGGACTACCGGCCCGGCAGCCGCGTCGCGGCTCTGATGCCCCAAGATCGTGCCCTGCGCCTGGAGAACGGCCAGGTGCTGGGCTACGACCGGCTGGTCATCGCCACGGGCGGCCGGCTGTATGCCCCCCTGGAAGGGGCCGGCAAGCCGGGTGTCTACAACTTCAAGTCGCTGTCCAGTGCCGAAGAGCTGCTGGGGCTGGTTCGCAGCGGCCAGGCACGCAGCGCCCTCATCGTCGGCGCCGGTTTTATCGGGGTCGAGATTGGCCTCCTGCTGGCCGATCTGGGCGTGTCGGTCACGCAGCTCGTGCGCTCCCGTGTCATGCGCAGCATGTTGGACCCGGAGATGGCAGGGATGGTTCTGGACGTCATGAAGGCCCGGGGCATCCAGGTGCGGCACGGGGACGATGCCGACGCGGTTTCCTTCCTGGGCGAGGAGCGAGCCGTAGGGGTGCAGATGCGCTCCGGTGCGGTGCTCCGCGCCGATCTCCTGGTTGCCGCCACCGGGCTGCGACCCAACGTCGAATGGCTCTCGGGCTCCGGCATTGACGTTGGTTGGGGGGTCCTGGTGGACGAACACCTGCGGACCAACGTCCCGGACGTCTATGCCGTGGGTGACGTGGCCGAGACCAGGGATCGCATCACCGGCGAGCGCTACGTCCACGCCATCTTTCCCAATGCGGTGGCCCAGGGCCGGCTGGCGGCCTACAACCTCCTCGGTTGGGACCTGGCCTACGAGGGCGCGGACAATATGAACAGTCTGAAACACCTGGGCATGCCCATCATGGCCGTCGGCCACATGCAGGGAGAGGAACTCCGCGTGCGCCGCAATGGCACGTTGCGTACGATCTATCTGCAGGACGATCGGATTGTGGGCTTTCGCCTCGCCGGCGACGTCCGCTCGGCCGGCGTCTATCTCAGCCTCATGAATCGGCGAGAGCCGGTGGGTGCCATGAGGCAGCGGCTCCTGGAGCCCGGCTTTGGCATGGGGTTCCTGGAGTCAAGGGCACGTTCCTTCTCGCCGGTTATCTGACGGCATCGCACCGCGCGGCGGGCAGGCCGGATGGGAGCCGGGCTGCCCGCCGCCCGCTACGGGCGCGTGCGGCGTCAGGCTGCGCGCACGCCCATGAGCTCCATCCCGGCCCCTTCGACCACGCGGCAGGCCGCCTCCACATCCTGGTGGCCGACGCGGACGCACACTCCGCAGTCGGAGCTGATGTGGCGCGGGACGGGGATCAGCTTGCAGGCCAGGCCCTTGTCGCGCAGCAGCTTCTCGACGCGCATGGCGTGGCTGGTAGCGTGAAACAGAAGGACCGCGTACTCGGGCGGGTTTGCTGTCATCGTGCCTCCTGTGCCAGGTGGCCCACCGACTCGATGGCGGCCGCCACCTCCCCGGCCTCGGTCATGGCCGCCATCCCAAAGCGCACCGTGCCTGCCGGAAAGGTGCCCAGCGTCTTGTGGGCCGCCGGCGAGCAGTGAAGCCCGACCCGGCAGAGGATGCCGTATTCATCGTCCAGGCGCAGGCCAACGTCGGAGGGCTCCATGCCGGCCACGTTAAAGGCGACCGTGGCCGTCTGGCGCGTGGCGTCCAGCGTGCCATAGACCTGTACCCCGGGGATGGCCCGCAGGCCATCGAGCAACTGCCGGGTCAGTGCCACCTCGTGGGCGCGGATGGCGTCCACGCCGCGCTGCAGCACCCAGCGGATGCCGGCCTCCAGCCCGGCCAGCCCGACGGCGTTGGGCGTCCCGCTCTCGCAGGCGTCGGGCAAAAAGCCAGGTTGCTCTTCGCGCTCCGAGCGGCTGCCCGTCCCGCCGCGCTTGAGTGGCTCCAGACCCGACACGTCCACCCGCTCGCCGAGGATGAGCCCGCCGGTGCCCATGGGCCCGTACAGCGACTTGTGGCCCGTGAAGGCCAGTAAGTCTATGGCGTCCCGCTGCACGTCGACGGACAGGGCGCCCGCCGTTTGAGCGACGTCGACCAGCATCAGGAGCCCGTGCCGGCGGGCGATGTGCCCTACTTCCGTCACAGGCAGGATCGTGCCCGTGACGTTGGAGGCGTGGTTGAGGACGATCATTTTCGTCTCCGGCCGGATGGCCTCCTCCACCCGGGCAGGATCGAGCGTCCCGTCGGGCGAGCAGGCGACGACCGTCAGTCCCACGCCCTGGCGCTCCAGGGCACGCAGGGGCCGCATCACCGAGTTGTGCTCCATGCTGCTCGTGATGGCGTGATGGCCGGGGCGCAAGAGGCCGCGCAGCGCCAGGTTCAGCGCTTCGGTAACGTTGGCCCCGAACACGACCCGCAGCGGATCCGGCGCGCCGAACAGCTCCGCCACCGCCTCGCGGGCACCATAGACCGTGCGCGCGGCCTCCACGGCCAGCCGGTGCCCGGCGCGCCCCGGGTTTGCCCCCACGTCGTCCAGAAAGTGAAGCATTGCCTCCCCGACGGCGGGCGGCTTGGGCCAACTTGTAGCGGCATTGTCCAGGTAGATCATGATCTTGTTCAGCGGCGGGAAGCCCCGCGTGGGGTCAAAGCACGGCCAATCTTTTCCGACATGACTCTTCCTCCTCGGCTCCTATGCCCGGGATGCGACGTGGTCGGCAAGTAATATAACTTGACGTTATACAATCATGCCGACAACTTATTATACCAGGGAGCCAGGGGCGGGTCAAATCGGCCCGGCGGCATTGCTGCACTGCGGGGGGGGCAGGCCGGCGAGCTGTGGCCCGCCGGGCACTCCAGGGGGTGGCCGCGTAACTCGGGCCCCGGCGTTCGTAGTGCGCGATGTTGCGCGTACTACGAACGCCGGGACGCAGCCCCGGTGGGGCTATTGGATCTGGAAATAGCGGCCGGCGACCTTCAGGGTTGCTGCGCGAGCGGCGGCGGCGAGCTCTGCCGGGTCGCGCTCCCAATAGGCGGGCCGGAACAGCTCGATGGAGCACAGGCCATCAAAGCCGGTCGCCTTCACCGCCGCCAGGATACCGTCCAGGGGGATAACGCCCTCGCCGGGCAGCAGCCGGTGGGCATCCTCGATGGTCTCCTTGGGCCGCTCTTCGACGTCGTTGATGTGAAAGATAAACAGTTTGTCCGGGTCCACGCTGGCGATGGTCGCCACCGACGAGCCGCCGGCGAAAAAGTGGCAGGTGTCGAGCACCAGCCCGATGTTGTCCCGGTCCGTCTCGCGCACGATCTCCCAGGCCTGTTCAAGGGTGCGCACCGAGCACCAGCCAAAGCCCAGGAACTCGAAGGCCAGCCGCGTGCCGTAGGGCGCCGCCACGTCCGACAGGTCGCGCAGGACGCGCACCGATTCGGCCTTGATCTGCCCCCACGTGGCCCCTTCGGGCGTGGGGCTGGGCACGACGACGATCTTGCCGACGCCCAGGGTCTCGCCCAGCTGGCACAGGGCCCGGCAGCGCTCGCGGATGGCCTCGTAGTCCTCCGGCGGCCGGAACGTGATGAACTCGATAGAGTTGATGCTTACCGGGCCGACGCCGGCCGCCTTGAACAGGCCGGCCAGGGTCTCGGGCGAGTTGCCCTCCTCGGCCAGGTAGGCGTCCATCTTGGCCGCCCAGATCTCCAGTCCCTTGAATCCGGCGCTGGCCGCGGCGGAAATGTCCTCGGGCAGCGTCGCCTTCATGGTCGTTGCGCCATTGATTCCTAACAGCATGTTGCTTTCCTCCGGATGTCGAATCTGGATTGCGTTGGCGGGCCGGTGTCGGGGCGGCTCGCGGTGGCCGCCAGGCGCCCGCCGGCCACGCCGGCCTATCCCCCGTCGGCCGCCAGCTTTCCTTCGGCAGCGGGCGTGGTGTGTGCCCGCCGCTGCCAGGTCAGCGCCTCGACCAGGCCGCGATTGGACAGGCTGACGAGCACGATGATCAGCCCCATGAGCAGGATGAACCATTGGGGCTGGATGGCCTTGATGACCAGATAGCTCTGAATGCCCGACAAGATAAAGGCGCCCAGGACCGTGCCGATGAGAGAGCTGCGGCCACCCGTCAGGACACAGCCGCCCAGGACCGCCGCGGCGATGGCCTGCAGCTCGCGCTGGCGACCGAAACTGCCGTCTACGAAACCGAGGTTTGACGCCTCGAGGATGCCTGCCAGGCCGGCGAGAAGGCCCGCGATGACAAAGACAGTCCACTTGACCTTGCGCGTGCGCACGCCGCGCGAGTGGGCGCTTAGCTCATCGCCTCCAACGGCCAGCAGCCGGTTGCCAAAGGGTGACAAATAGAGGACGTAACTTAGGACAAGCAGCAGGCCCAGGGCCCACAGCAGGGCGTTGTTTATGCCCAGTACACGGCCGTCTCCAAAGAGGCGGTACAACGGATCGGCCCGCATTGCCGCGGTCGTCGAGAAGGCAAAGGTCTTCTCGAGCACGGCATAGATCAGGCCCCGAAACATGAACGAGGACCCAAGGGTGACGACGAGGGATGGGATGTGCAGGTAGGCGACGACGTAGCCGTTCACTGCGCCGATGAGCGCTCCCGCCGACAGGGCGATCAAAGCGGCCAGAGGGGCCGGCAGTTGCGAGGCCAGCGCCAGAAAGACCATGCCGGCGACGCCAAAGACCGAGCCAAGGGAGATGTCGATCTCGCCGCTGGTGATGACAAAGGCCTCGCCCAGGGCCATGATGCCCAGGACGGAGGTCACTCTCAGCACCTCCACCATGTTGATTCTTGACAGCCAGATGCCGCCCGAGGTGGCGGTAAAGATCAGGACCACCAGCAGCGAGATGGCGGCGACGCCGATCTCCGATCGCTTGGCGAGAAGAGCAAGCGCTTTTCTCATTTCCTTACCCTTCTCTCAGTGGATGGCTGCCGTCGCGAATCACCTGCTCCAGTTCTTCGGCCGACATGTCCTTCTTGAGAACGTCGGCGACCTTGTACCCGTTTTCCAGGATGACGATGCGATCGGCCAGGCGGTGTACCTGAAAGATGTCGTGGGTGATATAGATGACCAGCAGTCCCTGATCCCGGAGCTGGAGGGCAAGCTCGTTGACGTGGCTCCGTTCGCGCACCGACAGGTGGTTGGTCGGCTCGTCCATGATGATCACGCGGTTGCGAAAGTCCACGGCGCGACCGATCTTGAACGACTGCGCTTCGCCGCCCGACAGCAACGATATCTCGTCGTCGACGTTGACCGTGCTGCGCAACCCAAAGTTCTTGATGACGCGGTTGCTCGCCTCTCGCATCCGCCCGAAATCAAGGATGGGAATCAGCCCTGCAAAGCGGCGCATGGGCTCGCGGCCGAGATAGTAGTTGCGCGCAACCGAGAGGTTCCCGCACAGGCCGACCGTCTGCTGAATGGTCTCGATACCCAGGTCGATGGCCAGCTTGGGATGAAAGCGCGTGATTTGCTTGCCGTCAAAATACACCTCGCCGGAAGTTGGCTCGTACATGCCGCACAGGATGCGAATGAGCGTTGTCTTCCCGGCCCCGTTGTCACCCACCAGTCCCACCAGTTCGCCCTGGTCAAAGTCGACGCTAACGTCGTGCAGAGCCTGGAACGTTCCGAAGTAGAGATTGATGTTTTTCATCTCGACCAGCGGATGGGTCGCATTATTCATTACTTGCTCCTCTGCCTGTTCTTGGCGGTCCTATCGGCTGGGCTGGGCGACGACCCGCCTCTGGATGGCGGTGATGACCACGGCGGCGACCACGAGCAAGAGGCCAACAAAGGCCGTATACCAACTGGACGGCGCCCCCATGGTGATCAGCTCGGAACGGACGGCGGTCAGGAAAAACACGCCGAGGGCCGCGCCCAGGATAGAGCCCCGGCCTCCCGTCAGCAATACGCCGCCAATGACGGCAGCGGCGATCGTCTCCATCTCCATGTCTTGCCCGATGGTGACGTTGGTGCGTGGTTCGTGGGCCAGGGTCACCAGGCCTGCCAGGCCGGCCAATACCGAGGACAGGACAAAGGCGATGGCCTTGGTCTTCTCGACGTGGACGCCCCTCGACTCGGCGCTTTCGGCGTGGCCGCCAATGGCAAGCAGTTGATTGCCATACGGCCTTCGAAATAGGATGTAGGTGAAAAATGCCACGGCGACGAGGAACCACCAGAAGCCATTTTCCAGGCCGAACAACCAGTTGCCGCCAAACAACTGGACGAGCCAGTGACTCTCGGTCTCGGCGGTAAAGGAGCGCACCGTGCCCCCAGTGGTGACATAAATGACGCCCCTGTAGAAAAACAGCGCCCCCAGGGTGACGAGCATTGACGGCAGCTTGCCCTTGAGCACGAGGGCCGCATTCAGCAGCCCGACGGCAGCGGCCAGGATGAGGCTGACGCCGAAGGACAGAGGGACGCCCAGAAACGGCTGAAAGCTGACGAAAGCCACGCCGACGAGGCCGTAGACAGACCCCACCGATAGATCGATCTCTTTGGCGAGGATGAGCAGCGTCTGCCCAATAGTCGCCAGCCCGAGAAAGGCGATGTAGCGCGTGACGTTGCGCACCGTGAAAAAGTTGAACCACCCCTGCCTATCAATGATGGCAAAAAGAACGAACAGGGCAACGCTGCTGATCAAGATCGTCGCTTCGGTTCGCTTGAAGAATCTCCGCAATCTTGCCATACCCCATGCTCCTTTCCGATCTGGCATGGTTGGCACGGCTCCCCTCCCTCGCAAGAAGGAGGGGAGCCGTCTGTCAGTCTAGCTAGTCCCAGGCGCCCTGCGCCAGGGTATCGTATTGATCGCCAAAGGCGTTGCGGGTCAGAGGGATCCAACTGTCGACGTTGCTGCCGTCGATAAGGATTGGGCCGGAAAGCAGGTCCGTGGTCGGATCGTAACCCAGCTCGAGGTTCCAGTAGAGGATCTCGAAGGGTGTGAACCCCTGCAGGTAGAAGCCCTGGCTGTGGGTCGCCAGGATCTTGCCAGCCTTGATCCCTTCCAGAGAGACCGGGCTTTCGTCCGTGCTGACGATGGTCACGCCTTCCATGTCAACGTCGGGTGCCAGGTCCAGCTCCTTGGCGGCGGCATACACCGTCGGGCCGGTGCGCGCCGTGGTGGAAAAGATGGCGTTGACGTTGGGGTTGCCGACGAGGTAGGACTGCATGATGCTGGACTGGCGCGCCGGATCGCTGGAGATGTCGAGCATTTCGGACTGCACGCCGATGGCGGCCATGGTGTCGTTAAAACCGTTGCAGCGCGCAACCAGGCCCTGGTGGCCGATGTCGGGGTTGGCGCACACCGCCTGCGTGGGCTGCGGCACCTTGCCTTCTGCCGCGGCGTCGATGATGGCCTGCGCCAGGACAACGCCATCCTGGTACAGGTCGCCGCCCACGTACGTCAGGTACGACACCGTTGGCTCGCCGTCGGGGATGGTGTTGACCGCCACAACCGGGATGCCCCCGGCGATGGCCTCCTGGAGCACCGGCGCCTGGGCCTCGCCAGACACGATGGGGATGGCGATGCCGTCTGGCTGGGTGGCGATGGTCTGGCGCAGCAGGGAGACGAGGTTCTCGACGCTGAACTGATCCGTTGCGACATAGTCGATGGTGACTTCGGGATAACGCCGCTCAAAGTCTTCGATGGCATACGTGAGCCACAGCATGTTCGGGTCGCTCGACCCAATGTGAGAGACCATGACAAAGTGGTACTTGGCCTCGGCGGCCGGCGCCGCGCTCTGTGCGCCCCCTTCCGTCGCGGGCTCGGCCGCCGGGGCGGGCGTGGGACCACAGCCTACGACCACGACGATCAACAGAATTGCCAGCAATGCATACACGACTTTCGAGCTGTTCATTTCTTTCCTTTCCTCCATTGGATATGGTTCGAATCACGCTCCCTGACCGACATACGACCTTGTACGTGCCTCTCTGCCCCAGACACCTCCTCCTGTGCGAGTTTGCGGGTCAAGGCAAGCCGCGCGGCCATGCCGTGGACTGCCGCCCTCACGACAGGCCCTTCCGTGAACGGCCCAAAAGGGCAACCTCTTCCCCGCCGTGCGGGAATGATGCTTGTCAGGCACTCATGCCTGCTCGTTCACTGCTTCGTACATGGCCAGCAGGTTTTCGACCGGGACGCCGGGCTGCACGTTGTGGATGGTGTTAAAGACGTAACCGCCGCCGGCGCCCAGCAGCCGGATGCTATCGCGTGCCTCGGCGCGCACCTGGTCGGGCGTGCCAAAGGGCAGGGTCTGCTGGCTATTGACCCCGCCGCCCCAGAAGGTGACTCGATCGCCAAAGCGCTGCTTCAGCTCGGCGCGGTCCATGTTGGCCGCCGACCATTGCACGGGGTTCAGGACGTCGAACCCGGCCTCGATCAGGTGCTCGATGAGGGGCATGATCGAGCCGCAGGTGTGGATAAAGGTCTTCCAACCGGTGTGCTCGTGAATCCAGTCGTTGACCATGCGGTGGAAGGGCTGGTACAGCTCGCGATAGGTCTTGACCGACAGAAAAGGGCCCGTCTGGGTGCCAAAGTCGGTGCCCGAGACAAAGGCCACCGAGATGCGATCGCCGACGGCCTGGTAGATGCGCTCCAGGTTGGCAATGCCAATCTCGCACTGCCGTTCAAAGATCTGGTACAGGTGGCGGCGCCGCTTGACGGTGCTGACGTACCACTCCTCGACGTCGCGAATTCCTTTGGGGTGCTTTAGCGCGGGCCCGGGCACAAAGGCAATGTCGCCAAAGCTGGTGCCGCCAAAATCACCCAGGATCGCCTTGTCGGTCGTGGTGTACAGGCGCTCGGCCTCGCTGCGGAAACACTCCAGCTCGGCATCCGAGATTGGCCCGAACTCTTCCAGGTTGTCCTCGACCCTGAGGCTCCCCTCGTCCAGGGGGGGCTGGCGGATGATAGAGTCAAAGTAGTAGCCGCCATGGGGCATGCGCCCCGACGGCGGGGCCGTGCGGTCCCCTTGCGGGTAGACCAGGATGTCGCCGTTGGGCTCGGGATCGGTGTTCATGCCTTCGGGCACCAGGACCGGCGTGCCGTCGAACAGGGTCCAGGGCTTCCAGCCTTGGTTGTGAAAGCCGAACATGGTGCGGGTGCTGAACAGCGGCACCACGTCGACCCCAAGCCGGCTCAGGAGGTCGGGCCCGATCTCGCCCAGCATCTGGTATGGCTCGATGACCTTGACCGGGGCGCCTGGCGGATCGAGGGACAGGGCCTGGCGCAGCCTGTAGACCGTGCTGGCGTGCATGCCCGTCACCGCGCAGCCCCCCAGGTCCAGGGGCGTGCGATCGGGCTGCTGGTGGCTCAGTGCGCGGTGGACCCGTTCCCTGGAGCTGATGCCATCGTCGGTCATGCGTTTCTCCTTTCGCTTGCTACCCGGCCGGTGGTGGGGCGGTCGAGGCCCGCACGACGAGCTTGACGGGCAGCAGCCTGGTCTGTGGTGATGCGCCGCCTTCTTGTTGCACGAGGCGCAGAATCTGCTCTGCTGCCTCGCGCCCCATTCCCTCCTTGGGAAACTGGACTGTGGTGAGGGGAGGCACGAGGAAGGCCGAGCTTTGAATGTCGTCATAGCCCACCAGAGATAGCTCGCGCGGAACTGACAGCCCGGCTTGCCAGGCGGCGTGCAGCGCGCCCAGAGCCAGCACATCGTTGTGGGTAATGACCGCCGTCGGCCGCTGTGGCAGGGCCAGCAGTTGCTGCATTGCCTTGCAGCCGGCCGCGGGGCCGGCTTCGCTCTGGACCACGAGGGCCGGATCGAAGTCGATGTCGGCCTCTTCCAGGGCCTGGCGATAGCCGGCAAAGCGCTCGGAGCTGAGCGCGCTGGAGGGCACGCGGCGAATGAGCGCGATGCGGCGATGACCCAGGTCGAGGAGGTGTTGCACCGCCAGTTGCCCACCGGTGTGGTCGTCGTTGGCGATGCAGTCCACGTCGGGCAGATCGTGTTCCAACACGATGGTTGGAATGCGCGCCTGCCGCAACAGCTCGACCAGCTCCAGGGGGTTGGTCGAGGGAATCATGACCACCCCATCGACCTGCTTGGCCCGCAGCATCTCCACGAACCGCTTTTCCTGGATCGGATCGCGGGCGCTGTCGCACAGCAAGACCAGGTAGCCCGCCTCCGTGCACACGTCCTCCATGCTGCGGGCAATTTCGGCATAGACGGGGTTGGTCAGGTTGGGGATGAGCAGCCCGATGGTAAAGCTCTGCTGGCGGCGCAGGCTGCGTGCCAGCTCGTTGGGATAGTAACCCAGCTCTTCGATGGCTTGCTCGACTTTGGCGCGTGTTTCGGGCGAGACGGGGCGGGGACCATCGTTTACGACGTAAGAGACCACGGCTACAGAAACGCCGGCTCGCGCAGCGACGTCTTTTCGGGTGACCGGTCTTGATCGCGGCACGCGTTGCCTCCTTGTCTCCATCCCAATCTACTCGAAGTGTCTACTCGAATAGTCTACACGAGTAGATTATATCATATTGTGCGGGGTGTGTCAAGGGGTTTGCGAGCGAATTTCAGGGTCCGGTCAAGGTAGCGATCGCCTTCGGGGAGGGCCGGCTTGGAACGACCCTGCCAACGGCGGGTGTGCCACCCCGCCGGCGCCCGGCTCACCGGATGGCGGTGCACCGGTGGCGCATCAGCTCCATGCCCCACAGCGAGATCGTCTCGACATAAGTCATGCCGCACTTCTCGATGACGCGCCGCGAGGCGAGGTTGTCGGGGTGGACCAGGGCGATGATGTGGTCCAGGTCCAGGTGGGTGAACCCGAAGTGCAGGGACGCCAGGGCGGCCTCCGTGGCGTAGCCCTTGCCCCAGAAGGGCCGGTCGAGGGCGTAGGCCACTTCGATCTCGTCCAGCTCGGGCAGGTACTGCAAGCCCGCCCAGCCGGCGATCTCCTCCTCGCCCTCCGGCACCAGGCCCCAGTGGCCGCAGCCGTGCTTTTCCCAGTGGGCCACCTGCCTGGCGACAAAGCGCTGCATCTGTTCCAGCGACGGGGCCGACGGGATGGGCATATAGCGCCGCACGTCGTCCGACTGGTACAGGCGCTGCAGCCCCTCGGCATCGGCCGCCCGGAAGGGACGCAGCACCAGGCGAGGGGTCCGGATCGAAGGATTGGGCGAGTCGGCTGTTTCGAACATTCTCCACTCTCGTTGTGTGACTTGATGGACGGCGGGTAGTGCTGTTCACCAGTAGATCAACGCCGGAATGCTCGCCGCCGTTCACGGCCGTTCTCGTCCGGTGGCTATTGACAATCGGCCCCCGCTACCCTATAATGAAAGTGGACGTACCGTCACCACACAGCGCCCACGCAACACGTCGGAATGCCGGGTCGAGGCCACGAACGTTCGGAAGCGGAAAAGAGGTGAAGTATGGTTACCCGAATCCTTGTTCCGTTGGATGGTTCGGAGCTGGCCGAGCAGGCGATCCCTTGCGCCGCTATGCTGGCCGGCGGGCTGCCGGCTGAGATGGTCCTGTTCCGCGCCGTCTCCATCGAGCCCGATGCCCAGGACGCCCTGGGCAGGGCGGGCATGAAGGCCGGGTCGCTCCTGCTCCAGCTTGCCACGGAGGCGGAGGACTATTTGCGGGGGCTGGTGGTGCAGTTGCACGCCAGGGGCCTCACGGCCCAGTACGCCTTCCGGGAGGGTCCGGCGCCGGAGGCCATCCTCGACTATGTCTCGACCTCGGGCATTGACTACATCGTGATGGCCACCCACGGCTACAGCGGTTTCAAGCGGTGGACCCACGGCAGTGTGGCCGAGCGGGTCTTGCAGGCGGCCCCCGTGCCCCTGCTCCTGATGCGCGCCTGCGAGGCGGGGCGCGCCGGGGCCCACGAGGCGACACTCTGCCGCCGAATCCTGGTGCCGTTGGACGGCTCGCGCCTGGCGGAGGGGATCTTGCCGGTGGTCTCGGCCGTGGCGCGGGCCCTCGACTCGCACCTGATCCTCTTTCAGGTGCCCATCGCCTACGTCTCCAGCTCGATGACCGGCGACTGGTACCTCCCCATTCAGGGCGCCCTGGAGACGGCCGAGAAGGACGCCCAGGCCTACCTGGACCACGTCGCCGGCCAACTGGCCGAGGAGGGGCTCGCCGCCACCACCGCTCTGTCGGTCGGCTCCGTGGCGGCCTGCATCGTCGAGTACGCCGAGGCCCACGACGTCGACCTCATCGCCATGTGCACCCACGGCCGCACCGGCCTGGCGCGCTGGGCCCTGGGCAGCGTCGCCGACCGCGTGCTGCGCGCCGGCACCAAGCCCTTGCTCCTCGTCCGGGCGAGCTGACAGGCGAGTCGGCCCCACGGAGGCGCGCTACCACAAATGTGCCGGTTCTTCTCCCCCAATCGTAGGAAAGGACCGCCCCTCCGGCGGTCCTTTTTTGCCGGCTCGAATCCCCTCTTTGGGGGATGCCGGCCGCTCGGGATCGTGATATCCTGGCAGATGCCGGGCTGCGTGCCGGTCTCTCGGCCGGCCGGATCAACCACCGATTAAGCGACGTGACGTCCGCTGGATCTTGTGGTATACTGGGCCGGCCGGACAGGGAAAAAGAGGGAGGACAGGCATGTCCGTCTCTCCAAGGGAAAGGAGAACACCAATGAAATCCGTCGTGATCTACGAGTCGGTCTATGGCAACACCCGGACCATCGCCGAGGCCATCGCCGCCGCCCTGCCTGGCGAGGTCAAGCTGCAAAACGTGACCGGCGCCAGCGTCGCCGGCCTGGAGGCGGGCGACCTCCTCGTCGTCGGGGCGCCCACCCATGGCGGCCGGCCGACGGAGGCCACCCAGGGCTTTCTCGACCAGCTCCCGGCCAACTCCCTGGCGGGGATCCGCGTCGCCGGCTTTGACACCCGCCTCACCGCCAAGTGGGTGCGCATCTTTGGCTACGCCGGCCCGCGCATCGAGGCCGCCTTGGGCGAAAAGGGCGGGACCCCTGTCGGCTCGCCGGGCGGCTTTTTCGTCAAGGGCAAAGAGGGTCCGTTGGCCAACGGCGAGGTGGAGCGCGCCGCCGCCTGGGCCAGACAGATCGCGGGCTGACCGCCACCCCGCCCTTGCACCCTCGCGCCCGCCCCGACCGTGCCGGTTCCAGGCCGGCGGGCCGGCCAGAACGGGAGGTGACCATGTCGTGGCAAGGACAACTCAAGGGCGATTCGCTGTCGTGGCTGCTGGAGCCCGACTCCCCGGGGGTCCGCTACCTGGCGCTGCGCGACCTCCTGGACCGGCCGGGTGACGACCCGGAGCTGTTGGCCGCCCGCGAGGAGGCCCACGCCCGGGGGCCCATCGCCGCCATCCTGGCGGCCATGGAGCCCGGGGGCTACTGGGTCGAGCCGGGGGCCGGCTACTACCCAAAGTACCGGGGCACCGTCTGGTCGCTCATCACCCTGGCGCAACTGGGTGCCTCGCCCGAGGCCGACCCGCGGGTGGCGCAGGCGTCCGAAACCATGCTGGAGCAGAGCCTGTTGCCCGCCGGGCAGTTCGGCATCGGGGGCACCCCCTCCAGCACGGCCGACTGCCTGCAGGGCAACCTGTGCTGGGCCCTCCTGGCCCTGGGCTGCGACCCGCAGCGCCTGGACCCCGCCTTCGAATGGATGGCCCGCACCACCACCGGTGAGGGCCTGGCCCCCAACACCGACCGGCACGCGCCCCTGCGCTACTATGCCAGCAAGTGCGGCCCCCTCTTTGCCTGCGGCTCCAACAACAAGCTGCCCTGCGCCTGGGGCGGCGTCAAGGTGATGCTCGCCTTCGGCCGCTGGCCGGCCGGGCGACGCACGCCCCTCGTGGAGCGGGCCATCGGCCAGGGGCTCGACTTTTTCCTGGGCACCGACCCGGCGACGGCGGCCTATCCCTGTGGCTGGGCCCCCAAGCCCAGCGGCAACTGGTGGAAGTTTGGCTTCCCGGTCTTTTACGTGACCGACCTGCTGCAGCTCGCCGAGGCCCTGGTCTCCCTGGGCTGCGGCGACGACCCCCGCCTGGCCAACGCCCTGGCCCTCATCCGTGACAAGCAGGACGCCCAGGGACGCTGGCCCCTGGAATACGACTATGCCGGCAAGACCTGGGTAGAGTTTGGGCCCAAACGCCAGCCAAACAAGTGGGTGACCTTGCGGGCGCTGCGCCTGTTGAAAGCCGCCGGCGCGCCCGACGATTGACGAGCCAGGGAGGCTGCATGAGGTACGGCTATTTCGACGACGAGGCCCGGGAGTATGTCATCACCCGGCCCGACACACCTCAATCGTGGAGCAACTACCTGGGCTCCACCGAGTACGGCGCCATCATCACCAACAACGCCGGCGGCTATGGCTTTTTCCGCTCCGGCGCCCGGGGGCGGTTCCTGCGGCTGCGCTTTAACGGCGTCCCGGCCGACCAGCCGGGACGCTATCTCTACCTGCGCGACGCCGACAATGGCGACTACTGGTCCGCCTCGTGGCAGCCCGTGGGCAAGCCCCTGGACCGCTACCGGTCCACCTGCCGCCACGGCACGGGCTACACGACCATCGAGTCGCACTATGACGGCATCGCCAGCCAGGTGACCTACTTTGTGCCCCTGGGGCGGGCCTTCGAGTACTGGTGGCTGCGGGTGACCAACGAGGGCGACCGTCTCCGCCGGCTCTCGGCCTTTACCTTCTGCGAGTTCACCAACCAGTGGGACACGGTCCAGGACCAGGTGAACCTCCAGTACTCCCTCTTTATCGTCCGGGGCAGCCTGGAACACGGCCTGCTGCGCATCGCCATCCAGGACAACCTGACGCCCGAGGGCGGGGGCTTTTACCTGCACGACGCCGCCAGCCATGCCTGGATGGCCCTCGCCGGCGCGCCCCTGGCCGGCTACGACACCAGCCGCGAGGCGTTCCTGGGCCCCTACCGGGGCTATCACAACCCGCTGGCCGTCGAGCGCGGGGGGTGCACCGGCAGCGACGCCTACGGCGACAACGCCTGCGGCTGCCTGCAGGCTGATCTCACCCTGGCCCCGGGCGAGAGCCGCGACCTCCTGGTGCTCCTGGGCATCGGCGACGCCCGCACCGTGGGCCGCATCAACGTCGCCGAGTTCGGCTCGCCCGAGCGGGCTGCCCTCGAGCTGCAAAAGCTCAAGGACCACTGGCACGCCCGCCTGGGCAGCCTGGAGGTGGACACGCCCGACGAGGATCTGAACCACACGGTCAACGTCTGGGGCCTGTACAACTGCCTCGTCACCTTTGCCTGGTCGCGGGCCGCCAGCCTGGTCTACAACGGCGAGCGCGACGGCCTGGGCTTTCGCGACTCGGTGCAGGACATCCTGGGCGTCGCCGCCGCCATCCCCGACCTGGCCCGCCAGCGGCTGGAGCTGCTGCTGACGGGGCAGTTGTCCAACGGCGGGGCCATGCCCATCGTCCGCCCCTTCGAGCACCGCCCCGGCCACGAACAGGGCCCCGAACCCCAGGACTACCGCTCCGACGACTGCCTGTGGTTCTTTAACGCCGTCCCCGCCCTGGTGGGCGAGACGGGCGACCTGTCGTTTTACGACAAGGTGCTGCCCTACGCCGACGAGGGCGAGGCGACCGTCCTGGGCCACCTGCGCCGCGCCCTGGAGTTCAACCTGGAGCGCCGCGGCCGCCACGGCCTGCCCTGCGGCCTGGCCGCCGACTGGAACGATTGCCTGCGCCTGGGCTACCACGGCGAGAGCCTCTTTGTCGCCTTCCAGCTCCGCCTGGGCCTCACCACCTATGCCGAGATCGCCGGGCGGCTGGGCAAGGACGGCGAGGCCGCCTGGGCCCTGGCCCGCCGCGACGAGCTCGACGCCAGCGTCCAGGCCTGCGCCTGGGATGGCGAGTGGTTCATCTGGGCCATCGGCGAGGACGGCACGGTGTACGGCACCCGCGACGCGGCCGAGGGGCAGGTCTACCTCAACACCCAGCTGTGGGCCGTCATCAGCGGCGCGGCCACGCCCGAGCAGGCCGCCCGCTGCATGCAGACCGTCCACGAGCGCCTGGCCACCCCCTACGGCCTCATGCTCTCGGCGCCGCCCTTTGTCCGGACGCCCATCGACGTCATGCGCGCCGTGGTCTTTAACCCCGGCGTCAAGGAAAACGCCGGCATCTTTAACCACACCCAGGGCTGGGGCGTCATGGCCGACTGCCTCCTGGGAGAGGGCGACCGGGCCTACCGTACCTATCGCGCCTCCATGCCCGCCGCCTACAACGACCGCGCCGAGATCCGCCAGATGGAGCCCTACGTGCAGGGGCAGACCACCTATTCCACCTACTCGCCCCGGGCCGGCAACGCCCGCACCTCGTGGCTGACGGGCGCCGCCGCCTGGGCCTACTACAGCGCCACCCAGTACATCCTGGGCCTGCGGCCCGAGCTCGACGGCCTGCGCGTGGACCCCTGCATCCCCAGCGCCTGGCCGGGCTTCAAGGCGCGGCGCCTGTTCCGCGGCCAGGCCGTCGACGTCGAGGTGCGGAACCCCGATGGCGTCTGCCGCGGCGTCCGCAGCCTGTCCCTCAACGGCCGCCCCCTGCCCGGCAACCTCGTCCCCGCCGCCGACCTGGGCGAGCGCAACCACGTGCTCGCCGTCCTGGGAGAGAGGCAGTGGTTGTGAGCATGGCTGGCTGGTCTTGTTTGATCGGGCTGGAGCGCCGCCGTCTTCACGTGCGTTGCATCTGCCGTTGGTGCAATGCACGTGGAAACCGCTACCACTCCTTCAAATAGCCCGGCAAATAGTCCGGCCTTCTTCCATTGTTCCAGCAGGAGCCTCGAAAGTTGTCTTATATCCATTTCTTTGCTATACTTGCCCGGTCTGGGCATCTGTCGCAACCGCCTCGCTGGACGAAAGGAGCCAATGATGTTGCTACGTAACAGGTCAAAGATGCAGGGTGCGATCGCGGTCGCCGTTGTGTGCCTGGCCGTCCTGTCCCTCTCCGGGGCAGGGCCGGTCGCGGCCCAGGGTGGATCCATCGTGTTGGACGGCGCCGGCGGCGATTGGGACGCCGGCTGGCAGGTGGCCGATGACGGCCTGGATGTGTTTATCACCGACAGTCAGCTCCACCCCCACCAGGCTCCGACCTTTGCCCGCTCCGGTTATGACGCCATCGCCTTGTGGGCCCACTACCAGCCGGCTGACGACACCTGGTACTTTCGCATCGACGTCGATGGACGCGCGGGCGACTCGGACAGCCAGACAGGCACCGCAGACGTCCCCGGGGTAGGTACGCACGGGCCCGACCAGGGGCCTCTCGTCGCTTCACCTTTCATGGATGGCATCGGCCTGGGCAACTCGGAAGCGTACAAGCTTGGTTTCCAGTGCGCGCAGGGAGCCGCCGGGCAGACGGCCGAGATCTCGAACAGCGAGGCCATCCTGCCCGGTGTCGTCGCCCCGACGACGATGGGCCTCGATGGGCTGGCCGTGTACGGCACGACGGTGCCGGGCGTCGTCGAGTTTGCCTTCCATCGCGCCACCCTTTTCCCCGGCGACGTCGCCTGCCCCCAGCTTTGGCTGTCGGCCCAGGTGGGCGATAACAACGACCGCGTGTCGGACGATCAGATCGCGGCGACTCTCGTGGTCGCCCTCGACCTCGCCGTGCTCTGTCCGGCGTCGCCGGCCGTCGTCGGAGACGAGGCGACCTTCACCCTCGACTACGAGATCCCCGCCGAGGCCGGCGCGGAGGTCACCAGCGTGGTGCTCGTCACGAATGTGCCCGCCGGGACCCAGTTCCTATCCGCCAGCGACGGGGGCACCATGTCCGGGGGCCTGATCACGTGGCAGCTCGGCAGCCTGGCACCCGGTGCCGCCGGGCAGGTCACGTTTACGGTGCTCCTTGGCGACGACGTGCCGTCCATCACGCTCGACAGCGAGATGACGTCGGCGGAGGGGCTGCGGTTCCTGAGCAGCGACGTCTGTTCCGTGCAGCAGCCATCGCCGACGCCGACGAGCACGACCACGCCCACGGCGACACCCACCTCGACGACCACACCCAGGCCCACGCCGTGGGTGACGCCGACGCCGACCGCCGTGCCGCCGGATACTCCCGTCGTGCCCGAATCGTCGACCATCGTCCTGATGCTGACCGGGCTGGGAACGCTGGCCGGATACGCCGGCCTGCAATGGCGGGCCAGGCGCCGGCAGTAAGGGGCGGTCTCGCGGGGCGCACGGCCGTGCGCCCCTGCAAATTACTCGATTCCCGGCATTCCGCAGCGCCCGGCACGCTGAGACGCCGGTTGCCAGCAGGTTGTCGGAGGGGTGCTTGCTTGCAGGTTCGTAGTGGGCGATTTATCGCCCAGGTTCGTAGTGGGCGATTTATCGCCCCACAAGTGCGCTGAAGCGCACACTACGAACGGGCTCTCCGACAGGCTGCTAGTCACGCGTGGCGTCCAGCACCGCGTCATAGACGGGGTTCGCCTTGAACTCGGGGTCCACGAGGGCAAAATAGTAGGCCGCCCTGTCGGGGGGCACGTCGCCCACCTGGCGAAAATACCAGATGTTGACGACACCCAGCCAGGGCCAGTGGGCCCTGGCCCATTCGATGCCGCGCACCGTGTATTCCGCCTGCTGTGTTTCGCTGACCCGTTCCCAGGGCAGCAGCTCCCGCGGGAACGACGCGGGCGCCGCGTTCCAGCCATACTCGTTGATCCAGATGGCCTTGCCCTCGTCGCCGTAACGCTCCATGATCTCGCGCTGCAGCTCGACGCGGCGCAGGTTCAGCACGTCCGGGTGCGGCTCGTCCTCCGGCGGCCGATCAAAGCCGAAGGCATTGGCCGACAGGACGTCGAACCAGGCGCCGGCGCCCGCCTCGTACATCTCGGCCAAAAAGACCAGGTCGTTGTGATTGCCGCGCATGGAGGCATCTTCCAGCGTCATGGCCAGTGGCGCGCTCAGGA
>DAOUHB010000015.1:0-46429 GCA_034428935.1 Anaerolineae bacterium | reverse complement strand
CCGTGTTGCCCTGGGCCGCGTAGAACGCGATTAACTCCTGCCATTCGTCGCGGTCCACAACAAACTTGCTGTAGCGAAATCCCCCCTTCGGAAAGGGGCTCACCGTGCCGCCCGTGCCGCTCGTTGCGTCCATTGCTGTTTCCCTCCCTCTGCAATGATAAGGCCCACCCCCTGCCCTTTTTGGCATTGGGTGGGCCTTTGACCGCCGGGAAACTGTGTGCTATAATCCCTGGTAGGCTCACCGCGCCGCCCGTGTCGGCTAGGTGGGTTTAGGTCCGGCGAGGTGTTTCGGACGCCTTGCCGGACCGTCTTATTTCGGGCTTACCTGTGGCGGTTAGGGTTTACTGCTGGAAGACAATGACAATGCACGTGGTGTTCGGCAACAACGACGGCGACCGCCTGCACCTGGCCAGGGTAGCGCGCCGCCACAAGCACGTCCAGATCCACGGCGACCTGGCCGAGCTGGAGATGGGCGGGCGCAGCGTGGCCGTCACCCACTATCCAGAGATCGGCCGGGCGCTGGCGCGGGGCGGCACCTACGACCTGGTGTGCTTTGGCCACAGCCACGAGCAGGTCCTGGAGCAGGAGGGACGCACCTTGCTCCTCAACCCGGGAGAGGTGATGGGCCGCCTCGGCCCGTCCACCTATGCCCTGTACGACACAGAGACGGGGCAGGCCGAGATCGTAGAGGTCAGGTAAAACCTCCGGCGCCCACCGCCAGGTGTACTGGCGGTGGGCGCCGGGGAGACGCGCGGGTCAGGCGGCCCAGAGAACCAGGCCCATCTCGAAGGCGGTGCCCAGGTCTTCGTGGGCGGGGACGATGCGCAGCGCGTAGCCGTGGCGCCCGCTCGTCTGGCAGGTGATGGCGCCGGCAAAGACGAACCGTCCCTTGCCCCGCGACTGGGCGATGAGCGTGGGGATTGTGCGCCCGTTGACGATGATGCCCTCGCCATCCACCGGACCATAGTACAACTGCACGGCCACGTCGGTGGGCTTGAGTGCTCCCAGGTAGACCTCGGCCAGCACCTGCAACTGGTCACCCACCTGCAGCTCCTGGCTGCCGGCCTGCTCGGTCCAGGTGCGCTCGATGCGCACGTTCCCCCACTCCTTGCGCACGTGCTCCTTCCACGACGCCAGGGCCTTGGCGTGCTGCATGTCCTCGCCCACCATGCGCTGGCTGCGCTCCGCCGAGGGCAGGTAACACAGCTCGGTATAGTCGCGCACCATGCGGTTGGTGTTAAAGACGCCAGCGTGGTTGCGCATGGCGGCCTTCATGCGGGCGATCCAGCCCCGGGGCAGGCCGTCGCTCCCCCGCTCGTAGAATAGGGGCACGATCTCTTTTTCCAGGAGGTTGTAGAGGGCGTCGGCCTCGACCCGGTCCTGGTACTCGGCCTGGTCTTGCTCGTAATCCTCGCCGTGGCCGATGGCCCAGCCGGTTTCGGGGGTGTAGCCCTCGTCCCACCAGCCGTCGAGGACGCTGAGGTTCAGGGCGCCGTTGGCCGTGGCCTTCATACCGCTGGTGCCGCTGGCCTCGTGGGGCCGGCGGGGTGTGTTCAGCCAGACGTCGACGCCCTGGACCAGGTAGCGGCCCACGACCATGTCATAGTCCTCGAGGAACACGATGCGGTTACGAAACTCGGGCCGGCGGGCATGATGGATGATCTGGCGGATCAACTCCTTGCCGGGATTGTCGCGAGGATGGGCCTTGCCGGCAAAGATGATCTGCACGGGGCGGTCCTTGTCACCCACGATGCGCGCCAGCCGCTCCAGGTCGTGGAACAGGAGCGAGCCGCGCTTGTAGGTGGCAAAGCGCCGGGCAAAGCCGATGGTCAGCGCCTCGGGGTCCAGCACCTGCTCCGCCTGCTGGATCTCGGACGGATGGGTGCCTCGCTGCTGCAACTGGTGGGCGAGCCTGCGGCGGGCAAAGGCCACCAGGCGCTCGCGGCGGCGCTCGTGGGTGCGCCACAGCTCCTCGTCGGGGATGCGCGCCACGCGCTGCCAGATCTCCTGCTCGGCCGGGCGCTCCACCCAGCGGGGGCCCAGGTAGCGGCTGAATAGATCGGCCATGTCGCGCGAGATCCAGGAGCGCGGATGGATGCCGTTGGTAATTCCCAGGATGGGCACCTCGGCCACGGGCACCCCGGGCCAGATCTCTTGCCACATCTCCCGCGACACCTGCGCGTGGAGCTGGCTCACGCCGTTGCTGCGGTTCGCCTGGCGCAGGGCCAGGACGGCCATGCAAAAGTAGCCGTTGGGGTCATTGGGGTTCAGGCGTCCCAGGCCCAGAAACTCGTCGCGCGACAGGCCCAGGCGCGGATAGTAGTGGCCAAAGTAGCGGTCCACCAGCTCGGGATGGAACCAGTCGATGCCTGCCGGCACCGGGGTATGGGTGGTAAAGACGTGGCCCGCCGTCGCCACCTCGCGGGCCTCCTGGAACGACAGATGGCATTCTTCCATGAGAACACGGATGCGCTCCAGGGCGAGAAAGGCCGAGTGCCCCTCGTTCATGTGGCAGACGTTGGGCTCGATGCCCAGGGCCGACAGGGCGCGAATGCCGCCGATGCCCAGCATCATCTCCTGGCGGATGCGCATGTCGTCGTCGCCGCCATAGAGCTGGTCGGTGAGGTCCCGATCCTCGGGCCGGTTGGCCTCGATGTTGGTGTCCAGGAGATAGAGGGGCACGCGGCCCACCTGGGCCCTCCACACCTGGGCCTTGACCGTGCGGCCGGGATATTCCACCTCGACGGTGAGGGGGGCGCCGCTCAACTGGCGCTCCAGGTTGAGGGGCAGGTTGTAAAAGTCGTTGTCGGGATAGAGCTCTTGCTGCCAGCCATCAGGATTGAGGTACTGGTGAAAGTAGCCCTGCTGGTAGAGCAGTCCCACGCCCACCAGGGGCAGGCCCAGGTCACTGGCCGACTTGAGGTGGTCGCCGGCCAGGATGCCCAGGCCCCCGGCATAGATGCCCAGGCTCTCGGTCAGGCCGAACTCGGCGGAAAAATAGGCGATGCAGGCGCCGTCGGCGCTCGCGTGGGTCTTGGCGTACCACGTGGCCGCGCTCTTCATGTAGCGATCGAACTCGCCGTAAACGCGGTCGAGATGTGCCATGAATCCGTCATCGTCGACGATCTGTTCCAGGCGTTCCTGCCGGATCGTGCCCAGCATCAGCACAGGGTTGTGCCCGGTGGACTGCCAGAGATCTGGCTCGAGGCGTTGAAACAGCTCGATGGCCTCGTGGTTCCAGGTCCACCACAGGTTGTGGGCCAATTCCCGCAGCCGCTCAAGCCTTGGCGGCAGGCAAGGCACCACCCGGAACGTATGGCTCGGACGCATCATTACCTCCGAAGTCAAATTGGAGCAGGTATTGTACTGCAAAAGCGGCGAAAGCGAAAATCGGGCGCGGGGCGAGATCCCTGGCGCCGCTCAGGATGCCGAGCCCGAGAAAGACTAGGGTGCCGGCTCGCAGTTATAGAGGCACCACTCGCAGCCAAAGGGCAGGGCGTTGGGGTTGTTTTGCGAAAGCACGGTGCACGTCAAAGGGCGGGCCCGGGAACAGTCCATCGTCTCTCCTGGCGGGATCTCTTTCGGGACCTCGACCACTTTTACGCCCACCCTTCGAGCCTCGTGAGCCCGCTCTGCCTGGTCGTCGGGCACGTATCGCATCTCGCAGACCTTGACGCGGGCCAGGTCGGAAAGCGGCAGACTCAACCCAAAGTTGGCCGGCTCGTAGTCGTTTCTGCCCTTGCCCTGGCAGGTTAGACCCATAGCGCGCTCTGTGTTGGTGCCCAAGTCGAGAAAGAATGACAACACGGCCTTTTCGGGGTAATAGACCTGCTGCGTCTGTTCCGGGCGACCCGGTCCGAAGGCCAACCCCTCTTCGTCCGGGGCTCTCAGTTCATACCTATCGGGGTCGGATCCAACCTGCCGCAGGTAGGAGCCGGTGTTCGGGTCAGGTGTGTAGACGCGACTGACGACGATCTGGCTGCGCTCAAAGCCGGCCCGGTCCTTGACGACGACGGTCGCACCGTTTCTCTCCACCCGGTAGGTGCCCCGGAAGGTGCCGATCACCTGGTATTTGAAGGGCAGCTCGATGGTCTCGGCGTAGGGATCGGCGTGGGCGCGCGTCGGCCGGCAGAGGGTGTAGTAACCCACCTTGCGAAAGATGTTCAAGTCGGTAGCGGTCCCCCCGGTGTAGCCGGTGATGATCACCTCCGGGCGGTCCACTCCCAGGCGCTTGGGATCCGCGAGGGGGTCCTCGTACTCGATGGCATTCACAACCTCGACCCCCAGGCCGTCCTGGCCGAGGTAGTCATAGCTCACCGGAACCAACTCGAAGGAAAAGATGGAGGGTGGGCGGCACAGGCCGGTATCATAGATCGCCGCTCCGAAGGGCCCGCCGACCACCACGCCCTCGCGTTGCACCGTGTCGTAGCGATAGACGACGAGCCACTCCAAGGCCGCTTCTTCGTCCTCGATGCGCTCGTCATCGCCGTCGGTGTCGATGCGATAGATCATGTCCAGATCTTCGGGCAGGCCGGGGACGATCTGGGTCAGGTCGATGATCTTCTGATTGGTGACCATGCGGGCGATGGCTAACCGCGCGGGGTCCGGATCGTAATCCAGAACCCGCACGGCGAAAAAGTAGGCCAGGAGCCCGCCCACTGCCAGCCAGACCAGAAAGAGGCCCAGACGGCCAATCCCTGGCGTCGGGGACCGAAAGACCAGGTAGAACAGGACCATGAAACCCAGAGCCAGCAGCAGGATAATCAGGCCGCTCACACGATCGCCTCCCTGCGATTCAGTTCGACTTGGCGCTTGGCGTCCTCCGCCCCTTGGCCGCGCGCTTTACCTCGGCAATGGCCACCGGCGCCTCTGGAAGGAGTGCCACTGGCAGCACTTCGTCCATGCGGTCGACAAAGATGAACTTCAGGTCACGCTTGACGCGGCTCGGGATCTCGACCAGGTCCTTCTTGTTCTGCCGCGGCAGCAGCACGGTCTTGAGCCCCGCGCGGTGCGCGGCAAGCACCTTTTCCTTCAGCCCGCCGATGGCCAGCACCCGCCCGCGCAGCGTGATCTCGCCCGTCATGGCCACGTCGTGGTGGACGGGGCGCTCGATGAGCGCCGAGATGAGGGCCGTGGCCATGGTGATGCCCGCCGAGGGGCCATCCTTGGGAATGGCGCCTTCGGGCACGTGGATGTGGATGTCGAGCTTGTCGAAATCGACGTCGCCGATCATCAGCTCCGGGGCGTGGGAGCGGGCGTAGGACAGCGCCGCCTGGGCGGACTCTTGCATGACCTCGCCCAACTGCCCGGTGAGCATCAGGCTGCCCTTGCCATCCATGAGCGAGACCTCCACCGGCAGCACGTCGCCGCCGGCCTCGGTCCAGGCAATGCCCATGGCCAGGCCGATCTCGTCGGTCTTTTCGCCTTCGTCGGCCTGGAAGCGCGGCGGGCCCAGGTATTTCAGCAGCGACTGGACCGTCACGTGGCGCGGCGTAGGCTTGCCCTCGGCGATGCGGCGGGCCACCTTGCGGCAGACGTTGGCGATCTCGCGCTCCAGGTTGCGCACGCCGGCCTCGTACGTGTACTCGCGTACCATGTGGCGAAGGGCCTTGTCCGAGAAGTTCAGGGCACGGTCCGGCCGATCCAGGCCGTTCTCACTCAACTGCCTGGGGATGAGGAACTGGCGGGCAATGGCCAGCTTTTCCTCTTCGATGTAGCCGGGAAACTCGATGACCTCCAGCCGGTCGCGCAGGGCCGGCGGGATGGGATCGAGGATGTTGGCCGTGGTGATAAACATCACCCGCGACAGGTCGTAGGGCACGTCCAGGTAGTGGTCGGAGAAGGCATAGTTCTGCTCCGGATCGAGGACCTCCAGCAGCGCCGCGGAGGGGTCGCCGCGAAAGTCGAGGCCCACCTTGTCGATCTCGTCAAGCATGAAGAGGGGGTTGACCGTGCCGGCGGTGCGCATGGTCTGGATGACGCGCCCCGGCAGGGCACCGATGTAGGTGCGCCGGTGGCCGCGGATTTCGGCCTCGTCGCGGATGCCGCCCAGGGAGACGCGCACGAACTTGCGGCCCAGGGCCTCGGCAATGGACCGGCCCAGGGATGTCTTGCCCGTGCCGGGCGGCCCGACAAAGCACAGGATGGGGCTGCGCGTGGAAGGCTTGCCCTCCGACAGCTTGCGCACCGCCAGGTACTCCAGGATGCGCTCCTTGGCCCGCGGCAGCCCGTAGTGGTTGGCGTCCAGGGCCTTGGCCACCTGGGCAATGTCCAGGTTGTCCGTCGTCGCCTCGGTCCAGGGCAGATCCAGGAGCCAGTCGATGTAGGTGCGAATGATGGCCGTCTCGGGCGACGCCGGCGGCATGGCCTTCAGGCGGCTCATCTCCTTGCGGGCCTTGGCCATCACCTCGTCGGGCAGCTCCGTCCTGGCGAGCTTTTCCTCCAGGTCCTGGAGTTCGGCCGTTTCGCCGTCCATCTCGCCCAGCTCGCTCTGGATGGCCCGCATCTGCTCGCGCAGGTAGAACTCGCGCTGCGAGCGGTCCACCTCTTGCTGGACCTTGTCATGGATGGTATATTCCAGCTCCAACACGTCCAGCTCGTTGGCCAGCAGGATGCTCAGGCGCTGCAGCCGCTCAGAAGGCTCCAGGAGCTCCAGCAGCTCCTGGTGATCGGGCATGTCCAGGTCGAGGAGCGAGCCGATGAGGTCCGCCAGAGGGCCGGGCTGGTCAATGTTCATGGCAGCCACGTAGGCATCGTCGGGCAGGGTGCGCGACAGGTGGACCACCTTTTCAAACAACGACAGGACGGCGCGCATGAGCGCCTCGGTGCCCAGGCTGACGTGCTGCGACTCGGGCATGGGCTGAATGCTGGCCCGAATATATGGTCTCGTCTGGCTCAGGCCGGCAATCTGCACCCGACGCCGGCCCTGTCCCAGGACGTTGGTCGTGCCATCGGGCATGCGCAGGATCCGGCCCACCACCATTTCGACGCCAACGGTGTGCAGGTCTTCCATCTCTGGATCCTGCACCTCGGGGTCGCGCTGGGCGACGACCACCACGCGGTTGTCGGTGGCCATGGCCGCCTCGACAGCCTTGATGGAACGGTCGCGGCCCACGGCCAGGGACCTCATCATGCCCGGAAAGACGACGGTATCCCGCAGCGGGAGCAGCGGGAGGTCGTCGGCAAAAACCTGGTCGCTTTCGTCGCTGAAAGCGTCCACATTCAACATGCTAAAATCAAAGTCGTAATCGTAACTCAACGCCTAATCCGCCTCCGAATCAGAGAAAAGAGTTCAAGTGAGCACAGTATAGACGATAAGACCGCCATGTGTCAAGTTGGGTCTACAGGTGGCAGTGGCAAGCCCTGCCGGGCAAACCAGGCCTCGCGGACCTCGGCGGCGACAAACACCGAGCCCGTGCAACAGATGAGGTCCCGGGGACCGGCATCCTGCAGGGCCATCTCCAGGGCGCGGGGGATAGAGTCGCTCACCTCCATCTCAAAGCCCATCTCCCCGGCCCGCTCCTGGAACCAGGCAGGGGCGGCGGCGCGGGGATGGCGCGAGCGCGTGGCGATGGCCCGGCTGGCGGACGGCAAGAGCGCCCGGAACAGCTCGGGCGTGGCATGGTCGGCCGAGCCCCCCAGGAGGAGGATGAGCCGCCTGTTGGGGCAGTGTCTTTCCAGGGCCGCCATGAGCTTGCGGGCAGAGTCGCCGTTGTGGGCGCTGTCGGCGACCAGCAGGGGCTCCCGCGACAGGATCTCCAGGCGGCCGGGCCACTGGATGGCGCCCAGGCCACGGCGGAGGGCGTCGGGCGCCAGGCGCAGGCCCGCTTCCCAGATGGCGGCGACGGCCGTAGCGGCATTCACCAACTGATGCTCGCCAAGGAGAGGCATCCAGGCATCCTGCAGCGGGGGCGCCGCCCCGGCCTCGTGGCGGACCGTCAGGTGCTGCCCCTCCAGGTCAAAGGCGCCCGGCTGCCAGGTCCAGTCCCGCCCGACCAGGGAGAGGGGCGCACCCTGCTCGCGGCAGACCTCCTTGATGACCGCCAGGGCCTCGTCGGGCTGGGGCGCGCAGACGACGGGGACCCCGGGCTTGACAATGCCCGCCTTCTCGAAGGCGATGCGGGCCAGCGTGTTGCCCAGGATGGCCACGTGGTCCAGGCTGATGGCGGTGATCACCGCGGCGCGGGGCAGGACCACGTTGGTGGCGTCCAGGCGACCCCCGAGGCCCACCTCCAGCACGACCCACTCCACCCGCTGCTCCGCGAACCAGGCAAAGGCCAGCCCGGTCATGATCTCGAAGGTGGTGATATCGTCCACCTGGCGGACGAGGGACCGGGTGCTCTCCACCAGGCGCACGACGTCCGCCTCGGGGATCAAGGCCCCGCCAGCCTGTATCCGCTCGCGAAAGGAGTGCAGGTGGGGAGAAGTGTACAGGCCGGTCTTCAGGCCGGCGGCGCGCAGGATCGACTCGACCAGGGCCGCCGTGGATCCCTTGCCCTTGGTGCCGGCAACGTGCAGCGACGGAAACGCCTGCTGCGGATCGCCCAGCAGCGCCAAAAAGTGCCGCATACGGTCGAGGTTGTAGAACTCGGGGGCGTATGCGGCAAATCCTCTTTTTTCGTAGTCGGTGAAACTGTAGAGATAGTTGAGAGCGTCTCGATAGCCGTTGGGCTGCATTGCGTCCTGTTGTCTCCTGCAATCGGTCGGGCAGGGCTATTCTATCTCAATTGCGCGCAAATGTAAAATTGCCAAATCGCTGCGAGGATGGTATCATGGGCGTGGAGGGAACGAGAGGTTGCAGAGACGCTGGCCGCTTCACCTGGGAGTCCTGCTGGTCTATGGGCTGTTGGCCCTGGCCCTCACCTATCCCCTGGCCGCCCACCTGGGCAGCCACGTCCCGGGCAACGGCATCGACGATCCGCCCCTCACCTGGAACCTGTGGTGGGTGCGGACCGCCCTCCTGGAAAAGGGCACCAACCCCTTCCAGTGCGACTATCTCTTTTACCCCCTGGGCATCAACCTCTCCTTCTATACCCTGACGGTGCTCAACGGGCTGCTGTCCATCCCCCTCCACGCTGTCCTGCCGCTGGTGGCGAGCAGCAACCTGCTGTTCCTGTCCTCCTTTGTCCTGGGCGGGTATGGTACGTTCCTGCTGGCCCTGGCCGTGATGCGCGAGGGAGAGGGGACCAGGCACCTGCCGGCCCTTGCCGCCGGCCTGATCTATGCCTTTTCGTCGAGCAAGCTGTTCTACGCGGCCCTGGGCCAGTGGAACATTGCCAGCTCGCAATGGATCCCCTATTATGTCCTGGCCCTGGTCCTGCTGGCCCGCCGGCCCGGCGGCCTGCGCCTGCCCTTCCTGGCCGGCCTGTTCTTGCTCCTCCAGGCCTATGCCGAGATGACCTATGCCTCTTTCCTGGTGCTCTTTACCGGGCTCTGGCTGGCCTGGAACCTGCTGCTGCCCCCGGCCGGTCCGCTGCGGCGGCGCCACGCCGCCCGGCTGGTCCTGGCCACGGGCGTGGTGGCCCTCGTATTTCTGCTGGGGATGCTCCCCCAGTTGGCGGCCATGCTGCCCGACCTGCGCGCCGAAGGCGACATCTGGGGCCAGGGTGGCGGCTTTGCCGACGTCTTCTCGGCCGATCTCCTGGGATTCTTGATGCCCACGGCGCTGCATCCCTGGCTTGGCGGCCTGGGCGAGCGCCTGGCCTTTCACCGCAGCGTGGGACAACAGGTCTATCCCGGCTACGCCGTCCTGGGCCTGGCGGCTGTTGGTGCCCTGGCCTGGCGCCGGCGGCCGGCGGCCCGCTTCTGGGCGCTTTCGGCCCTGGTCTTCTGGCTGCTGACCCTGGGGCCAACCCTCCAGGTGAACGGGCGCGACACCGGCCTGCCCCTGCCCTTTGCCCTGGTGGAGCAACTGCCCTTTTTCCAGGGCAACCGCTATCCCAGCCGCTACAGCGTCATGCTCACCCTCAGCCTGGCGCTGCTGGCCGCCATGGGACTGGCCTGGCTGGCAGGCCGGCTGGCCGAGGGGCGGGGGCGGGAAAGGAGGGCCGGCACCGTGCCCGCCGGGGGGCGCCCCGTCTTTCGCGCCGTGGCCGCCGCCCTCGCGGCCGTCTTTGTCTTCGAGCACCTGTCGGTGCCGCTGCCCCTGTCGAATATGGCCGTGCCGGCCGTGTACGAAACCGTGGCGCGGACGATGCCCGGCGATTTCGCCCTGCTGGACCTGCCCCTGGCGTGGCGCAACGGCGCGCGGGTGACGGGCACCCAGGATCCGCTGATCATGTTCGAGCAGTACTACCAATCGGTGCACGGCAAAAGGCTTCTGGGGGGCAACACCTCGCGGAACCCGAGCCAGAAGTTCCAGTATTTCGCCGAGGCCGCCGTCATCGACACGCTCATCGCCCTGGAGACGGGACACACCGTCACGCCGGGCGACGTGGAGGCCGATGCCGCCATCGCACCCCAGGTGCTCCGCTTCTTTGACGTGCAGGCCATCGTCGTCCATCCCGAGGTCGTGGGGCCCGAGGTGGTGCCCTACCTGGAGGCCATCCTGCCCCTGGAAACCCTCTATCGCGACGAGGAGACCGTGGCCTACCGGGTCGGGCTCCCGCCGTGGCCCGAGAGCTGGACGGCCCGGGCGGGAGATCCGCTGGGGGGTCTGAGCTTTGCCGAGGGTTGGAGCCCGGCGGCGGGGGAGGTGGCCTGGGCGCAGCGGCTCGCGGTGCGGCTGCTGGTACCCTCCGGGGGCGGGCAGGTGCGCCTGAGCGTTCGCGCCTACGCGCCAGGGCCCGACCAGCGGCTGCAGGTCGAGGCCGGCGGGCAGCGCTCGGCCTGGTTGGCGCTGGCGGCCGGCTGGCAGGATTACGAGCTCGATCTGGAGCTGGGCCCGGGGCTCAACGAGGTCTGGCTGCGCTTTGACAGGCTTTACCCGGCGGCCGGCACCCGCCTTCCGGGCGCGTCGCGCGCCATTGGCACCACCGGCGTCGAATCGCCCGTGAGCCTGGCCGTGGCCAGCGCCGGGCAGGAGGTGGGCGACCTGGCCGAGATTTATGTCGAGGGCCGGGACGTGTCGCCCGGCGGGCGGGGCTATAACCTGGCGGTCATCGACCCGGCAAGCGGCAGCGTGGAGGCCACGGCGAATTTCGACACGCACCTGGACGAGGGCGCCAGCGCGGCCCTGGCGGCCTTTGTGACGCAAGTGCCGCCCGGCCGCATCGTAGCCGTAGCCGCGGCCGACGAGGCCTCGCGGCTGCTGGGCGCCGACGCTGTCGAGGCGCTGCGTGGCCTGGGCGCCGCGGGCGACCTCCGCGACAGGTTCCGCTGGGGCCATGCCTTCATCGGCGTCCAGGGCGCCGCCCCGGGCACCGCCCTCGAGGCCCTGGACTGGAAGCGCCCGGTGCGCGTCGTCGCCGGCGAGGGGGCCACCGAACCCTACCTGGCCGCGGCATTTGGCCCCCTCACCTTTGCCACCCGCGCCCCCGGGCCCTGATCTCCAATCTATCGGCCCCATTTGACAGCCCCCGGGCAAGCATCTATAATCCAACATCGAGTCAGAAACCAAGGAGTAACCGATGATCGACGTAAACGAGCTGCGCAAAGGTGTCACCTTTACCATGGACGGCGAGCTGTTCAAGGTGATCGAGTACCAACACTACAAGCCCGGACGCGGGAAGGCCGTCATCCGCACCAGGCTGCGGAACCTGCGCAGCGGCTCCACAATCGACAAGACCTTTACCTCGGGTGACCGGGTGCAGGACATTCGCCTCGATCATCAGACGGTTCAGTATCTGTACAACGACGGCGAGTTCTACTATTTCATGGACACGGAAACGTTCGAGCAGTTCCCCCTGCCCAACGCGCTCCTGGAGGACGCCCGGCCCTACCTGGTGGAGAACATGCAGATCGAGCTTTCCAGCTACGAAGGGGAAGCGCTGGACGTCGAGCTGCCCATCACCGTCGACCTGGAGGTGATTGACGCCCCGCCAGGCTTTGCCGGCGACACGGCCCAGGGAGCCACCAAGGAGATCACGCTGCAGACGGGGCACAAGGTCTTTGTCCCCCTGTTCATCTCCAAGGGCGACGTGCTGCGCATCGACACGCGAGACGGACGCTACGTGACCCGGGTGTGAGACCATGCCCCCCGGATCGACAACGAGATCAGCGAGGGCCTTCTCTTGCGAGAAGGCCCTTTTCGATCCTTGCCGATTCCTGCGGCGTTAGCGGTCCCCGGCCCCCGTGTCGTCCTGGGTGGCGGGCTCTTCGTTGGCCTGCCGGTTGAGAAGCTGCTGCTCAGGGCTTACCTGGGCCGTCGAACTGGTGGGTGGCTGCGCGAGCGTCGCGTAGTTGACCCACAACTGGTCGTAGGCGACGGTGGCACCGCGGTAGGACGTCAGCCCCACCCGGCCCGTGGGATAGAGGCTGTCGGTGCCTGTCCAGACGGGCACGCCGTTGATATAGAAGGTGAGGCTCGCTCCCGAGGCTACGACCCGCAGCAGGTTCCAGTTGCCGCCCTGGGCGATGGCCGAACTGGGGGTATAGTTCTGCATGACGGAAGAGATGCCGTCATCGTAGCGAAACACGGCATACTGCCCGTCGCGCCGGATGTAGAAACCATACCCGCTGTTCCAGCGGTAGGCACTGCCCATGGGCGCGGGGCTGCCCCGTACCAGGAGACCGTGGGGGCAATCGTCGCAGCCCACCCTCGACAGCTCCACCCGGTAATCCACGTTGGCCAGGTTCGCGTCGTAGCTGCTGCTCGCCCAGGCGCCCGCCAGCCCGTTGGTCGCGTACAACTCTCCACCTTCAATCCACCACGTGCCGGCGTGGGCTTGCCAGCCGGGAGCCGAGCCGTTGAACTGCGAGTCAAAGGCCGGCGCGCCCGCCCCCTTGAGTACCAGTGGGAGATAGCTGAACCGGAGGACCTGGCCACAGTAGATGGGCAAGCGGAGGATGGTCTGCCAGGGGCCTCCGTTGCCGGCGCTGACATCCAGGCGCAAGGTGGCCGTCGGGTCCGCACCCAGCCCGGGGGAGATGTGCAGGTTGAAACCGTCCGGATTGCTGACCAGGCCCTTGGCCGGGATGGTGCCGTAGGAGCGGTTGTTGTCGCCCACGATGGACACCTGAGAATCGTCAGAGCTGAGGGCAGCCACCACGTTGGTGATGGCGTCGCTACCCAGGTTGCGCAGGCCGACCAGCAGCGCCACGGTCTCTCCGCAGTCGAGCCGCCCGTCGCCGTCGCCCGAAGTGCCATCGGCGTTGTCGTCGTCCACCACGAGGCTGTAGATCGCCGGAGGGCCGACGACGGGGATGTGCGTCCAGGCCACGCTGCTGTAGGCCGAGTCGCCGTAGAGGTTGTAGGCCCGGACGCGATAGAAATAGTCCACGCCGGGTGTGAGGCCATAGTTGGCATAGCTCGTCACCGGCGGAGAGAGCCTGGCAATCTCGACCCAGCCACTGCTCGGGTTCAGGGAGCGCTCGACCTTGAAGCCCACTGCGTCGCCGCTGTTATCCGTCCAGGCCAGGTTGATCCCTGCGCCAGGCACGGCGCTTGCCACAAGGCCCGAGGGCGCTGCGGGCGCGCCAGAGATGCTGGTCCGAAAGTTGGCGACGGTGTGGGCCGTCTCGTTGAGGGTGCGGCGGTTATCGGCATCGCAGCCGGGGTTCGGGCTGCCGAGGGCACAGTTGGTCGACGTGCCGCCCGGAATGCCCATGGGGCGGCCGCCATAGTACACGTTCGGGTTGGACCAGTAGGGAACGCGGGTGCAGTTCACGCCCACAGTCGCGCAGACGTCGTTGTAGCTCATCATCGTGCGCCAGCGGTCCTGCGTGTTAAAGTAGCCGTGGCTGTAACTGTGACGGTCCAGGCTCACGTTCACAAACCAATCGTGATTCGCCCCCATATTGTGGCCCAGCTCGTGGCCAAAGGTGAGGTTGCTCGTCGCGCAGGTCAGCTCCACGACGGCAAAGGCATAGGGGGCAAATCCCGCCTCGACGTTCTCTGCCAGTTGATAGGCCACACCGCAGTAAACCGGCGATGGATAGTGGACGATGAGCACCACGGCGTCGGCGCCATAGCTGTCGCGCAGGGTGTGGACGTTGTTGAGATAGGGGTCGGAGCTTCCCTGCAGGTACTGCAAGTCGCCCGGGCTGCCCGAGACACTGCCCGACTCCACGTAGCTCACTTCGACGGCGCGCACCAGGTGCAGCCGCTGGCTGACCAGGCTGTTCTCGTAGGACACGTTGGCGTCGGCCACCGCCAGGTCTATCTCGGCCAGCATGGCCGCCGTGCTACCCGCCGCCTGGCGTGCCGCCGGCGTGTAAACCACCAGGACGTCAATGATGGAGCCATCGTCGGCCGGCGCCTGGGCTGTCACGTCGTGTGGCTGGTCCGCCGGGGCGGGCGGCACAGGCACCGGCACCGGCTCCATCTCGGGGGGCAGGGCCGACTGATCCATCTGGGAAACGGCGTGCAATCCGCCGCCCGTCGAGCGCACGCGGTACACGGCGCCGGGCAAAAAGACATCGCCGACCAGGAGATCGTCGCGGCGCACGAGGACCACCTGGCTGAGCTCCTCGCCCTCGATCCGGCCGCGCCACGCCTGCCCGGCATCGGGCAGCGGCTCCGCCTCCTGGAGGTCGACGTCGAGGACGACGTCGTCAAAGAGGTTGAGGGCCAGGCGCCGCGGGCTGCTGCCCGCCAGGAGGGACAGGTCGACCTCGACGAGGCGGGAGCGGATCACGGCCGGCTGGGCGGCAATCTCCGGGCCCTCGCCCTGGGGAGCTGGCACGGGGACAAAGAGACCCTGCGATTCCTGCGCCGCAGGCGGTGAGGCCAGTGAGCCTGCCGGCATGGTAATGAGCAACAGAACAACGGCAACGACAAGTGACAATCCCGCGTCAGGAACGCGCTTTCGCATACCTCCAGCTCCTTGAGTATAGCGCAGAGCCGGCACGAACGATAGCCGCTCGGCAAAGGCCCTGAGTGTGATGCAGCTTTGGGCTGACAATGGCCGTGGGCCCGATTCAAGCCCGTTACAACTGTGCTGTCTCGGAAATAGAAGTATACCATCCGGCCCGGTGCTTGCCAAATTTCAATTGACAATTGGACGTCAGTGTGCTATAGTAGCGGGCAGCCCGGGGACGGGCGTCAAGTCACGCCAGAGATGCAACCCGGCACGAGGTCAAGAGATGATCGACATCAACCTGATTCGCGAAAACCCGGAACAGATCAAGGCCGCCATGGTGGCGCTGAATACCGAGGCCCCCATCGACCAGATCCTGGCGCTGGATGCCCGGCGCCGCGAATTGCTGACCGAGGTGGAGGCGTTGCGAGCCGAGCGGAACGCCGCGTCCAAGGAGATCAGCCGCGCCAAGGATCCCGACGAGCGCCAGTCGCGCATCGAGGCCATGCGCCTGGTTGGCGACCGGATCAAGGCCCTGGAAGACGATCTCAAGGGGGTGGAGGCCGAGCTGGACGAGGCCATGCTGTGGGTGCCCAACCTGCCCCATGCCAGTGTGCCCGTCGGCCCCGACGACAGCGCGAACATGATCGTGCGCATGGAGGGCGAGCCCCGCACCTTTGACTTTGAGCCGGTCCCCCATTGGGACCTGGGCCCGGCTCTCGACATCCTGGATTTTGAGCGCGGGGTCAAGCTGTCGGGCACCCGCTTTTACGTCCTGCGGGGCATGGGCGCCCGGCTCCAGCGGGCCCTCATCGCCTGGATGCTGGACGTGCACCGCGAGCAGGGCTACACCGAGATCTATCCGCCGTACATGGTGCGGCGGGAGATGATGGTGGGCGCCGCGCAACTGCCCAAATTCGAGGAGAACATCTACCACGACGCCGAGGAGGATTTCTGGTTCATCGGCACGGCCGAGATCCCCATGACCAACCTGCACCGGGACGAGATCCTGCCGGCCGAGGCCCTGCCCCTGCACTACGTGGCCTACACCCCCTGTTTTCGTCGGGAAAAGATGTCGGCCGGGCGGGATGTGCGGGGCATGAAGCGCGGCCACCAGTTCGACAAGGTCGAGATGTACAAGCTGACGACGCCCGAGACCTCCTATGGCGAGCTGGAATCGATGGTGGGCGACGCCGAGGCCATCTGCCAGGGGCTCGCCATTCCCTATCGCCTCATCCAGATGTGCACCGGCGACTTGGGCTTCCAGGCGGCCAAGAAATACGATCTGGAGGTGTGGGCCCCCGGCGTGGAAGAGTGGCTGGAGGTCAGCTCGCTGTCCAACTGCACCGATTTCCAGGCCCGGCGGGCGAACCTGCGCTACCGGCCCGAGCCGGGCGCGCGGCCGCGCTTTGTGCACACGCTGAACGGCTCGGGCCTGGCCCTGCCCCGGGTCATGATCGCCGTCATGGAAAACTACCAGCAGGCCGACGGGAGCATCGTCGTGCCCGAGGTGCTGCGGCCCTACATGGGCGGCGTCGAGGTGATCCGCTAGATTTGGTGGGTGGCACCAGGGCAGGTGCGCCCCCTCCTGGACGGCTGCCGGTGCGGTTAGTGCGGCCGAGCACTTTGACAAAAGAACAGGGGTTTGGTATACTCTGGGGGCAATGCCGGAGGGGGAATCCGGCCGCCACGTCACGGAGGGATGGCCGAGTGGACGATGGCGACGGTCTTGAAAACCGTAGTGGCCGCAAGGTCACCGGGGGTTCGAATCCCTCTCCCTCCGCCAGCCGGGGTTCAGCGTTCGCTTGTGGGGGTTGCCGCGCGGCGCGCGGCGTTTAACAAGAGAATGTCAGGGGGAGGTGCCGGAGTGGACGATCGGGGCCGCCTGCTAAGTGGTTGTGGGGTTAAAAGCTCCACCCAGGGTTCGAATCCCTGCCTCCCCGCCTGCGAGCCCTCGTAGCTCAGTGGATTAGAGCGTCTCCCTGCGGAGGAGAAGGCCGAGCGTTCGAATCGCTCCGAGGGTACTGATCAAAGGCTCCCGCCAACCAGCGGGAGCCTTCTGTGTGCAGGCGCAGACGACAGCCTGCGCGGAGCCGACCACACGACTGCCGGCTGCGCCCTCGGTCCGTCGGCGAGACGGATGCGGAGTTAGGGCTACAAGCCCTCTAACAGCGTGGCCAGCAGCATGAGCGCCAGCCCCACGAGCACGAGCCAGAAGGCAAGGTCGGTGAGAACCGCAATGGTCACCACCGCTCCAATAAGCCCCAGAATCCCCAGGATCAAGGCAATGATCCAGGTCACCTGCCTTGGCGCATTCAGTCTCATGTTCTCCTCCTTGAAGGACGCGTCGAGATTCCCAATCCGATGACTCTCCTTGCTCCGCGGCCAAAGGCCGGTCAGAGAGTCCCCAACTCCTCACACGCCGGCGAGGAGCCTGTGGGCTAACTCGTGCGGAGGCGAATAGCCGGGCGTACGGCCCTCCCCCACTTGTGGCTGCAGCGTTGAAACCTCGATGAAGACACTCCTGTCCAAAGCCAGGAGCGATCCTACAAGACCTCTTGCAGTATACAGCAGAACCCGAAAGAAGTCAACCTTGATGGCGGGTGCTCGTACGGCTGCGGCCAAGTCGACATTCTGGCCTTCAAGGCTCCTGGCGGATCGCCAGAAAGCAGCGGGATCTGCCGCCGGAGCGCGCGTAGATTGTCAAGCCATCTTACAGCATCCCTACCGGTTGTCTCCGCCCCCGGCAAATGTGGGCGGCCTTCACGCCCGGTCGGGCAGCCTGGCCCGGGTGATCTTGACCACGATGCCCGCCTCGGTTGGGTCCGGGCAGCGCACGAACTCGGTGGTGATTCCCTCCGGGTCGATCTCCTTCGCGTAGGACGTCCCGGCATAGGTCCACGGCAGCGTGCCGCCGCATTCGAGCACGCGGAGCATGCCGCCCAGGCTGTCCCTGAGCCAGGGACAGATCCGGCCCATGTCGGCGGGATACTGGAACCTATCTCCCAACTGGTGGCACCGGGCCTGTGCCCCTTCTACAACCTCGACTTCGATGGCATACCTCGGCGGTGGCATCTTTCTACCTCCCTTGTGAACGCCGGCCAGCGAGCCGTCGGTTGCTCCTGGCCCATCTTTCTTGACCCTGGATCGAGGTTCGATCAGGCGGGCGGCATGCCGGACCCGGCGTGCAACCGCTGCAAGCGGGCCAGGGCGGCGCCATAACCCTCGTTTTGCCCCGCCCAGTCCACCAGGCGAGGGCAGGGGAATTGCTCGCACTGGGCGCAGTTGTCACGACCCCGCTCGTCGACGCAACAGGTCAAGATCCAGCAGTCGGCCGACCAATGGGTCTCGCGACTGCCCAGGCATCCGGTGCAGTACATCTTGCGCTCGAGAACCTGGGCCATCCCCTCGCCCTCGGCCAGCCACCCCTGGCTCCGGAACCAGTCGACGACGACCCGCGCGGCGGCCTCGTCGGCCGGCGCCAGCCGGATCTCGCACGGTCCACAATCCAAACCGCAAGCGGCCAACCAACCGGTGTCCATTTCACCCCCCTTGCATGGCACACTACGTTGTCCGTCATAGCATCGGCTTGCAGCCGGGCAAGGAGATTCTAGAATAGGGACGCAGAAAAGTCAAACGGCCGGGGCCCGGAAATGGCGCCGCAGGCCCCCGCAAACGGCGCGAGGGCCCTGGCGCGCTCTAGAACAGCGGCCAGATGAGCGGCAAGAAGACCAACGTGACGGCCAGGATGACCAGGTTGAGAAGGCTTCCGACGCGGGTGTAATCGAAAAAACGGTAGCCACCGGGTCCGAGCACCAGGACGTTGGCCTGGTGGCCTACGGGAGTGAGAAAACTGGTCGAAGCGCCGATGACCGTCGCCAGGACAAAGGGCTGGGGATTGGCGCCCAGGCCCAGGGCGATGTCGATGGCGATGGGGACCATCAACACCGTGGCCGCGGCATTGGACATGGGCTCGGTGATCAGGCCGGCCAGGATATAGATGCCCGCCAGGATGGCCAACGGGCCAATGCTGCCCAGGAGGCCCACGAGCAGATCGGCCAGGAAGCGGGCGGTGCCGGTCGTCTCCATGGCCGTACCCAGGGGCAGCATGCCGGCGATCAAGAACACGCTGCGCCATTCGATGCTCTGGTAGGCCTCGTCCATGGTGAGGCACCCGCCCAGCACCGTCACCACCGCGCCGATGACCATGGCCGTGGCGATGGGCAGGTCTGCCAGGGTTGCCAGGATCAGGACGAGGGCCATGGCCCCAACGGCGATGGGCGCCTTGTGCTGGCGGCGCGTTTCCATCTTGACGGGCTCCAGGACCAGGAAATCGCCATCTTCCTGGAGCCCGGGCAGGCGGTGGCGTGGCCCCCATAACAGCAAGGCGTCGCCGAACCGCAGCCGCACGTCGCGCAGGCGCTGGGTGATGACCTCGCCCTGGCGCCAGATGGCCAGGGCTGTGAAGCCGTAGCGATCCCGAAAGTGCGTGTTCCGTAGGGTGCGGCCCACCATGTGCGAGCGGGGGGCCAGGGTAGCCTCCACGACGTGGGCATCGCCGGACTCCAGGTCGTCCAGGGCCCATTTGCGCTCGGCCTCGATTTCCAGTCCAAGGGCGCCACGGGCGCGCATCAACCCCTCTACTGTGCCCTCCAGAAGAAGGAGGTCGCCGGGCTCCAGGCGTGTCTCAGGATTGAGCATGCTCAGCATCACGTCGTCCCGAAGGATGCCGATGACCGTCAGGTCATATTCCGCCCCGAGGCGGGATTCACGCAGGGTCTGGCCCGCAAGCGTGCCATCCGTCGACACCCGGACCTCGCTGACGTATTCCCGCATGGCCGCCGCCTGTACCTCCTCCACCGGCTGCCGCACAGGGATAAGGTGCCGGCCGGCAAGCACCATGTAGAGGATGCCGGCGCCAAAGACGATGGCGCCCGTCGGCAGGAAGTCAAAGAATCCGAAACCGGGCAGCCCTTGATCGGCCAGCAGGCCGGCGGCGAGGACGTTGGGCGGCGTGCCGATGAGGGTCATGTTGCCGCCCAGGAGCGACGAGAACGACAGGGGGATGAGCAGCCGCGACAGCGGCACGTTGGCCTTGCGCGAAACGCCCACCACGGCCGGGAGCAAAACAGCCGTGGCCCCGATGTTGTTCATAAAGGCCGACATGACGCCGCAGGTGAGCATGATAATGGCGATGAGCCGCGGCTCGCTGGTACCCGCGAGGCTGATAATGCGCTCTCCTAAAAAGTCGGCGACGCCGGTCTTGAACAGGGCGCCGGACACGATATAGACGGCCCACACGGTCACGACCGCGGGGCTGGCAAAGCCGGCAAACATTTCGCCAGGGCTGACCAGGCCCCCGAGGAACAGGGCCACGAGAACCAGGAGGGCGATCACGTCGACGCGCAGCTTTTCCGTGGCAAAGAGCACCACCGCCACGCCGATAATGGCCAGGGTGAGGGCAATTTGTGGCGTCATGTTCTACTGTCCTTCGTGGATCGCGGCCGTGGCCAACGGCAGCGGGGCCAGGGCTGCGGTGGGTGTCACCCACGACTTGTCCGCTGGTTAGAGTTACCCGGGACCTCGGTCAATAGCGCAAGAGGGCCGCCAGCGGCCCGCCGCCGGGCACCCCGGCCGTGTCTACGGCATAAACCGTGCCGCCATTCGACAGGGTCCGCAGGGCAGCCAGGTCCAGCAGGTCCTCGTCTCCGGCTTCCGGCTCCTCGCGCCTCTGGATGTTCCCGGTCTCCGGGTCGAAGCGCCCCCACACCTGGCTATTCAGGGACACCCACAGCACGTCCACGCGGCCGTAGTGAGCCGCCGGCACGACCTCTCCCACGCGGGTGGATGTCCGCCCGGTGCCTGCCACCTGGGCATAGGCGTCCCGCGCCTGGCGCTGGGCGGCGGCAAAGCGGGGCTCCACAATCTCCCACGCCGGTGTGTGAAGCTCCTCGGCCCTCATCTCCTCAGGGTTGCCCGTGATCCCCTCGTCGTCCACCAGGTGGCGATAGCTGTTCGCCTCCCGGTAAATGGGCAGGAGATAGTCTACGCCGGCCAGCACCAGGGGTGACCGCTCGTTGCGCAGCACCTCCTGAAGGCCCTCGTCGAGACGCTGAAAGTAGCGGAGGATGCGGTTCTTGGCCTCGTCGTCGGGATCGTGGCCGTGAAAACCGGCTGCCCGATCGCCCCCCTCCTGCGCCATCCCCGTGCGGGTCTGGAACTGGAGGTGCGCTTGCAGGTCATCGTGGGGCAGGGACTCGGCCATGCTGGTGGGGACTCCTTCCAGCTCGATCTCGTCCACGCCGTGGCGGGTGCCTTCCAGCAGGCGGACGTGGTCCTGGCTGAGGGCCAGGATGAAAAAGTGGCCGTCGCCGGCGAAAAACGGCAACAGCGGCTTCAGGTGAAAGCGTGGGGCGACGACGAGCAGTTCTTCCAGGTCGAGGGGCAGGCGATAGGTGTGAAACTCCCCCGGCGCGGCAAACAACGCCAGGCCGTCGCTCGCGTGCCGCCAAAAGGCGGATTCGTCCAGGAGCGCCTGGGCAGGTTCCAACACCTCCCGCGCCACGGGGGAGCGCAGGCCGGCGTCGATCAGCCGCGCTTCCGCCTCTCCCAGCAGGTTCTTGAGGCGAAGCGGGTCCTGCTGGGTCTCCCGGCCGGCGCGATGGGTGGGCATAAAGATCGAGACGCAGGGGCTGGCATCCTGGGCCTCGAGAGCGCCAAAGTCGTCCAGGGTCAGAATGTCCATACTGGTACCTCCCGTACAAAAGGGTGATTCGACCGCCAACACCGGACCCAGCCAGCGAACAGGAAGCCAAGATCGCGCGACACGTCGCCGCCTGCCGGCTGGCGCCGGTAGGATCGATGCTCTTGGTTCGCGACCTGATCGGTGTCCCGGGGAACAACATTGTCAGGGCATATGGCGAGGACGCTCGCGAAATCGAGCTTGAGATGGGGCAACGCCGCCCACGCACTCATTGTGCCATCAAACGCGGCATTTGTCAAAGGATGGCATCATGTCCAAGTAGCCCGAGCCGGAGCAAGAGCAGGCAGGCCCAACGATGTGACAATAGGAGGCCGGCTGGCGGATGGTCCCAGGCGTGCCCGGGCGAGCCTATGGGCTGCGGGCCATCAAGAGCTCGTCGTAATAGACACCGTCGTGATAGATGGCCTGGGGCTCGAGGCCGTACACCTGAAAGCCGGAGCGGACGTAGCAGAGGATGGCGGGCACGTTCGCCGAAGCCACCCCCAGCTTGAGGATCGTGATCTCTCGTGCTCGCGCCCAATCGCGGCAGGCGGCGATGAGCCCGTCGGCAACGCCCAGGCCGCGCCAATCGGGCCGGACGTACATGCTCACCAGGTAGGCACTGTGGCGCGACTTACGCGCCCGCGAATAGGCGACGCCGCACATGCCCAGCAATTCCTCGCCGTGGGCGGCAAAGTACATCATCACCTCGTTGTCGGGATGGTCAAATCGCAGCCGTTGGACCCAGTAGCTCATGGGCATGGCAGTGTACTTCTCATAGTCCGAAGAGAACGCCTCCGGATGATTGTGCAGCGCCTCCAGGCGCAGATCTCGATAGGCTGGCGCGTCCCCTTCCAGGCCAGGACGGATGATCACCGACCCACGCGGCGTGTTGATGTGCATCCCTTCCTCTGCTTCCATGCTCTATCTCCTGTACCAATGATTTCGGACGGGGTGCCCTGCTTCACGTCGCCAACCGGAGCCGGGCCAGCGTCCTGGGCCCCCACAGGAACACGACGACTACGGCGACAACGATGATAAGCACGCCGGCGGTAAAGGGGTCATAGTGCGAGCCATAGTTGGGAAAAAGGTAGACCCCGACGTTGGACACGGCGTGAAAGGCAATGGCCGCGAACACGCTCCTGCCGGTGTTTATGTACACCCAGGCGATGAGCACCCTGAGGGCAACCGAAGAGACGCGCTGCCAGAAGATCCACGACGCGCTCTCGCCTGCCTGGATGTCGGGCAGGAGGTGCCACAACTGCCACACGATGCCGACGATGAGGGCAGCTCCCAGCGCGCGCCACCGCTCCTCCAGCGGATCGAAGGCGTAGCCCATCCAGCCCAGCTCCTCGCCGATGCCCGCTGCGGTGAACATGAGGAGGTAAACCGGCACCATCAGGAGGGGGATCTCGGGGTCAGGGAGGGGGCTTCCCGCCAGCCTCAGCCAGGTGTACGACAGGACCATGATGAGCGGCAGCAGCAAAAAGATGGGCAGGTACCAGGCCGGCGGGATCTTTTTCCAGTCAAAGGCCCTCCTGAGCAGGGCCTTCACTCCTTCCCTGCCGCTCTCCCGGTAGACCAGGATGGCGGCCGCGATCATGGGGATGAGGACCATGGGGGCGGTGATGGGTAGGTTAGCGGGCACATCCGGCAGGAACCGTTCCCCCCAAAAGATCAAAATCCAGAATGGGACGGATAGCAGGAACACCAACAGGAAAAAGAGATAGGGCGATCTATTTGCTGACTGGACCCTGTCCATGCTGCGCTGGCCCTCCGACTTGTGCCTGCGACCGGGGCGCGTCCCTGGGCGCTGTAGCATCCAGGGGAAGGTCTAGTTTCATCAGTTCCTCAATAGTCCTGTACAAGGGTCGAATATTCTGGAAGCACTGCTCACACATCGTCTTCCAGGCCGTAGGCACTCTCCAGCAGCTCGCGGAACCGGGCGGCAAAGCGAGCCGCCGGGGCGCCATCGACGATGGCGTGGTCGACGCTAATCGTCACGCATAGGAACTCGCGGTCCTGCGGGCCGGCGTCGACCAGGACCTGCCTGCAGCCGATGCCGCCCAGGGTGACGGCCAGGGTGTGGTGGCTGACGGGGATGCCCCAGCCGCCCACGCTTCCACGGCCCGGCCCGCCGAACATGCCCACGGACGACATGGCTACGGTGCCCAGTCCTTTCTTGTGCATGTGGGGGCTGCGGGACACACTGGCGTAAAGCCCTTATCTTTCGCCATTATGTTCTCCATCGCCAGGCCAGGCACAGGTCACACCGGTAACCACACCGCGTCAGAATCCCCTCCACGCTCCGTTTCCCTTGCCAGACAAGAAGATAGCAACCAGCGCCATTGTAGCACAGTTTTTGGGGGCCGACAAGGGATGCCGGCAAGTCTATCATGCCCTGGGCGAGATGTTGGCCCCGGCTGAGTTGGTTGTCAAGGCCGCGTCTGGCCGGGGGCAGCGCAATCTGCCCGAGGGGCAAGCAGTGGACGTGGGAGAATGATGCCGCGGCAGTACGTTTATGTCAAGCTCATGTGCCGAGTCCTGGCAGCGCGCGGCCGCCGTTCGCCAGATTTATGGCCCAGGGTGGGGAAGGAGATGATTCGCAGTTGACCCTCCCCCGGGCTGTGATATAATGGCGAACTGCTGGTGTCATGGACCGCGACCAGGGACGATCCAGAACATCGTCCTCCAGAGGAGAGCCCTTGAGCAAGAATAACCGCAATACCACCAACGTCCCGGTCGAGGTCAGCCTCAGCCGCGACCTGAACCTGTTCACCATCACGATGATCGGCGTGGGCGGCATGATCGGAGCCGGTGTCTTTGTGCTCACCGGCACGGCCGCTGGCGTGGCCGGACCCGCCCTCATCCTGGCTTTTTTCCTCAACGGCCTCGTCACCACACTGACCGGCATGGCCTACGCGGAGCTGGGCTCGGCCTTTCCGGAGGCCGGCGGCGGCTACCTGTGGGTCAAGGAGGGCGTGGGCGGAGTACAAGGCTTCCTGGCAGGCTGGATGAACTGGTTCGCGGCGGCCATCGCCGGCAGCCTGTACGCGCTGGGATTTGGCCGCTTTGCCAGCGAATTGTGGATCATGGCCGGCCTGCCCACCTGGGGTCTGTCGGTCCAGCAGATGACCCTGGTTCTTATGACGCTCATCGTCCTGTTCTTCACCAGCGTCAACTACAGGGGTGCCTCGGAGACCGGGAAGGTGGGCAACATCGTGACCGTGGCCAAGATCGTCATCCTGGGCATGTTTGTGCTCTTTGGCGTCCTGGCCATGGCCCGTACCGAGGCCTGGCAGGCACGATTCACGACCGGGTTCATGCCAAACGGCCTGGCGGGGGTGTTTGTGGCCATGGGCCTCACTTTTATCGCCTTCGAGGGCTACGAGATCATTGCCCAGTCGGGCGAGGAGGTGATCAACCCCAAGCGCAACGTCCCCCGCGCCATCTTTGCAGCCATCGTCATCGCCGTGATCATCTATCTGCTGGTCGGCGTCACCGCCATCGGTGCCACGGTCGCGCCCCCGGGCATGGAGGCCTACGAATACCTGGGCCAGGCGAAAGAGGTGGCCATCGTCGAAGTAGCCCGGCAGGTGTTCCCCCTGGGCATCGGTGCGGTGGTGCTGCTCATCAGCGGGCTGGTGTCCACCATGTCGGCCCTCAACGCCGCCACCTACTCTTCCTCCCGCGTCTCGTTCGCCATGGGCCGCGACCGCAACCTGCCGGCCTTTTTCGCCCGCGTCCACCCGCGGCGGCACACGCCCCACCTGGCCGTCCTGGCTTCGGGCGGCTTGATGCTCATCATCGCCTGGTCGCTGCCGCTGGAGGACGTCGCCGCCTCGGCCGACATCATGTTCTTGCTGCTCTTCCTGCAGGTCAACGTGGCACTCCTGCTGCTTCGGCGCAAGTTGCCCAACCTCGACCGCGGCTTTCGAGTTCCCTGGGTGCCGGCCATCCCGATGGCTGCCATCGTCTGCAACGCCGCTTTGGCCGTGCTGCTGTTCACCTTCAGCCCCCGGGCCTGGTACCTGGCCGCCGGCTGGCTGGTGGTGGGCATGCTTTCGTACTATACCTATTTCTCTCGCGTTGAGGCCATGGAAAGGCCCAAGGAGATTCTCCTGGAGGAGGTGTTGGTCAGCCGCGATTATTCCGTGTTGGTGCCGGTGGCGACGGAGGAGCAGGCACGCATCCTGGGGCGTATCGGTGCGGTTCTGGCCCAGGCGAACCAGGGCGAGGTGCTGGCCTTGCACGTCGTCCGGGTGCCGGTCCAACTGAGCCTGGCCGACGGCCGACTGATGCTCAAGGAGGGGCGTTCCTACCTGGAAACAGTCATCGGGCAGGCCAAGGATCGCGACGTGCCCGTGCACACCATGATCCGCCTGGGCCGCGACGTGGCTCAAGCGGTGCGCAAGACCGTGATCGAGAACGCGTCCGACCTGATCGTCCTGGGATGGCCCGGCTACACGAACACCGCCGGCCGCCTCTTTGGCTCGGTGATCGACCCAATCCTCGATGACCCGCCCACCGACATGGCCATCGTGCGCTACCGGGCCTACCGGCCGCTCCGCTCGATTCTCGTGCCGGTGGCGGGCGGCCCCAATAGCCGGCGGGCAGCACGCATGGCAGTGAACATGGCCCATGGCGAATCGGACGGCCCAGTGCGTGTGACGCTGCTGCACGTCCTGCCTCCGGGATCCCGCCCGGCGGACCAGGTGCGTGCCCGGCAGGTGATGGACTATGCCCTGGAGGGCCTGAGCTACGACGCCGTGCATCGCCAGACGGTGGAGGGGACCAACGTGGTGGATGCCGTTCTGGAGGCCGCGGAGGGCCACGACCTGATCGTCATCGGCGCCACGGAAGAGCCCCTGTTCAAGAACCTGCTGGCGGGCAACATCTCGCGGGAGGTGGCCCGCCGGGCTGAGGTCTCGGTGGTGGTCGTCAAACGGCGCAGCAGCGCCCTGCACTCGCTGCTGCGGCAGACGGTGCTGGAGCCGACCACGAGCGACGCCGGCCCCGACGACGCATCCTAAGGACTTCTCAGGGTCGCGGCAGTTTCGGGCGTGGCCCAGATGGCCGCGCCGGTTGTGTCGACGGTCAGATCGCAGAGCTGCATCTGGGGCACGTAGCACTTTTGGGCCATGAGGAACTGGTTGCGAAAGTACCGGTTGCGAAAGTAGGTGGGCTCGTACTTCTTGCGATAGTCGATATCGCGCCGCCATTTGCGCTTCAGCCGGATGGCGTCGTCGGTGAGGTAGACGACCTTGATGCCGATGAGGTGCGCGACCTCGTCCAGCAGGAACGGAAAGTTGCCCTCGATAAAGATGACGTCGGCCGGCTCGATCTCGACGGGCACCCCGCCCGGCTTTAGCGTGCCGTCCAGGTCGTGGCTGGACGTGGCAAAGATGAAATCGTAGCGCGGGATCGAGATCGCCCGTCCCCGGCAAATGTCCTCCAGGCTCTGCCGGAAAAGCTCAAAATGAATGGCTTCTTTGCCCAGGGTGTGGATGCCCTTCTCCTCGCGCTGCTCGCGGTCGGTCAAGAAGTTGTCCATCTCGATGGAGGTGACCTGCCTTCCTGCCTCCTCGAAGCGGCAGCGCAGGCGCTCGACGATCTCGGTCTTGCCAGCCGCCGTCGGCCCGGCGATGGCCAGGACAATGGGGGTACCCTTGACGGCGATGAGCCTCTCAACGTCGTCCATGAACGCGGCGTCCACCTCGGCGTTGGCCTCTTTGAAGGCCTTGTAGCCGATGGATTGGCAGCGATCGAGGCATCGCTGCCGTCGTTCGAAGGCCTGGAACGGCGCGCCGCCCAGGTGGGCCACCACGGCCTCGGTGAAATAGTGCGTCCGCGTCAAGAAGTAAAAGCCGCGGATGTCAAAGTAAAAGTGGGCCCGAATCCACTCCGCCGGGTATTCCCCGGTCACCAGCCCGACCAGGAGCATGGTGGTCAGCCGCTCGATGGTCTCGTCCAGCACGATCCGGTCGCCGGCACGGGGCTTGATCTGGATGCCCCGATAAAAGTCGGCGTCCCGGATCCACGCCTCGATCTCTTGCCTCGGCGCGGGCGCGACGGCGGGCCAGCCGCCCTCCCCGGGGTTCAGGTTGTTCAGGCAGTAACGGAACTCGTACAGCTCCAGGTCTTCGATGCCGGGATTGATGGCTCCCATCCTCTCGTACAGAGCCTGGGAAAAGCGCGCATAACTCAGGTCGGGCGGCAGCATGGTCTCACCTTTCGCTCTGTGTCGATCCCCGGGCGGCGCACGGCCTCCCGGTGCCAAACACCAGCACGTCGTAGGCGCGCCGGGTCCTGGCATAGTCGCCATCGCGGTCCAGGGCGATCCCCCTCCCCATCCCGGAGACGATCCGCCCCACTCCGATCTCGTCTATCTGGCGGTCCAGCTTCTCGAGCATCGCCGGGGCGCTGCCCGGCTCCGTGCTGCGCCCGTCCAGGATCAGGTGCAGGTAGACGCGGCCGAGGCCTCTGGCCCTGGCCATGCGCAGCAGGGCCAGGGGATAGTCGATGGAGCCGTGGGAGCTTTTTTCGGTGAGGAGGCCGATGAGGTGCAGGCTCGTGTCGCGGGCCTTGGCCTCCTCGATGGCGCGGCCAAGGACCTCGTTCTCGTAGAACGAGCCATCGCGCATCGCCAGGTCGAGCCGGACGTCGTCCTGGAGCACGACCCGGCCGGCGCCGGCGTTCATGTGGCCGGCCTCGGAGTTGCCCGGCTTTCCCGGCCGCAGGCCCACTGCCTCGCCCGCGGCCTGCAACAGGGAACACGGGAAGCGCTGCAACAGCTCGTCCCACACAGGCGTCCTGGCGATAAAGATGGGGTTCGTGTCGTCGCTCTTGCCCAGGCCCCAGCCATCGAGGATCAAGAGCAGCAGGCGGCGGCGGCCGCCCCAGCGGCAGCCGGGCGCCAGGGTTTCTCCGGTCATGGACCCGGGCGTGTCCAGGGCGAGGGCGTCCAGCACGGTCGGCGCCACGTCCGCCAGCTTGCCGTCGCGCAGCGTGACAGGCTGCGGCCCGCGGGGATCGACGAGGATGAACGGCACGGGGTTGGCCGTGTGCGAGACGTGGGGCCTGCCGTCGGGATGGACCATCACTTCCAGGTTCCCGTGATCGGCCGTCACCAGCGTCACATAGTCCAGGGCTCGGGCGGCATCGATGACCTGTCCCAGCCGGGCATCGATCAGCCCGGCGCACGCGACCTTGCTCTCGGCATTCTGGGTGTGTCCCAGCACGTCGCCGTTGGCAAAATTGGCCACGACGAGATCGTAGCCCGCCTGCATGCCGCGCAGCACTTCCTCGGCCACCCGGGGCAGGCTCAGCTCTGGTACCTGCTCGAAGGGGATGCCGTGGGGAGAGGGAACGCGCGTCCCGTCCTGGCCGGGGAACGGCTGAACCCGGCCCCCGTTCAAGAAATAGGTGACGTGTGCATACTTTTCCGACTCGGCAACGCGCAGTTGCCGCAGTCCGGCGCGGCTGACGACCTGCCCCAGGGTATCCTCGATGCTGGTGGGGGCAAAGGCCACGGGCACGTCTACAAACTTCTGGTGGTAGAGGGTCAGGATCACAAAGTGCAGATCCTGAAACTCGTGCCGGGGAAAGCGGTCCAGGCCGGGATCGACAAAGGCCTCCGTCAGTTGGATCTCGCGCTCGCCGCGGCGGCAGCAAAAGACGACGGCGTCGCCGTCCTGGATCCGGCCGGCCGGCCTGTTCTGGCCGTCGAGCAGGACCAGCGGCTCGATCCAGTAGTCGGTCTGTCCCTGGCGATACAGGTCCCGGACGGCCTCGGCGAGGATGGCTCCGCCACGCGGGAGGGAATCATCCGGCATCGATTCTCCGCGTTCCGGCTGCCGCTGCCGCGCCCGTTGCGCCCGATAGAGGGCCGGGAAAGAGGTCGAGGAGATCGCTCATTTCGTGGATCACATAGTCGGGCTTGTGATCCTCGGTGGGGGGTTCCTTGGCCAGCGTGGCCGGCTCCATCAAGATAATGGCCAGCCCGTAGCCGGCCAGGCGCGCCCCCAGGATGTCGCGGGAAGGATTGTCGCCCACGTACACCGAGCGGGCCGGTTCCACGCCAATGCGGCGCGCCGCCTCGATATAGATCTCCGGGCCGGGCTTGCGCAGGCCGGTCTTGGAGGAAAGGACCACGGTCTCAAAGTAGCCGGTCAGGCCGTCCGCTTCCAGCCAGTCGGGGATCTCGGTCTCGGTGATCGTGTTGGCAATGATCCCCAGGTGATAGCCCCGCCGGGTCAGCTCCAGCACCACGTCTTTGACGTCCGGCCGCGCGACCCGCCGCCCGTCGCGATCGCGCCACAGGCGGGTGAGCCTTCCGGACAGCGGCCCGATCCTGTCGGCCGGAAAGTCGGGCAGCATCCACTGGGTCCACAGATCTCTTTCGCAGGCTTCGGTTAAGGACTGCTTGGCATGCTTCCGGTAGACCCGGTACCTTGCTTCCAGCAAGTCGCAGAAGGCATCGGGCGTCTCGTTCGCCCCGACCAACGTCACGAGCTGCTGCCTGGCCTGGCTCTGAAACTCGTCGTCCTTGACCACAATGCGCATCGTGTTGCCCACGTCGATGAAAATGGCTTCCATGTCCCTGTTGTCCTTCATTCGCTGCCCCCTTGCTCGTCTGTGTCCCGAAGGATGGGCACGTTGAGTAGATCTGTGAGCGAGCCCAGGTAATAGTCCGCCCTGGCGCCAGGATCATGGTTCACGGCGATGGTCGCCAGCCCAACCGCGCGGGCGCCGTCCAGCTCCTCGGCGTCGTGGCCCACGAAAGCGGCCTCGTCCGCCTGCAGCCCTGCCTGTCGCAGCGCGTCCAGGTAGATGGCAGGGTCGGGTTTATGGACGCCCAGGACCGTCGAACAGGCCACGAAATCGATCCACGGGGCGATGCCGGCCTTCACCAACCACTGCATCTTATGCTCGAGGGAGTGCATCGTGTCGGTGACGATACACAGGATCAGGCCGCGCTGCTTCAGCCCTGCCAGGGTTTCCTGGCAGCCGGGCATCGGCCTGACGTCGTCCGAGTGGCGGTCGATGGCGGCCATCAGCCTCTGGCGCTCCTCCGGGTCGTCGAGGCCGTGCATCTGGAGCACCCGATCCCAGTATTCCTCGGGGCTGATGCGCCCCCGGCTTCCTTCCGACTTGAGCGCCTTCTGCCGCAGGCGATCCTCCTCCGTCAGCTCGGTCGGGAGACCCCTCTCCCGCAAACGGTCGGCCACGAACTGGCCCGTGGATTGCGGGCGTTGATACAGCACGCCCGCCGCATCGAACAGGACTCCTTTAAGCATGGGCAGAGGCCTCCCCCACGGGCGAGACGAGCCCCAGGACGTCCATCAGGTCCTGGATGGCCGCGTCAGGCTCCACATCCACGATGCCCTGGTCCGACCGGGCCGTGAGAAAGGACCGGATCTGGATCGCCAGGCCGTAGCCGGCGCGCCGGGCCCCGACGACGTCGCGCGAAAGAGTGTCGCCCACGTAGGCGCAGGCCGCAGCCGGCACCCCCATCAAGCGGACCGCCTCGTCAAAGATGCGTCGATTCGGCTTGCGCCAGCCGAAATCAGCGCTGGTCAGGACGTGCTCGAAGTAGTGGGCGATGCCGTACTCTGAGAGGCAGGCCGGCACCAGCCTGCGGCTGAGGACATTGGAGATCATGCCCAGGCGAAGTCCGCGGCTGCGCAACGCCTCGAGAAGGGCCGGCGCCTCGGGGCGCAAGCTCCGCGCCTGAAACCGGGTGGCGTGCAGATAGGTCAGTTCTTCGGCGACGGCCGCCAACCGCTCCTTGCACAGACTGCCATCGGTCAGGATGTGCTCTGTCCACACCTGCTCGGGCGACAGCTCCACCTCGCTTCCTTCTCGCCACGCCTGGTACGCCTCCATCCCGGAGACGACGGCGGCCTGTAACTCGGACACCCCCAGGCCGGGGTCCAGGTCGTGGCTGCGCAAGAACTCGAGCATCGCGCACGCACCCGCGTGGCGGGTGGTATCGTCATAGTAAACAGTCTCCAGCGTGCCGCCCATGTCAAAGATGACGGCGCGGATGCGATTGGTCGCCATGGATGAATCGCTTTCCTTCCCGCGTGAGGTTGCCGGGCCTTTGGACACGAACACGGCGTGTTCGTGTCCAAAGAGCCCGAGTTCCTGTCAGCCCGTTTTATCCCTAGGGAGCCAGTAGACTGATGGCCCAGAAGTCACGCACGGGGCTCAGGTTTTGATAGCCAAAGAGATCGTCGCTGGGCCAGAGCTTGATCTCGTCCCTGGCCGGCATGCCTTCGGCGAGGGGCATCCCCTCCACGCCAGAGTAGGCACCCATCTGGTTCCACGGCTTAAAGCCCTCTTCCGAGAGGGCGAACTTGATGAACAGCTTGGCGGCGTTGGGATGCGGAGCCTTGTTCGCAATCGCCAGGTAAGACGCCTTCAGAATGCCAACTGTCGGTTCGAGGCCGTAGCACGGCGCCATGGCCAGCTCCCCTTCCATGGTGCTCTCGTAGCTCGACAGGCCGGTCCAGCCATACCCCGGCTCGACCGACGGATCCATGCCCAGGGTCGCAAAGGCCGCGTCGACCTCATCGCCGCCGGGTTGGATGCCGGGCTCATTGCGGGCCAGCTTCTTGAGGAACAGGTAGCCCGCGTTGGGGGTATCGTCGCCGTAGGCCTCATCCTCGGTCCACTCTTTGCCGAAATACGCCTGGTAGGCCGCGGCCATCTCGTCCGCGTGCTGGATGATGAGCGTGATCTTGGCCGTGGTGCTGCTGTCAGAGATGGGGTCCTCCATGTAGAACTTGCCCTTCAGCTCGGGCTCGGTAAAGGTCCACCAGTTGTTGACGGGGCAGCCGTCGGGGTAGATTTCCTGGTTGTAGCCGATGACGTCCACCGAGCGGCGAGCGATGGCGTACGGCCGGTCGGGGGTCACTTCCGGCTCCACCACGTCCGGGGGAAGGTACCACCACAGCCATTGGTTGGGCATGAACTCGCCATACAGCAGGTGCCCATCGCTGTTGAACCAGATGTCGCCCACGACGTTGCCGGCTTCCTGCTCCGCCGACATTTTCACGGCAATGTCGTCGGTGTCTCCGCCGGCCAGCTTGATGTCGGGGTACAGCTCGCTCCAGGGCTCGAGGAGCTTCTCGATCTTGCTGGAGTTGGAGTATACGACGACACTGCCTTCCTTCTTGGCAGCCTCTTCGATGGCCGCCCAGTCTTCCTCTTCCGGCGTCCACGGGCCGAGGGCGTTCGCCTTGGCCCACTGTTCCGCCTCGGTAAGCTCTTCCTCCGGCTCGGGAGCCGCTTCCTCGACCGTCGCCTGGGCCGGCGGCGCCTCTGATTGCGGTACCGCCGTCGGTTCTGCTGCGCCGCAGCCTGCCAGCATCGTCACCAACAGGCTAACCATGATCCATTTAGCCAACGTCTTCATTGCCTCCTCCTTACGGTTTCACGAGCTTTTTTCCATCGACGCCCACGCCCTTGTCCTTTGTACGGTCCAGCCTCCTTTCCCATCCTGAAGGGTACGCAGGGATGCAAGCAGACCAGCCCTTCCCTCCCTCAACCTGCAAGCAGGTCGCCACTTTCCTTGGAGTAGAGGTTGATCATGTCCGGGTTAAATTGCAGCCAGACCGTGTCGTCCATCGACACGCTGCTGCTGCCCGGTTCCTTGATGGTGATCTCTAACTTGCCTGCCTTGGCCACGACCGTGGTATCCGCTCCGGCCGGGAGAACGGAATAGACCGTGCACTCCAGGGCGCCGGGCACCGGTTCGGGGGAAATGGTGATGTCTTCCGGGCGGATGGCGACGATGACGGGTCCTGAAGCCTGTGGCCGGTTTGCAGACACGGCAAAGGTGCCGATCCTCACCACGTTGTCCCGGGCAACCCCCTCCAACAGGTTGACCTTGGGGTTACCAATGAAATCCGCCACGAACAGGTTGGCCGGGTAGCGGTAGATGGTGTCGGGGCTGCCCAGTTGCTGCAGGACCCCTTCTTTCATCACGGCGATGGCCGTGGACATGGTCAGGGCTTCCACCTGATCGTGGGTGACATAGATGGTGGTCGCTCCTGCTACGTGATGCAGGTGTTTTAGCTCCGAGCGCATGTCCATGCGCAACCGGGCATCCAGGTTCGATAGCGGCTCGTCCATCAAAAAGACCTTGGGCCGGTAGGCGAGCATGCGCGCCAGGGCGATCCGCTGCTGCTGGCCGCCACTCATCTCGCGCGGATAGCGGTCCTCGTAGCCCTCCATCTGCACCTCGGCCAGCGAGGCCTTGACCCGCTGATCCATCTCTTCCTTGGGCAGCTTCTGGACCTCCAGGGCAAAGGTCATGTTCTTGTAGACGGTCATATGCGGCCACAGCGCATAGTTCTGAAATACAAGGCCGAGCTGCCTGTGGCCCGGGGAAAGCGAGATTCCCTGGGAGTGCGAGAACACGAGCTTGTCCCCGATATAGATTTCGCCGCCGTCGGGATCTTCCAACCCGGCAACGCAGCGCAACAGGGTCGTCTTGCCGCAGCCCGAAGGGCCCAACAGGGTCAGGAATGAGCCGCCCTCGATTTCGAGGCTGACGTCATCGACGGCGCGCACGTCGCCGAACCGCTTGGTGAGATTGTTGATGATGATTCTTGTTCCCATGGTCTCCCCCTCTTACATTCCCAGGCCCTTCTTGAGACTTCCACCCCGGAAGCGGCTGATGATGAAATTGCCGATGGCGACGATGGATATCAAGATCAGGATGACGATGTTCGCCATCTGCCCGTCTCCATTCTCGATGTAGAACATGGTCTGGCTGGCCAGCACCTGGGTCTCGGGCGTGACCAGCAGGATGATCAGCGATAGCTCGCGCATCACGGTGATAAAGGTCAGCAGGAAACCCGAGACAAACCCCGCGCTGGTCAGGGGAAATATGATGGCCTTGAACCGCCGGAGGGCACTGGCGCCGGCGATCTGGCCGGCCTCCTCCAGCTCGCGGCCGACCTGCATCATGGCCGAGACCCCCGACCGCGAGGAATATGGTATCTTGTCGGCCACCGACACCACGACCAGCAGCGTAAAAGTCCCGTATAACGCCGGGATCGGGCCCAGAGGCTTGACAAACATGGCGATATAGACCGCGCCAAAGGCGATGCCCGGTATGACGTAGGGAATAAACGCCAACTGCTCGACCAGCTTGCTCAACCGGGTGCCGCGTCCTTTGACCACCGCGTAGCCGATAAAGATGCCGAACAGCGCCGTAAAGAAGGCTGTCGACAGGGCGAGCCGGATCGAGTTCCAGGCCGTCCTCCAGATCTTTGGGTTGAGCAGAACGCCTGGCTCGCCGTGGTTATAGATCGTGCCGCGCGGGCCGATCCAGTGTTGCAAGGATAGGTTGCTCAGGGCATAGTTGCCGTCCTGCAGCATCAGGGACGACCAGATGAGCAGGCCAAGGGGCACGACGATCACGAGGATCTGGAAAATGATCACGGCGACGAGAAAGACCTGTTTCAACCCGCCCAGCTTGCTCACCTGGGCCACAAAGCCCCTTCCGCCAATCGTTTCGTAGCTCTTGCGCGTGCCGACGACTTTTTGGTTGAGGTTGATGATGACCAGGGAGAACAGGATCAGGACGATGGCCAGCACAAAGGCATCGGCCCTATCGCCTACGCCGATGCTGCCCCGGATCATGGTAGAGACCACGTAGTACCGGATTGGGGTTCCCAGGATGTTTGGCCCGCCAAAGGTGCCGACGACCTTGGAAAAGGTCATGATGACGCCCGACAGGATGGCGGGCATGACGAGGGGGAAGGTGATCTTGCGCAGGATCCGCCGGCGGCTGGCGCCCGCCAGTTCGCCGGCCTCCTCCAGGTTAGAGTCGATGGACATCAGCGCCGCGGACACGAACAGGAAAAAGAAGGTATAGTAGTGCAGGGCGCTGCAGATCATGATGGGTACCGGCCCGTAGGCCAGCCAGTTTGGGGGGCTTTGCCCCGTCAGGAATTCGAACACGCCGGGCGTCCCCCCCGATAGCCTGTTCTTGAAGAACACCAGCCAGGCCTGTGCCAGGGTCCAGGACGGCATGATGTAGGGGACCAGCGCCAGTTGGTTGACCAGCTTTCGGCCCGGCATGTCGGTGCGGATCACCAACCAGGCCAGCGATCCGCCGATGATCAGCGCCAGGAAGGTGGCCCCCGTGGCAATGGTCAGCGAGTTGCGCAGGGGGGTGTACATGTAGATCTTGCCCAACTGGCCGGTGAGCATCCTGGCATAGTGGTACAATGTGAGGCCGCCCACCTCGGCGTCCGGCACGCTCATCAGGTCGCGGGGCTGCCAGGTGACTGTCGTCATGACCATGCGGTACAGGGGGATGATGATCATGTAGAACATCAGGAACAACATGATCAATGACAGGAGGACGTGCGTCCGCGTCAGCCACCGAAAGAACCTTCGGGAGCCGGCGATCAGGCGCATAGAAACGGGCTGCGATGCGAGTGCGGGAGCTGCCATGCTTGGTCCTCCTGTCTACCGGGAGCCCATTCGGCTGAACAGCTCGGCATTCGCCACGTGGGACAAGTCTGCCATAGACCCTCCTCCTTTGTGAACGACCGGCAGAAAGCTAGATGGTGGTGTCCAGGCGAGACTTGGCGCGCAATTGATCGAGCCGGGTGAGGGCGGCCAGGCTCTCTTCCGGCCGGGCCAACGCCACCGCGAGGATGAGCGCGTTCAGTATCGCCATTGGCACCGTCAACGAATGAAACGTCGAAACAGGCCCTCTCCGGGCAGCAAGGATGACATCGGCCTTGTCTCGCAGGGTGATTCCCAATGTGTCGGTAAGGAGAATGGAGCGACAGCCGGTTGCGCGGGCGTGCTCCAGGACGGCGACCAGCTCGGGCCTCGCGTAGTGAAAGCCGGCGACGAGGACGGCGTCCCCCGGCTGGAGGAGCTGGAGCTTTTCCAGGAGATGGCGGCCCGACTCGGTCATGCCAACTGTGAGAATGCCAAGCCGCCTGAAGCGCAGCTCGGCCAGGCGGGCCAGGACATCAGAAGGCCCGCTGGCGTAGGCAAAGATCCTCCGGCCGCCCAACAGGACATCCACGGCGCGATCAAAGTCCGCCCGGTCGACGGTCTGCGACGCTTCGGTGAGGTACTGGACTTCCATGGCCAACACGTTGGTCAAGACGTGGCCCTCGCTCCGCGCCAGGTCGCCCAGGGTGTGTTGCAGGCGGCTGGCTGGCGTTGCCTCCGCGCGAAAGAGCCCTTGCAGGCAGCGGCGCAGATCGCGAAAGCCGGTGTAGCCAATGGCCTTGGCAAAGCGCACGAGGGTGGCTTCACTTACGTCCAGGCGTTGGGCCAGGTCGGCCGCGGGCAAAAAGGCGGCTTCGTCGTAGCTGGCCAGGAGATAGGAGGCGATGCGCTGCTGACTCTTGGTCAGCTCGGGCAAATGGTTTTCCAACCTCTGCTGAAAGTCGCTCAGATTCTGTTCCATGCAACTCCTCGAGCCTTCTGCACCTTGCAGCTACCATTTTCCATGAGGCGCGTGAAAGATTATACATCAGAATTCTGCAATTGTCAAGTAGAGTTTCATGTCGGCCAGGAGATATTTCATGCACAAACGCAAATTGCCTCTTGACAAATGTGAATTGTGGTGGTATAATGTGCATGCACAGATGATACGACATTATGCACAAAGGTGAGCCCGTGAAAGAAAGAGTACCCAGTCCCTTGGGAGAGGTGCGCGAGATGTTTGAGGCCCTGGATGTGAAACCCGCAACCAACCTGATCGATGGTCTCTCTCCGCAGTTTCTTGGCGAGATCTATTACAAGATGCTCCTCACCCGTGCCTTTGAGGAGGCCGCCTGGCAGCAATACGGCCTGGGCAAGGTCCACGGCACGATGCATCTGTGCGTCGGCCAGGAAGGGGTCGGCATCGGCGCCATCAGTACGCTCCACCCCGACGATTATATCGTGTCAACCCATCGCGGCCACGCCCACGCCATCGGCAAGGGGCAGGACGTGCGTGAGATGATGGCCGAGCTGCTGGGCAAGGAAACCGGCGTTTGCCGGGGCCGGGGCGGCTCGATGCACATGGCCGACCTGACCCTGGGCAGCCTGGGCGCCAATGGCGTCGTGGGCGGCGGCCTGCCGTTGTCGGTCGGCGCCGGCCTGGCGATCAAGCTGCGGCGCGAGGACCGCGTGGTGCTTTGCTTCTTTGGCGACGGAGCCTCCAACGAAGGCAACTTTCACGAGAGCCTGAACATGGCGTCCATCTGGAAGCTGCCGGTGGTCTTTGTGTGCGAGAACAACCAGTATGGCATGTCGATGCCGGTGCACAAGGGGATGAACGCCGCCAGCATCGCCGACCGCGCCGTGAGCTATTCCATCCCCGGCCACCAGGTGGACGGCATGGACGTCCTGGCCGTCTATGCCAGCGTAAAGGCGGCGGTTGCCTACGCCCGGGCAGGAAACGGCCCGGTGCTCATCGACGCCCTCACCTACCGCTACCTTGGCCACTCCAAGAGCGACAAGCAACTGTACCGCACCAAAGAAGAGATCGAGGAGTGGAAGCAAAAGGACGTCATCGAGCGACTGGAACGCACCCTCATCGAGGTGGGCATCCTGACCGAGGAGCAGGCGCAAGAGCAGCGGGCGCGGGCCGAAGCAGCCATCGAGGAGGCCATTGCCTATGGCGACGCCGGTCCCGAGCCCTCGCCCCTGCACCTGACGGACGACGTGTACCTGGAAGAGCCCGACGTGCAGGCCGCGCCGGACCGGGTGGCGCCCGCCTGGGTGCGCGATACGTTCGGGCCCCGGACGCCTGTCAACCCGCCTCCGGGGACCCGGGAGCTATCCTACTCCGAGGCACTGCGAGAGGCCATGGCCCAGGCCCTGGCGAGCGACTCGCAGGTATTCCTGTTGGGCGAGGACATTGGCGTGTACGGCGGTGCCTTTGGCGTGACCAAGGACCTCGTCGAAGAGTTTGGGCCCGACCGGGTGCGCGATACGCCCATCTCGGAGAACGCCATCATCGGCGCGTCTGTGGGCTCGGCCGTCCTTGGCATGCGGCCCGTGGCCGAGATGCAGTTTATGGACTTTATCACGTTGGGCATGGAGCAGACGGTCCTCCAGGGAGCCAAGATCCGCTACATGTTCGGCGGCAAGGCGTCGGTGCCCATGGTCGTGCGGCTGCCGGCGGGGTCGGGGACGGGCGCGGCAGCGCAGCACTGCCAGAGCCTGGAGTCGTGGTTCCTGAGCGTGCCGGGCCTCAAGATCGTGGCCCCGGCGACGCCCTACGATGCCAAAGGCATGTTGCTCGCCGCCATTGCCGACAACAACCCCGTGCTGTTCGTCGAGAACAAGCTACTCTACAAATCCCGTGGGCCGGTGCCCGTCGAGGCCTACGTCGTCCCCCTGGGGCGAGCGGCCGTGCGCCGCGAGGGCTCGGGCCCCACGGTCGTCGCCACCTCCATCATGGTGCCCCGCGCCCTGGAGGCGGCGCAGGTACTGGCCGAGGAGGGCATCGAGCTGGAGGTCATCGATCTGCGCTCCCTCAAGCCCTACGACGCACCCACCATCGTCGAATCGGTACAGAAGACGGGCCGGCTCCTCGTCGTGCACGAAGCACCGCTCATCGGTGGCTTTGGCGGCGAGATCGTGGCCATGGTGGCCCAGAGCCCGGCGTTTGCCTACCTGGAAGCGCCCATCGTGCGGCTCGGCGGCGCGGATGTCCCCATCCCCTACAATCCCACCCTCGAAAAAGCCGCCGTCCCGCAGGTTCCGGACATTGTCGCCGCTGCGCGCCAGCTTGCAAGGACCGAGATATAGAAGGAAGCCGCCCACCGCAATCCACGGATTGCCCGGGCGCAGACCTGAGGATCAGCCATGCCAACAGCCGTGTTCATGCCCAAGTTCGAGATGACCCAGGAGACCGGAACCATCGTCGCCTGGGTCAAGGATGAAGGGGAGCACGTGGAGAAGGGCGAGCCTCTCCTGGAAGTCGAAACCGACAAGGCCACCCAGGAGGTCGAGTCGCCCGCGACGGGAATCCTGGCAGCCGTCACCGGCGAGCCGGGGCAGGTGATCCCTATTGCCACACCCATTGCCTACATCTTGAAGCCCGGCGAGTCGTTGGACTCGATCCCCACCGACGGGCAGAGCGCCACGGAATCGCCATCCCCCGGCGCGGACAGCGAGGACGGTCCGGGCGCTCCCGCAGATAACGATGCCCCCGCCAGGGCCACGCCGGTGGCTACGCGCCTGGCCGAGAGCCACGGCCTGAGCCTGGACTGCGTCGCCGGCAGCGGCCCCCGAGGCAGGATCACCCGGGAGGACGTGGAGGCGGCCCTCACCGTGGGGCCCGGGGCGCGAAACGGCAAGGTCCGCGCGGTGCCGGCCGCCCGCCGGCTCGCGAGCGAGATGGGCATCGACCTGCGCACCGTGCAGGGCACGGGGCCGGAGGGCCGGATCCAGTCGGCCGACGTGGTGGCCGCCGCCAGGGCACTCCAGCGCGACCAGGAGCCCGGCCCATCCCCGTACCCGGCCGCAGCGCCCGCGGCTACGCCCGCCCCAACGGGTGACATACCCATTCGGCAGGTCGTGCCCCTGACCAACATGCGCCGGACCATCGCCGAGCGGATGACCGCCAGCGTGCGAGAGGCCCCCCAGTTTTCCGTGACGGTGGACGTGGACATGAGGCGGGCCCTGGCGGTCGTCGAGGACCTGAAGGCCGGCGAGGGCGAGCCCAAGGTCACCCTGACGGCCCTCATGGTCAAGGTGTGCGCCTGGGCGCTGCGCCAGCATCCCGAGGTCAACGCCTCGTACAGGGACGATGCCGTCGTCGAGTGGGACGAGGTCAACGTGGGAGTCGCCACGGCCATTGACCAGGGGCTTATCGTCCCCGTGGTGCGCAGGGCGGACGAGCTGGGGCTGCGGAGCATCGCGGCGCAGGTGGCAGAGCTGACCGGGCGGGCACGGGCCGGCACGTTCAAGCGGGAGGACCTCCTGGGTGGGACGTTCACCGTCTCTAACCTGGGGATGTTTGGCATCGACCGGTTCACCGCCATCCTAAATCCGCCCCAGGCGGCCATCCTGGCCGTGGGCCGGGTGGCCAAGCGGGCCGAGGTGGGAGAGGACGACCAGGTCGAGATCCGGCCCGTGGCGTCGCTGGCCCTGACTGCCGACCACCGGGTCCTGGATGGGGCGGCGGCGGCCCGATTTCTCGCGACAGTGCAGCGTGCACTGCAGCATCCTGGTTTGTTGCTCGAATAGGACGAGGGTTCAATGACTGTGCCAATGCTCCAGATCGCAATGGATTATATCGCTCTCCCGCCTGCCCTGGCGATGGCCGTCAAGGTGGCCTCCGAGGTCGACATCATCGAGATCGGCACGCCCCTGTGCAAGGCCGTAGGGCTGGATGCCATCCGCGCCATGCGCGAGCTGGTGGGCCCCGACAAGCTCATCCTGGCCGATTTCAAGAGCCCCGACGTCGGCGGGCTGGAAGCCAAGATGGCCTTTGACGCCGGCGCCGACATGATGACCGTCATTGGGGGCGCGGCCCTGGCCACCGTCGAATCGGCCATGGAGGCCGCCAAGGCCGCGAACAAAGAGATGCTGATGGAGCTGACCGGCGTGCGCGATATTCTGGCCCGCGCCCGGGAGTGGCGACAGATCGGCGTCGAGCGGATGGTGTACCACCGCGGCTGGGACGAGCAGGCCTTTGCCCGGCAGTGGGTGGAAGAAGATCGCACGGTCATCCGCCAGCTCATCGACATGGGCTTCAGGATCACGGTGACGGGCGGCATCACCAGGCCACTGCTGCCGTTCTTTCAGCCACTGGCCGTGTCGGTGGTCATCTGCGGGCGCGGCATCCGCGAGATGCCAGACCCCAGGCAAGCGGCCCACGAGTTCCGTGCAGAGATGCAGCGGCTGTGGGGAGGAGGGGCCAACAACGGCGTTGCGGCCCCCTTCCCCGGAGGCAAGGTAGCAGGCAACACGGCGGCCGAGAACGCCGCCAAGGCCCTTCGCTGGGGCGTGAGCGAGATGGGGCTGTTGCTGACCGTGGACGGTCGCGACTGCCCGGGCTGCGACTCGCCCCAGCGCTTTTGCTGGGGAAGCCGGGTGGAGGTGGTCGTGCCCGCCGGCGCCAACACCGGGGACGTGCTGGCCAGGATGGCTGCCAGCTACGGGCACACGCCGGCGGCGACGCGTGGCGGCGAAGCTAGCCTGGTGCTGGATCCCGCGCAACTGCCAAACTGCACGCCCAACGAGGTGCTGGAGCTGCTCCGAGCCCTGGGCAATGCGCTGCGCGGGCTCGGATGCGCCGTCGACGTGACGGCCGGTCTTAGCGTCGCCGAGAACGTTTTGCGGGACTAGGGCGGACACAACTGCGCCCGCCGAGAGGGACATCGGACGTGAGGACAAGGGCTTGCAGCGGCAGCAAGGCAACGGCCTGAAGCGCGCGAGCCGGCGTCAGAAGTGCATCAAGCAGGAGGAAGAATGGCACAAACGCAGGTGCAAATGACGGCTCTGGGAATGGTCGAGACGCGCGGCCTGGTGGCTTCCATCGAGGCAGCGGACGCCATGAGCAAGGTGGCGTACGTCCGGCTGGTGGCGCAAGAAGAGATCGGCGGTGGGTACATCACGATCTTTGTGCGCGGAGAAGTGGGCGCTGTGCAGGCCGCAGTGGATGCCGGAGTGGCGGCCGCCAAGCGCGCGGGCGAGCTGGTGGCGGCGCACGTCATTGCCCGGCCCCACGCCCTCATGGAGAAACTGCTGCCGGCAGGCGAGACCAAGGTCGTGCCCCTCGGGGCGCAGACGGACTGAAAGGGCTGAACCATGGACCTCAGGACATTTGTGCTTATCGATTCCATGCAGCCCCAGTACGCCGCACTGACGGGCATCCTGCTCCAGGGCGACACGCCGGTGGAAGGCATGGCCGAAATTTTCATGGAGCTCGCGCCGGCCAGTGACGTCTACGAGGTCCTTGACGCCGCCCTCAAGACGACGGACGTCCGCCCGGGCCTGCTCCGCGTGGAGCGCGAGTACGGCACCCTCGAGATTCACGGCTTTCGACAAGAAGACGTCAGGGTGGCGGGCCGCGAAGCGCTGGCCAGGTTCGGGCTGACGGAGGCCGATCGCTGGAAACCCGAGGTTGTGTCGGTCAAGACCGTCACCGGGGTCGATGCCTGGGAGGCGCAGCTCGTCAACCAGACCAGCCGTGGAGGGCTGCTGCTGCGCGGGCAGACGCTGTGCGTCATCGAGGTCGTGCCGGCGGCGTACGTGATGCTGGCCGCCAACGAAGCGGAAAAGGCGGCAAACATCACCCTCGTGCACTACCAGCCGGCGGGCAAGTTCGGCCGGCTCTACATCTCGGGCAGCGAGTCGGCTGTGCGCGTGGCGCGGGATGCGGCCGTGACCGCGGTGAGCAGCACGAGCGGGCAGGCGCGCTAGATGCGAGGCGCTGGGGCGCTGACCATGGCGAGGGCAGGGGAGCGAGACCACAATGAAAATCTTTTACAGCGCTGAGGACATCGAGACCCTGGCGAGCCAGGGGGTACGCGAGCTGGTCGTCGACGAAAACACGGTGCTAACCTCCGTGGCCCGGGAGACGGCGGAGCAGCGCGGCGTGAATTTGGTGACGGCAGGGCAGGGTAAGGCGGGCGGATCCGCGTCGGCAGCGCCGGCAGTCTCACCCCAGAAGCCGCGCGGATGCCAGCACGGCCCCCTCGGCGGCGACCAGGGCCAGGCCACTGCGCCCGGCAGGGCGCCAGGCGGCAGTTCCCCGGTGGTCGACGAGTTGATCGGCGCCGTGAAACAGCTCGTGAAGCACGGCTAGAGGAGGCCGAGGGTGATCATAGGCAAGGTTGTTGGGACGGCGGTTGCTTCGCTCAAGCTGGACGCGCTGAGGGCCAGCAAGCTGCTGGTGGTGGAGCCGGCCGACGCAAAGGGCGAGGGTGTGGGGCCGGCCTTTCTGGCCGTGGACCTGGTCGGTGCGGGCGACGACGAGCTGGTCGTCGTCAGTCAGGGCAGCTCCGCCCGGATGGCCATCGGCAACGATCGCTCGCCGGCCGACGCGGCCATCGTCGGAATCCTGGACTCGATCCAGTATGGCGGCGAGCAGGTGTTCACAAAGCAGTAGGCAAAGGCGAATTCTAGCCGAGCGGCGCCAGGGGCGCTGCCAGGAGGAGATGGAACCATGACGGAAGAGACGGATCCCGGGCTGCGGGCCCTGGGCATGATCGAGACCAAGGGCCTGGTGCCCTGCATCGAGGCCGCGGATGCGATGGTCAAATCCGCGAACGTGAGGCTGTTGCAGCGGCGGGCCATTGGCGGGGGCTACATGACCGTGATGGTGCGCGGAGACGTGGGCGCGGTGCGGACCGCGCTGGAAGCGGGCAGCCAGGCGGCACGGCGGCTGGGCCAGGTTGTCTCGGTGCGCATTCTACCCAGCCCACACCTGGATCTTGAGCCGATCCTGCCCGAGCCGGTGGAGTAACGCGTGAACGCGCCGCATGTAACGCCGTCCAGCCTGCGGGCCAAAAAGAGCCGCGGGCAAAGGATTACGATGCTGACCGCGTACGACTTTCCCATGGCCGCGTTCATCGAGCAGGCCGGGGTGGACATCGTGCTGGTCAGCGACGCCGTCGGCACGGTCGGCAACGGACGGGGCGAGGCCGTGTCGGTTTCCGTTGACGAGATGATCTACCACACCCGCGCGGTGCGGAACGGGACCAGGCGCTGCATGGTCGTCACCACGATGCCCTTTGCTTCCTACAACACCACCGAGGACGCCCTGCGGACGGCCAGCCGGTTGATGAAAGAAGGCGGGGCCGACGCGGTGCACATGGAGGGCACCTGCCGCGAGGCACACCTCATCGGCGAGATCACCGCCGTGGGCATCCCCGTGATGGGTCACGTGGGAGTGACCAAGCAAAAGATCGTCAGCACGGGGCGGATCAAGCTGCCCGGGCTCAACGCCGAGAGCGCGGCCGAGATCGTCGGAGACGCCGTCGAAATGGCGCGCCAGGGGGCCTTTGCCCTCGTGCTCGAGTGCCTGCCCGCCGCCCTGGGCAAGATCATCACGCAGAGCCTGGAGATCCCGACCATCGGCATTGGGTCCGGCAGCGACTGCAATGGGCAGGCGCTGGTGACCCAGGACATGCTCGGCCTGTTCAAGGAGCTTTCGCCGCGATTTCTGAAGGTCTACGCCGACCTGTCTCAGACCATCGTCGGAGCGCTGGCCGACTTTCGGCAAGAGGTGGAGAGCGGGGCATTCCCCACCAGCGAGCACACGTATGCGATTGAGGACCAGGAACTGGGCAAATTGCTGGCCCGGTTGCGGGGCCAAGTGGCCCAAGACACGAGAGAAGGAGGGATGAGTCATGGCTGAGTCTTTGAACGGAAAGGTGGCGGTCATCACGGGCGTTGGCTCCGGGTTTGGGAAGGCCACGGCCGAGAAGTTCGCCACGGTCGACCAGGTGAACCTCGTTCTGGTCGACATCAACGAGGAGGCCCTCAAGGCCACCGCCGATGTATGCGAGGACGCGGGCTCGAAAGTGGTTGCCCTGGCCGGCGACGTGACCAGGTGCGAGACCCACGAGCGCATCTTTGCGGAGACGATGAAGGCCTTTGGCAAGGTCGATTTCCTGATCAACTATGCGGGGGGCGCGGGTAAGGTGGCGCCCATCGAGGAGATGAGCGACGAAGTCAACCGCCGCATCATCGACCTGAACCTGACCAGCACCATCATGAGCTGCCGGACCTTCGCGCCGCAGTTCAAGAGGCAGGGCTACGGCAAGATCGTCAACGTGTCCAGCGTGTGCGACCGGCGCTCCTGGCCGGGGTGGGCAGTGTATTCGGCGGCCAAAGCCGGGGTCAACGCCTTTACCAAGTGCCTCTACACCGAGCTGCGGCCCCACGGCATCGCCGTCACGCTGCTGGTGCCGGGCGGCTCCAACACGGGCTTCCAGGGGGCGGCGGAAGGCGTCGACAGGTTTGATTGGGACGACTCGATGGCCGTGCGCCCGGAACATTTCGCCGACATGGTATATCAGGCCTGCGCACTGACCAGGGGCGGATGCGTTTCCGAAATGCTGGTCTTTGGTCTGGCCCAGGACATCAGCGGGTTTTAGCGCTGAGGGACCGGCGCGAAAGGGTCGATAGCCATGGCCACCCGAGACGAAAGACATTTTCTTGAAGAAAGGAGGAAGGACGCGACCAAGAGCCGTTTCTTTTCTTTAAGTAAGAACGACGAGGTTTTGAAGAGAGGAGTCTAGGAGATGAAGAAGAATCTGTTCACCATGTTGATCGTGCTGGTACTGGCCAGCCTCGTAGTGTCCGCCTGTGGCCCTACACCCGCGCCCGAACCACCCGCAGCCCCGACGGCTGAAGCACCGGAAGCCGAAGTACCGGAAGCCGAGGCGCCGGAAGCCGAGGCGCCCGCAGACAAACCGATGAAGATTGCCTTCTTTGTGTCGGACATGACGAACGTGTTCCACCAGGGGCAGGCGATCGAGGCACAGAAGTATGCCAAGGAAAAGTATGGCGCCGAGGTGTTTATCTTTGACGGCAAGTCCGACGGCGCCGTCATGACCCAGAACGTCGACCAGGTGCTGGCCCAGGGCCTGGACGGAGCCACGCTGCACATCTGGGACTTTGAGGCGGCCAAGCCGGCCGTGATGGAGGCCCTCGACAAGGGCATCATCATGACCGCCTTCTTCAGCCCCCTGGCCGACACCGGCATCCCCGTCGCTCGCAGCGACGAGCCGGGCATCTCGTTCGCCATGGGCGCCGAGATGGCCACCCAGTGGAAGGCCGCCCACCC
>DAOUHB010000014.1:0-3606 GCA_034428935.1 Anaerolineae bacterium | reverse complement strand
GTTTCAGTATCCTCCGCGGATCGAGCCTCTGGTGTAACCCCCCAGCAATTTCTGGCCGAAAAACAGCAGATCCTGCCTGTTCTGGCGCCGTTGCAAGGCCACAGCGGGCCCGCTTTTCGGCGCCCGTTTCGCAAACCTCATTTTGTTCGCAAACAACGCCGATTTGCGAAAACTCTTTTGTGCGCTTGCCATTCTACCATACCTCTCACCGCCTCGCAAATCGGACCGGCATCGCCTTGGCGGCACGCGCCCATGCCCCCGGCGAGGCCCGCGTGTCTCCTACAACACGTCGTTGCAGAATCGACGGAACTCGCAGGCGACGCAGCGCGCCCGCCGCCGGGTGGCCGGCGGCATCTGTTCTTTGTGCAGGATGGCGGCCATGGCGCGCAGCGCTTTGTCCAACCGCGCCCGCCTCTGCCCGGTGATCCGCACCTCCTCGGCCCGGCGCAGCGGCAGGTAGTATAGAAACCCGCGCCGCACCGGCACCCCCCACGCATCCTCCAGCATCACGGCGTAGGCGGTCAACTGGAGCTGAAAGTGCTCCCCCGCCCTCGTGGACGATTTGTAGTCGACGGGGATGGCCTCGCGTCCCTTTCCGTCTCCCGTCTCGATGACCATGTCCACCTCGCCGCGCAATCCCAGCCGCTCGGAGACCAGGGGCACGTGAAAATGTCGCTCTCCCTGCTGCAAGCCATAGGCCCCCAGGCTCCGGCGCTGCTCCCGCCCTTCCTCGGCGGCGTGCGCTTCCACGCTGGCCTCCATCTTGTAGGTCACGGGACGCACCCGTGGCAGGCAGGCGTGGTAAAACAGGATGCGCGGGCAGTAGACGTACTGCTTCAGATCGGTCACGCGCCATGGTACCCGCTCCTCTTCTTCCATCGCCACTTCCCCTTCTGCCTCAGCCGGCCTTGTCGCCCGGTCCTTCGTTGACGATCACCTTCCGGGCCGCCCAGTCCCGGGCACACAGGGGAAACAACTGGATGTTGCCCTCCTTCTTGCCCAGGACCTTTTTCAGCTTGAGCATCAGCTCTTCCTGGTGGGTAACGGCCAGGTCGCCCAGGAAAGCGCTGTATTGGATGCGGTCCAGGCCATAGTCCAGGCAAACGTCCGCCACTTTGGTGCGCCGGGCGTCGTCCGAGATATCGTACACCACCAGGCACTGCACGGCGCTACCACGCGGCCACCCAGGGTTCGTAGACGCTTCGCTCTCCCCGCAGGAACGTGGCCAGGTGCCGCGCCTGGCCCTGGATGATGGCCCGCAGCGGCTGGCGCCGCTTCTCGTAACGGGCCGGCGTCTCCAGCCTGGCCAGGACCTCGTCGGCCAGCCGGCGCCGTGTCTCCTTGGTCAACATGCCCCGCTCGTCCTGCTCCAGCCGCACGCGGCGGTTCACCAGCCCAAAGACGGTCCGGTCGACGGCCGCCTGGCGAAACTCCTCGATGGCGTCCAACACCAGGCTGGGCTTGCCCGGCCGGTCGACGTGTACCAGGCCGCCATAGGGATCGAGGCCCGCGAGAACCAGGGCCCGCTCCACCTGCCCGTACAGGATGCCATACCCATAATTCAGGGCGCTGTTCACCGCGTCGCGGGCGCCGCGCCCCCGGCGGCCGGGCCAGCTCAGCTCGGCGGGCAACACCTGGCGCACCGCCGCCCAATACTGCTGCGCGGCCCGGCCCTCGATGCCCAGGAGCTGGAACCGGACGTCGCCGACGCGGCAGGCGCCGGCCAGAGCCGGCAGCTCCTCCAGGTGGGCCAGGACCTGACAGGCGCCGGCCTCAACGGCGGCATAGGCCTCCGGGGCGGCTTCCTTGCGATACTTGCCCATGTAGCGCAACAGGTTGGCTTGGTTGCGGATCTTGCCCTCGGCAAAGGCCAGGGCGGCAGCCACCCCGCGCCTGGCAAGGGCCTCACCGTCCAGGTCGGCCCCCACCGCCGCCAACTGCGCCCGGCGGGTCATGACCGTGCCTGTCAACCCCGCGCTGTACAGGGCGGCGTAGTGTCGCCCCATGCTGTCCAGGAAAAAGATGGGGATGCCGCGCTCCGTGCACGCCTCGATGGTGTCAGCCGAAAGGCTTATGCCTCGCCCTGTCACCACGACGCTCTCAAGGTGCAGCAGCGGCGCCTGGACGACCATCCGCTCTGAGGGCGTACCCTCGCCCAGGCGCATGACCTGCAGCCGTTCGCTGTGCTTGCCCACGTGAACGCCAAACTCGTCCACCACCAGGTTGCGAATGACCGGCATTTCCCCTCCTCCTCTACGCCTCGCCCGCCGGGACGGCCCGTTTGTAGTGCGCGCTTCAGCGCGGTTCTTTGGCGATAAATCGCCCACTACCAACCTGCGCGGTTCTTTGGCGATAAATCGCCCACTACCAACCTGCGCGGTTCTTTGGCGATAAATCGCCCACTGCCAACTTGCGCGGTTCTTTGGCGATAAATCGCCCACTACCAACCTGCGGTTCTTTGGCGATAAATCGCCCACTACGAACCTGCAAGCAAGCACCTCTCCGACAACCTGCTAGACCCCCGAGGCCGGGACGGCCTGCACCTCGTACCAGCCGTCTCCCTTGGTGGCGTTCTTGCCCACGTGCACCTCCTGGCCCCACACCAGGTAGGGCAGCAGCGCCTCCCAGGTCTCGGCGCCGGCCTCGTAGGTGGCCGTGCCGACAAAGCCGCCCACCGGCGTGGAGCGGCCCAGGCGGCGGGAGCCGCTCTCCAGGTCGATCCACTGGGTGAAATCCTGCACCATGGCCACGCCATCCGCCAGGGCCGCCAGCTCCTCGCGGCCGGCCACGGGCGCCTCGACGGCGTACTCGCCCCGCAGCGCGTCCAGCCGCTCCAACAGGCGGCGAACCAGCGGCCCAAGCCGCGGCCGGTGGACCAGCCGGCCGTCGTCGACGATGCGCGTCGGCGTCCAGAAGACGAGGCGCACCCGGCCGCCCTCGGCCACCTGGCCGAGAAGGGCCCTGGCCGCTTCGGCGACGTGCCCGGCGGTGATGGGCGCCTCCGGCATCCGCACGGTGGTCTGCCCTTCGCCCATCAGGGTCACGACGGCGCCCGTCAGCGGGTTGATGGCTTCCACCCGGCGGGGGGCAAACCGCCCCCGGCGCCCGCCGTCGACGCTCAAGCCGATGCCCGCCTTGCCCATGAGCGGCATGGCCACCACCAGGTAGGGAAACAGGTTGAGGGCCTGGGCAAAGAGGGTCAGCCCGAAGGCAAAGCGCTCCCCCGGCTCGAAACGCCATGGCCGCCAATCGGCGCCGGGCACGCCGCGCAGGGGCGCCTCGATGGTGTAGGGCCGGGGCACGTCGCGCCCGCGCCCGCTCTCCGCCTTTTCTGTTGCCATCAGCCAACAGACGGGGCAGACCGCCTTGTGCCCGGCATCGGGTGTCTCGCGTTCGGAGAGGGGGCAAAAGTGCCGCTGCAGCGCGCCCCACAGCGCGCCGCGGATGGATGGGCCGGCGTGGGCCGGCAGCGCCAGCGGTGTCAGCGCTTCGGCCTCGAAGCGCAGGTGATGGACGGTGAACTCGTTTCCTTCGACCATGGTATCCTCCTCGGATCGGATGCTCGCCAGGTGCCCGGCGCCTGGCGGCGGGCAGGCTCCGCCGATC
>DAOUHB010000013.1:0-2156 GCA_034428935.1 Anaerolineae bacterium | reverse complement strand
GTCCCGATCGAGCAGCGCGCGCCCCTCGTCGTAGGCCAGGATCTCGGCCACGGGCACCGTCGTCTCCGAGCGGAGCAGGGCGTGGATCTGCGGCTCCTGGGCCATCATGCGCCGCTCGTAAAAGAGAAAACCGGCGTCGTCGGGCGGGCTGATGCGCAGGACCAGCTCCTGGCCCGCGCCCCGCACATAGTACGAGGTGTTGTGCTTGCCCGTAGGGATGGGGTCAAAGGCCAGGCGGTCCGCGTCCACCGCCAGGTGGGCGGCCACCAGCCGGGCCAGAAGCTCGTCGGAAAACGTTTCGGCCATCGCGCGTGTCCTTTCGGGCCGATTATAACACGAACGGGCACATTTGCCCACCCGGACGGCGACCGGGCAGGGGGCGAGCCCTGCCCCTACCTCGGACGGCGACCGGGCAGGGGCGAGTGTAGATACTCGTAGGGTTATGCCCCTGATTGCTCATTAACAACTTACCCCTTCGAGGGCCGCAAAGTTGCCAGGTTGCGCCATTGGGTGCATTCTATCGGCAAATAATGTTGCCGGAGAAAGAAGTTATGGCAACTCGAACAACGCCAGTCCAGCGTCAGCGATTCTGCGACCGCCACCAAAACGGACAGACCTATGAGGCCATCGCCGCCAGTGAAGGCGTGTCCCCATGGACTGTTCGCTACTGGTGCCGTCGGGAGCGAGACGGTCGTTCCGTTCGAACCGTGTACCGCCGTGAACCGGCCGGCTTGCTCCGGCGTTTCGACCCGAAGGTGCGGTATTGTCTCTTGCGTCTGCGGCTCGAACATCCTCGCTGGGGGCCTAACCGCCTGCTGGCCAAGCTGCGAAAACGTCCTTCGCTGCGCGGCCTCCCTTTGCCTAGCGAAGCGAGCATCGGACGCTACCTGCATCAGTGGCCTCGGTTTCGACGTCCGAGCAAGCAGGCGGTGGCCCGACATCGGCCCAATCAGCCCACGCAAGTGCACCAGCGCTGGCAAACCGACTTCAAACTCGGCATCGCCATGAAGAATGGCACCTGGGCCAACTTGTACACGGTCCGTGACCCGTTCGGCGAAGCCTGTATCGGCGCTTTTGTCTTTCCTGCCGGCCCGATGGAGCACACCCCCCTGCCTGTCGACCTGGAGCAGGTGCGCTCGACGCTCCGTACCTGCTTTGCTCGCTGGGGAACCTTGCCCGACGAAATCCAGACCGACGGTGAGGCGGTTCTGGTCGGACACCCAGCCGCGCCCTTTCCCACCGTTTTCACCCTGTGGCTCAAGGGACTGGGCATTGAGCACCTGGTCATTCGACCCGGAAGACCGACCGACAATGCCGAGGTCGAACGTTGTCACCGCACGGTGACTGACTATGCCATCGTCGGCAACGAGGGAGAAGAGATGGTGCAGCTCCAGCAGGTCCTGGATGAAGCGGTGTACGAGTTGACCTATGAGCTCCCTTCCCGAGCCAAGGGCTGCAAGGGGCAACCGCCCATCAGCGCTCATCCCGAACTGCTGCAGCCGCGGCGCCCTTACCAACCTGACCATGAGTTGGCCCTTTTCGATCTGCAGCGTGTCGATGCCTACCTGGCGACCTTCACCTGGCAGCGGACCATCGGCAAGACCGGTCAGACGGAGATCGGCAGGTATCGCTACTCGGTGGGGCGTACCCATGCCCGTCAGCAGGTCAAGGTGCACTTCTCCCCCAACGACCGGCACTTTGTTTTCAGCGACAGCGCTGATCCCGAGGTGGAGATCTGCCGCCGCCCGGCCAAAGGGTTAGACGTCTCCGATCTGACGGGTCTGGCTCCGTGGCCCACGGGCCTAGGGATTCAACAATTGCCTTTGCCTTTGTTCATCCCTGAAGGGGTAAATTGTTAATGAGCAACTCGGGGTAAAACCCTACGAGTATCTACAGCAAGACCTGCCCCTACCTGGGAGCGCCGAGCGCCCGCTCGGCAAGTGGCGGGTAGAGAGAAAAGCCGAGCCGGCGCCCGGCGAGCCCAGGCAACAGGCAACAGCCCCACTTAAAACCTGCCACCCCTGGTCAAAAGCCACAGCTTGTGATATACTCCCCCCGCTAAACCCACGGCCGGCCCCCCGGGACGAGCGGGGACCGCCGCACGAGAGGAGCGCATGAGAATACTGGCCGTAGACGTAGGGACCGGCACGCAGGAC
>DAOUHB010000012.1:0-10745 GCA_034428935.1 Anaerolineae bacterium | reverse complement strand
CCGGGCCTTTTCGGCCAGGGGCACGCCCTCCACGGCAGCGTCGATGGCCTGGCGCATGGCGCGGCCGCCGGCCGCCGCCCCGCCGGGATGCCCCTGGATGGCACCACCCACGCCCAACATCACGTCCAGGCCCACGTCCTCCACGATGCGCGGGGTGTTGCCGGGGTGGATTCCGCCGCCCACGCAGGGCAGAGTGGGCTTCAGGTCGAACAAGGGCATGGTCTGATTATGAACAATCCGCAAGTACTTGTCCCGGAGCAGCGGGTAGCTGCTATAGACCGAGCCCAGGGCCCCCGCGTCGGCTCCGGCCAGCCGGGTCAGCTTGCCCAGGAGCAGCGGCGATGAGATGCCGGCCCGCGGGTTCTCGGTCAGGGTACCGGTGCCGGCATAGTGGCTCAGGATGGGAATCGTAACCGACGGGTCCTCAGCCACGGCCTGGACCATCCCCAGGCCGGCCGCCACGCCGTTGATCATGACCATGCCGGCCCCCAGTTCCTGGGCGCGCTGGGCATTCTCCACGATCCGCTCCGGGCGGTCGGTGATGTTGGGACAATAGACGGCCCGGTGCCCGATTTCCTGGTAGACCTGTTCCGCGGCGGCGGTGTAGGCGCGCACGCGCTCTAGCATGGGGCTAAAGGTCGTGTTGCCCAGCAGCTCGTCGTCCTTGATAATATCCACGCCGCCCCGGGCCGACTCGGCAAAAAACCTGGCGCCCACCTCGGGGCCAAAGCCGGTGCAGGGCTTGATCATGTTCAGCAGGATGGGCCGCCGCGGGATCCCCAGGGCGGTCCGCAGGCCCTCGATGCCGAACTTGGGCCCCCCAAAGCCGGCGACAAAGCTGGGCGACAGGGCCAGGTCCACGAGCTTGAGCTGCGTGGCCGTCGAGACGTCGTTGCCCAGCAGGGTTGTCAGCAACATGGGGATCTGCGAGCCAAAGTTGACCTCGGGAAAGGCGATCTGGACGAAAAAGGAGCGCCGGCCCGCGGGCGGCGGATCGGGCGCCAGCTCCAGGGGCGGCACGTCATAGATGGCCACCACGCGCCCGGTGTGCCGCTCCTGCATCTCCGGGGTGATGCCCGGCACCGGCAGCCAGGTGCCGACGCTCTGGCCCACGGCAAAGGACGCCGCCTTGGCCACGATGTCCACGGCGGGGTCCGCCTCCAGGTAGTAGGTGGCAATGACATAGCCCTTGCCGGCCAGATCCTCGGGATAGGCGAACGTCGTGCTAAACATGGTCCCCCAGGCCTCCAAACTCCATGGCCGCGTCGGCCATGGCCAGGATGTTCTCCGGCGGCACGTCTTCCTGGACGTTGTGCACGGCCGCCAGGACGTAGCCGCCGCCCGGGCCCAGGTCGGCGATGCGCTGCCGCACCTCGGCCCGCACCTCCTCGGGTGTGCCCCGGGGGAGGACACGCTGCGTGTCGATGGCCCCCCAGAAGCTCATCCGCTCCCCGAATTCGGCCTTCAGGGCCGCCGTGTCCATGCCCGCCGATGAAACCTGCACCGGGTTGAGGGCATCGACGCCAATCTCGACAAATTCGTTTACCAGTGAGCGCACGGCGCCGCAGCAGTGGTAGAGCACCCGGGCGTCGGAGCGTTCTTTGACACAGCGCACCATCTGCTCGTGGCGGGGCTTGAAGAGGCGCCGGTAGCGCGCCAGGTCCACCATGGGCCGGTCGTGAAAGGCCACGTCGTCGGCCAGGGCGACGACGTCGACGTAGGGCCCCACCTCTTCCAGGACGGACGCGCAGAGCGTCATCCACCAGGCCAGGGCGCCGTCCATCAGGGCATCCAGGAACTCGGGGTTGAGGACAATGTCCATGAGCCACTGCTCGTAGCCCCGCAGGTACTGGCTGAGGTGGACAAAGCCCACTGGCATGGACAGGACGACGGCGTACTCGCCCTCCTCGTGGAGCCGCCGAGCCGCGTCGCGCAAGCCCCGTACGCGCCCCGGATTGTAGGGATCGGGCCAGGGATAGGTCGCCAGCTCGTTGAGGCCCGCCTCGCACAGGGGGTTGCCCAGGGGGGCATAATGCCCGTCGCCCGCCCGGCGCCAGACCACGCCAAATTCGTCGCGGAACGAACCGTCGTCAAAATAGACGTCCTGCCAGCCGTCGGGGCTGCCCACCAGGAGCGGCCGGGTGTCGGCGGCCAGCCGCCGCGCCACGGCCTCGTCCAGCAGGGCGCTGCGCGATTTTCGCTTCATGTAGGCCGTCTCACCGCCCACGCCCAGGCCGGCCTTCAGCCGCTCGTAGGCCTGCCCGATGACCGTGCTGAAGGAAGTGCCCCCCACGTCGATGGGCACCCGGTCGGGCCCCTGGCGATCGACCGCCGCCAGCACCCGCTCCCGCGGGCTCATGGTCGCCCTCACCGCGCCGTCCCCCTACCCCTGAGCCGGCCCGCGCTGCACGGCCCGCAGCCGGAGAAATGCCTGGACCACGGCCTCGGCAAAGGAGGCATCGTTGATGTGCGCGTCCAGCGAAATCAGCTCCACGTCGGGGAGCAGCATCTCTTCCATGGCCGTCGCAAAGGCCCGGTTGGCAGGCTCGTCCCACAACACCTGGCCGCGGCGGTTCAACATGCTGTAGCCCTGCTCGGGGATGAGCACCGCCCGCGGTCCCTGCCCGGCGTTCAGCCGCTCGGCGATCCAGCGGCCCACGGCCGCCATCTCCTCGGCGGTGGCCCGCACGTGGGTGTGGGTCGGCGTGTGCTGGACGCAGGCCCGCGCCCGCAGATCCTCGGGCAGCTCCTCGGGGCGGCCGTGAAGCCGGATGTCGGTGGCGCCGGGGACCACCACCTGGGGGATGCCCATCTGCCCGGCGGCCTCCAGGCGGCCGGGCATGGCCGGCATCAGCCCCTCAAAGAGCAAGTCGGTGACCTCGTGGGGTGAATAGTCGACGACGCCCTTGATGGCGCCGTCGTGTACCAGCTCCTCCATCGCCTGGCCGCCGATGCCGTTGCAGTGAAAGGCAATCACCTCGAAACCCAGGGCCTCCAGCCGCTCCTTGACGGCCATGACACCCGGCGTGGTGATGCCCGCCTGGGTGATGGCCACCAGCTCGCCATCGCCACGCTCCGCTTCGGCTCCCACCTCGGCCATGGCCGTGACCGCCGCGGCCGCCTGGGCCAGGATGCGCATGGTCACCCGGTTGAGCCCCAGGATATCGGCTACCGAGTGGATCATGGCCACGTCCTTGGTGCCCACGTAGGGACCAAAGGTGGTCTGGCCGCAGGCCACGGTGGAGACCATGACCTTGGGCAGGCCCACGGGCAGGGCGCGCATGGCGGCTGTGGCCATGGCCGTCCCCTGGGCACCACCCACGGCGACAATGCCGTCCACCCGGCCCTCGGCGTGCAGCCGGCGGACGACCTGCACCAGGCCGTCGATCATGGCCCGCTGGCAGAGCTGCCGGTCGCCGCTGGCCACCAGGGCGGCCAGCTCGTGCTCGCCCGCCCGGGCCACCTCCTCGCGGCTGACGTCCGCCGGGATGGCCGGCGCGCCCAGGATGCCGGGGTCGATGACCAGGGGCGAGTGGCCGCGCCTGGCCACCTCCTCCCGCAAGAAGCCCACCTCGGGCCCCTTGGTGTCCAGCGTGCCGATGACGACAATGTTCATGGCAATCCTCCCTGTTCCCTCGTCACGCCCTCACGCCCCGTCCCATGGAGGCCAGGGCGTCCTGGGCGGTCCTGCCCTCGTGCAGCACCTGCTTCAGGGCGCCCACCAGCGCGGGTCCGTCGCTGCTCTGCCAGATGTTGCGCCCGAAGGTGATTCCCGCCGCCCCGGCCTGGACCACTCCCTCGGCCATGCGGAGCACATCGGCGTCCGACTCCAGGCGAGGACCGCCGGCGGCGACTACCAGCGCGGGCGCCGCCACCTCGACCACCCGGGCAAAGGACTCGGCCGAGCCCGTGTAAAAGGTCTTGACCACGTCCACCCCCAGCTCCATGGCCAGGCGGGCGGCATAGGACACGCGCTCCGCGCCATACACCTCGTCGCGGGGCACGAGGGGGCCGTTGGGGTAGGAATGCACGATGACGGGCATCCCTGCCCGTTCCGCCTCGCGCACCAGGGCGCCCAGGTTGGCCACCAGGGCGGCTTGCTCCTCGCTGCCCACCGTCAGGGCCATGGCCACGGCGTCGGCGCCCAGGCGCACGGCGTCCTCGACCGCGGCGACCCATACGTCGCACGCCGGATGATAGGGCGACAGCGTCGTCGATTTCAGGATGAGTGCCACCCGCCCGGCGTAGGGCCGGAAACAGCGCTCGGCCACACCCCTCATCATGACCATGGCGTCGGGTCCGGCACTCGCCATGCGGTCCAGTGTCCGGCCGATCTGCTCCAGGCCGGCCAGCACTCCGTAGCTGGGCGCATGGTCGACGGCCACGGTCAGGATGCGGCCCGAGACCGGGTTCTTCAGCCTCTGCAAACGGATCTCTTTGCCCAACACGTTGCCAGATCCTCCCAATTGTCCTCGTTCAGGCCACCGAGCACACGGCCCGCCGCAGGCCCGGGTGCTGCGCTCCTCCGAACCGCCCGTAGGCCAGGCTGGCGGCCAGGAGCGCCCGGTAGTTCTCCACCGGCACAAAGTCGGGGATCGAGTTGCTTGAGCCCAGCAGCCAGCCGCCTCCCGGCGCCAGGGCCGCGACCTTTTGCCGCACCTCGGCCTCCACGTCAGCCGGCGTCCCGGCGCACAGCGTGTTCTTCAGGTCGACGTTGCCCGCCACGGCGATGCGCCCGCCCCACTGGCGTTTGACGGCCACGATGTCGTTCATCGGCGGCTCGAAGGGGTGGATGGCGTCAAAGCCACAGTCCACCAGGTCGGGCAGCAGGCGGGTCAGGTCGCCGTCGCTGTGGAGGCCCACGGGAAGCCCTGCGGCGTGGCAGCGCGCCACGATGCGGACGTACCAGGGATAGACAATGCGGCGATAGACCCGCGGGGAGACCACGGGGCCGCTGTTGTAACACAGGTCGTCGGGCAGCCAGATGGCGCCCACGCAGTCGTGCTGCAGCAGGAACTCGAGCACGGCGAGCTGGCTGGCGCCCAGCCAGTCCAGCACGTCGCCAACCAGGTCGGGCTCGTCGGCCAGTTTCAGGCAAAAGTTCTCGAAGCCCATGAGCTGCCAGGCGCCCATGAACAGGTACCCCAACTGCACCAGCACCTTCATCCCGGCGGGCAGCAGGCCGGCCAGGGACCGGAGGTGCTCCTCCAGGTCGGCATAGTCGCCGTAGCCGCCCAGCTCGTGGGGCGCGGGCCACGGAAACGACCGGAAGTCGTCCCGGTCGGCGATGAGGGCGCCCTCCTCCGACACCCAGCCGCCCCGGCACCTGTCCTGACGGCAGACGGTGTCGGGAGGGCCGGACTTCTGGCGGGCGTCCTTCCACGCGGCCACGGCCGGGTGGTAGCCACGCACGACGCTACGCACCCCGGCGCGGATGGAGACGAAATCGTAGCCCGCCGCTTGCCAGAAGGCGACCTCGTCGGCCAGGCCGGCGATGGGCCGGCCCAGGATGGCCTCCCGGTGCTTGCGATGCACCGACAGCTCGAACAGCGGCACCCGGTCGCCCTCACCCTGCCGGAGCATGGCGCGGCGAACCCGCCGAAAGTCGGGCGGGCCGGGATCGGGGACCCCGGGGGCGACGACTGGAGAGATCACAGGGACTGGCACGGGCTCTACCCGGCGCTCTGCCACCGGGCGGCGATGGCCCGGGGTGCCTGGCCCCGGCACAGGCCCTCCAGGGCCGCCGCCACCATGGCCGCGAAATCCGGATCGTTGATGTGCAGGTCGGCCACGACGACGGGGATCTCGGGCCGGAGCGCGGTGCAGAATTCGTCGATGACCGCCCGGTTGCCCTCGGGCACGTAGAGGGGCAGGCCCGCCTTGTTCTGCATGGAAAAGCCCTGCGCGGGCAAGAGCACGATGGCGGGGCCCAGGGCGCGGTTCAGGCGCTCGATCATCTCCCGGGCAGCAGCCACCATCTCGTCCGGGGTAGGCGCGAAGCAGGTCATCTGCTTGTTGTGCACCACCCGCGCCCGGTCGCGGTACTTTTCCGGGGCCTTTTCCACCGATTCGAAGAGCAGGTAGTCGCTCCCCCCGGCCGACACCACGGCCGGCAGGGCCACCCGGGTGAGCACTTCCATGCGGTTCGGGGCCCCCGCCAGCCCGCCGTGCTGCTGGTCGATGACCTCGTGGGTGCTCAGATCGACGAGCCCCACGAACTCGCCCTGTTCGATCAACTGCTCCATGGCCGGGCCGCTGGTACCGTTGGCGTGAAAAGGCACCACGTCGTAGCCGAGGCCCTCCAGCGTGGCCTTGACGCGCATCACGCAGGGAGTGGTGATGCCGAGCATGGTGATGGCCACCGTGGGCCGCGTCGACCGGCCCTCTGGCTCCAGCCGGAGGGCCATGCCGGCGATGGCGTTGGCCGCGTTTCTCAGGATCGGCCGGCTGATGGCGTTCAGGCCCAGGACGTCGGTGATGGAGTGCATCATGCAGATGTCCTTGGTGCCCACGTAGGGTCCGAACTGGAAGTTGCCACTGGCCACCGTGGAGAGCATGAGCTTGGGGATGCCCACGGGCAGGGCGCGCATGGCCGCGGTGCCGATGGACGTCCCCTGCCCTCCGCCGATGCTCACGATGCCGTGCAGCCGGCCCTGGGCCAGCAGATCCTGGACGATGGCGATGAGCCCGTCGATCTGCCGGGCGATGGCATAGCTCTTCTCACCTCGTTCCAGGAGCGCTTCCAGGGTAGTGCCCGCCGCCCGGGCCACGTCATAGCGACTCACGTCGGCCGGCACCAGGGCCTGGCCCAGAATACCAGGGTCGACGAGGATCGTCTCCAGGCCCCAGGCCGCTACGTGGTCGCGGAGGTAGGCCGCCTCTTCGCCCTTGGTGTCGAGGGTGGCGACGATCACGACCGTGCGCTTCGCATCGGGTTCCATGGCCCTGCTACCCTATATGCCCGAGAAATAGAACGGGGCTCCTGGCACAGGCTTGCGGCGCTCGCGCAGGGGCATGCCCTCGTAGGGATAAACGGAATGGTCCATGACCGCCTCGTCGTGGCCCGGCAGGATGAAATCGGCGCGCCGGTCGATCTCTTCCATGCTGCGCCAGCCGTCGATCATGCTCACGAAGCGAGCCTGGCTCCAGTAGCGCCAGTGCTCGTCGAGGCGAGGCTCCAGGTTGGCATAGCGAAAGACGGCGTCGCCGCAGATGACGCCCGTTCCCACCGCCGTCTCGACCGCCACCGACTGGTGGCCGGGGGTGTGGCCGGGCGTGGGAAAGACCGACACACCGGGCACGATCTCGGCCGGCCCTTCTACCAGCTCGAACTGGCAGCCGACAAAGGGCGCCTCGATGCCCAACTTGGGCGATTCGTAGGAGCGGTAGTAGAGGGGCAGGGGATTGTAGGCCCACTGGATCTCGGTGGCGTGGACCACGTAGCGCGCGTTGCGGAACTTTTTCATGTTGTGGGTGTGGTCCCAGTGCAGATGGGTAAAGATGCAGAGGTCGATCTCGTCGGGATCGACACCCATCGCCCGCAGGGCGTCGGGGCTGTCCAGGCAGTCCTTCTTCTGGCAGTCGTGGTGATACCGGGTCGCACGCTCGGCGTCGGGCAGGCCTGTGTCGACCATGATCTTGTGCTCGCCGGCATCGACGTAAAAGCACAGCACCGGGATCTGGATCTTGTTCCCGGCCTCGCCTTTGAAAAACATGTAGGTGCCCAGGTCGGTCTGGCACCAACCGGTATTGATGGGATAGATTTTGTGCTCCGCTGACATTGCCGTCCTCCGTTGGAATGATGGTCGTTACGCGTCTTACGCCGCAGGTTCTCGGCCGCTCGACAGCAGCTCGGCGGCCTCGGGCCACAGGGCAGCGACGTAGGCATAACGGTCCGGCCGGATGCGAATATTGGCCCACACCACCGGCCGGTTGGTGGCGCTGAGGGCCACCCGCTCGATGAGCAGGATGGTCGAGCCCGCGGCCAGGCCCAGGATCTCGCAGTCCTCGGCGTTGGCCTCGACCATGGAAAAGTGCTCTTTCATCCCGGCAAAGACCGTGGCGTACTTGTTCTCCAGCAGCTTCTGGAAGGAATGGCGGGTGACGTCGTCGTGCTCCAGGCCGGGGCAGACTTCGAGGGGCATGTAGTTGATCTGGTTGGCCAGCGCCTCTTCGTTGACGTAGCGGGTGCGCACGTAGCGGTAGACGGGGCTGCCCTCCTCCACCTCCAGCTTTTCGGCCATTTCGGGGGTAGCAGGCACGACCTCGACCTGGCGCACCAGGGATCGGGGCTTGAGGCCCGATTCGGCCGTGTGGGTGAACACGCTGCTAAACCTGGCCTGGGTGGGGCCCAGCACCAGGTAGCCATCCTGCCCACCGGCGAGGGGCTTGACCAGGCCCTTGCGATGGGCGGCGCCCAGGACGCGCTCCACGTCAGCCGCCGAGGCGTCGTAGTCCCGGCAGAGCTGGCCCGGGCGCAGGGTCGAGCCGGGGGCATGGTCTCCCCGGACGATGGCTGCCTCCAACTGCTGCTGCAATGCGGTGGGAAAGCTGAGATTCAAGGTACCTCCCGTCAGCCCATCCTCGTTCCAACCGCCGAGAGGCGGGCATCGATGATCTTTTTCCAATCGGGGTCGCCCCCGCGGCGCCTTTCCGGCCCGGCAGGGCTCCCATCCTCGGCGGGCTCGGCGGCGACGAGGGGCGGGCAGGTGCGCTGCTTGCGCACCGGGCGCAGGGCGCCCACCGCCGACAGCGTCCGGGCCAACTGCTCCAGGCTGGCCAGGTTGTTGACGGGCAAAAAGTCGTCGATGCAGGGCAAAGCCGTGGCCATGCCGCGCTGCACCGGCTGGTACTCGCCGGCGCCGATGAGGGGATTGAGCCACATCAGCCGGTAGGACGCCCGCTGCAAGCGAAAGATCTCCTTGGCCAGAATGTCCAGCTCGCCCCGGTCCCAGCCGTCGCTGATGACCAGCACCACGGCGCCATTGCCCAGGACGCGCCGTGCCCAGCGAAAGTTGAACTCGCGCAGCGCCTCGCCAATACGCGTGCCGCCCGACCAGTCGAGAACCAGGGAGCCTACCTCGTCCAGCGACTCGTCCACGTCCTTGTAGCGCAGGTGGCGGGTGATGCGCGTCAGCCGGGTGCCAAAGACAAAGGCCTCCACGGTGGTGTCCGTCAGGCCGTGGGTCAGGGCGTGGACAAAGTGGAGCAGCATGCGCGAGTAGCGCTCCATGGAGCCGCTGATGTCGCACAGGACGACGAGGGAACGGGGGCGCTGGACGCGCCGGCGAAAGGCCAGGTGGATGGGCTCGCCGCCGTGGCGCAGGTTGTCGCGGATGACGCGCCGCAGGTGCAGGCGGCCCTTGTTGCTGTTCCGCACCCGCCTGGTGCGCCTCTCGCCCAGTTTCCAGTCCAGATTGGCGATGGCCTGCTTGGCCGCCTGGATCTCTTCCCACGACATCTCGGCAAAGTCCTTGCCTGCCAGGCGCAGCACCTCCTGGGGGCTGTAGACCATCATCGGTTGGCTGCCCGGCTCCTGCTCGTCCCCCTCGCCGGCCTCGCTGCCGGGCATCAGCCGCCCGTCCTTGCCTTCGTCGCCGGCCTCGCTTTCTCTGGTCGCAGCCTTGCCGGGCAGACGCAGCCGCCTGGCCCTGGCGTTGGGCAGGGGAGGGCCCTGCTTCTCTCCCTGGTCGTCACCCTGCCAGAAGACCTGAAACGCCTGCTCAAAAACCAGGAAATCCTCGCGGCGGTTGACGAGGAGGGCGCGGCAGGTGTGGTAGAAGTCAAACCGGTTGTCGATGGAGACGTGCTCCAATGCTTCCACGAGATCCAGCACCTGGCGGGTGCTGACCTCAACGCCCATGACGCGAAGCAACTGGCCAAAGCGCAATAGGTGGCCCAGGAGATAGCCCCCGCTGCCCGCGCCGGGCTGCAAACCGCCGTCCTTGGCCGCCATCTCTGGGTCCTCGCAGTCCACGTCCGGATCCCGACTCAACTCTACCCTGCACCCTTCCAGCACATCATCGCCGCCTATGCGCACGAAACAGGCGGTGGCTGCAGCATCCTCTCCGTGGCCCGGGTCTGCGCGCTGGAGAGGATGCGCTCGACCTGCCCCTTGCGCACCGCCTCGAAGTCGTCCTGGTACTTCAGGAGGAGCCCCAGCGTCTCTTCCACGACCGGAAGCTCCAGCTCCCGGGCGTCGAGGGTCACCAGGGCCTCGGCCCAGTCCAGCGTCTCGGCTACCCCCGGCAGCTTGTAAAGGTCGAGGCGCCGGAGCTCCTGCACAAAGTGCACGAGCTGCCCGGCCAGGAGCGCCGATGCCCCCGGCACCTTCAGGTTCACGATGGAGTACTCTTTTTCCAGGGTGGGATAGTCGATCCAGTGATAGATGCAGCGCCGCTTCAGGGCGTCGTGGATCTCGCGCGTGCGGTTCGAGGTGATGACCACCACCGGCGGCCGCGCCGCCCGCATCGTCCCGATCTCCGGGATCGTGATCTGAAAGTCGCTCAGCAGCTCCAGCAAGAACGCCTCGAACTCCTCGTCCGCCCGGTCCAGCTCGTCGATGAGCAGCACCGGCGCCCGGCCCCCGGCGCTCAGCTCGATGGCCTGCAGCAGCGGGCGCTTGATGAGGTACTCCTCGCCAAAGAGGTCCCGCTCCACGGAGGCGTCGATGTCGCAGCTCTGGGCCTCCAGCATGCGGATGTGGAGGAGCTGCCGGGTATAGTTCCACTCGTAGATGGTGTTGT
>DAOUHB010000011.1:0-28164 GCA_034428935.1 Anaerolineae bacterium | reverse complement strand
TTGCAATGCTGCACGCGTTGCGGATTCGATGTAGCAGGAAGAGGCAGCTCACTATGGGACAAACAGATCTCGATAGGTCATCCAGCTCCACGCAGCGACACCATAGCAGAGTTGCCGGACACCGGGAGGCAGCAGTTGCAGAAGAAAAGGCCCTACCTTCTCTTTGATGCCGGAGGCACACTCGTGTTTCCGGACGAAGAGTTCTTGATTGCCGTGGCATTGGCGAGTGGCATACATCTCACCCACGAGCAACTCCGCGACGCATACTATCAGATCATCTATGAGCTGGATCAGAAGGCGCGCCAGAAGCCACCCTTCCCCGAGGACCCCTGGCCGGATGGATATGCCCGCACGTTAGCCACCACTCTCGGATTGCCGAACCGGGTTGCGACACGCCTTGCGGAAGAGTGGCGACAACGGCATGACGATCGCAACCTGTGGACTTTTACCCGCCCGGAGGTGCGTAACACCCTGATTCTTCTGAAACGCACCGGATATAGAATGTCCGTGCTCTCGAACTCTGATGGGCGGACCCGGACCGTGTTCAAGGACCTGCGATTGCTTTCGTTTTTTGAACACATCTTTGATTCCAGGGAGTTGCGGGCTGCAAAACCCCAAAGACAGGTGTTTGACGGGATCCTGAGCAAACTGAGGCTATCCCCGAGGGACGTCATCTACATCGGGGACATCTACACGGTCGACGTCTGGGGGGCGCGGGCGGCGGGGATGGGCGCCATTCACCTCGACCCCCTGGGAAATTATGGGGATTGGCCAGGGATCCACCTGCCCAGCGTCGAGGCGCTCCCCAGGTGGTTGGAGTGCTATCGTGCCCGACCCCGGGCATATCCTCTATTTGAGCCAAGGCGCATTCCCTACCTGGAGCGAGCCGAACGCGAAACAGGGCGTAAATCGTCCTCCAGGCCATCACCCACCTATCGGCACAAGCCCGGCACCTTCGAGACCCTTGTCAAGTGGCCGGCGCTCACCTGCTGGAAGAGGCAACGGCGGGCGGTCTAGACCGTCAACTGCGCTGCGAAGCATAGATTTCCAGGCAATGGTTCGTTTGCCAGGTTTCTAATTTCATTCTTGTTCTCGTTGGGGAGTTATAATGAACGGCACATCAAAGCTTCAGGCTCGGAAAGCCCCCGGACCGGGCCGCCCCTTTGTGAACCGCAAGGTAGAGATCGATCGCATCAGCACCAAGCTCAAGACCGGCATCGCCGGCGAGCCCATGCCCCTGGTGGTTACGTGCTTCTGGGGGGCGTATGGCATGGGCAAGAGCTGGCTCCTGCTGCGCCTGCAGGACCTGTACAAGGGGCGCGCCCTGGAAGATCCAGGCCCCTGCCCCGTCATCGTCGCCCGCCTCGACCTGGACCAAGAGCGTTCAGCTTCGCTGTGGCACGAAAACGAGCTGCAGCGCGGGAAGCTGATCCAGGAGCTGTGGATGCAACTGGCCCTGCAGATGGGCGAAGGGGTCCCGGACCTGGGCGGCCGGGCGAGTGATGAGCATTGGGCCGAGGCCTTTGTCCAGCAGGTCACGGAATGGGCCGCGAGTGCGGTCACCCCGCTGATCATGTTGGACACGCTGGATGCCCTGGTGAGGCAGAACGATACGAGCTTCTATTGGCTCGAGGAGCACCTGGTAGAGAGACTGGCCATCACCGACCGGGTGCTCTTTGTTTTCGCCGGTCGAGGCGAGCTGCGCCGCTGGGAACGATTTCAGGTGCGGCGGCGTGTGGATCTGCATCGGCTGTCCAGCTTTCGCGAACAGGAAATCGGAGAGGAGTTGGGGGCCAGTCGGCCCTGGAGCCGCGTGCTGTACCAACACGCCTTCGGTCACCCCCTGGCTGCCGAGTTGCTGGGAACCCAGTTGGAAAAGCAGGGCATTGATCTTGGCGCTGAGGATGCGTCCGTAGACAAGGTCGAGCCAGGGCTGGCCGGTGAGGTCCTGGCCCACGTCGTCGAGGAGGCCCTGGAGGGCCTCGAGGAATCGCTGCACCGCCTGGCCAGGCCGGCCAGCCTGCTGCGGTGGTTGAACGTGGAATCCCTGCGAGCCCTCGTGGAGGATCTGGGCCTGGGTGAAGCGAACCGGGGCGACGCTTACTACATGCGCATCATCGAAGCCTTGCAGGCCCAGCATCTCCTGTATTGGCACACAAACAAAAAGGTGTACGAACCCGACCCCGTCCTGCGCGCGCTGTTGTCCGCTTACCTGGAACGAGCGCATCTGGATCGGTTCCTCGCTGTCCATCGCGCCGCACTGTCTTTCCACGACAGGCGGCTGGAAAAGCAACCGAGCTACCTGTCCACGTTTCTGCCCGAGATCATGTACCACTATGTGCAACTGTCCCGTCGCGAGCCGGCGGGCCAAAGGCCGGCCTTTGGCGACTGGTGGGCACAGTTCCTGCGCGACAGCCCGCCTCGTGATGCGGCGTCCTGGCAAGAACTGGTCGAAGCCCTGGAAGATGATCAAGAGCTTATGGCCCTGGCCCCGGAGGAATACAAGATGGTGGTCTCTGATGCCGAGACCCGCGCGCAGCAGCGCTAGAATAGACCTGGAAGGAGTCACGATGAACAACGGGGAGTGGATCCGCCGGCACGCTACGGACGACATCCTCAAAGCCATTCATACGACAGATCGCACGACGGATATCTACTATATAAGCAGCAAGGGCGGAGAAGGCAAGACGGTCCTGCTCCGCCAGGTAGGGCTGGAGCTGGGCAGTCCCGATGGCATCGCCGCCTATTTTCCCTGGTCGGGTATCCTGGACCTGTACCACGCCGAGATCAATTCCAGCAGCGGGCTGGAGGAACATCTCAGCACGGCACTGGAGTCGGCCGGTGAGTTTGACGATTTTCACCGCAAGCGAGACGAATGGACGGCCCGGCGCGAGGCCGGCCTCCCAGGGCTCGAGCTGGAGGTGGAGCGCAAGCAATTGGCCGAGTTGTTTGCCGGTGGCGTGAACGCCGTCAGCCGCTGGGAACGCATCGTCATCGCCCTGGACACCGTCGAGCGGATGCAGTACGAGATCGACGAGGTGCAGAAGCGAACCGGCCTGGAAAGCGAGAGCACCACCGTGCGCGCCTGGCTCCTGGACCAGTTGTGCCGTTGGGAGAACTGTGTGGTGCTGTTGGCAGGCCGGCCGGAGGAATCTCCCTATCTCGGCCAGGCCTTGAGAGAGACACTCGTCGGCAAGCCTGGCCTTCGCTTTCACCCGGTTGAGCTGGGCGGCTTTAGTGAGCAAGAGGTGGCCGAGTATTTCGAGAAAAAGGCCTACCATTATCCTGCACTCCGCGAGATCGAGCCGGAGCTGCGGCAGCGCCTGTGGGGGGTAACCGAAGGAAACCCCATTCGCCTCGATCTGGCAGCCGAGATCATCCAGCATGGGTTGGACCTGGAACCTTTTCGACAGGCCGTGATGCAGAGCTCACCCGGCGAAGTGCACGAAGAAATCGATCGCCTGCTCGTCGATCACGTCATGCGCGGCGAGCCGGACAGCTCCTTGCGGGATGTCCTGCGCTTTCTGGCCATCGCGCGCAAGGGGCTCGACGCCGAGCTGCTCCAACAACTGGCGGGCGAGTGGGACCTTGAGGCATGCCGTGAACGACTGGCAGGCGTGGCAAAGCGAGGCTTTGTGAAGCGGCCTGCCGGCGAGGAGCGGCTGTTCCTGCACGACGAGTTGTACATCCTGTGCGATAGGCATCTCTTGCATGCGGACGAGGTCCAGCGCCTGAGCCAGAAAATCGTAGACAGGTACGAGGCTCACCAGGAGACGGTCAAGGAACGGAAGGCGCTGCAAGACTCCCAGGTAGAGTCCCTCATCTATCGCCTGCGGGCCAACCCGGTGGAAGGATACCGCTGGTACGTGCGGGAGGCGGATGCCCCCATTCGCGCCTCTGAGGTAGGCTTTGAGCTGCGCATGCGCAATGAAGTGCTGGCCTTCTTGAACAGCAAGAGTCCAATCGACCAGCGGATCCTGCGCGACGCTCCCGGCCTATTGGACGAGTTCAATTGCGATGCAGTGCCCAACTGGATCAAGCGCTTGATGGTCCGAGGGGAGAACCAGCGGGCTGTCGCGGTTGCCGAAGCATCGATGGCGGCCGGCGAACCCCTCTGTCCAGGCCGGGGGCCCATTGCAGAGATAGCCAGGGCAGAAACGTCGGTCTATCATGCCCAGGCGTTGATCTATATTGGCCAGACGAAGAAGGCAGTGGAGATCCTGGCCGGAACCATCCGGGCCCTGGAGGGAGAGCGGAAACCGGACGATCTGGCCCTGGAGGATGCGTCAAGTTATGAGGGGTGGCGGCGCAACATGATCCTGGGACGGGCACACAACAACCTGGGCTACGTGTACTGGATGCACATGGGCCATCTCCGCCTGGCTCTGACAGAGTTCCAGGCGGCCCTCCCCTACTTTCGCGCCTCGGATCTGGGCGAAGAACTGGCCAACACCAACGACAACATGGGCCGGGTGTGGGCTCTCCTGCGCCACCGCACCCGGGCCGAGACCCTGGTGGACGATGGGTTGCGGCTGCGCAACGAGCAGGGCCTGCCATACCGCACGGCGTTGAGCCTCAACTCGCGAGCCATCGTGCACCTGGAGTTTGCCGAGCCCCATCGCGCCGAGCGCCTTGCCACGGACGCCCTGGCAATCTTTCGAGGGATCCCGGCCCAGCGCGGCATCGGGCTGGCTTCGATTACGATGGGTCACGCCCTCCGCAACAAGAGCAACCTGTGGAGAGATGGCCTGTATTCCTACCAGGACGCAGCCGAGATGCTGGGCCGCGCTGCGGAACATCTGGATCGGGCCGTCCAGATCTTTGCCGAAGAGGTACAGGAGCCGCTGCGGCGGGTAGAAGCGCTCAACGAGCTGGGATGCATCTATCGAGCACGGGCAGCCCTGGACCAGCAGAAGGCGGATGAACCTCGGCTTTTTCGCGCCGCGTCCGGCGCCGCCGTCGAGTACCTGATGAAAAGCATCGAGCTGGCCGAGAAGCTCGACCTGCCCCTGCTCCTGGCCGACTCGTGCGAGGATCTGGCCCAGGTGTACCTCATGCGCAAGGAATACGACAAGGCTCATTCCATCCTGGACAAAGGCGAGCAAGTCGTGCCCAAAGGGTACCGACTGCGGCCGGACAGAGAATGGCCCGCGATCAAGACAGAGAGTGCCATCGAGTCGTTCTGGCTTCAACTCGGCAAGATCGAGCTGCTTAGAGGGAACGTTTCCTTTGACATCGGCACGGAGAACGGCAAGCGGCCGGTAACCCGCGAGGTGTTGGAGGAGACCATGCTTCACTATCTCTTCTCCACGGCCTATTTCGAAAGGTTCTCGGAGCGGGCCGTGGGCCTGGGCGAGACCTTCCGGCAGATGTACCATCGCTTCCGGACGTGCAGCCACGAGGATCTGGCATACCTGCAGGAAAGGGTACCCGACCTCGCTGCGAAGTATGGCATCGTCAGCCTGGAGCGTTTGGGAAGGTTCTTCGAGGACACCCTGGGCCTGGCGATTCGAGGAGTGGGCTAGCGCAAGCGCCATCCGCCCCTGCTGACGCGCGCAGTTCTTGCCGCAGGCCGCCCGGCCTGCGGCATTTTACAACCCCGGCACTTTGTAACAGGCATGTCATTTGCCTGTCTTCTGCGGTTTACACCTGCCAAGACAGATGCTCGATCTTTTGCTATTCTTGAAGCGCAAGGACACAACCCGGCCGTGAACCTGCTCGAGGTTGGCCGGAGAGGGGAGACGATGCGATGGGAATTGGGATCGCACTGCCAAGCAAGATACGGGGGAAGGGGAGGGAGCCAACGGCTCCTGAATCCTGGCTCGGCCTGACAAGAGATATCCTGCGCGATGCTCGCGGGAGAGAGCTGGAGAACCAATCGCGGGCGATTGAAGAACGCCTCCGCTACGGCAAGACCGCCTCCCGCGAGCCCGGCATACCGCTCCTCCGGGAGGTCGCGTCGTCGCGGCTGTCTGGCCGTGGGGACGCTTCCGATGGAGTGACGGCATCTGAGCAAGGCCTGCGCGGGTTCCTGAGGTTGATGAAGGCCGATCGGTTTCCAGAGGCCCTGAGATACGCCAGGAATGCGGGCTACGACCGGGCGCTCCTGAAGGGCTGCGCCGATCCTGCCGAGCTCGATCTCCGGGCGGAGGCCGCCGTCTACTATGGCCAGAACCTGGTTTATACCGGTGGGCTGGAGGAAGCCCGGGCAGTTCTTCAGAACACCATCGAGACGGTGACACGCCTCAACGCGCGCGAAGACTTGAGCCCGGAGCGCGGTCTGGATCCCGGAAACTGGCGCCGGAATCTGGCGCTGGGAAGGGCGTACAACGTTCTGGGCTACCTTTGCTACCTCGAGCTTGGCCAGTACCGTCGGGCGTTGCGCCTGTTCGAGGCAGCGCTGCCCTACTTTGAGGCATCCGACCACGTCGAAGAACTGGCCAACACGGGCCAGAACATGGGCATCGTGTATTCTCTGCGGGGAGAGGGGAACAAGGCCACGGCCCGTCTCGACGAAGCGCTGGAAATCCGGCAAGCGCTGGGCCTGCCATACAGGATCGCGCTGAGCCGCGAGGCATACGCCAGGGCCTACATCGAAGCGGGACAGCCGCACCGCGCGCGCATCGTCGGCGAGCAGGCTTACGATGCCTGCAAAGAGCTGAATGCCAGGCGCGGCGTCGGGCTGACGGCTGTAACGGTGGGGAGAGCATACCACGGGCTGGCCATGCTGACGACGGTCTATGATGATCGGAAGCGCCTGGAGCATGAGTGTCGGGCCGTCAAGCTACTGGAAGAGGCGAGGGACATCTTTGCAAACCAGGTTTTCGAGCCCATCCGGAGCATAGAGGCGCTGCTGGCACTGGGCCAAGGCTATAGCAACCTGGCCCTGTTTCCCGGTTCCGGCGAAGGCATTGCCAGAGAGCGGCAGCGGCGGGCCCTGGCCTGCCTGGGAGAGGCAGTCGACCTGGCCCGGGATGGGCATCCGGTTCACTTTGTCAGCGCCTGTATCGAGATGGCCCGCCATCACCTGCAAACCCAGGGCTTTGATCAGGTGGCAGCCTGGCTGAAGCGGGCCGAGGAGGTCATTCCGCAAACCTACCGGTTGCGGGCCGGCGGGACTGCCGATGACGACCCGGACGGAGAGCCTGTCGACGAATTCTGGCGGCAGGCTGGCGAGATCGAGATGATTCGAGGCCACTTCGCCTTTGACCGCGTGACGAGGGACGGGGCCTGCGACTCGTTCCGTGAGGCTGCTTCGCGGGCCATACCCTGCTATGCGTGGGCGTTTGCCCAATGGCACCGGTTCCAGGGGTCGACGCTAGAACACAGGGGTCGGGGCGGCGAGATCGTGGCCCGGTTAAGGCTGGGCTCCATGGACGACCTTGAATACGTGCGGGAGACGATCTTGCCGCAGGTGGAGCTGCGTGTGGGGCGGTTATACGACCTCCCCGAATTGCTGGAGCACACGCCGTTGCTGGCCCGGAAGTGACTTCTGCCGGCCTGTCATAAGTCTGTAGCTCATCTGTTCTATATCTGTCATAACACCGGCCGGTTTCGTGCTATATTGAGGGCAGTTCCAACAGCCAGAAAGGAGGACACAATGATAGAGCCGATTGGATTGCCGGTTGTGTTGCACCAATGGTGTATCGTGGGGTTCGTCGTGTTGTGGTTCGCCTGGAGGTGGAATTCGGCCTGGAAGATCGCGATGTCCTGCACCCTCAGCTCCTGTTCGGCAGTCCAGGCTGCCAGACTGTACGAGCGCCGGATGCCGGCCGCCACTCGTCGAACCTACAACTGGGGCTACCATCCCCGCGACGATGCGGCGGCCAACACGTAGGCAGACACGGAAGGTGCTGTCCGGGGAACTTGTCGGCTGACTGAAGGGGGTGATCAAGGTGATGATGGCGATTGGATGGGTTGCCGTACTCGTGGGAATGTGCCTGGCTCTCGCCGGCGCCGAAGCTCTCGATCGGGTGGTAAAGGCGAGACGCGCGGCCCGAGTCGAAAGGAAGGCCGGTCACCCCCGTTCGGCCTTGAACGGGGTGGGAACCCACGAGGAGGGGTGGGCCGGCAGCGGCGGCGCCGGAACCTGAGGCCATGAACGAGTCGAGTTTCGGGAAGGCGGAGGACAACTTCCTCCGGGCAAGCGGACCTGACACCGCGGGCCTGGAGGATTTTTTCGGGTGGTGTTCCCGGGTGCGCCCCTCGCTAAGCGCCGCTCAGCAGTAGGTACAGCACCAGCACGGCCAGCACGGGCACCACCTGGTGCAGCCTGCGCACGACGATGGGCATCGGCCTGTCGATGCTCAACAGGCCGCCCGTTGCCACGAGGATGAGAAAGAGCAGGACGGTGACGGCGATGGCGGCAATTGCCAGGGGCTCCAGGGGCGCCGCCCGGTAGACCATCACCCCCAGCCAGACACCTGCCCCGATCCCCACCAATTTGTGGATTGTGATGAGGGCCGTGCTGTAGGGCTTGCCCGACCGCCAGAGCAGGATCCCGGAAACAACAATCAGGAAGAGAGCCAGCCCAACGCCAAAAACTCCCATCTCGGTCGTACTCACGTCTACCTCCCTGTGTCGAGGACGGCACCGCGCCATCGGGCCGCCCCATGCCAACTGCTAGCGGCCATCCTCCTGCAAGAAGCCGAGGACGTCGCGTGCAAACTCTTTTCCGGTCGGGGCGTGCCCCTTGTCGGGATAGAGGACGAGCCGGGCGTTGGGGATGCCTGCCGCCGTCTCGCGCAGCAGCTCCTCGGTGTAGAACGGGTCACGGGCGCCGGCGATGACCAGCGTTGGAGCCTTGATCTCGGCCAGGCGGTCTCGAAAGTCGTGCTTGTCCTCCGCTTCTGCCGTCACGACAAAATCCGAGGGGTCGTCGGGCGCGGTCCACGCCATAAAGAGCGACCCGAAAGCCGCCGTGATCTTGCCCAGGCGGCTGGGTGTCATCATGAATCCGAGATAGTCGGCGCTGGCCTTTCTCCACTTCCGCTGGGCTGCCAGGCGTGCGACGCCGAGCTGGGCCGTCTTGCCGGCGTCTCCCAGGCTGTGGGCGCTGGCGTGGAGGATCAGCCGGCGGACCAATTCGGGATGGTCGGCGGCCAGGTGCTGGGCGATAGAGCCGCCGGTGGAGGTGCCCAGCACGTCCACCGGCCCGCCGAACTCGGCCCTGATGGCGTCTGCATAGTCGTTCGCCATGTCGGACATGGAGTAGCCGGCGGGCAAGCCCCGTCTGCGGGTCACGGCGTACAGGGTATAGGTATCGTACAGGAAGCTGTACATGCTGAACATCATGCGGGCCGAGCGTCCCGCGAGCGGCTTGTTTTCGTACACCAAACCCTGGAGGAGGATGAGGATCTGCTGCCCGTGACCCAGCCGGTTGTACGGCAGCCCGTTGGAAAAATAGCCTGCGGCCGTGTGAGACGTTGCCATTGTGCCCCCTCGCGCGTCGTCCTGCGCACGAGATATCATACACCGGGGAGGCGAAAAGGGCAAGCCGCAGGGTGCGCCGTCATGCCGGCTAACGCCAGTTGGCGCCTGCGGCGAGCCTCGGCGATGGGGCCTGGCGGACGGCGCGGACTGATGTCAGCGGGCTGATTTTTCGTCCAGGCCGGCGATCCCTTCGCGCAGGGCATAGAGGGCCGCCTGGGTGCGGTTGGCCAGGTGCAGCTTGCCCAACATGTTGCGCACGTGGGTGCGCACCGTCCACTCGCTGATGACGAGGCGATCGGCAATCTCCTGGTTGGTCAGCCCCTGTGCCAGCAGCTTGAGCACCTGGAGCTCGCGCTGCGAGAGCGGGTCGGGTGCCGGCGGCAGATCCGACGGCTGGTTGATCTCGCGGATCAACTGCAGGGCGATGCTGGGGTGCAGCGACGGCTCGCCGCGTTGGACGTCATAGATGGCTTCCAGCAACTGGTCAGGGGCTGTGTCTTTCAGCAAATAACCCAGGGCTCCTGCCCTGATGGCCGGAAAGACCTTGTCTTCTTCGCCAAAGCTGGTGAGGACCAGGATCGAGACGTTGGGGTTTTCGCTCTTGATCTCGCCGATCGCTTGCAGCCCGTCCTTCACGGGCATGATCAGATCCATCAAGATCACGTCGGGCTGTAGTTTGCGCACCAGCGACACAGCTTCTGCGCCGTTGCTGGCCTCGCCCACCAGCTCCATCCCCGGCTCGCTGGCGATGAGCGTCCGCACACCTTCCCGCACGATGGGATGGTCATCGGCTATTAAAACGCGTATCACGTCCATATCACGGCTCCCACACACACGTTGGTATCCCTACACCGCCGCCAATGAGAGGGGCACGCTGACCTTGACCGTCGTGCCCCGGCCCCGGGCCGATCCGATGTCCAGGCACCCGCCCATCTGCCTGGCCCGTTCGCCCATGCTCGTCAGCCCCATGCCGCCCCGGTTGTTGGCCGACTCCAGGTCAAAGCCCTGGCCGTCGTCCGTTATCTCTAGCACGAGCGTCTCGCCCTCGACGCAGATGCGCACCGTTTCCCTGGTGGCTCCCGCATGTTTCAGGGCATTGTTCAGGGCTTCCTGGGCGATCCAGTACAGGCCTTCCTCGAGCGAGGCGGGCAGCTCGACCAGGTCATCCATGACCACCCGCGCCTCGATGCCCACCCGTTTCTCGACGGCGTCGAGCCTCTTGCGCACCGCGCCGACGAACCCCTCCTGCTCCAGGACGGGGGGCCTCAGCTCGTGGATCATCAATCGCATCTCGCGCAGCGCTTGCTGGGCAATCTCGCCGATGCGCCCCAGGTAGTCCTCGGTCTGGGCGCCACTTCCCGCGCTGAGAAGGCGCCGCCAGCCCTCGGTGAGGAGCACCAGGCTGTAGAGCGACTGGGTGACCGAATCGTGCAGGTCGCGGGCCAGGCGGGTGCGCTCCTCCAAGACGGCCAGCTCGCGGCTCTGGTCGTAGAGGTGGGCGTTCTCGATGGCCACGACGATCTGATCGCCCAGGCTCTGGATGGCGACGACGTCCTCTTCCGTGAAGGCGCCCACGCGGCGGCTGTGCACGTCCAGGGTGCCGATGACCTGGTTGCCGAGCCGCAACGGAATGACCAGCTCCGAGCGGGTCTCGGGCAGTTGACTGTCCGGCAGAAATGCCGGATCGTCCAGGACGTCGTTCGCCACCACGGCCTCGCCGCTTTGCGCTGCTTTGGCATTGACGCTGGGATGGTCCAGGTCGATCCGCTGATGCTCCATGTCCTTGCTGTGGCTCCCGGCCCGGAGCACCAATTGCTTCGCATCGCGATCCAGCAGGAAGACCTGCACGTGATAATAGCCAAAGGCCTCGCGGATCATCTCGACGACGCGGGGCAGCAGAACGTCAATGTCCAGGATGGACGTGATCTCGCGGCCCACCTGGGCGCTGGTCTGCAACTGGAGTGCCCTTTGCTCCAGTGCCTTGTTGGCCCCCTGCAGGGCGCGCGTGCGCTGTTCGACCCGGTTTTCCAGCGAGCTGATGAGGTCGTGCAGTTGGGCGGTCATGCTGTTGAACGCCTGGGCCAGGGCGCCGATCTCATCCTGGCGCTCCACGGTGGCCGTGCGGTTCAGGGCTCCCCTGGAGATCTGGGTCGCCGTGTCCGCCAGGTCGACGATGGGATCGGCGATGCTGCGGGTCATGGACAGAGAGGCGGCGACGGCCAACCCCACGGCGGCCAGGGCGATGACCACGTTCACCCCGGTGGTGGCCCAGACAGCCTGAAAGGCCTCGGATAGATCCTGTTCCACGGACAGCACGGCGCCAAGGGGGTCGAGCCAACGATACACGCCCAGGACCGATGTGCCCGTAGAATCGGTGTACAGGCCCGAGCCGCTCGCCCGCTGCCGGATGGCGGCGTCGATCCCCTGCGTGTGGACGGCGGCTGCCGCTTCCCCACCCGGCTCCAGGACGGTTCCGGCCAGGGCCGAATAGCCCGGCCCCCACGAGATAGGCCTTGCCTGTTTCTCCCAGCCCGGTCCCTTCGTCGAGGATGGCGTGCAGGTCCCCGGGCGCGGTCCGCCCGCCCATGAGGCCCATGAGCTGCTGCTCCTCGTCCACGACGGGCACGACGGCCATGACCGAAGCCTGATCGTGCAGCAGGGCCGTCCCTTCGCTCGAAGCAAAAAGGCTGGAATGGAAGGGCAACTGCGTGGCTGGTCCCTCCAGCCCCTTGTGGAAGAGGGCCTGGGCGGAGTAGACCTGGCCCTCTCGGGCGACGTCGGTCGACACGACCACCTCACCCGAGAGGTCCACCAGGAAGAGCTCGTCGATGCGCGGCGACTGGCCGACGAGGGCAGCCAACTGCCTGCGCACCAGTTGATAGTACCAGGCGTACTCCTTGTCTTCGTTGCCCAGGCGCAGCGTGGTGTTGACGAACTGGGGGGAGCAGTCGGTCTGGGAGAAAAAGAGCAGCTCCTGTTGCAGCGACTCGACCCAACCCTGGATGGCCCACTCCTTGCGGGCTGCCACCGACTCCAGCCGGTCGATGGATTGCTGGCGGCCGTTGAGATAACTGACCAGGGACGTGCCGATTCCCACCCCGATCACCGGCAGCAGGGCGATCAAAACGAACCACACGAGCAATCGCTTCCGAATCATGGTAGCCTCGCCCGATTATAGCATAGGCAAAGAATAAGGCCAATGTCCCCTGGCCGGTTGGCACCCGGCTAGAGCCTATTTCAGGAGATGGGCCAGGGCCGAGAGAAGCAGCAGGACGTTTTCCGGCCGGCTGGAGTAGCCCATGAGCCCGATGCGCCATGCCTTGCCCTTGAATGCGCCCAGGCCGCCGGCGATCTCGATGTTGTACTCGTCCAGCAGTTGCCTGCGGATGGCCGCCTCGTCCACGCCCTCGGGCACGGCCACCGTCGTCAGCGTCGGCAGCCGGTGGGCGGCGGGCACCACCAGAGCCAACCCCAGGTCGGCGAGCCCCTCCCACAGGAGCGCGCTGTTCGCCCGGTGCCGCTCGAACCGCGCCTCCAGGCCCTCCTCCTGGACCAGACGCAGCGCCTCGCGGATGGCAAAGTTCATGGTGATGGGGGCCGTGTGGTGGTAGGTGCGCTCGGCGCCCCAGTAGCTTTCGATCTGGGTCAAGTCCAGGTACCAGTTGGCGACCGGCGTCTTTCTGCGACGGATGGCTTCCCGGGCGCGTGGTCCGACGGTGAGCGGACCCAGGCCAGGGGGACAGCTCAGGCACTTTTGCGTGCCGCTGTAGGCGATGTCCACGCCCCATCCGTCGATGTCGACCGGAACGCCGCCCAGCGAGGTGACGCAGTCGATGAGGAACAGGCCCCCGTGCCTGTGGACGATCTCGCCGACGTCTGCCAGGGGCTGCAGCGCGCCCGTGGACGTCTCGGCGTGCACCAGGGCCACCACCTTGGCCGGCTTCTGGCGCAGGGCGGCCTCGATCTCGGCCGGGTCGAACACCTCCCCCCAGGGCCGCTCCAGGCGGCGCACCTCGGCGCCGTAGCGCCCGGCCATGTCGCACAGGCGATCGCCAAAGTAGCCGTTGACGCCGATGAGGATCGAGTCGCCGGGCTCCAGCAGGTTGGCCACGGTGGACTCCATGCTGGCGCTGCCCGTCCCCGAGACGGGCAGCGTCATCTCGTTCTCTGTCTGGAAGACGTAGCGCAGCAGCTCCTGCACCTCGTTCATGAGGGCGATGAACTGCGGATCGAGATGGCCCAGCAGGGGATGCGCCATGGCGCGCAGCACGCGCGGGTGCACCATGCTCGGGCCTGGCCCGAGAAGGATTCGTTCGGGTGTGTTCAGGTCAGCGTACATTGAGAACCATCCTCCTAATAGATTCGTACCCCTTGCCTGTGCAGCGCGCGTTGGACGCGCGCGACGTCTACCGCGCCACTGGCGACCCCGTCCCGCACCGAGACGGCGGCCGCCACGCCCGCGCCCTGGCCGGTCACCGTGCAGCACATCATGTTGCGCAGTGCGGCGTGCGACATCTTGTCGCCCGAGACGCAGCGCCCGGCCACCAGCAGGTTCTCCACGAGCTGTGGGACCAGGATGCCGTACGGCACCTGGAAGTACCGGCCGGTGGTGGGCAGGACCAGGACGCCGTAGCCGTCGATGAACTCCGGAAAGATGCCGATGCTGTCATCGAAGCGGGCTTGATGGCGCACGTCCTGCCCGGTGATGACGTGGCGGCCCACGATCTTACGCGAGTCGCGGGTGCCGAGGGTCATGCCAAAGTTGCGGAGCCTGGCCTTCTCGAAGCCGGGCGCGTACCGCCGCAGGGCCTCGATGGCCAGCAGGGCCTGGCGCCGTCCCTCCATCTCTGCCCGGGTCAGGTCCCGGACGTCGGTGGGGTCGTAGCCGGTCATGTAGACCACGTTCAGGTTGGTGGCCTCGCCCTCGTCGGTGAGTGTGCCCCACGTGCCGCCGATGCCGGTCATGCGTTCCGGGATCAGGCCATCCTCGCGGGCCCGGTTGAAGGGTTCCTCCAGGTAGGTGCTGAAGAGGTGGTCCTCTTTGCTCGTGGTTTCCATGGCCCAGTTCTTGCCCCAGTCCCCGTAGGTCGCTGGATGTTGCCTGACGTGGTCCAGGAAGCGCTCTTTGTCGACGCCGGCACAGGAAAACATGACTGTCACGCCCATCATCTCGTCCCGGTTCGTCTTGCGACACGGAGCCCCGGCACGGTACGCAACGTCGGCATCTCCCGTGGCGTCGACGACCCGCCGGGCCAGGATGGCCTGCCGGCCCGACTTGCTCTCGGTGACGATCCCGCGGATGGCGTCGCCCTCCATGATCACGTCGACCGCCAGGCAGTGGAGGAGCGGCACGATGCCCGCTTCCTGCACCATCGAGTCGGCCACGACCTTGAACATCTCGGCGTCCAGGGCCAGGCTGTTCGATTGGGGCTCCTGGCGGGCGCCGCCCATCTCCAGGGCGCGTTGCTCGAACTCGAGGCCGACTCCCTCGACGTCGACTGTTCCCTCGTGGCGGTACCAGGCGATGGTCTCTACGCCCACCTGGCTGATGACGCCCCCAAAGCAGCCATAGCGCTCGACCAGCACCGTGTCGACGCCTTCGCGCGCCGCGCCCACGGCCGCGGCCAGGCCGGCCGGCCCGCTACCGACTACCAGCACGTCGGTCTCGGCCAGCACGGGCACGCGTTTCACCATTTCCTCGATCAACTGCATTTCTCCCTCCCTGGACGTGTGCCGGCCAACCGCGGTCAGGCGGGCGCTCTCATTGGACCTCGGCCTCTGACGCGAGCACGCCGGCGTCACAGATCTTGCTGGTGCACTTGTCGTCGGCCAGGTGGCAGGCGACATAATGGCCGGGGCGCACGACGCGAAAATCAGGCACAACCCTGGCGCACTCGTCAATGGCCAGTGGGCAGCGGGGGTGAAAGACGCACCCCGTTGGCGGATTGGCGGGACTGGGCGGCTCCCCCTTGAGGATGAACCGCGTCCGCCTGGCCTCCAGCCTGGGGTTGGGCACCGGCACGGCCGAATTGAGGGATTGGGTGTAGGGATGGAGCGGGTCGTCAAAGAGACGGTTGCGGTCGGTCAGCTCCACGAGCTTGCCCAGGTACATGACGGCGATACGGTGGGAGATGTGCTTGACCATGCTCAGGTCGTGGGCGATAAAGAGGTAGGCGACCCCCAGTTGCTCCTGCAAGTCCTGCATCAGGTTGATCACCTGCGCCTGGATCGACACGTCCAGCGCCGAGATGGGCTCGTCGCAGACGATAAAGGAGGGATTGAGCGACAGGGCCCGGGCAATCATGATGCGCTGCCGCTGCCCGCCGGAGAACTCGTGGGGAAAGCGGCGGGCGTAGGCCGCGTCCAGGCCCACCAGCTCCAGCAGCTCTTCCACCCGCCTCTTGAGCTCCCGGCTGCCCCGGCGATGGATGCGATGGATGACCAGGGGCTCGCCGACGATCTTGGCTACCGTATGGCGGGGGTTGAGGGAGGCGTAGGGGTCCTGGAAGATCATCTGCATCTTGGGCCGCAGGCTGCGCGACAGCATCAGCCGGGCCGGATCGCCCGTGAGCCGCAACATGAAAAAGACCAGGACCAGGACGCCCAGCAGCAGCAAGAGTGACTGGCCCACCTTGACAAGGAAATATCGTCGCATCAGTGCCTCCTCGTGCCTTGGGCATGGAATGCCAGGGGGCGAAAGCGGAGTGCGATGCCAGGCGCGACGGGTGCTGCTCGCCGCTCCAGTGGCGGTTGGAAAGGGCTGGTGGGGTGAGCAGCGATTCTGCCCACCCCCACGGGCAAACTGAGCTTCTGGATCAGCCCGGTCGCGCAGACGACGGACGCCGCCTAGTCACTGATGGCTACCCACGTATCCATCAAGTAAAAGATCTCTGATGGGCGCGGCTGGTAATCCTGGACCTTGTCCCGGACGGCTTCGAAGGTGTAGGGCTCGTAGAGGTAGATGAAGGGCGGGTTCTCCTGCATGTAGACCTGAAGCTCCTCGTAGAGGGCCGTGCGCCGGGCGATGTCCACCTCGATCGCAATCTCGCCCAGCAGGCGGTCGATCTCCGGGTCGGACCAGGCCGAGTAGGGCGCATCATCGCCGCCGAGGGCACCGCGCAGGCGGTTGTAGGCCTCGCCGCTCTCATCAGCCCAACTGTCGCCAAAGAGAGGCGGCAGTTCCTTGGCCGCTTCCAGGTTCCAGTAGTGCCCCGATTCCATGATCTCCAGGTTGACGGTGATGCCCACCTCGCTCAGGTAGCCGACGACAGCCTCGCAGACCTCTTCGAAGGAACCATAGGCGCCGGCCGGGCAGGCCATGTCGATCTCAAAGCCGTCGGCATAACCCGCTTCAGCCAGGAGTTCCGCGGCCTTGTCCGGGTCGTAGGAGAAGGGCGACACGTTGCCGTAGGCCATCTCGCCGGTGGCGACGTAACCCGAGGCCCTCTTGCCAAAGCCGCTGAACAGGGCGTCGATGATGGCATCTACGTCGACGGCATGGTTCATGGCCTGGCGAACCAGGGGGTCTTCGGTGGGCAGTCCCACGCCGGAGGTCAGGTTGTTGAAGGCGATGTAAAAGATGCGGGCCACGGGATACTTGATGACGCGGACACCGGCCTCACCCAGCAGGCCCTGCGCCTCTTCGGCGCTCAACCGCTGGACGACGTCGATCTCGTCGGTCTGGATGGCCGCCACGCGTGTGGACGACTCGGGAATGGGCCGGAATATGAGGGTCTCGACCTTGGGCATTCCCTCGCGCCAGTAGTCGGGGTTGGCCTTGTAGGTGATGCGATCGCCCTTGATCCACTCGACAAACATAAAGGGCCCGGTGCCGATGGGATGCTCCTGGAAGCCCTCGACGCCAACTTCGGCCATGTACTCGTCGGGGATGATGGACCAGAAGTCGTGCATCGTGATCAGCAGCAGCGGCTTGGGGCCATCGGTGGTGACCTTGACGGTATAATCGTCGATCTTTTCCACCGTCTCGGCAATGGAATAGCGATCGGGCCACGCCGAGCCTTCGCCCTTGCCATATTCCCAGGTGGCAATCACGTCGTCGGCGGTAAAGGGCTCGCCGTTGTGGAACGTGACGCCCTGGCGCAGGTAGAAGGTGTACTCGGTACCATCGTCCGAAATCTCCCAACGCTCGGCCAGGCCGGGCCCAATGTTGCCCTCGTTGTCCTGGAACACGAGAGGGTCGTAGAGCTGCGATGCCGCGTTGTCGGCATTCTTGTCCTGGGTGGCCGGGATGTAGAGCGAGTTCGGATAGCCGGAAAGGGCCACGCGCAGCGTTCCGCTGGGCTTGGACCCCTCGGGCACGGCCGTCACCTCGACCTCCTTGACGACCTCTTTTTCCACCTCTACCGTCTGGATGACCTCTTTTTCCACCTCGACGGTTTCGATGACCGTCTTTTCGACTTCGACCGTCTGGACGACGGTCTGGGGTTGCGGGGTGGCGCCACATTGGGTGACCAACAGGCTCAGGACCACCAACGCACCCAGCAAACTCAATCGCTTGGCTTTCATATCGTGCTTCCCCTCCGGTGGCTTCATGCGGGGCCTCTGGCCCCAGGCTGAACAGGCATTGGTTCCGGCCTTGTCTTCCGGTGGACCACCTCCTCCCTCACTGCTTGTGCCACCTGTCCATCGTGGCAGCGTTTTTGCTTCAGTCTGGGCTCCTGTCGGCGCAGGAGTTGCGCATCAAGCCGGCCACCACGGCAGAGATATGCCATCAAGGCCGCTCGGCCGCCCTCCAGGCCCGCGAACCCGGGCAGCGGGTCCGGTGTCGAGCGAAATGGCCAGGTGACCGCGTTTACGGAAGCGAGGTGGCGGCGTCTGGTTCAATCATAGCAGGTCTACCGCCAAAAGGCAACGCCACAGAAAGGTAAGCACCCTACCTGTTTCTGGGTAATTTGTAGGGTCGGGGCATCACCCTCGCGAGGTATCGGCTACCACATTTGAGGTAATGAGGAGAGCGGCTTGTGCCGACGGGTTCCAGGCCGCCAGCCAGGCTTCGGGCGCTAAGGGGCCGCGCGTGTGGGAGCAAGGGTTCCCAGAAATCGTCCTTGCAGCACAAACAGCAAGATCAGCAGCACGGTTTGGGGCACGAGAAACTTGATCGTCCAGCCATAGCCCGGGTAAGGCGCCAGCTCGAGGGGCAGTGCTCCAAAGACATAGATGCTCAGGAGGATGGCCCCAGCAATCAGGAGGTTTGATTCCAGAAACCGAAAGGCAAGCCTCGCCCGTGCAGTGGCGGAAGCAGTTGTGCGAAAGAGAGCGACAAAGAAGAGGACGGCACTGCTGCCCACAACCAGGACCGGCAGGATGGCGTTCCCGGGGGGCTCGGTAAAGAAATCGCTCACTTCGCGCTGCCAGGTGCCGGGCGCCGGCCGCAGCTCGACGGGCGTGGTGTCAAAGGGCGCGAGACTCCACGTCACCATGTCGGTGATGGCGAACAGTATCGCCCAACTGGCGAGCAGGCCAATGCCCGCCATTGCCAGGACGATCCCCTGCCAGGATCGCTTCTTGCTCATGGAGAACCCTCCTTTGCGCTCTGGCCGGCGCTCATTCAGCCGTGACCTCGGCCCCAGGCCGAGGCGACGCGGTACATCGAAGGCCAGGTTCTACCATTTTACCGCAAGTCGGCCCGGCTTGCATGACGATTCCCCGACGATTCTCTTGTGTTGGGAGGGCTTTTGTAGGGCGGGTTGTAGGGCGGGAATGAGCACGAACACTTTCAAGGCTGTGGCGCTCGGCGCGCGCCGCGACGCATCGCCGCCCGGAACACGACGAGCAGACCGTCGGCCACAAGGGGCAGGGCCAGGATGGGTAGCCTGGACACGCAGGCTCCACAGGCAGGTCACTGTCCGGTGGCGGCGCAGCCCTGCCCGGCGAGCATAGCACCTCCCGCCAGGCTCATGCCCAGGACAAAGCCGTGAAACCTCCAGCCCAGGTGTTGCAGGCGCTCGCTGAGGCGCTCGAACATGGTGTCTCCCTCCTCGGGCTAGTCGCCCGCTGCCGCCTGCACGGCAACCGCCCTGGCCGCTGCCCGGTTGGGCCTGTAAGCGATGGCCTTCTGGCTGCAAACCTCGGCGCAGTCCATGCATCCGTTGCAGGCGTGAATGTCGATATGGGGCTCGCTTTTGGTCGAGATGGCCCACGCCGGGCAGGCCGACACGCAGCTCTTGCACCCCAGGCAAAGGCCGTGGTCGATCTGCACCGAACGGCCCAGGCGCAGTGCGCGCCCCAGCGAATGGGCCAGGCCTTGCAGGGCGCCGGCCGGACAAAGAAAGTTGCACCAACCCCGCCCTCCCCTGGTAAACAGGCCCAGGACAAAGAACCACAGGACAAAGCTGGCGACGGTGAAGGAGGCCCAGTAGGTCAGCCCCGTAAAGTCGCCCAGGAGCCCGCTGACGATGTTCTGCGTGTGGGTGAAATTGCAGAAGGAGCAACAGACGTTCGCTCCCACGAACGAAGCGCCCATCATGCCCACGGTAAAACCATAGCGTACCGGGGTGGCCTTGACCTTGCCGGCCAGGTCGATCTGGAACCGGGGCGGCACAAGCCGGCTCAGGAACTCGGTGATGCCGCCGGCAGGGCACAGCCACCCGCAGAACAGGGGCCCGGCAAACAGGGCGGCCAGAGGTAGGACCAGGACCGCACCCAGGTACATCGGCTGCTCGATCATGGTACCATACATCCACGGCTGTGCCAGCCACTGGATGGGCATGCGCATGCAGATGCGATGAACGTCGGGCAAGAGCGGGGTGCCGGTCGCCCACAGAACGAGACGCGTCAGCAGGGCAAAGGGCGCGTACAACAGGACAATGCCCAGCAGGAACGTCAGGAAGCGGTGAAACCAGTGGCGGCGAAGGGAGCGATAGGCCTTCGGATAGAGTGACATGATTCCTCCTCGTGGGCTAGTTCGCGCCCGAGTTGACGATCCTGACGGGCAGATCGGTCAGCAGGTCGCCCGTTTCGGCATCGAGGACGCGCAGCTCGCCGTCGCAGATGACCGCCTGGCTGCGCTGGCCATCGGGGATGGTAAAGAACCAGTCCATGTTAAAGGTGTCGCCCGGCTCGATGTGCCGGGTGGATGACTGCGCGGCCTGGTCCCAAGCCCGCTCGAAGGTTAGCCATTCCATCTCCAGGTCGCACATGTCCATCTCCAGGCGAATGCGATAGGGTTGGGTGCCGACGTTGCGCAGCCAATGGCTGGAGATGCTGATATAGTTGGGCTGGAGCGTTCGCTTCAAGAAGCCCTGCTGGCCCACGTCCACAACCAGGGCGCCTTCCTCGCCGTAGGCCAACAGGCCGCCCTCGGGGTAATCGCTCCAGTCATCCCCGTAGGTTCTGGCCCAGGGCCCGCCGACGTTGCAGCACGACAGGGTTTCGGCCCTGCCTTCGGAGGGAAAGTTGACCGAAAAGTGCATGAGCTCCGACTTGACAAAAAGTGACTGGGCCCATTTGCCGAAACCGAGGGCAAACAGGAACCCCAGCAGGCCCAGCGACCAGAGTCCGATCTTTTTCATCTCTCAACCCTCCAGACCGGGCGTTTCCGGCCCATCTCCCCTGAGGTAGGCGAGACCGGCCAGGCCGGTGCCCACGGCCAACAGCCCGGCAAAGATCAGGGTGGGCTTCATGACGAGGTTGCAGATCATCTCCGGGTTGCCGCACACGCCGATGAGGGCTGTGGGCAAAAGGATGGCAAAGGCGCCCAGAACCACGCCCAGGGCCGACGTTGTGCGCAGCACGTGCTTGCGCCGGCTGGCCGCCATCAGGCCGCCGGCAAAAAAGAGGGGGCCGGCGACCGCGAGCTCGGCCCTCCCCGTCCAATGACATTTCATGGGGATGGACGTGCCGTTGGGCAGGCTGATGGCATTGCCCTGCGAATGGCAATCGCTGAAGAGGGGTACCACGCCGACGACCACGGCGAGGACGACGAAAACTGCACCGGCCACTTTCACAACACCTTCCCTCCTTCAAGACCCTTCGGAACGATCCCTGTAGCTTTGGCTGTCTGGCGGATGATTCCCTTGCAGCTTGCTCGGTCACTTGCCAACACGTCCAGTCTAGCACGAAGGGCGCTCCCCAACCGCCGGGGTTGGTTTGTCCGCGTTAGAGTTCCGTTAGAAAAAGTAGTTGGGTTGACCTCCTCCAACGCAAGGGCCGGCGTTCCCGAGCGAGAGCAGGGGCGCCCCTCGCTTTTTGTGGCGGCTGGCACCGCGCCCCTGTGCAGGCCCGTCTGAAAACTGCACCTGCTGTGCATCGGTTCTGCATGGCTTCTGCACACGTTTTTGCTATCATGGCGGCAGAATGCTCATCCGAGGCACCGGCAGTCTGCCGGCTGGCGGTTGGCCTGTCTGTCTCGCACTCAAGGGGGAGGAGGAGTTGCACTTGGTGTCGTACAGCGTGCGAGGTGTTTGGTGCCCTTGATCCCGGCGCTGTCTCTCGTCCCCCTGGCCGCGAGGCGCATGTGGAGCCAGCGCTTGCTCATGCTGTGCCTGCTCCTGGGCCTGGTAGCCGCCGTGGGCCTGCTGTCCAGCATCCCTCTCTACGCCGATGCCGCCCACAACAGGCTCCTCCAGGGCGAGCTCGGGACCGCAGGGCCGGGAAGCGATGACGCGGCGGGCGGTGAAACGGCGCCGGCCCATCCCCCCTTTTCCTTCCTGTGGAGCTACGTCGGGGCCTGGCACGGCAACGTAACCTGGGACAAATACGCGCCGGTAAACACCTACCTGGCCGAGCAGGCGCCGGCCCTCGTCGGCCTTCCCCTCGGCCTGCAGGTGCGCCACGTGGCCACCGAAAAGATGAGGCTCTTTCCCGGCCAGGACGCCGCTTTTGTGCCCGACGAGCCCCTGCTGTGGGCCAGCCTCGGCTTTGCCACCGGCCTCCTGGAAGGCGGGCACCTGCAGCTCCTGGAAGGGGATCTGCCCGCCGCGCGCGGGCCGGGCGAAGCGGTGGACGTCCTGATCAGCCTTAAGACGGCCGAGACGTTGGGCCTCCAGGTAGGAGAGCAGTACATCCTCATGGCGCCCGACCTGAGCCAGGTTGCCGTGCGCATCGCCGGCGTCTGGCAGGCGGCCGACGAGGCCGGAGAAGCCTGGTTCTATGAGCCTTCCTCCTTTGACGAGGTGCTCCTGACGTCCGAGGATGCTTTTGTCTCCCAGGTGGTCCCGGGGCTAAAGGCGCCGGTGGCGACGGCCGCCTGGTACCAGGCCTACGACGGCAGCCGCGTCCGCCCGGCGAGCGTCAATGGACTGCTGGCCGACGTGGCGACCGTGGAGGCGCGCGTGACCGCGCTGCTGGCCAACACGACCCTGGACGTTTCTCCCGTGCCGGCCCTGCAAAGCTACGGCCGGGCGGCCAGCCTCCTGGCGTTGATGCTGACCGTGTTCAGCCTGCCGGTCCTCGGCCTGGTCGTCTATTTCGTCAGCCTCATCTCCGGGATGGTGGTGCAGCGCGAGCAGAGCGAGATCGCCGTCATGCGCGGCCGCGGGATCAGCCGGGGCAAGATCGTCAGCCTCTACCTGCTGGAGGGACTGCTGGTGGGGGGCGTGGGCCTGGCCGGCGGCCTGCTCCTTGGCCGCTGGATGGCCCAGGTGATGAGCCGCACCCGCACCTTCCTGGACCTTGGAGTCCTGACCGCCGGGGAGGGGGGCACGATGGCCATTGTCTACACGCCCACCTCCGTGGCCTACGGCCTCCTGGGCGTGGTCCTGACCCTGGTGGCCCTCCTGGTTCCGGCGCTGCTCGTCTCGCGGCACTCGATCGTCACCCTGCGCCAGGAGCAGGCACGCTCGCTGCAGTTGCCCGTCTGGCAGCGCTACTACCTGGACCTGATCTTATTGGTGCCGCCGCTGTACGGCTGGTATCAGATGGCCCGGCAGGGGAGCGCTGCCCTGGGCGCCGAGGGCGGCGATCCTTTCTCCAACCCGCTCCTCTTTCTCGTGCCGGTCCTCTTTTGCTTTGCCCTGGGGCTGCTCTTTCTGCGCTTTTTCCCGCTCCTCATGCGCCTCCTCACCTCGCTTGCGGCCTGGATGCCGGGCACGACGCTCCTCCTCACCCTGCGCCAGTTGGCGCGCTCGCCCGCCCAGTACGCCGGGCCGCTGCTGCTCCTGACCCTGACCGTCAGCCTGGCCACGTTTACCGCCTCTATGGCCGTCACCCTCGACAGCCACCTGGGCGACCAGGTCTATTACCAGGTGGGCGCCGACCTGGCCCTCGTCGAGCTGGGCGAAAGCACGGAAGAGACGGAGGAAACCGAGACCGAGACGGAGGAGGAGCCACTGTGGCTCTTCTTGCCCGTGGAGGATCACCTGGAGGTGCCCGGCGTCCGGGCCGCGGCGCGGGTGGGCAGCTACAGTGCCCGGGTCAACATCGGCGGGCGCCAGCAGGCGGGGCAGATCCTGGGCATCGACCGGGTGGACCTGCCCAGGGTGGCCTTTTTCCGGGCCGACTTTGCCTACAACGAGTCGCTGGGCGAGCTGATGAACCGCCTGGCGGCGGCATCCGATGGCATCCTGGTGAGCAGCGACTTTCTGGCGCAGCAAGGGCTCGCCGTGGGTGATCTGCTGCGGCTGACCGTGGGCGCCTCCGGCGTCTATGCCGAGGCTTCGTTCACGGTCGTCGGCTCGCTGGAGCTGTTCCCCACCCTCTATCCCCAGGATGGCCCGTTCTTTGTCGCGAACCTGGACCACATCCACAATGCCCTGGGTGGCGCCTATCCCTACGACGTCTGGCTCGCCACCGACCCCGCCGTGGAGAGCGAGGAGATCATCGAGGGCGTGCGCGACCTGGGGCTGGTGGTCGTCACGGCCCGCGACGCGCGGCAGGCCATCGCCCGGGCGCAGACGCAGCCCGAGCGCCAGGGGCTCTTTGGCCTGCTGTCCGTGGGCTTTATCGCCGCCGCCGTGCTGACGGTCATCGGCTTTTTGCTGTACGCCATCGTCTCGTTCCAGCGCCGCTTTATCGAGCTGGGCATGCTGCGGGCCATCGGCCTGTCCAAGAAGCAGATGGCCGGCTACCTGGCCGGCGAGCTGGCGGCGCTGATCCTGACGGGGGTTTCGCTGGGCACCGGGCTGGGCGTGTGGGCCAGCACCCTCTTTATTCCCTACTTCCAGGTCGGCGAGGGCAAGACGGCACTGGTGCCGCCCTTTGTCATCCAGTTGGCCTGGGAGCAACTGGGAATTATCCTGGCCATCTTTGCCGCCATGTTCGTGTTGGCCGTCGTCGCCCTGGCCGTCCTTCTGAACCGCATGCGCGTCTTTGAAGCGGTCAAGCTGGGCGAGACGGTCTGAGTTGACGCTCGGGAGGAATCATGAATCGAACCACGTCCCACACCGGCCGCACCGGCAGGGCGCGCGCCGCCCGCCCTCTCGCCTTGCTGGCCGTCCTGCTGCCCCTGGTGGCCGGCTGCGCTGCGTCGGGTCCGTCGCGTGCCGCGGCCGGCGACGCCACGCCCACCCCGCTGCCCACGCCCATCATTCCCGAAAAGGCGGTCTACACGGTGGAGAGGGGCACCGTCGTCCAGACCCTGGAATTCACTGGCCGTGCCTCTCCGCTCCTGCAACAGGAGCTGTATTTCGAGACGGCCGGCAGCGTGGGCGACGTATTCGTCTCCCGGGGCGACTGGGTGCAGGCCGGCGACGTGCTGGCCCAACTGGACGTCGCCGACCTGGAGAAGCAGTTGTCACAGAAGAGGCTCAGCCTGGAGACGACGCATCTCAAGCTGGAACAGGCGCAGGTCCAGGCCACGCAGAACATTACCACGACCCTGTCCAGGCTGGAGGCTGCGCGCCAGAACCTGCAGACCGCCAGGACCAGCGCGGCCAACGACCTGGCGGCGGCCCGGGCCGCGGTGACCAGCGCCGAGGCGAACCTGGCCAACGCCAAACTGAACCTCGTCGTGGTCCAGAACAGCGACACCGTCGCCAAGAACGTGCGCGATCGGGAACACGAAGCTGCCTGGTTCGAGGCCTTTTACGGCGAGTGCCTGCAAAAGTACGAGGCCGGCCAGATGGACAAGACACGCCTGGACCTGGAGTACGCCAACCTGATGACGGCCAAGGAGAACCTGGAAAAGGCCCGGGCCCAGGCCCAGTTGGCCCTGGCGGAGGCCCAGGACCGGATCGTCCAGGCCGAGGAGAGCCTGCGCGAGGCAAAGGCCCGCGTTTCAGAGCTGCAGAGCCAGCCGTCGGTGTCCGACGCCGAAGCGGCCCTGGAGCAGGCCGAGCTGGATTATGAGCAGGCCCTGGCCGACGCCGACCCGGAATCGTACAACATGAAGCTGATGGCCCTCGACCTGGCCCAGGTGCAATTGGACATCCAGGACCTGGAAGACCGGATCGCCAGCGCCCAGCTCGTGGCCCCCTACGAGGGCGAAATCACGTCGCTGGACCTGCAGGAGGGGGATTCGGTGGCGGCCTATACCGCCGTGGGCGTCCTGGCCGATCCCCGGCAGGTCGAGATCACGGCCCAGTTGGGCAGCGAAGAGCTGAGCCAGATGGCCCTCAACCAGCAGGCAGTGATTGCCCTGCGGAACCGGCCGGGCGAGACGTTCCACGGCACCGTGCGCCAGTTGCCCTATCCCTACGGCGGCACGACCATCGACACCGGTGGCGACGACACCGCCGTGCACGTCTCTTTCGAGGGCGAGGCGGACCTGGTCATCGGCGAGCTGGCGACGGTCACCATCGTCCTCCAGGAAAAAGAGGACGTCCTCTGGCTGCCCCCCGCCGCCATTCGCACCTACCAGGGGCGCAACTTTTGCGTCGTCCAGAACCCCGATGGCAGCCAGAAGAGGGTGGACGTCCTGCTGGGCATCGTCACCGAGGAGAAGGCCGAGATTGCCGCCGGGCTGGAGGCAGGGCAGATCGTCGTGGGGGAGTGAGGGCCTTGGAGCCATTCATCCTATGTGAGAACCTGGTCAAGATCTACAAGGTGTCCGACCTGGAGGTCGTCGCCTTGCAGGGGCTGAACCTGGCAGTCCAGCCCGGCGAGCTGCTGGGCATCGTCGGCGCGTCGGGCTCGGGCAAGAGCACGCTGCTCAACATCCTGGGCGGGCTGGATCGGCCCTCCGCGGGCCGCGTCACCGTGGACGGCCGGGACCTGCTCAAGGCCTCTGCCGGCCTGCTGGACGAGTACCGCCGCACCAGGGTTGGCTTTGTGTGGCAGCAGACGGCCCGCAACCTGATCCCCTATCTCAGCGCCCTGGGCAACGTCGAGCTGCCCATGACCATCGAGGGCGTGCGGCCGCGCGAGAAGCGCGCCTGGGCCCAGGAGCTCCTGGAAACGGTGGGCCTGTGGGAGCACCGCAAGCACCGCCTGGCCCAGTTGTCGGGCGGGCAGCAGCAGCGCGTGGCCATCGCCGTGGCCCTGGCCAACCGCCCGGGGCTTTTGCTGGGCGACGAGCCGACGGGCGAGGTCGATTCGGCTACGGCCCGCGAGATCCTGGATCTCTTTCGGCGGATGAACCGGCGGCACGGGTTGACGACCATCATCGTCACCCACGATCCCCAGGTCGCCCGGGCGGTAGACCGCGTGGTGACCATTCGCGACGGCAGCACCAGCAGCGAGACGGTGCGCCGCGTGGCCGACGTGGAAGCGGCCCTCGCCTCCCGGCTCGACCACCCGGGTGTGGAGGCGGCGGCCGATCACGTCCACGTCTACGAGGAGTTTGTTGTCGTCGATGGGGCCGGCCGCCTCCAGATCCCGCCCGACTTGCGGGCCGAGGTGGGCATCGGCAGCCGCGTCACCCTGGAAAGGTCGAGCGGGGGCATCCTCATCCGCCCTGTGGACGGCCCGCAGCCCGCCGGCAATGCCGCTGCCCGCGCCGGGGACGGCGGCGACGATGGACCACTGCCTGCCCCTCGCCCGGGACTGCGGGGCAGGCTCAAGTGGCCGCGACGCGTCAAATAAGCGCTCAGGAGGAAAACAAATGAGGCTCAAACCCGTTTGGACCATGCTGTTCATCGCCGTACTCGTCGCCGGTTGCGCACCTGGTGCGCCAGCGGCGCCGCCCACCGCTGTCAACCCAGAGGCTGGCCCGACCGGTGGGGGCAGCGGCTCGCCGGACACCATCCTGCTTTTTGCCGTGTCCAACATGGATGCGCTGCTCTACGACAGCCTCATCGACGCCTTCGAGGCCGAAAATCCCGGCGTGCACATCAGCACCGTGTCCATCGAAGGCGTCCTGGGGACCCCCATGCCCTTTGACCAGTGGCCCGAAGACGCTTATCTCCGCCTGGCGGCCGCGGCCGACGTCATCGCTGCGCCCGCCACCCGCGCGGCAGTGCAGCAGGGCGCGCTCCTGGACCTTGCCCACTTTTTCGAGGGCGACAGCAGCCTGAAAGCCGAGGCCTTTTATTCCGGTGTGCTGGAGAGCGTGCAGTGGGACGGCGGCACCTGGTCGCTGCCGACAGAGGTCACCTACTCGCTGCTGTACTATGACAAGAGCCTATTCGACGCCGCCGGCCTGGACTATCCACAGCCGGGCTGGACCTGGGACGACTTTTTGGCGGCCGCCCGGGCCCTTACTGTGGGCAGCGGCGACGCGGTCAGCCAGTGGGGCTTTGTCCAGCCCACCTTCGACCCGGTTGCCTTTGTCCAGGCCCGCGCCGGGCTGCTCTTTGACCCGAAGGCCGATCCGGTCTCGGCCAGGCTCGACGACGCCGCCGTGGTCAAAGCCGTGCGCTGGTACACCGACCTCTTTTTGACCCACGAGGTGGCGCC
>DAOUHB010000010.1:0-64210 GCA_034428935.1 Anaerolineae bacterium | reverse complement strand
CAAGCCGGGGAGTCCGGCGTATTGAGAGGTGACGCAATGGCACTGAAAACCGGTGACGAATACCTGGCCTCCATCGAGGCCCTGGACCTGCGTGCCAACGTCCTGGGTGGCGGGGCGCAGTCCACCGCCGGGCATCCCCTGGTGCGGCCCTCGCTGCGGGCCGTGGCGGTGACCTACGACTGCGCCCACGAACCGGAGGCCCGCGACCTGTTTCGGGCCCACTCGTCGCTGACGGGTGGCGAGGTCAACCGCTTCACGCACCTGCACCGCAGCGCCGACGACCTGGTGAAAAAGGTGCTGATGCAGCGCCACTGCGGCAACCTCACCGGCTGTTGCTTTCAGCGCTGCGTGGGCATGGACGCCGCCAACGCCGTGTACAGCGTGACCTACGAGTGCGACGCGGCCCACGGCACCGACTATCACCGGCGCTTTTGCGACTACTGGGCGTGGGTGCAGCGGGAGGACCTGGTGGTGGACGGCGCCATGACCGATCCCAAGGGCGACCGGAGCAAGCGGCCGTCGGAGCAGGCCGATCCCGATCTCTATCTGCGCGTCGTGGAGCGCAGGCCGGATGGCGTGGTGGTGCGCGGGGCCAAATTCCACCAGACGGGACTGCTCAACTCCCACGAGATCCTGGTCATGCCCACGGCGGCCCTGCGCCCGGGCGAGGAGGCGTGGGCCACCTGCTTTGCCCTGCCCACCGACAGCCCGGGCCTGCGCTACCTCCTGGGACGCCAGGCCAGCGACACGCGCAAGATGGAGGATGGCCTGCCCGACGTGGGCAACCCCCTCTTTGGCGGGCAGGAGGTGCTGGTCGTCTTTGACGACGTGTTCGTGCCCGCCGAGCGCATCTTTCTGGACGGCGAGGTGGACTGGAGCGGCGCCCTGGTGGAGCGCTTTGCCGCCTACCACCGCCAGAGCTATGGCGGGTGCAAGGTGGGCGTGGGCGACGTCCTCATCGGCGCCACGGCCCTCGCGGCCCGCATGAACGGCGTCGACCGCGCCTCCCACGTGCGCGACAAGCTGGTGGAGATGATCCACCTCAACGAGACCATGTTCGCCTGCGGCATCGCCTGCTCGGCCCGGGGCCAGGCCACGGCGGCGGGCAACTACCTGGTGGACCTGCTCCTGGCCAACGTCTGCAAGCTGAACGTCACCCGGTTCCCGTACGAGTTGGCGCGCCTGGCAACAGATATTGCTGGGGGGCTGCTGGGCACGCTGCCCTCGGCCCGGGAGCTGGATGACCCGGAGCTGGGCCCCTACGTGCAAAAGTATCTGGCCGCCGCCGCGGGCTGGGACCCGGCCGACCGGGTCAAGGTCCTGCGCCTCGTCGAGAACCTGGTGGCCGGCGCCGGGGCCGTGGCCTACCTTATCGAGTCGATGCATGGCGCCGGCTCGCCCATGGCCCAGCGCATCGTCATTGGGCGCCAGGCGGACTTGGAGGGCAAGGTATCGCTGGCCCGCCGGCTGCTAGGATTAACATCGTAATCACAAGCGAAGGAGAGCAAGTATGGTAGCATTCGAGGATATTCGCCGCATGGCCATGATCGGCGCGGGCACGATGGGCGCCGGGATGGCGTTGTGCTATGCCCAGGCGGGTTACGAGGTGGCACTGTACGACGTCCGGCCCGAGCAGCTCGAGTGGGCGCTGGGGCGCATCAAGAAGAGCCAGGCGGTGTTTATCGAGGAAGGCCTGATCGAGGCCGGCGCGGCGCGGGAGGCCCGGGAGCGCATCAAGATCACGCCCGACCTGGCCGTGGCGCTCAAGGGCGTGCAGTTTGTGCTGGAGGCCGCCCCCGAAAAGCTGGACCTCAAGCAGGCGCTCTTCCGGGAGATGGAGGACCTGTGCCCTGCCGACACCATCCTGGCGACCAACACCTCGGGCCTGAGCATCACGTCTATCGCCCGCGCCTGCCGGCACCCGGAGAGGGTCGGGGGCCAGCATTGGGCCAACCCGGCCGAGATCGTGCCCCTGGTGGAAGTGATTCGCGGCGAGCAGACCTCGGACGAGACGGCGGAGACGATCTATCGGGTCACGGAAAAGCTGGGCAAGGTGCCGGTCATGGTCAAGAAGGACGTGCCCGGCTTTGCCAGCAACCGGCTGCAGTACGCCGTGCTCCGCGAGGCGCTGCACCTGGTGGCCGAGGGCGTGGTCAGCGTCGAGGACGTGGACCGCACCCTCAAGAACGGCGTCGGCTTTCGCTATCCCTGGCTCGGCCCCCTGGAGACCGCCGACCTGGGCGGGCTGGACGTCTTTCACAGCGTGGGCCAGTACCTGCTGCCTGCCCTGAGCGCCATGCAGACCACGCCCGAATTCTTTGACCGGCTGATTGAGGAGGGCAAGCTGGGCATCAAGACAGGGGCCGGGTTCTACGACTATCAGGATGCCGACCGGGACGAGATCCTGCGCAAGCGCGACCTGTACTTTATCCGCCAGCTCAAGCTGCGGCGCGAGGTGCATGAGAGCTAGTGCTGCAGCCACCATTCCGAACTACCAAAGGGGGAAGGAAAGATGGCCGATAAGGTTGTCATAACCGCTGCCCTGTCGGGCAGCGTGACCATGAAGGAGCATAACCCGGCGGTGCCCTACACGCCGGAGGAGTTTGCCCGCGAGGGGCGCCAGGCGGAGGAGGCGGGGGCGGCGGTGGCCCACGTGCACTTTCGCGACCCGGCCACGGGCCTGCCGACGACCGAGCCGGCGCTCATGGCCGACGTGGTGCAGGCCCTGCGCGAGAACACGGGCCTGCTCCTGAACCTCAGCACGGGCGTCAGCCTGGAATCCACCCTGGCGGAGCGCAAGCGCCCCGTAGAGCTGCACCGGCCGGAGCTGGCGTCGCTGAACCCGGGCACCATGAACTTTTGCACGGTCAGCCACAAGGACGGGCGCATCATCCACGACAAAACCTACTACAATCCCCTGGAGGCCACGCTGGAGTTTGGCACCATCATGCACCAGAATGGCATCAAGCCCGAGCTGGAATGTTTCGCCATCTCGCACGTGCACAATGCCCTCTTTTTCTTTGAACATTACGACTTTCTCGTGGCGCCGCTGCACTTTTCCTTCGTCTTTGGGGTGATGGGCGGCGTGCGCTTTAACTCGGACGTCCTGAACAGCTACATCCACGCCATTCCTCCGGGGTCCACCTGGCAGGGCATTGGCGTCGGGCCGTTCTCCTTCCCCGTGGCCATGGCCTGCGCCATCTTTGGCGGGCACGTCCGCGTGGGCCTGGAGGACAATGTATACGTCGACCCCGCGCACAAGACCCTGGCCCGCGGCAACGGCGACCTGGTGGCCAGGGCCGTGCAGATTGCCCGCCTGGCTGGCCGCGAGCCCGCGAGCCCGGAGGAGGCGCGGGGCTTGTTGAACCTGAAACAGAGAGGATGACAGCATGCGAAGCGACGCGATGAAAAAGGGACCGCAGCGGGCGCAGCACCGGGCGCTCTTTTATTCCATGGGCTACACCCGGCGGGAGGTGGAGCAGCCAATGGTGGGGGTGGTCAGCAGCTACAACCAGATCATCCCCGGGCACGTGCACCTGGACGACCTGGTCGAGGCCGTGGTGCGGGGGGTGTCCATGGCCGGCGGCACGCCGGTGGTCTTTCCGGCCATTGGCATCTGCGACGGGCTGACCATGGGCCACGACGGCATGCGCTACGTCCTGGCCAGCCGCGAGCTCATTGCCGACTCGGTGGAGGTCATGGCCTGCGCCCACCCCTTTGACGCCCTGGTGATGGTCACCAACTGTGACAAGATCACGCCGGCGATGATGATGGCTGCCCTTCGCCTGGACGTGCCGTCGGTGGTGCTCAGCGGCGGCCCCATGCTGGCCGGCGAGTGGCGGGGTCGCGAGACCGACCTCATGACCGTCTGGGAGGGGGTCGGCCAGGTGGCGGCGGGCACCATGAGCGAGGAAGAGATGGTCGAGTTGGAGGAGGCGTGCTGCCCGGGCTGCGGCTCGTGCGCCGGCATGTTTACCGCCAACTCGATGAACTGCCTGGCCGAGGCCCTGGGGCTGGCCTTGCCCGGCAACGGCACCATCCCGGCCGTGAGCGCCGCCCGGCTGCGCCTGGCCAAGGCGGCAGGCATCAAGGTCATGGAGCTCCTGGCCGCCGGCGTTCGCCCGCGGCAGATAGCCACCCGCGCGGCGCTCATGAACGCCATCGCCGTGGACATGGCCCTGGGCTGCTCGACCAACACGATCTTGCACGTGCCGGCCATCGCCCACGAGGCAGGCATCCAGATCCCGCAGCAGCTCTTCCAGGAGGTGAGCGACCGGGTGCCGCACCTGGTCAACATGAGCCCCGCCGGGCCCCATCACCTGGACGACCTGGACCGGGCGGGCGGCGTGCCGGGGGTCATGCTGCGCCTGGCCGAGCGAGGGCTTGTGGACCTGGACGTGCTGACGGTCACGGGGCAGACCCTGGGCCAGAACCTGCAGTCGGCCGTCGTCCGCGACGAGGAGATCGTGCGCCCCTTTGAGCGGCCCATCCACGAGCAGGGCGGGATCGCCATCCTGTACGGCAACCTGGCGCCCGATGGGGCGGTGGTCAAGCAGGTGGCCGTGGCCGAGCAGATGCGCCAGCGGCGGGGCCGGGCTCGCGTCTTTGACCGGGAGGAGGAGGCCGTGGAGGCCATCCTGGGCGGCGCCATCGTGCCTGGCGATATCGTCGTGGTCCGCTACGAGGGGCCCAAGGGCGGACCGGGCATGCGCGAGATGCTGGCCCCCACCGCCTCCATCCAGGGCATGGGCCTGGGTGAGGAAGTGGCCCTCGTCACCGACGGGCGCTTCTCGGGGGTAACCCGCGGCGCCTCCATCGGGCACGTCTCGCCCGAAGCGGCCGACGGGGGGCCCCTCGCCCTGGTGGCCGAGGGCGACACGATCCTGATCGACATCCCCAACCGCTCCCTGACGCTGGAGGTGGACGAGGCGGAGCTGGACCGCCGCCGGGCGGCCTGGACCCCACCCCCGCTGCGAGTCCAGACGGGCTACCTGGCCCGCTACGCCCGCATGGTGACGTCGGCGAGCACCGGCGCGATCCTGAGCTGGTAGGCGTTTGATTTTGGGAACCGTGAATAGGCAATCTAATAGATAGAGAGGAAGAAACGAATGAGCGACGAGCGTGTGGTCAAGTACGACGAAATGGGTGTCATGGACGGTGGCACCATTGGCAAGCCGCGGCCGATGTCGCGTGACATCTGGCTGCAGGAGGTTTTTCCGGAGTGGGGCACCTTCCTCAACTACGAGATCGCCCACTTTGACGTCAAGCCGGGCACGGGGGCGATGTGGTACTTTGGCGGGCCGTCATGGGCGCTCAAGTCCCGCGCCGGCGCCGTCTTTACCGTGGACCTCTATGCCGGACCGAGCATCTTTACCGACGAGTCCTACTGTGGCGTGTGCCGCACCAGCGGCGCCGACAAGCTGTGGTGGATGCGCCTCAACCCCCACGTCATCGACCCCTGGAAGTTCGAGCGGCTGGACGCGGTGTTTGTTACGCACCACCACCAGGACCACATGGACTTTTACACCATCAGCGCTGCCCTGCAGACGACCAACTGCAAGTTCGTGGCGCCGCCCGAGGCGGCCCGGCGCATGATGAAGAACATGGGCGTTCCCGAGGAGCGCATGATCGTGGCCCGGGTGGGCGAGCACATCGAGATCGAGGACATGCGCGTCGACTTTGCGCCCAACTTTGACATCATTGCCACCAAGACGGGCTTTGACACGCCGGCGCCCTACGAAGAGGTGGCCACCAGCTTTATCTTTAACACCGAGGGTGGCAACGTGGCCTTCCTGGGCGACACCCTGTATCACAACGGCTACCGCATGGTGGGCGAGAAGTACAAGGTGGACGTCTGCACGATGAACATGGGCAACAACGCGCCGGGCTACACCGACAAGATGTCGCCCTGGGACCTGTGGCGCATCGCGGAGGCCTTGAACGCCAAGGTGGTCATCCCCATGCACCACGACAACTGGGCCAACTGCTACGAGGACCCCTCCTACCTGGAGTATATCGTCAACCGCAAGGCCAAGGAGAAGGGCATCGACCTGCGCCCGGTGGTCCTGTACGCGGGGGCGCGCTACGAGCACCCGACGGACATGAACATGGGCCGCTACACGTACCCCGATTGGCGGGAGCGGACCGACTGGACCAAGAGCGTCGAGTACGGGCCCGACGCCTGGTAGGGCGGTGAACCGGGCGCAGGCGCGCCGCGCCCGGTGGAGAAGTGAACCACAGAGGGCCTGCGGAGGCCATTGACCGCCGCGGGCCCTCTTCCTGTCTGGCGTGAATGACGCGCCGCTCATACCGAAAGCGGGTTTCGCCTCACGCCGAGTCCTATATGGGCGGGCCACCGGTCGCCGTTCCCGGTGGGGTTGACTTGATTTCAGGGGCGTGCTATGATCGCCTGTAATCCCGATCGATAAGGAGACCTGACCATGGCGTATCGCTTCGAGCTGCTGGATCGCCCAGCGCAGCCTACACTCTCTGTCCGCACGCGCACGCCGGCCGATAATCTGCCGCAAGTCATTGGACAGGCCTATGGTGCCATCATGCAGCACGCCGGCCGGTTGGGGGTCCTGCCAATCGGCGCTCCCTTCGTGGCCTACTACAACATGGACATGGAGGACCTGGACCTTGAGATCGGCTTCCCCTTTGAGCAGCGACTGGAGGGAAGTGGCAACGTCCTCGCCGGCGAGATTCCGGGTGGGAAAGCAGCCTCTTGCCTGCACGTTGGACCTTACGATCAACTGGGAGCTGCGTACGAAGGCCTCCAGGGGTGGATGCAGGCAAACGGATACGTGCCCACGGGGGTCGCGTACGAGTTCTACCTGAACGATCCCCAGACAACGCCTCCGGAGGAGCTTCAGACCCAGGTGGTATTCCCGCTCGAGTAGTGTTGCAGGCGGGCCTTGGAGCCTGGCGTTTTCGATCGACGAGGCGCTTTCCCCTCTGGCCGCGCGTGAGCGGTGCTATCGGTCGTCGCACCAGCCGGCCAGCACCGTGCCCACGGCCAGGCAGGCAAAAGCGGTGACGCCCAGCATGGGCCGCAAGCCCATGGCATCGGCCAGGATGCCGCTCAGCCAGGGCCCGGCAAACATGCCGGCGGCGTACACGGCCTGGTGCAGGCCCATGGCCGTGCTGCGCTCGGTCTCGCCCACCTCGCGGATGCTCAGGCCCATGAGGACCGGGTAGCTGATGCCCAGGGCAACGCCGATGAACAGGTGCGCGATCCAGAGCACGGCGATGGAACCGGCCAGGGCGCCGATGGCGATGCCGATGGCCAGGAGAACAAAGCTGACGCGCACCATCCTGCCGGCGCCGATGCGGTTAGCCAGCGCCGCGGCGGCCAGGCCGCCCAGCGTGACCAGGACGATATTAAAGGTGAGGAACATGCTCTGCTCCACGGGCGTGGCGCCGAGCTGGTCGGCGACGAGGGGCAGAAAGCCAAAGGGCACCGCCCAGGTGGCGTACTGGCCCACGGCCGATAGGACCGACGGCAGCAGCACGTCGCGGCGGGTAAGGATGCGGCCCGCCGCCTGGAGTGAGGGCCTCCGGGGTGGGTGGGGCGTCTCGCGGGCAAGGAGCAGGACGAGCGCCCCGGCAGCCGCGACCCCGGCGGCGACGTAAAAGGCCAGGGGATAGCCGCCGATGCCGTTCAGCGTGCCCGTGCTGCTGGTGCCCACCATGCGCCCCACCGAGATGGTGGCGGTGAGGATCGATGTGGCGCGCACCGCCTCGCGCGGTGGAAAGAGGCTGCTAAAGAGGACGGTCATGGGCACCCAGGTGCTGGCTGCCACGCCGGTGAGGGCCCGGCCGACGAGCAACCCGTTGGCGTCCTGGGCGGCGCCGGTCATCCAGGCGGCCACGGCAGCGATGAGCAGCCCGGCAAAGATAAAGGGCTTGCGCCGGCCTACCCAGTCGGCGGCCATGCCCAGGGGCCAGCGGACGATGGCCTGCCACAGACCGTACTGGGCCAGGATGACCCCCACCTGCGCCAGGTCCTGGCTCTTGCTCTGGACGTAGGTGGGCAGCGTCGGCATGTAGACGTACAGGCACAGCCCGTACAGAAAAGAGACGGCGATATAAATGCCCAGCAGGGTTCGGCGGCTGCCGGCCGCGAGCCAGCCACCGGTAACCGGCGCTGGGGGCTGGCTCGCGGCCAGTTTTTCCCCGGCGGGGTTCTCAGGCATGAATGGCCTTGCCAAAGACCCCGTGGGCTGCCTCCATCACGGCTTCGCTCAGCGTTGGATGGGCGTGGACCGTGCGGGCAATCTCGTCGGGGGTCAGCTCCCAGGTGCGGGCCAGCGCCAGCTCGGGCAGCAGCTCTGTCACCTCGGGGCCGACCATGTGGGCGCCCAGGATCTCGCCGCTGTTCACCTCGGCAATGATCTTGACAAATCCGTCCCGCTCGTCCAGCGCCAGGGCCTTGCCGTTGGCCAGGAAAAAGAACTTGCCGACCTTGAACTCGTAGCCTTGCTCGGCGGCCTGGGCCTCGCTGAGCCCAAAGCTGCCGACTTGTGGCTGGCAGTAGGTGCAGCGCGGCATGGTCTCGTAGTTGAGACGGCGGGTCTCGACGCCGGCGATGGACTCGGCGGCGACAATTCCCTGGGCCGAGGCGACGTGGGCCAGGGCCAGCTTGCCCGTCACGTCGCCGATGGCGTACACACCCGGCACGTTGGTGCGCATGGCGTCGTCCACCTGCACAAAGCCGCGCTCGACGCGCACGCCCGCGGCCTCCAGCCCCAGGTTCTCGCTGTTGGGCTGGATGCCGATGGCCACGAGGACCCGCTCGGCCTCGAGGATCTGCTCGCCCTTCTTGTTCGAGGCGCGCACGCGCACCCCGCCCTCCGTGATCTCCAGTCCTTCCAGGCGGGTGCCGGTCAGCAACTTGACCTTTTGTCGCTTGAAGCCACGGGTCACGACGTTGCTGACCTCCTCGTCCTCCAGGGGCAGGGCGCGGGGCAGCATCTCCACGACGGTGACCTGGCAGCCGTAGGACTGCCACACCTGGGCAAACTCCATGCCGATGGGGCCGGCGCCGACAATGACCGCCGAAGCGGGCAGGTCGCGCAGGACGATGGCCTCGCGGTAGGTCAGGACTCGCTCGCCGTCGGGCACGATGCCGGGCACGGAGCGGGCCCGGCCGCCGGTGGCCAGGATCACGTTGCGCGTCTCCAGGGTGCGGCTGCCGCCGGCATTGAGGGCCACGTCCACACGCAGGGCCTCGCCGGCGGCCTGCAGCGAGGCAGTGCCCTCCACGACCTCGACGTCGTTGTCGCGCATGAGGACGCTGACGCCCTTGACCAGCCGCTCCGAAACCTGGCGGCTGCGGTCGACGGCGGCGCCATAGTCGGCCTGAAAGCCCCCTTCCAGGCGAAAGCCAAACTCCTTGCCCTTGGCCAGGAGAGAAATGACCTCGGCATTGCGCAGCAGCGCCTTGGTGGGGACGCAGCCCCAGTTCAGGCAGACACCGCCCAGGTTTTCCTTCTCCACGAGGGCAACTTTCAAGCCGAGCTGTACGGCGCGGATGGCGGCTACGTAGCCCCCCGGTCCTCCGCCGATGACGGTCACGTCGTAGCGTTCTTGGCTCATCTCTTTCTCCTGGCGAGTTCTTTTGTTATCCCCGGCAGCGCGGCGCTGTTGTATCGTTTATCCTCAGGGCTCTATTCCCCGCCTTCGGGGGGCTTGCCCATTTCCTCGATGTGGTTCTGCATGACGCGCGTCGCCCGCTCTGGATCGCCGCTCTTGAGGGCTTCCAGAAGCTCTTCGTGGCGGGCGGCCAGGTACTCGGGGTCGAGGTCCGACTTGCGGTAGGTAACAATGCTCCAGATTCCATACTCGAGGCTCTTCCACAACTGGTATAGGGTCTGATTCCGGGAGAACTTCAGGATGGCCTCGTGAAAGGCGTTGTCCAACTGCACCAGGCGGTTCCGATCCTGGTTGCGAGCCGCTTCCATCATGGAATCGAGGATTCGCTGCAGGGTGGCGGCGTCGTCCTCGGTCAGCCGCGTGGCTGCCAGGCGCGTCGCCAGCGCTTCCAGGGCAGCGCGCACCATGTACGTCTCCCACAGCTCTTCGGGGGTAAACGAGCGCACAGAGGTTCCCTTGTAGGGCTCGGTCTCCAGGAAGCCAAGGAGGACCAGGTCGCGGATGGCTTCGCGCACGGGTGCCTGGCTGACACCCAGGAGGCGGGCCATGGCATTCTCGACGATGCGATCTCCTGGCTTTAGCTCGCCGCTGAGGACGGCTTCGACGATATATTGCTTCACCCGGTCGCTGAGCACGACGCGGGGAACGTGCTTGTTTTCCGTCTCAATGTCTAGCTGGGTGTTCATCCCATTCATCCTATCTTCCGGCCTTGGCCAGTTGAGTTGTGCGCCGAATCGCCTCGAGGCGCTCCGTCGCTTCTGGCGCCGACGACTGCAGCATGACGTGGAGCGGCGGGCAAGAAACGATTATCGATTCTAGCCAATATTTTACCAGCTTTTCGGGCCTTGTCAAGGATGTGCTATCGGCAGGGCAGGGCAGCCGATTTGACAGCAGGGTGGCATGGAGTATAATAAAGTTGCAATCGATTATCGATTTACTTCTGGCGCCGTTTCGGCCGGCAAAATCCTTCAAAGGAGGAACGAGATGCATTATATCCGTGAGCAGGACGTGGAGGGTGATCGCATCGGCCCTCCGAACCAGCGCGTGATCCGCCACCTGGTGACGCCGGAGAACATGGGCAGCAAGTACCTCTGGCTGGGAACCAGCTCCGTCGACCCGGGTTTTACCAGCAATGCCCATGCCCACGAGGATCAGGAAGAGGTCTTTTACTGCGTTCAGGGCCGCGGCCGCATCCGCGTCGACGACGAGGAGATGCCGTTGGAGCCGGGCGCGACGGTCTTTTGCCCGCCCAAGAGCGTGCACCAGTTGATCAACGACGGCGACGAGATCCTGAAGGTGGTCTCGGCCGTGGCGCCGCCGTTCATTCCGGAGAAATATCGCCGCGACCACCTGCTCAAGGACTGATGCCATGAGGCTGAAAGACAGGGTGGCCATCGTCACCGGCGCGGCGCGGGGTATCGGACGCGCCATCGCCGTGGCCCTTGCCCGAGAAGGGGCACGGGTCGCGGCGTTGGACCTGGACCTTGTCCAGCTCGACGACCTGGTGGGCCAGGGGCGCACCCGGGGTGGCGAGATGCTGGCCCTGTCTGTGGACGTTACGCGCAAAGAGCAGATCCAGGAGGCCGTCGGACAGGTTCTGGCACGGTGGGGCCGGATCGACATCCTGGTCAACAATGCCGGGATCTACGAGGTGCTGCCCATTGAGGCCATCAGCGAGGAGCAGTGGGATCGGGTGCTGGCCGTGAACCTCAAGGGCGCCTTCCTGTGCTGCCAGGCGGTCATCCCGACCATGAAGCGGCAGGGGAGCGGCTCCATCGTAAGCATGGCCTCGTCGGCGGGCAAGAGCGGTGGCACGCTGTCGGGGGCGCACTATGCCGTCTCCAAGGCCGGCGTTATCTGCCTGACCAAGCAGCTTGCCCGGGAACTGGGGCCCCACGGCATCACCGCCAACGCGGTGGCCCCCGGCCGCATCGATACGCCCATGATCCACCTGGCCTCGGACGAGGAAAACGAGGCCTTTCGCCTACGCACGCCCCTGGGCCGGCTGGGAACGCCCGAGGACGTGGCCGGCGCGGTCGTCTTTCTCGTCTCGGACGAAGCGAGCTTTATCACCGGCGAGATCGTCGACGTCAACGGCGGCCTGCTTATCGACTAGGGCTCCAGGACGATCTTGAGCCCCTGGCGAGACTCGGCCAGGCGGAAGGCTTCCTGCCAGGAGTCGAGGGGCAGGATATGGCTCACCAGGGAGCGGGTATCGATCAGGCCCTGGCCCAGGAGTGCCAGGCCGCGGCGCCAGGAGCTGGAGCGCTGCCCCAGGGAGCCGGTGACGCGCAGCTCCCTATAGGCGATGGTGTCAAAGGGCAGCTCAAAAGGCCCGGGAAAGAGGCCCACCTGGGTGTACTGGCCGCCCCGGCGGGTGAGGGTCAGCCCCTGGCGGGCGGCGGCAGGGGCGCCCGAGCACTCGAAGTAGACGTCGGCGCCCTGTCCGGCGGTCAGGCCGGCGACGATCTGGGGCAGATCCTGGCTGGTGAGATCGACGGCCATGCTGGCGCCGAGGCGCTTTGCCAGGGCCAGCCGCTCGGCGTCGCTCGTCGTGCCCGCGATGATGACCGTGGCGCCGGCTGCGCGGGCAATTTGCATGCAGAGCAGGCCGATGGAGCCCGGGCCGGCAACGACCACCAGGTCGCCGGCGGTGACGGACGTCAGCTCCAGCACGGCGTGAACGCAGCAAGCCAGGGGCTCGGTCAGGGCCCCGGCGACAAAATCTACGCCTTCGGGGAGGAGGTGGACCTGTCTCTCGTGGACGAGACAATAGCGAGCAAAGCAGCCGTCAACCGCATAGCCCACGACCTTGCGCTCGGCGCACATGTTATAGTGCCCGGCGCGGCAGGCCAGGCAGCGCCCACAGAACCAGGCCGTCGTCTCGCAGGTCACCCGTTCACCGGGTTGCACGCCCTCCACGCCCTCGCCCACCGCGACCACGACCCCGGCGAACTCGTGGCCCATGATCACCGGTGGGTGCACGGGAATGGCAATCTCGTCGTGGTAGATGTGCAGGTCCGAGCCGCACACTCCGGCGGCTTTGACCTCGACCTTGACCTGTTTCGGGCCGGGCACCGGCTCGGCCACCTCCCGGAGCTCGACGTTCCCCTCGCCCGCTGCATACTTGACGACGGCTTTCATCGCGTCCCTCCTCGCACTGTCCCGTTGTTGGATAGGCTGCCCACGTGTTCGGGGCAAGCCCTCAGCCTGCCCTGCAGGACGGCACCCAATCGATTGTACGCCACTTGGCGCGGGCTGTCAACCGCGAGCCGCCGGAGCGATGTCCTCACCACGCGCCGCTCCGATTTGACACCATCCGGTGGCTGTGGTAGAATCCACTCGCGCAATCGATTATCGGTTATCAATGTCGTGGAGAAATCCATCCTACGAGCCTGTTCTTGCCTGCCACTCGCCGGCAACCAGTCCGGGCGAGAATCGTGCCGGGGAACTGGTCGCCAGGACCGTGGACTGGAGAAAGGGGGTGAGGCCGCAAACGTCCGTTTAACCGCAAGACCTCGTGCTGAGTCGAACCTAGTCCCTGCTTAAGGAGAAAAGGGAGGTATACCCTATGAGAGACGTTGGCTATTTCGCTCCAACAGAAATCGGCGAAGCGGTCAGGCTCCTCGCGGAACATGGCGAGAAGATGGCAGTCCTGGCTGGTGGCACGGATCTCGTTCCCGCGCTGAACTACTACGAGATCAAGCCCTCCGCCCTTTTGTACATCGGCGGGTTGGCTCTGGACTATATCAAAGAGGAGAATGGCAAGCTGATCATTGGTGCCGGCACGACCCTGGCGCATCTCCTGGCCAGCGAGGTCATTGCCCAGAAGTTTGGCGTTCTACTCCAGGCGATCAAGAAGCACAGCAGCCCGGCTGTCCGCACCGCCGCCACCATCGGCGGCAACGTGGGGACCGGCTCGCCGGCCGGCGACCTGCTGCCTCCCCTCATGGTCATGGACGCGGAAGTCGTCCTTGCCAGTGCCGCGGGTGAGCGTGTAGTGCCCGTGGCCGAGTTCTTTACCGGGCCGCAAAAGACGGTCCGCAAACCCGACGAACTCATCGTCGAGCTGCGCGTGCCGCTGGCTGCCGGCAACACTGCCTACCAGAAGGTGGGCCTTCGCAAAGCGCAAACCTGCTCCATTGCCTCCGCCGCGGTGCGACTGGTGATGGCCGGCAAAGTCTGCCAGGACGCGCGCATCGTCATGGGCTCCATGGCCCCGATACCCCTGCGCTGCAAAAAGGCCGAGGCGCTCATCAAGGGCAAGGCCCTCGACCAGGCCGCCATCGAGGAATGCGCCGCCCAGGCCATCGCCGAGACGAGCCCCATCGACGATCAACGAGCCACCGCCTGGTACCGGCAGAAGGCCGGCAAGGCCCTCGTCGCCCGGGCACTGGCCCAGGCGGCCGGCATCCAGAGATAGCGAGGAGGCTAACCGATCATGAAGCAGATTCTATCGTTCACCCTGAATGGCTCGCCGGTGGACATCGTCGTCACCCCAACCGAGACACTCCTGGACGTCCTGCGGGAAAAGCTGGGTGTGACCAGCCCCAAGCGTGGCTGCGACGATGGCGACTGCGGTGGTTGCACCGTCCTGATCGACGGTGAGCCGGCACGCTCCTGCCTGACCATCGCCTTGACCGTGCAGGGCAAACAGGTCCTGACAACCGAGGGCCTGAGCCCCGACGGCGAACTTCATCCTCTGCAAAAGGCCTTCCACGAGCACGGTGCCTTTCAGTGTGGCTTTTGCACCCCCGGCATGCTCATGTCGGCCAAGGCATTGCTGGATCACAATCCCAATCCTTCCCGCCAGGAGATTCGGGAGCACATGGCGGGCAACCTGTGTCGCTGCGGAAGCTACGAAGAAGTCATCGAAGCTATCCAGGCAGTGGCTGCTGGCAAGTAGAAGGAGTAGGAACAATGACCGAATATGTTGGTATGGCAATGCCACGCTACGACGGTCTCGGCCAGGTGACAGGCGTGACCAAATTCGTGGATGACTTTGTGCTCCCGGGCATGCTCTACGCCAAGGCCGTGCGCAGCCCCGTCCACAAGGGCATTCTGCGCGGGATGGACTTTTCGGCCGCCAAGGCTACACCCGGCGTAGTCGGCTTTGTCACGTACGATGACATTCCCGGTGCCAAGCTCTTTGGAGCATGTGGCGACCAGCCGGTGATGGTGAAGGATGCCATCAGCTACAAGGGCGAGGTCCTGGCCGTCGTGGTGGCCGTCGACGAAGACACCTGTATGGAGGCCATCGAGAAGGTCAAGCTGGACATCGAGGAGCAGGAGCCGGTCTTTGACATGTTCAAGGCCATGGAGCCCGACGCTCCCCTGGTGCGCCCCGGCCTCAAGAGCAACCTCTGGGAGTATGCTCCGGGGGTCACGACCCGCGTGATGTACATCGGCGACGCGGATGCCGGCTTCAAAGAGGCCGACGACGTCGTTGAGGGGCATTACGAGACGGGCGAGCAGGACCACGCGTCCATGGAGCCCATGGTCTCGGTTGCCTACTTTGACAGCGCCGAGCGCCTGGTGATCCACACCCACAGCCAGTGCCTCTACTTCCAGTTGGGACAGCTCGCGGCCATCTTTGACCTGCCCATGAGCAGGATCCGCTACGTGGGTGGCGTCGTGGGCGGCGGATTCGGCGGCAAGAACCACATCCACGCCGATCACCATGCCGGCCTGGCGGCGCTCAAGTTCCGCCGGCCCGTCAAGTATCGCATGAACCGGCGCGAAGACCTGCTCTACTCCACCAAGCGCGGTGTGTTCATCTTTGACTACAAGACCGGCTTCAAGAAGGACGGCCGCATCGTGGCCAACCATATCAATGTCTGGCACGATGCCGGCGCCTACGGCGGCTTTTCGCCCTACGGCGTCGAGAAGTGTAGCATGTTCGCTTGTGGCCCGTACCACATTCCCAACATCCGCATCGAGGGCAAGTGCGTGCTGACCAACAAGCCCGGCTCCAGCTCCATGCGCGGCTTTACCATCATGAATGGCCAGTTCCCCATGGAGCTGCAGATGCACAAGGTCGCCCAGGCACTGGGCATGGATCCCTGGGAGCTGCGCTTTATCAATGCCTGGCGTGATGGTGACATCGGTGCGTCGCGGTACGTGGTCCGGGGAGCGGGTGCCCTGGAAGCCATGAAGGCGACGGCAGAGATGTCCGGAGTCCAGTTGCCGGATCATCTCCTGGCCATGAGCTCACGTGGGAGGTAACGGCTATGAAGAAAAAAGGTAAAGGAATGGCTCTCGTTCTGCATCCCACCGGCAACAAGGGTGCGGGCGATCCGAGCAATGCAGCGATCCAGCTCAAGCCCGACGGCACCCTGGTTCTGCTGGTGGGCGCCGTCGACCTCGGCCAGGGCTCGACCACCATCCTGCGCCAGTTCTGCGCCGACCTGATGGAAGTGCCCATCGAGCACGTCTTTGCCAGCAACTTTGCGGACGACTTTGCTCCGCTGAGCCTGGGCAGCTTTGCCAGCCGCGTCACGCTTATCGATCCCCACGCGGTAGAGAACGCAGCCCAGGACCTTCAGAAAAAGATCAAGGAGTACGCCGCCGACCTGCTGGAGGCGAATCCCGACGACCTGGAGTATTCCCAGGGCAAGGTATCGGTGAAGGGCGTGCCCGACCGGTCCCTGACCCTGGCACAGGTGGGTGGGGCCGCGGCCTTTGGCGGGGGCGCCGACCCGGCGCTGTTGGTCGGCACCGGCGCCTGGCAGCCCGACAGGTTCCATCCCCACGATCTGGAGACGGGGGCCATGCCCGCCGTGGGTGCCATCTCTTTCGGGTGCTGCACCTGCGAGGTCGAAGTCGATACCGAGACCGGCGAGGTGGCAGTCCTCAGCATGACCCAGGTCTGGGAAGTCGGCAAGGCGGTCAATCCGCTGCTTGTTCGCCAGCAGATCAACGGCGGCGTCCAGTGTGGCATGGGGACGTCGCTCATCGAAAACGCCTTCCCTTACTACCCCAATCCGGACTGGGCGCCCAACAACCTGTCGGACTATGCCGTGCCGACGTTCGAGGACTATCCGGAAAAGCTGGAGTGGGGTTTTGTCGAAGTGCCTCATCCGGCCGGCGTCAAGGGAGCCAAGGGCTTTTCGGAAGGCTCGACCAACGCGCCGCCGCCTGCCATTGCGCATGCCATCTATGATGCCATCGGCGTCTGGTTCGATCACTATCCGGTATCGCGCGAGGACATCTTGAGAGCGCTGGAGGCTGCCTGAGATCAGGCGGCACCGCGCCCGGAACGGCTCAACGGCGAGCCGGGGAGCGAGGACGGGGCGCAGCCGTGCCCCGTCCCCACTCCTGAACCGTTGCCGGGTAGAGGGGGAACCATGATCCGAGGCGTCCATCACACCTGCATCACCGTCAGCAACCTGGAGCGGTCCATCGCGTTCTATCGCGACTTCCTGGGGCTGGAGCTGCTCTTTACCGAGGAGAGCGAGCGCAGCCAGGATGACCGCTCCCGGGCCCTGGGCATCGCCGGGGCCAAGGTCAAGCTGGCTATCCTGAAAGCGGGCGACTCGCGGGTCGAGCTGATCGAATACGTCACCGCCGGGGGGCGGCCCTACGACCGCCAGGTCAACGACGTGGGGGCCATGCACATTGCCTTTCAGGTGGAGAACATAGACGAGGTGTACAGGCGCATGGTGGACCACGGCGTGCGCTTTACGGCGCCGCCGGCCACCATCCCGGCCGGTCCCATGGCCGGCTGGCGCTGGACCTACTTTTTCGATCCGGATGGTGTATCGCTCGAGATCATCCAGACGGCCTGAAGCCGTCTGCGGCCGCCGGGACCACTCCTCTTGACGTCGCGGGCAGGATGGCGCCGCGCCACGGGGGAACTGCAAGCCCGTGGCAACCGGCGCGGCCCATCTGGCACGCCGGGGCAACAGGATGCCGTGGCCTGGGCGAGGGCTCACGCTACGCCCACAGGGCCGGGCCGGGGGCCGGAGCATCTGGAAACGTTGAAAGTGAGGAACGCATGGCCTTCAAGCTGATAGACTTGAGCCAGGAGATCTATACCGGGGCACCAGTGTGGCCCGGTCATCCCGAAACCCGCGTCGACGTCGTGGCGACCCACGAGGAGACGGTCAAATCGGGACGTTTTACCGAGAACTATTCCTACACGGCTGAAAAGATCGCAATGAGCACCCACGGCACGACGCACACCGACTCGATCAGCCACATCGATCCTACTCCGGGGGCGCCCTCCATCGACGAGCTGCCCCTGGATTGGTTCTACACCGATGCGATCTGCCTCGATCTGTCTCACATCCCGCCCCGCACCGAGTACACGGTAGAGATGATCAAGGAGGCCCTGGACAAGCACGGCCTGGAGATCAAGAAGGGCGACACGGTGCTGCTCTATTCCGGCCACTACGTGCGGACGTGGGGCACGCCCGACTGGCTGACAGAGTATCCCGGGCTGGGCCGCGAGGCCGCCGAGTTCATCTACGGCCAGGGTGTGGTCAACATCGGGCAGGACGCGCCGAGCCACGATCGCGCCGGAACGACGAGCTATCCCGCGCACCAGGTCTGCCGCGAGATGCAGACGCTGAACACCGAGAACCTGGGCGACCTGCGGCCGGTGGCCGGCAAGCGCTTTCGCTACATGGGCTTCCCGCTGCGCATCCGGCGCGGCAGTGGCTCGCCCATCCGCGCTGTCGCCCTCCTGGAAGAGGAAGACTGACGGATTGCAGGCAAGAGATTCGACGGCAAAGGTGCCGGGCGACTGCCCGGCATCTTGTTCGTAGGACCTGAGTAGAAATCGGCAGGAGGTAATTGATGGAACAGATTCCCAGGGAAAAGCTGGAAGGAGTGCTCTCCATGTTCTCCCTGACGGGGCGGGTGGCAGTGGTGACGGGCGGCAGCCGGGGGCTGGGACGCGGCATGGCCCTTGCCCTGGCTGCGGCGGGCGCCGACGTGGCCCCGGTGAGCCGCACCCTGTCGGACCTGGAGGTTGTAGCCGAGGAGATCCACTCCCTGGGGCGCCGCGCCCTGCCCGTCGCCGCCGACGTGACGGACGAGGCCAGCGTCCAGGCGATGGTCCGGCGCGTGGTGGACGAGATGGGGCACGTCGACATACTCATCAACTCGGCAGGCATTGTGAGCCTGAAGCCGACGGTCGAGTTCCCCGTCGAAGAGTGGCAGCAAATCCTTGACGTCAACCTGCGGGGCACATTCATCTGCTGCAAAGAGGTCGGCAGGGCCATGCTGGCCGCGAGCGGGACGGCCGTGCACAAGATCGTGAATATGTCGTCGGTGCGGGGCCTGCAGGGCCGGGCCAACGACCCGGCCTATCCCGCCAGCAAGGGCGCCATCAACCTCCTGACCAAGTCGCTGGCCATCGAGTGGGCGCAGCAGGGCATCAACGTCAATGCCATCGCCCCCACCTTTATCCGGACCGACCTTAATGCCTACATGCTCGACGATGACAAGACCAGGGAATGGGTGTTGAGCCGCATCCCCATGGGCCGCGTGGGCCAGATCTGGGATCTCTTTGGCGCAGTCATCTTTCTCACCTCCCGTGCCTCTGATTTTGTGACCGGGCAGACGCTCTACGTAGACGGCGGCTGGACGGCGGCCTGAAAGGATTCGCCATGAAAGCGGTAGTGTTGTACGACAAAGGGGACCGGTGCGTCGAGCTGCGCGACGTGCCGGTGCCGGCCATCGGTCCCGAGGAGTGCCTGGTTGAGGTCAAGTACTGCGGCATCTGCGGCAGCGAGCCGCACATGTATCACGGCCAGCTCACGCTCCTCGCCCGCCCCCCGGTCGTCCTGGGGCACGAATGGTCCGGCGAGGTCGTCCAGGTCGGAGAGCGGGTCGAGGGCTTTGCCGTCGGAGACCGCGTCACCTGCGAAACGGCAGCCGAGACGTGCGGCGTGTGCGCCCTGTGCCGCTCTGGAGCGTACAACGTTTGCCCCGAGCGCCGGGCCTTTGGCTTTGCCGTGGACGGGGCCTTTACCCAGTACGTGAAGGCCAGGTATCAGAGGCTTCACCACCTGCCCCAGGGGGTCGGCTACGAGACGTCGGCCATGACCGAGCCCATCTGCGTGGCCTACAACGCCGTGGCGGAAAAGAGCCACGTCAACCCGGGCGACACCGTGGTGGTCATCGGCCCGGGGCCCGTGGGCTTGTTCGCCCTCCAGGTCGCGCGCCTTGCGGGCGCCGGAACCCTCATCGTCACCGGCACCCCGCGCGATCGGAAACGGCTGGAGCTGGCCAGGAAGCTGGGCGCGGACCTCGCCCTTGACGTCACGGAGCAAGACCCGGCCGAGGTTCTGAGCGGCATCGGCGATGGGCTGGGGGCGCACCTGGTCATCGACTGCGCCGGCGTCCCGCCGGCCATCAAGCAGTCGCTGGAGCTGGTGCGGCGCAACGGCCAGGTGACCAAGGTCGGCTGGTCGCTGCAGCCCGTCAACCTCACCATGGACGAGATCGTGGCCAAGGTCATCACCTATCAGGGGGCCTTTTCCCACACGTGGACCACGTGGGAGACCTGCCTGGAGCTGATGCGCCAGAAAAAGATCGAGACCGAGGCCCTGGTGAGCGAGATCTGGCCCATCACCCGCTGGCAGGAGGCCTTTGAGAAGCTGGAAGCCCTGGAGGCCCACAAGATCCTGCTGTTCCCGGTGTGATGCGGCAGGCTTTTCTGGGATGGCCGCGGTACACTGAGAAGGGAGACACGAGGATGATCGACGACCAAAAGCTGGCCGAACTGGAGGACATCGCCCGCGACCTGCGGTACCAGGTGGTGCGCATGATGGGCGCGGGCAAGGCCCACCACTTCGGTGGCTCCTTGTCCATTGTGGAGCTGGTCACCGCCCTCTACTTTTACAAGATGCGCTACGACCCGGCGAATCCACGCTGGGACGAGCGCGACCGCTTTGTGATGAGCAAGGGACATACCGTGCCGACGCAATACGCGGCGCTGGCAAGGTTGGGTGTGATCCCCATGGAGTCGCTGGCGACGCTCAAGCGCCTGGGCAGCATCTTGCAGGGGCATCCCAACGCCTGCATGACGCCCGGGCTGGAGGCCTGCACCGGCTCCCTGGGCCAGGGCCTCTCCTTCGCCAACGGCATTGCCATGGCGGCCCGCATTCGCGGCCTGTCCATCCGCGTCTACTGCCTGCTGGGCGACGGCGAGCTGCACGAGGGACAGGTCTGGGAGGCGGCCATGGGCACTGCCGCCCAGCGGCTGGACAACCTGGTGGCCATCGTGGACCGCAACCGGCTCAAGAGCCAGGGCCTGGTCGACGAGGCCAAGCCCCTGGAGCCCCTGACCGACCGGTGGCGGGCCTTTGGCTGGGAGGCAATGACCGTAGACGGGCACGATCTGCGGCAGATCTGCAACGCCCTGGACGAGGCCGAAAAGGTGAAGGGTCGCCCGGTGGCCATCGTGGCCAACACCGTGAAGGGCAAGGGCGTACCCTTCATGGAGGGCCAGTTCCAGTTTCACAACGCGCCCATCAGCGAAGAGCAGTGGCAGGAGGCCATGCGCCTGCTGGCGCCCGGGGCTGAGGCGGTGGAGGTGGCGCGATGAAATGGAAAGTGGGAGACCGAGTCGAAACCCGGAACGCCTACGGCGAGGCCCTGCTGACCCTCGGCCGGGAGCGGCCCGAAGTGGTGGTCATGGACTCGGACCTGCAGCGTTCGAACAAGACCTATGCCTTTGGGCAGGCGCACCCCGAGCGTTTCTTTGACATGGGCATCGCCGAGGCCGACATGATCTCCACGGCGGCGGGCATGGCCGCCACCGGCATGACCGTCTTTGCCAGCTCCTTTGCCATGTTTGTCCCCGGCCGCTGCTACGATCAGATCCGCCTGCAGCTTTCCTACGGCCAGGCAAACGTCAAGATCGTGGGCGTCAGCGCGGGCCTGACCCAGGGGCCCGACGGCGCCACGCACCAATCCCTTGATGACGTGGCCCTGACGCGCATGTTGCCGGGCATGACGGTTATCGTGCCGGCGGATGCTACGGAAGCCTACCAGGCGGTCGTGGCCGCCGCCGACGTTCCCGGCCCGGTCTACCTGCGCATGGGACGTTACCCGACGCCGGTCCTCTTTGGAGAGGACACCGCCTTTCAGGTGGGTGAGACCCGGGAGATGCGCAAGGGCGGCGACGCGGTCCTCTATGCCACGGGTATCATGACCGCCATGGCCCTGGAGACGGCTGACCTCCTGGCCCGCAAGGGGGTAGAAGCCACGGTGCTCAACGTGCCGACCCTCAAGCCCCTCTCCGCCGCCGAGATTGCGAGCCCGGCCCGGGGCAAGCGCCTGTGTGTGACGATGGAGGAGCACTGGATCGTGGGCGGGCTGGGTAGTGCCGTGGCCGAGAGCCTGAGCGATGCGGGGATCATGCCCCCGCTGCTGCGCATCGGCGTCGACGACCGTTTTGGCCTGTCGGGCAGCGCCGACGAGCTGCTGGAGCACTACGAGCTGACACCGAAGCAGATGGCGAGCCGGATCCTGGCCCGCCTGAAATAGACGGCCGGGCCCCGCATCGGGTGTCGGGGCCGGCCCGAGCTACAAGAAGGGCGATTCTTCGTCCAGGCCGTAGGCCTCGATGAGGGCCTGGACGGCCCTTTCCTCGGCCGTGAAAGAGACCCGGTCAAATACCTGCCACACCTCCCGGTGGCAGACGCTGCACTCCGGCTCGACGATGCCGGCCGGCCCCAGGGTCTCCAGCTCCAAAAAGCGGTCGTTGCAGTAGCACTCGCTGGAGCTGCCCAGGTCGAAATACTCCCTGCCCGCTTCAAAGCGCGCCCTCTTGACGAACAGGCTCTCGCCCAGGTGGTAGGCCAGCCAGCCGCGGGGGTTGGGAAATCCGACCTTGAGGGCGCCGCCGCGCAGCGTGGTGTGCACCAGGATGTGGTCGTTGCCCCAGACCAGGTGCGGGCTGCGGACGTCGGTGTAGGGCCAGAGTGCCAGTTGGCGGTTGGGCAGCAGGCCACCCGCCCCGGCCGGTCCCCCACCCTGGGGGAGGATGGCCACCCCCCCAAGTTTGAGCTGGGTGATGGCCCACGGCGCGGTCTTGACCGGCCACAACCCGTGGTTGGTCAGGACGTGGTCCACGACGACGGCGGCCTCGTCGCCGGGCAGCGTGATGCGCATCGACTTTTGCAGGCCGGTGGCAGGCTCTGCCGGCTGGGTGATCACCAGGCCGCCTTCCACCTCCTCGATCTCGGGCGGCGCCTCGTCGGGCAGGTAGGTACGGCGGGCCAGCTCGGGTGCGTGCCACAGCCTGTGGCCGCCCCAGACGTGAAAGGGGCCACCCCCGGGATGCTCGAGGGTAAAGTCGGGCACCTCGGCAAAGAGGCTTTCCCGGCCGTGGATTTGTAGGCGGAGCACGCGAGGGCCTGTGCTGCGCGTCACCAGCAGGGAAAGAGTGGCGTTCTCCAGTTGCACGCAGTCGAGACCGAGGAATCTGGTTGTCTTGAGCATGTTTCCTCCGGGCAGGCTCGGTCTATTGAGCCACAGGACCAGGCTGCCTGTCAAAGCGTGCCGGCCGTCAAGTCACGGCCGCCTTCAAAGGGCTTCAAAAACCTGTTGACTTCCATCTGCAACTCTGCTATAATTCCCCGCGGCGGGGCAGCACGCACATACCATTCCCCGGGCTTGACGCCGGGAACCGTCTGTGCCCCGCCGGGCCGGACCGGTGCCTGGCGGCCCAGGCCCGCCGCACTTCTGTGTGACCGCTGAGCGTCGACCACGCTAGTGCTCCAGGCCGTTCGGGTCTGGGCAGGACCATTCAGGAGGAACCGATGGCGAAAAAGGCACTCTGTGTTGGGATCAACGATTATCCTTACGACGGCAGCGACCTGAACGGCTGCGTCAACGACGCCCGGGCGTGGGCGGAGCTTCTCGTGGCCCACTATGATTTTGTTCAGCCAGACGTGAAGCTGTTGCTGGATGCCGAGGCAACCAAGGCCAACATGCTGGACGGCCTCAAGGCGCTGTTGGCGGGCGCGGGCAAGGGCGACACACTCGTCTTTACCAACTCTTCCCACGGCACCTACATCGCCGACACGTCGGGCGACGAGCCGATGTACGACGAGGCCCTGTGCCCCTACGACAGCGCCGACAACCTGCTGGTCGACGACGAGCTGCGAGAGCTGTTCGCCGATCTGCCCCAGGGCGTGCGCCTGACCATCATCTCGGACTCTTGCTTCTCCGGGACCGTCACCCGGGTGGCCGTGGGTGAGATCCTCCCCGGCTTGCGGACGCCCGACGACCGGCGCGTGCGCTTCTTGAGCCCGTCGCTGCGACGTGGCGTGGTGCTGGAGAACCCCTGGAAGGCCAAGCCCAAGGGCAGGGTCAAATATCCCGAGTCCAAGATGAAGGAGGTGCTGCTGACCGGCTGCACCGACAAGGAATACTCCTACGATGCCTTCATCGGGGGAGTGTACCACGGCGCCATGACCTACTTTGCCCTGCAGGCCATTCGCGAGGCCAACTATGCCCTGACCTACCGCCAGTTGCAAAGCCGCCTGGCGTTTCTCGTCGAAGAGGCCGGCTATCCCCAGCACCCGCAGTTGGAGGGACGCTCCGGGAACAAGAAAGGGCAGATCTTTGCCTGAGGCTTTATAGGGCTCGGGCGTATCATCCTGGGCGAGGCGTCGTTGTCGCCGCCTGGTTCAAAGAGCGAAGGGAGGTACCATGGGTCGCACGACCAAGACCGGAGGGGAGAAGGGGCAGGTCGCCCGCTTTTTCGCCAACGTCTTTGGCCTGCCGCGGGAAGAGTTCGAGCGGCTGGGCCGGACGCCCGAGGGCGCCGCGCCCAAGATGTCGGGCGCCATGCACCTCCAGAATCAGCCCGAGTTCTGGGCCGATGCTCCCTGGCGCCTGGAGCCGGACCAGGACAGTATCCCGGTCTCTTTTCACGTGCGCGACGCAAACCTGCAACCCCCGGGCCGGGGGCCGTGGCGCCTGGACATGCTGCGCGTGGAGCAGTTGTTGCCCGGTGGCAACTGGCACAAGCTGGCCGTGCTGCTGCCCGCCGACCTGCCGGGCGTCGACGAGCAGGGTTTCAGCCTCTCGGACTTCTGGGTTCATGGCACATCGGTACCCCTGTCCAGGGTGCAGGGAGCCGTGCGCGGCCAGAAGGTTCACCTGCGGGGTCTCTTCCTGGGCAGTTTTGCCCCCTACGACGAGGCCGCCAACGTGGAGATTCACCTGGAGGTGCTGCTGGCCCGGGAGGGCCTGCCCCAGGGACGGGCAGCCGGCGGCAGCGGGCCGCGGCACTGGTTCTACGGCGATACCCACTATCACTCGGCCTACACCAACGACCTGAAGGAGTTTGGCGGCGCCGTCCTGGAGGCGCGTCGGGCGGGGCAGGCGGTGGGGCTCGACTGGCTCGTCGTCACCGACCACTCCGCCGACCTGGATGAGGTGGACGCCGGGCACGGCGGGCGACGTCGTTGGGACCGCCTGGTGGACGACGTTGCTTCGCCAGCCGTCTCGGACGAGAACTTGCGCTGGATCCTCGGCGAAGAGATCACCCTCCTGGGCTCCGGGGGATGGCCGCTGCACATGCTGGCCCTGGGCGCTCTGGAGGACATGATTGAGGGCGCCTTCTTGCCCGCCGACTCGAACGCGACCGAGATGGTCCTGGCCCGCAGGGCATTGGAGGTCATCGTGGAGGTGGGGCGCGGCTACAGTGCCGACATCCCGGACAGGCTCTTTGGCACCGTGCTGACCCTGGAGGAGGTGATGGCCCGGCTGCCGGAAGGAGCGCTGGCCTTTGCCGCGCACCCCTTTGACGCGGCCCAGGTACCCCCTGCCCGATGGTCGCGCAAGGACCTGGCCCATCCGCGCTTGACGGGCTATCAGTATTGGAACGGCCGTAGCCGGGCCAGGGCGGGCATGACGACCAATCCCTTTGCACGCTGGACCGATTCCGGCGCCCTGGCCCGGGCGGACCAGGATCGCATCGAGAAGCTGTGGCAACGGGCCGCGGAACGATGGGATCCGCAATTGCAGCGGGGGGTGCGCAACTGGCCTGCACGCCAGGAGCTGCCGCCGTGGCGGCCCGTCCTCATCGCCGGCAGCGACGCCCACTGCGACTTTAACTATCACGTGGGCTGGGCGTGGGACTATCGCCGTTTCGAGGTCAACGACAATGCACTGGGCCGCGCTCGAACGGCGGTGTACGTGCCGGAAGGCGGGGAGGACGGGGTTCCGCCCGTGGCCCGCATCCTGGCCGCCCTGAAAAAGGGCGCCTGCGTGGCCACCGACGGTCCCCTCGTGGAGTTTTGCCTGGAGCAGGACGGCCGGGTCGCGCATCTGGGGGACCTGTTGTTGGTGCGCGGGCCTGAACCCGTGTCACTGCGGGCCACCTCTCATACCACGGGCGAGTTTGGACCCGTGCGCGAGGTCGAGATCGTGAGCTACTGGCACGGCCAGACAGGACGAGAGCCGCGCCATACGGTGGTCAAGGCCGGCGGCCGGGCTGTGTTGGACCTGGACGGCCGCCAGGGGTACTGCCGGTTGCAGGCCCGGAGCCTCGGTCCCCAGGGTCAAGGCTTCTGCTGCTTCACCAATCCGGTCTGGCTGCGGATCGCGGACGGGCAGGTCCGGCGAATCCAGGTCTCGTTCGATTGACGGCTTTTGCACGGCACGTCCGGGCCCCAGCCCGGGCATTTCAATATAGAACTATATCCCCAAATGTATCCGATATCTGTATCTGGATACATAGACATGCTTCGCAGCCTGTGTTACCCTGTTGTTAGCAGTATGACTGGATGTTCGACGTGGGCACAGGTGTTGTTCGCGTCTACCAGAAAGGGAGTGATGAGATGACAGACTATGACCGAGAGCAGCGTCGCGAAGCTGAACGTCGGGAACGCATGGAGAGAGAGACGCTAGAGCCGAGGGACGAGCGCCACGACGAGCCTGTTGCGGGCCGTGGACGCCTCGACGACCTCGTCGACGAGGGCCGCGAAACGGTGGACCGCACGGGCGAGCGAATAGAGCGCGCTGGCGAGCGAGTTGGCGAGCGCGTCGATCGCATGGGCGATCGCGTACAAGATCGAGTGGACCCGCTTAATCGTTCCGAGCGAGTCGACGAACGAGTCGACCCTTACAATCGCCCCGAACGTGTGGGCAGCAGCTCGGGCCTCTGGCTGACCGTGGGCATCATAGTCCTCGTCGTCATTGCCCTGATCGTGGTCATGCTGCTCCTGCCCTTGCTCTAGAGGGGCACACACTGGCCGGCCCAAGCAGTCCGTTGCAGCCTTGAACGTAGCTCCATTGCAGCCATGGCCGGCCTGCCGGCCACCAACGTAGCTTTGTCGCAGGTGTGGCCGGCACCCGCCCCGTCGATACAGCTCTATCACAGCGAGGGGCGGGACTCTGCCAGCACAACGAACCATCGTCGAGCTTTTGCTGGCACAAGCCAGCGCATAGAAGCCTCGTAGTAGCAGGGCTGGCGAACGATCTAGTGCCAGGCATCTCGTATGCCTGGCACTTTTTTCTGGTGCCGCCGTCCGCTTCTTTGCCCTGCCGGGGCGGCAAGCTGCAGGATCAGCAATGGAGGGAATCGGCAACGTGAACGCCAGCCAGCGCAAACACCGCGTGCTCTTTGTCACCGACCGCGGCCAGCGACACCAGGCTGCTGCCCTGGAGGCCGCGCCACCCGAACTGGACGTCACCATGGTGCGCCGGCCCTCCCGGGAGGAGTTGCTGCGCCTTTTGCCCGGGGTCGAGTTCTTGATCAGCGAGCGATCGGGAGCGGTGGACGCCGGGATGATGGCGGTGGGGACCAGGCTGTGCCTGATCCAGCGCCTCGGCTCTCTTACGTACGACATCGACCTGGTGGCAGCCCGGGCAGCGGGCGTTGCCGTCTCGGCATGGCCCGTGCGGCCGGCCATCATGGTTGCCGAGCACGTGCTGTTGCAGATGCTGGCCCTGGCCCGGCGACTGAAGGAGCTCGCCGCCGTGGCCAATGAGGCGGGGGACTGGGGCCTGCCGGCGCAGCGTACCGACGAGGACACCTTTGCCTACGACTGGTCGCTGCGCCAGGGCATCGAGGCGGTGTACGAGAGCACGGTGGGCATCCTGGGCTTTGGCGAGATCGGCGCCGAGCTTGCCCGCCGCGTGGGCGGCCTGGCTCCGGCGCGGATCCTCTACCACAAGCGGCGCCCCCTGCCGCCCGGTGCCGAGGAAGAGCTGCGGATCTCGTATGCCTCGCTGGAGCAGATCGTGCCCGAAAGCGACTTCCTGTGCAACCTCCTGCCCTACTCGGCCGGGACCGATGGGCTTATCGATGCCCGGTTCCTGGCCGCCATGAAGCCCGGCGCCTTTTTCGTCAGCGCCGGCAGTGGCAGCGTCGTCGACGAGCCGGCCCTGGCCGCGGCGCTGCGCGACGGCCACCTGGCGGGCGCTGCCCTCGACACCTTCGAGTGGGAGCCGATTCGTCCCGACAATCCCCTGCTTCCCCTGGCTCGCGATCCGCAGTCAAACGTGCTTCTCACGCCCCACGTGGCGGCCGGCGGCTGGAAAGACAACGCCTGGCGGACCGACCGGCGGCAGGATTATGAGAATATCCTGCGCCTCCTCGAGGGGCGCCCCCTATTGTACCGCATCGCGTAGCGCCAGGGCAGGTTCCGTGCCTGTTGACCGGCCGGTTCGGGCATGTTATAATCAGCGCAAAGGGGGATGTGCCATGAAGCCTCGAGAATACATCGACTTCAAGCTCTACCTTGCGCCGGCTCCCAATGGGCAGGGTGGCTGCCAGGTGGCCCTGCTTCCGACGCCCGAGGTGGGCGAGTCGATGATGCCCGTTACCGTGCCGGCCGGCGATGGACCTCCGGCCGACCTGCTCCCCTTCCTGGCGGCCAAGAGCGTCACCTGGCGGCAGCTCGTGGCCCTGGGCCAGGGCCTGGCCAACTGGCTGCTGCCCGAGGGGGAGGTCCGCAAGCTCTTCGAAGAGGCGCTCAAACGGGCAGGGAACGAAGGGGGCGTGCGGCTGCGGCTCATCATCGCCGGTCACGAACTGAAGCGCTGGCCCTGGGAGTATGCCTACTTTGATCCCCTCGGCGGGCCCCCGTCGTTGCGGGGGTTCCTGGCCCTGGAGCCGCGGGTGTCCATCGTGCGCCACGAGCCCTTGCCGTTCGCCCATCCGGTGCTGCCCGGCTCTGCCCCGGGCGCTGTCCCCGCCCGGCTGCCCATGGTCGTGGCTGCTGCCTCTCCCAGGGAGCAACTGCCCCTGCAGTTGGAGCGAGAGGTGCAGATCATCCGCGATGCCCTGGAGGGCCTGAACGTGGAGGGGGTGCGCGTCAGCCCCGAGCCGGTGCTCATGGGCGCCACGCCCCTGGAGGTGGCCGACGTCCTGCGCGGGGTGGGCTCGGCCACCATCTTTCACTTTATCGGCCACGGCACCGCCAGGGCCACGGCGGACCCCTTCAACCGGGACGCAATGCGCGAGGAGGGTGTCCTCTTTTTCGTGGGCGACAAGGCAGCGAACAGCCAGGCCGAGGTGCGGGCCGATGATCTGGCCAGGCTCCTGCAGCAGGCTGCCGTACGGCTGGCGGTCTTGGGCGCCTGCTACTCTGGCCTGCGCAGCGAACGGTATCCATGGGACAGCGTGGCCGGTGCTCTGGCTGCCCGGGGAATCCCGGCTGTGGTTACCATGCAGTACGAAGTCATCGATACCATGGCCGTCCGCTTCAGCCAGTCCTTCTATGGCGCGTTGGCCGCCGGGCTCTCCCTCGACGAAGCCATGACCCTCGGCCGGCTGGCAATGCTCCGGGAGACAGGAGCCGGGCCCGACGAGGCGGTCAATCTCGAGTGGGGCGTGCCGGTTCTCTACAGCCGCCTGCCCGGCGGAACCATTCTGCCCGAGCTGGCCGCCCGCGATACAGAGACGGCCCGGCAGATGCGGACCACGATCCAGCAGACCATCGATACCATTGCCGAGACCGGTGAGGTCGTTGGCATCGACGCCGAGGTTCTGGACGGGGCGCTGTCGTTCCACGTGAAGCAAAAGGTCGGGACGGTGGCGGGCCACCTGGTTGGGATCAGGATCGGTCGCGTGCCGTGAGGGTGGGCGGCCCTGCCCGTCACGTGGCTTGACAAAGCTCGGACCCTGTCTATAATTCAGCCGCGCCCTCTTTTGTCATGGGCGCGAGCACGCGCCAGGAGTCCATCCCTGCCGTGGGCATTTCATGATTGGAGGCCAGCAGAGGACGGTGAAGTCCCTCGAGTTTGTGTTCAAGTATACGCGGAAATACAAGGTGCCGCTGGCAGCGACCGTGGCCAGCATGCTCCTGTTGGTGGGTATCCAGTTGCTGGCGCCCTGGCTGGTCAGGACCATGGTTGCCACCGTGACCGACCCGGAGGCTGGGCCGGAAGCGATGGGCATCATTACCCGGCTGGCGCTCATGGCGCTGGCCATTTACCTGGCCCGCACCGGCTTGCAGTTCGTGCGCAGCTACATGGCCCACGTGGCCGGCTGGAACGTCGTGGCCGACGTTCGATCCGAGATCTATCGGCACTTGCAGCGCCTGTCGCTCCGGTTCTACGAGAACCGGCAGACCGGCCAGTTGATGTCGCGCATGGTCAACGACTCGGACCTCATCGAGCAGCTCATCGCCCACGCCATCCCCGACGTGCTGGTCAACGTCTTGATGCTGGTCGGCGTCATGGCCGTGCTGGTGAGCATGAGCTGGCAGCTGGCCCTGCTGAGCCTTATTCCCATTCCCCTCATCGTGCTGGCCATGCGCGGCTTTGCCCACTATGTGCGGCCGGCCTTTCGCCAGCGCCAGGTGGAGCTGGGCGAGCTGAACGCGGCCCTCAATGACAACCTGTCGGGCATCCGCGAGATCAAGGCCTTTACGCGGGAGGACGCCGAGGCCTCGCACATCTGGCGGCGCATCGTCCGTTACCGCGATTCGCTCCTCCGCGCCCTGCGGTTGATGGCCATGTTTCACCCGTTTGTCGAGTTTGCCTCGGCCCTGGGCACCATCGTGCTCATCTACTTTGGCGGGAAGTTGGTGCTCAACCAGACGCTGCCCCTCGCCGACCTGGTGGCCTATTTTCTCTACCTGGAGTTGCTATACCAGCCCGTGCGCGCCCTGAGCGGCGTGTGGGAGAGCGTCCAGCAGGCCCTGGCCGGGGCCGAGCGGGTGGCCGAGCTGCTGCAGGAGGAACCTGACGTGGCCGACCGGCCGGGGGCCGTCGAGTTGACCGGACGGGCCCGGGGCGCCTTGTCCCTGCAGGATGTGTGCTTTCGCTACTCGGAGGGCGAGAGGGTGCTGGAGGACATTGACCTCGACGTGGCACCCGGCTCTGTCGTCGCCCTGGTGGGACCCACGGGTGTCGGCAAAACGACCCTGGCCATGCTCATCCCTCGCTTTTACGACGTGTGCCAGGGGTGCATTACCCTCGACGGCGTCGACATTCGGGATCTGACCCTGGCGAGCCTGCGCCGGCAGATCAGTATTGTGCTCCAGGACGTGTTCCTCTTTCACGGAACGGTCCGCGAGAACATCCTCTTTGGGCGGCCCGACGCCACGGAAGAAGAGATGATCGAGGCTGCCCGGGTGGCGAACGCCCACGAGTTCATCGTCCAGTTGCCCCAGGGATACGACACGCTCATTGGCGAGCGCGGCGTCAAGCTCTCGGGCGGGCAGCGGCAGCGACTGGCCATCGCCCGGGCGGTGCTCAAAGACGCGCCGATCCTGATCCTGGACGAGGCTACCTCGTCGGTGGACACGGAAACCGAGCTGCTGATCCAGCAAGCCCTGGAGCGGCTGATGGTGGGCCGCACCACGATCATTATTGCCCACCGCCTGTCCACCATCCGCAGCGCCGATGCCATCGTCGTCCTGGAAGACGGGCGCATCGTGGAAAAGGGGACCCACGAGGAGCTCATGGCTCGCGACGGGCTCTACCGGCACCTGAACGACGCCCAATTCGAGGACGAGCCACGCTGGCTGACGTTGCGCGAGCAGCGGAGCCGGCAGCGCACGCAAAAAAGCTCTCTGCTGGACAGCCTGAACTAACGACCCTTCTCCAGGCCCGGAACAGGCCAACCGGCCTGCCCAAGCCCGGGCATCTGGCGATGCCCGGCGACCTTGATGGGGAGTAGCCGACTCTGCAACCCCGGCTGGAAGGAGCCCGTGCTTGCAGTGAGCGGTTCTATGTGTTACAATGAATCGGTTCGATTAGACAGCGAGGGGTGGACGAAATGGCAGCCAGGATATTGGTAATCGAGGACGATGCGCTGGTACGATTCTTCATCGCAGAAGTACTGGGGCGAGCTGGTTACGAAGTGACGGATCTGCCGGATGCAGAGAGCGGCCTGACCCACGTGGAGCAGGAGCCGCCCGATCTCCTCGTTGTCGATCTCCAATTGGAAGGCATGGACGGCATGGCCTTTCTCCAGTCGGTTCGAAACTCGAACCTGTCGCTGCCTTCCCTGGTCATCACCGCCCAAGGGGCTCCCGAGCGGGCGCGCCAGGCCCTGGACCTGGGGGCCGTCGACTTTGTTCCCAAGCCTTGCACCGCGGCCGAACTGCGGGAGGCGGTTGCCTTTGCCCTCGACAGCGACGCCCGTGAAAGCCGCCGCCAGGCCCTGGTCCGCTGCCTGATACAGGAGCCCGGCCTGCCCATCGAGATGGCCCGCCAGCGCGCGTTCGAGGACATCAGGCCCTGACCGGCCGCTCAGGTCCGCACACTTGATCCCAGGCCAGGGGCTGTTCCCCTGGCCTCGCAATGCCTACAGCCTGGCTTTTCCGCGACGAACCAGTCCTGTGTTCGCCGTCCTGCGCGCAGTGCAGGGGCGATTTGCCCTCAGGGCAGCCTGGGGTCGAAGGCGTCGCGTAGACCATCCCCGATGAGGTTCCAGCCGGCCGCAAAGAGGACGATGACGAGGCTCAGCGGGAGATAAGCGTACCAATAGGCAAAGGACTGCCCGCTCACAATCCAGTCTCGTCCGGCGACGAGCATCTGCCCCCAATCGGCCTGGACGAGCCTGTCCCTGCTAAAGGACACAAGGCCGATAAAGACAAAGGCCAGGAGCGTAACGACCACGGCGCCGACGTCGGAGGCCATCATCACCAGCAGGCCCTGGGTCGAGTTGGGCAACAGGTGACGAAAGACCAGGCGCCCATGCCCGATGCCGCTGGCGCGGGCCGAAGTCACATAATCCTTCTCGCGCTCGGCCAGGACGTTGCCGCGAATTAGCCGGGCATAGGTCATCCAGCCGAAAAGGATGAGTGCTGCCTGGATCGTCGCTTCTTGCCGGGTGGGAATGTAATCGGGCAGGAACCTCGCCATCGGATCGGAGCCGAAGCCCAGGACGGCCAGCATGACCATGGCCGCGGCTATCATGGGAAAAGCGAGAAAGCCATCCGTGATGCGCATTAGAATGGCATCGACGAACCTGCCCGCGTAGCCGGCGACGAGGCCGATGGCGATGCCCATGAGGGCGCGCGCCGCAACCACGACCAGCCCGACGCGGAATACGCCCCTGGTGCCCCAGACTATGCCTTGCAGGATGTCTACTTCGCCTGGCAGCATACCCAGTGGATGCTCGTGGCTGGGTGGGAGCGGCCTCATGCTGGCGACACGGTAGGATTCCTCATTTCTCTCGCCCTGCCTCGGAGCAATGACCGGCGCGGCAATCGCTACCACCAGGAAGCCGAGGATGATGAGCACACCGGCCAGCAGCGAGGGCCGTAGGAGCCGGCGTGTTCTTCTCCCTGACACTGCAATGTCCAACATGGCCACCCCTTTGCTCAGTATAGCCTGACACGCGGATCGACGACCGCGTACAGGATGTCGGCCAGGAGGCTGCTGAGGATGGTGACAACGCAACTGGCCAGGGCAAAGCCTACGGTGACGGGAAACTCGGTATTGAGAAAGCCCTCGACAGCCCAACGTCCCACGCCGTTGAAATGGAACACGACTTCGACCACGGCCACCCCGGTAATTAGCAGGGGAGGCGTCACTCCGACAGTCGAGATCAAGGGCAGCAGGGCGTTGCGCATGGCGTGGTGCCTGACCACCTGGGTTTCGGAGAGACCCTTGGCCCTTGCAGTGGTGATATAGTCGTGGTGCTGAACGTCCAGCAGCGAACCGCGCATGACGCGGGTCAGCAGCGCCCATTCCGCCAGGGCCAGGCACGTGGCCGGCAGCACCAGGTGGCGGATGGCGTCCCAGGAGATGCGCGGCTGGCCGTTGAGAAGGGCGTCGACCGTGAGCAGCCCCGTGTAGGCTCGAAATTCGTCGCCGTTGACGATGGGACTGGCCCAGATGCTCATCCGCTCCGGCGGAAACCAGCCGGTCCGGGCATACGCGACGTTGAGGAGCACCAGCGCAAGGATGAATGGCGGGAACGCCCATCCGAGGAAGGCTGCCGAGCGGACGAGGTGATCCGGCATGGCTCCCCTACGCTGGGCGGCGACCCTGCCCAGGACCACGGCCAGCAGGATGGCCGGCACCAGGGCGAACGATACCAGCTCGAGCGTTGCCGGGACCCGCCGTAGAAGGCCCTCCAGGACGGGCTCCCTCCACGTTGGAGAGTAACCCCAGTCTCCTTCCAGGAGGCTCGTGACCCACTTCCGGTATTGCACCGACAGGGGCTCGTTCAAGCCATAGCGCTCGATGGTGGCCTGGATCAGCGCTTCACTTGGTTCGCCCGACAAGTTCGGGCGACTCGAGGGCAGATAGACGCGCACCCGCTGCTCGGCGGGCACCTGGAGGAACAGGACGAACAACACCAGGGTGACGACGAACAGGACCACGGGCAGGATCAACAGCCTACGTACAACGTATTTTAGCATCTGGCCTCCATAAAGACAACGCAGGCAGCGGGCTCTTGGTTCACGATCCCGCGATTTTCGGTGCCCGGCGAGGAGCTCCGCCAGCACCTTTCCGACCGTGAGTGTTATGATGTTGTGTTGTTTATGGCACATGTGGCTCGCAGCGTGCAAGAAGCAAGGGTGGAGCGGCAAGCACGAGGAGCCGGGACCCGGCCCGGCGGAAAGCTCGAAATCGTCTCCATTGCAGTTGTAACCAATGAGCAAACGTGGTACAATCGGCCACAGGGGACGGCCCGGAAGATCGCTCTTTGAATCGCCACAAAGGAGTGCGAAAGTATGGTCGCGAACCAAAGGCTGCCAAAGACGACAAAGCTCCTCTACGGGGTGGGCGACGTGGGCAACGCCGTCGTCAACTCGGCCATCCAGTTCTTTCTCCTGATTTTCTACACCGACGGCGCGCTGATCGCGCCGGCATTGGCCTCCAGCGCCCTGTTGATCGGCAAGGTGTGGGACGCCGTGAACGACCCCCTGTGCGGCTGGCTGTCGGACCGCACCCGATCGCGGTTCGGCAAGAGGCGGGTGTGGATGATCTTTGGCGCGCTGCCCCTGGCGGTGGCCATCATGCTGCTGTGGCGGGTACCGGGCGGGCTCTCGGACGTGGGGACCTTTGCCTGGATTGCGGGGACATTCCTGCTCTTTGACACCGTGTGGACCGCGACCAACGTGCCGTACTATGCGCTGACCGCCGAGCTGACCGACGACTATGACGAGCGGGCCAGCATCACGGCCTACCGCATGGTCCTGGGCGTGCCGGGCTACATGGTCGGCGCGGCGGTCACGCCGATCCTCGTCGGGCTGTTTGCCACCAAGGCCACGGGCTATGGCATGGTCGGGGTCTTTTACGGGATCCTGGCGGCCGTTGCTCTCTGGATCGCCGCCGCCGGCCTGCGGGAGCGGAAAAAGGTCGCGGAGAGCAGATCCAAGGCGCAACCGCTGCGATCCCTGCTGGATGCGCTGAAAAACCGGCCGTTCCTCCGGCTGCTCGCCGCCTACCTGGTGGCCAACATGGCATTTGCCCTGGTCAAGACCCTGCTGGCCTACTTTCTCACCTATCAACTCGGGATGAAGGACCAGGTGCCCGTGGTCATGTTTATGCTGCTGCTGTTCGTCGCCCTGTTCCTCTTTCCGTGGAAGATGCTCTCCGAGCGGTGGAACAAGGGGCCGGCCTATGCCCTGGGCCTGGCCATCGGCGGCCTGGCCGTGGCCCTGACCTTCTTCCTGCCCCACGAGCCCACGCCGTGGGTGTACGTCATTGCCGTCGTCGCCGGCATCGGGTTTTCCGCCAACTGGGTCTTTCCGTGGGCGATGGTCCCTGACGTGGTCGAATACGACCGGCTGGCGACGGGCGAGTATCGTGGGGGAATGTACTATGGCGTGTGGGGCCTGGCCACGAAACTGTCGGAGGCGCTGGGTATCGCCGCGTCCGGCTGGATCTTGCAATTGTATCGTTACGTGCCCAACGTCGAGCAGAGCGCCGAGACATTGCTCGGCATTCGCCTCTTTTTTGGGCCGGTGCCGCTGATCTTTTTCGTCATCGCTTTGCCGCTGCTCATCTGGTATCCCATCACCCGGCAGGCGCACGCCGGGATCCGGAGCCAGTTGGCGGCGAGAGAAACCGAGGTGCAGCCATGAAGCTAACCGGAGGCCAGATCGTCGTCGAGACCCTCGTCCGGGAGGGCGTCCCTTACCTGGTTGGCATCCCGGGTCACGGGACCCTGGGCCTGTCTGATGCGCTCATCGGCGAGGACCGCGTCCACGCCATCCAGGTGCGGCACGAACAGGCGGCCGTGCACCTGGCCGATGCCTACTACCGGGTGGCGGGGGTGCCCCTTGCCGTCTTTACCTCCATCGGGCCCGGGGCGATGAATACGGTCATTGGCGTGGCCAGTTGCTACGTCGACTCGATCCCGGTGCTGGTTCTGACAGGCAACAGCCACACCCACATGGCCGGCCGGGGTGTTCTGCAAGAGATCGAGCGGGCCGCCGACGCCAACTCCCTTGCCGTCCTGGCCCCCATCGCCAAGCGTACCTGGCGGGCGGATCGGGTCGACCGCTTGCCGCGCATTCTGCGCCGGGCGTTTGCCGAGATGCTGACCGGCCGGCGGGGCCCCGTGGCCGTGGATCTGCCCATGGACGTGCAATGCGACGCGGCCGAGGTGGAACTCCTCGAGCCTGTCGAGTATCGGGCTGCCGGACGATGCTTGCCCGACCAGGACCTGGCGGCCCGCGCGGCGACGATGCTCTACGGCGCGGAGCGGCCGGTGATCCTGGCCGGCGGTGGGGTCATCAGCGGCCGGGCCTGGGCCGGGCTGCGGGCCGTGGCCGAGTACACCGGCGCCGCGGTCATCACGACGATGATGGGCAAGGGGGCCTTTCCCGAGGATCACCCCCTGTCGACCATGCACGCCGGCTCGAAAGGCACCACGTGCGGCAACCGCCTGGCGGCGAGGGCCGACGTCTTGCTGGCTGTCGGCGCCCGTTTTGCCGACGAGACGGCGTCGTCGTATCGGGCAGGCGCCAGTTTCGCCATCCCTCCGACGCGGCTGATCCACGTCGACGTCGACCCGACCGAGATCGGCAAGAACTATCCGGCGGCGGTGGGCATCGCCGCGGACGCAGGGGCGACACTGGAGGCGATGCTGGCCTGGCTGCGAGAGCACCACCCCCCGAAGGGCTATGCCGCGTCGGCCTATTTCCGCGAGGTGCAGCAGGAGCGCGAGGCGTGGCTGTCGGCCGTGCGCGAGCAGGCCACCTCCGACCACGTGCCGGTGACCATCTCCCGGCTCATTGCCGAGGTGCGCGGCTTGCTCGAGCGGGATGCCATTGTTGTGACGTCTTCGGGCAACCTGCAGGCCCAGTGGTTCCAGGAGGCGCCCGTCTACGAGCCGGGCACGAACCTGACGGCCGGCGGTTTCTCCACGATGGGCTGGACGGTGCCGGCGGCGCTGGGGGCCAGGCTGGCCGCGCCTGGCCGGCAGGTGGTGGGCCTGGTGGGCGACGGCGACTTCTTGATGACGGTTCAGGAGCTGGCGACGGCGGTGCAGTACAACCTGCCGGTGGTCTATATCGTGGCCAACAACGCCGGCTGGATCGCCATTCGCGACCTGCAGGCGGCTGTTTACGGGCCCGACCGGGCGCAGGGTGCCGAATTCCTGCGCCAGGGCGAGCCGCTCTCGCCCGACCTGGCGGCCGTGGCGCGTGGCTTTGGCTGCCACGCCGAGCGCATCGCCCGCCCCGACGAGGTCCGGCCGGCGCTGGAGCGAGCCTTTGCCAGCGGGCGTCCGGCCGTCGTCGAAGTGCTGGTGGAGCGGACCTATCCCCTGTCCGGCAGCCCGGCCACCGGTTGGTGGGACGTGCCGGTGCCGGCCTATCTTGAGGAGCAACGGAGCCGGTACGAGCAGGAGAGGCTCGAGGAACAATAGGGCTGTCGCGGCCCGGGACCCGGGCAGAAGCCAGAGGAGGATGACCGTGAGACCGATCCGAGTGGGCGTCGTGGGCTGCGGCCGCATTTCCGATCTCCACGCCCTGGGCTATCGCGGCCGGGACGATGCGCGCATCCGGGCCGTGTGCGACGCCAGGAAGGGCCGCGCCCGCGCCAGGGCCAAAGCGTGGGGCGTCGATGCGGACAGAGTCTATGCCGACTATGACCGGCTGTTGGCCGATCCGGAGATCGACCTGGTGGAGCTGTTGGTCCCCCACCACCTGCACGCGGAGATGGCCGTGGCCGCCTGCCGGCACGGCAAGCACGTCTCGGTCCAGAAACCGATGGCCCTCACGGCGGCCGAAGCGGAGAGCATGGTCCGGGCCGCCGAGGAGGCGGGGGTCACTCTCCGGGTGTTCGAGAATTTCGTGTTTTACGCGCCGCACGTCCGGGCCAAAGCCATGATCGACGCCGGCGAGATTGGCGAGCCGCAGATGATCCGCCTGCACGTGGGCACCGGCCAGAGCGAGACGGGATGGAAGGTGCCCCTGAGCGCCTGGCTGTGGCGCTTTGACGAGAAAAAGTGCGGCGGCGGCCCGCTGGTGTTCGACCACGGCTACCACCTGTTTTCGCTGGCCCGTTACCTCATGGGCCCGGTCGAGCGCGTCTACGCCTGGCTGGACGCCAGTCCGGTGGGCGGCGGGGTTCCCCGCCAGGTGGCCGAGATCGACGCCCCGGCGACCATCATGTTCCAGTTCAAGGCGCCCCGGCGCTACGGCGTGCTCGACTTTACCCACACGCCCCAGATGGCCATGGACTCGATCTACTACTCGGACGACGACCGGGTGGAGGTCATCGGCGACCGGGGCATTCTGTTCGTCAACCGCTGCACGGCGCGCACGGTGGATCTGCCGGAGCTGATGCTCTTTCGCGACGGCAAGACGACGGCCATCCCGGTGGAAGGGGTGGAGTGGCACGACAGCTTTGTCGCCTGCACCCACCACCTCATCGAGGCCCTGCACGCCGGCGCCCCGCCGGTCCTCGACGGCCCGACGGGCAAGGCTGTGCTGCAGTTCGCGCTGGCGACCCAGATCTCGGCGTGCGAGGGGCGGGAGGTGCGGCCGGACGAGGTGGAGTAACCCTCAAGCTAGCTACAGTATTATGGCAGGACCGAAGCCTGCCGACGTTGCCCGTCCAACTCGAGCGTAACGATCAATTCAGCGCCGAGAGCATCGGCCACCTTTTGCAGCATATCCACCGAAGGATTGAGTTGCCCATTCTCCAGGCGTGAGATATTTGCCTGCTTGGTGCCTATTCGTTGGGCCAGTTCTTTCTGTGTCCAGCCGTGGGCCAGGCGCAGATCCAGGATCTGCCGGCCCAGGTCCAACTTGGGTTGCAGCCGCTGCTGGGCTTCTGCCACCTTGGGATCCTGCATCAAATGCCGGCGAATATCTTTCAGCTGCACTGTTACATCTCCACGCCAAAATAGGACAGCCGCTCCCAGGCTACCTTCTTGACCCTGGCATCGATCCGGTTTCGTTTTCTCAGAGCCACCACGATACAGAACTTCCGATCTGGAACAAGGAAACAGAGAAAACGCCAGGTACCCTGCGTAACTCCTACCCTATGCCGTTGTAGCATTCTCCTGGCACAGCGCCGCGTGCACCTTCTTCAGCCACTCCGGGATGTCGATGCCCTGCGGGCACTTTTCCAGGCACTCGCCGCACTCGATGCAGTTGTTGGCCCGCTGCGCCTCGTCGAGCGTCGAATAGAACCACCTGGCCCGTCCCTCGTCACCGTACATGACCAGCTCGTTGTACACCTCAAAGATGGTCGGGATCTTGACGCCGTTGGGGCAGGGCAGGCAATACTCGCACTTGGTGCAGGGAATGGCGCTCAACGCCCGATACTGCTCGCGCACGCGGCCGATCAATGCCAGCTCGTCCTCACCGAGTGTCCCCACGCCCGAGCGCCCCGCGCTCTCGACGTTCTGGACCACCTGCTCGAAGGTGCTCATGCCGCTGAGGAGCAGGCTTACCTCGGGCTGGTTCCAGACCCACTGCAAGGCCCAATCGGCCGGGGTGCACCGCACGGGCGCCGAATCCCACAGAGCCTGCACGCTGGGGGGAATCCTGCCGGCCAACTGGCCGCCGCGGATGGGCTCCATGATGACCACGGCCAAGCCCTTGCCGGCGGCGTATTGCAGCCCCTTGGTGCCGGCCTGCTCCTCGACGTCCATGTAGTTGTACTGGATCTGGCAAAAGGTCCACAGGTCGCTGGCATCGACGATCTCCTGGAAGACCTCCAGGCTGTCGTGGAAGGAAAAGCCCAGGTGGCCGATGCGGCCGCTGGCCAATGCGCCCTCGGCCCAGGACAGGACGCCCAGGTCCCGCACCTTGGCCCAGCTACTGGCATTCAGGGAGTGGAGCAGGTAAAAGTCGACGAACCCGGTCTGCAGGCGCTCCAACTGCTCGTCGAGAAACCGGTCAAAATCCTCGCTCGACTCGGCCTTCCAGCACGGCATCTTGGTCGCCAGGCGCACCCGCTCCCGGTAGCCGCCCTGCAGCGCCCTTCCCAGGAAACGCTCGCTCGTCTCGCGGTGGTAAGGGTAGGCCGTGTCCACGTAATTGACGCCGTGGTCGATGGCATAGTGAATCATGCGGGTCGCTTCGGGCTCGTCGATGCGAGCTGAATCGCCGTCTAGAATGGGCAGGCGCATGGCCCCAAAGCCGAGGGCCGATGGCTTCCAGTCCAACCTGCCAAAAGTGCGATATTGCATAGCAAAAAACTCCTCTGTTTCCAAAAGGTATCCGATGTGGTCGAGCGGCATTTTAGCACAGGAGCGCCAAAAGGGCAAGCGTCGCATAATGGGGGCGAAACTACCGCTGGCTCGTGACCATCGGCGGCCTCACCTGCTTCGGGAGGGCAGGGGTTCGATCCCTGCCACAGTTGCCAAAAAACAAGGGCTGCCGGTTGGCCCGGTAGCCCTTCGAGTTGCGTCTCGCGGCGCAGCCCCGCCGGGGCACCGCGAGATTGCTTGGCGTTGGCGCGCCTGGCAGGACTCGAACCTGCAACCTACTGATTCGAAGTCAGGCGCTCTGTCCTTTGAGCTACAGGCGCACGCGTCCGCCAACAGTATAACACAGATCCCGCAGAAGGACAAATGGGCCGGGCTTTCAGCAGTCCGCCGCCCCTTGATCACGGGTCTCTTTTCGGGTAGAATGTTCACGTGTTATTTCATCATGTAGGGGCGACCCTGGCGGTCGCCCGGGGCGAGCTTGGGCAGGGGCGAGCCCTGCCCCTACCAGGTGATGCGGGTGTTAGGGAAGAGGTGAGGACGGTTTTGGTGGCCGAGAGGAACTGGACGAGGACCGTGGAGGGCCTGGCCCGGGAGGCGGGCCTGGACCTGGTGGGCATCGTGCCCGCGCAGCCGGCCCGCACCTTTGACCGCTACGAAGAGTGGCTGGCCGCCGGCTACCACGGCGAGATGGCCTACATGGCCCGCGCCGACGCCGTGGAAAAGCGGCGGGACCCGGCCCGCATTCTGCCGGAAGCGCGCACGGTGGTGGCCGTGGGCCTGAACTATCACACCGTGCCCTTGCCGCCGGTGCTCCGCGACGATCCCTCGCGGGGCATCGTGGCCAGCTATGCCTGGGGGCCCGACTATCACGACGTGATGCTGCCGCGGCTCCACGGGCTGGCGGAGGCCATCGCCCGGGCGACGGGGCGGCCGGTGCCCTACCGTGCCTACGTGGACACCGGGCCCGTCCTGGAGCGCGACGTGGCCGCCCGGGCCGGCCTGGGCTTTGTGGGCAAGAACACCAACCTGATCCAGCCTCGCCTCGGCTCCTGGTTCTTTCTAGGGGAGCTGCTCCTGGGCATGGAGCTGGAGCCGCTGCAGGAGCCGGCGCCGGCCGCGGGCACCTGCGGCCGCTGCACGCGATGCCTCGACGCCTGCCCCACCGGCGCCCTGGTGGCGCCCTACACCCTCGACGCCCGGCGCTGCATCTCTTACCTGACCATCGAGCTGAAGGGCCCCATCCCCCGCGAGCTGCGGCCCCTCATGGGCAACCGCATCTTTGGTTGCGACATCTGCCAGGAGGTGTGTCCCTGGAACCGCCGCTTTGCCCGGCCCACGCGAAAGGCAGCCTTTCGACCCGATCCCGAGTTGGTGGCGCCCCGCCTGCTGGACCTGCTGGCCCTGGACGACGAGGGCTTTCGGCGCCGCTTTGCCGGCAGCCCGGTCAAGCGGGCCAAACGCCGCGGCCTGCTGCGCAATGTCGCCGTCGCCGCCGGCAACTGGGGCGACCCGTCGGCCGTGCCCATCCTCGCCGCGCTCCTGGGCGACCACGAACCGATGATCCGCGGCCACGCGGCGTGGGCGCTGGGCCGGATTGCGACGCCCGCCGCCCGACGCGCCCTGGAGCAGCGCCGACCCGGGGAGGTGGAGGACTGGGTGCGGGCCGAGATCGAGATGGCCCTGCACGCGGGCTAGAGCGCCCCGCAAGGCGCCTGCAAAGCACCTGTTCAATCTTTCACAACGTGGCGGCCTGTGGTATAATCCCCCCGAGTTTTCTACATTACAGATCGATCGTCGGGAGATGGTTTCATGGTGACTGTGGAGTTGTTGGGCCGGTGGGAAGTTTTCGAAAGCCTCCCCGAAAGGTTCAAACAGGAGTTCCTGGAGCGGGCCGAGATCGCGCCCTTTGCCCCGGGCGAGGTCATCGTCACGTCCGGGCAGCCCTTTACATTCTTTGGCGTCCTTCTGGAAGGCGAGGCGCGCGCCTATTTGCCCACCGACGAGGGGGAGCCCCGCGCCATCGACACGATGGAGCCCGGCCGCTTTTTCGGCGAGATGTCGCTTCTCACCGGCCTGCCGTCGCCCATCGACCTCGTCGCCACCACGCCCTGCCGCGTCCTTATGATCCCGGGGAACCTTTTCCAGCGCTGGGTGCAGCTCGATCCCATCGCCCTGCGCCGGTTCAGCAAGTCCATCGCCCGCCGAAGCACCATTATCGAGCACGCGCAGCAAGAGATCAGGATGGAGAGGGCCCAGCAGGAAGCGAACGAGGACCCCTATGGCCTGGGCCTCACCCTTGGCGACCCACAGAAGATCCTGGTCTTGAACCTGCGCACCGGCTCGCTCAAGTATCGCTTCTTTGACACCGAGGACGAGGCCAACAACGTCGAGGGCCAGGTGGAGTGGATTGACCAGCCCGGCACCCTCCAGACGCACAACACGTCCAGGGGCGAGTTCACCTTCGAGCTCGGCCAGGCCAGCCACAAAGAAGCGCTCCAGGCCGCCCTGGATCGCCTCGTCGATCCCAAGGTCGGCGTGCTGGAAAGCCTGGGGGAGATCACGGCCGTGGGACACCGGGTGGTCCATGGCGGCGACCGGTACTCGGACCCGGTCGTCATCGACGGGGAGGTGCTGGAGACCATTCGCAGCCTGGCGCACCTGGCGCCGCTGCACAATCCCGTGCACGCCCTGGGCATCGAGTGGATGCAGGAGCTTCTGCCCGACGTGCCCCACGTGGCCGTCTTTGACACCGCCTTCCACCAGACCATGCCGCCCTATGCCTACCGCTACGCCCTGCCCGAATCGCTCTACACGGAGCATGGCATTCGCCGTTACGGATTCCATGGCACGTCTCACCAGTACGTGGCCATGGTGGCCGCCACCCACCTCAAGGAGCGCTTTTCGCGTCTCAAGATCATCAGTTGCCACCTGGGTGAGGGCATTTCGCTGTGCGCCATCGATCACGGCCGCTCCATCGACACCAGCATGGGTATGACGCCCCTGGCGGGCCTGCCCATGGTCACCCGCTCGGGCGACATCGACCCGGCCATCGTCACCTACCTGATGCGCACCGGGATGTCGGCCGACGAGATCGAGCATCTGCTGAACCGCGAGAGCGGCATGAAGGGCCTCTCGGGCCTCTCGGGCGACACCCGCGAGATTCCCGACGCGGCCAACGCCGGCGATCCGAAGGCCATGCTGGCCGCCGAGGTCCTGACCTACCGCCTGCGGACCTACATCGGCGCCTACTCTGCGGCACTGGGCGGGCTGGACGTCCTGATCTTTACCGGCGGCATCGGCGAGAACGCCGCCGGCGTGCGCTCCATGGCCTGCCAGGGGCTATGGCAGATGGGCGTCCTGCTGGATGCGGTCAAGAACCGGGCCATCCGCGACGCCTCCGCCGGCGTGGAGGACATCTCCCATCCCGATTCCAGGGTCAAGGTGCTGGTGATCCATTCCGACGCCTCGCGCATGATCGCCCGCGAGACCATCCGCGTCCTGGGCTACGAGGCCATCACCAGGCGACTGCAGGCCAGCCAGATCCCCATCCCCATCGGCGTGTCGGCCCACCACGTGCACCTGCACCAGGCCGACGTCGAGCGGCTCTTTGGCGAGGGACACGAGCTCACGGCTCGCTCGCCCCTCTCGCAGCCGGGACAGTATGCCTCCGAAGAACAGGTCCGTCTCATCGGGCCCCGGGGCAGCATCGACCGTGTTCGCGTCCTGGGCCCCGCCCGGGGCGTCACCCAGGTCGAGATCTCGCGCACCGAAGGCTATCGACTGGGCATTAATGCGCCGGTCCGCATGTCGGGAGACCTGAAAGGCACGCCGGGGCTCTATCTCGAGGGTCCCAACGGGCAGGTTGAGATCAAGGAAGGCGTCATTTATGCCCAGCGGCACCTGCACATGACCCCCGGCGACGCCCGCCGCCTGGGCCTCCAGGACGGCGACATCGTGCGGCTGCGGGTGGGGGGCGACCGCGAGGTGATCTTTGGCGACGTGGCGGTCCGCGTCTCGCCCAAGTTCCAATTGGAGTTTCACCTGGACACCGACGAGGCCAACGCCGCCGGCCTGAACACGGGCGACGAGGCGTACCTGGACGGCATCCAGAAGAGGGGCAACCGCGGCTGACCCTTCCGCCGGCCTGGAACTGCCCGGCCCGGCCGGCTTTCGAATCCTGACCGCCGGGCAGCCTGGCCGAGGGCCTGCGCGTCGCCCACCTGGTCCAGATGCTGAAGGCGGCCACCCGGGGGAGCCGCTGCTGGACCGCGTCGACCCGCAAGCCGGGTACTGAGCCCCGGCAGCGCCCTGGAAACGGCGGGGGCAAGCACGGAGGAAAAGCCACCATGCCCGAGACGCCGCGCCTCGACCTGCTGGAGGAGCTGGGTGGCAAGGGGCCTGTGCTGCACCTGGCCCACGGCAACGGCTTTCCACCCGGCACCTATCGCCTGTTCGCCCAGGCCCTGGCTGCCCGCCATCACGTCGTCGCCCTGCCGGCGCGCCCCCTGTGGCCCGGCTCGTCGCCCGGCGACGCGCCCACCTGGCGGACCATGGCCGGCGACCTGCGCCGCGGGATGGAGGCCATGGCGTCGAACGGCATCGTCGCCGTGGGGCATTCCCTGGGCGGCGTCCTCACCCTGTGGGCAGCCCTTGAACGGCCCGACCTCTTCCGGGCGGTGGTCCTCGTCGACCCGGTGATTCTGCCGTCCCACTGGCTGCTGGCGCTGCGCCTGGCCCGCGCCCTCGGCCTGCACTCCTGGGTACCCCTGGTGCGGGCGACCCTGCGCCGGCGCCGCACCTGGCCCGACGAGCAGGCCTGCTTTGACCATTACCGTCACAAGCCCCTTTTTGTCCGCTGGTCCGACGAGGCTCTGTGGGACTATGTCCGGGCTGCCACCCGGCAGGCGGGCGACGGCCTGATCCTGCGCTACCCGCCCGAGTGGGAGGCGCACATCTTTTCCACCGTCCCGGCCGGCATCTGGCGCGACGTGCCTCGACTGCGCGTTCCCTGCCTGGTGCTCAGGGGCGAGCACTCCAGGACGTTCGTGCCCGGCGCCCTGGCCCGGGTGGCTCGCCTGCTGCCCGAGGCCCGCATCGCCACGCTTCGGGGTGCCGGACACCTGCTGCCCATGGAGCGCCCCTCAGAGACTGCCGCGGCCATCCTCGATTTCTTGACCAATTGAGAGGATGGCGGTACAATGGGGATGCGAGGAGGAGGCGGTGGTCCGGCAGTCGCGCAGGGCGCACGGCTGCGCTGCCCTGCACCGCTGTCGCATTACCGTCGAGGAGGAAACGGGTGAGCCTGGAAACCACGACGAAATCTCTGGCAGAGGTCAAGGACTATCTGGATACGCTGCTCCAGGTCTCGGGCCTCGACCCGGCCGGCAACGGCCTGGTCCTCGAAGGCAGGCCAGAGGTGGCCAGGGTGGGTTTGGCGGTGAACTGCTCCTTTCAGACCATCGACGGCGCCGCCCGGCGCGGCTGCGACCTGCTGGTTACCCATCACGCCGCCTGGCCCGAGATCGACCGCCACCTCTCCGAGACCAAGTACGGCCGCCTGCGCGAGCTGGGCATTGGCTATTACGCGGCCCACGAGTCGCTGGACCTGGCCCGCGAGTTCGGCACAGCTGATGCCCTGGCCCGGGCCGTGCGCGTCGCCGTGCAGGACGCGTTTGCCCCTGACGGCGAAACGGAAGGCATTGGGGTGCACGGGCCGACCATCGGCAGCCTGCCCGAGTTCGTGAGCCGCGTCGGAACGCACCTGGGCAGCGAGCCCCGCCGCTGGAAGAACAACGACAGCTTTGGCCACGTTGGCCTGGTCCCCGGCTGGGGTGGGCTCACCACCTGGATGGCCCGGGCGCTGGAGCTGGGCTGCGACACCTTTCTCACCGGCGAGACCAACATGTTTGGCATCCTCTTTGCCCGCGAGGTGGGTTTGAACCTGGTCATCGCGGGCCACTATGCCACCGAGACGCCGGGCGTCATGGCCCTCAGCGCCCGCCTTGCCCGCGACCTCAAGGTGGAGGTCACCTTTATTCCCGAGGACGTGGTCGAAGAGAGTGGTTGATCGCGGGCCGCAACGGCCTGAAGCCTGAAAAGGAACTCGGACTGGAATCGAGGTCGTACCGTGACGAATCGTGAAATCGCCGAGATATTCTCCAGCATCGGCGACATCATGGACATCCTGGGAGAGAACCGCTTCAAGGTGCTGGCCTATCGCCGCGCCGCGGAAAACATCATGAGCCTGGGCCAGGACCTGCGGAGCTTCTGGCGGGCCGGAACCCTGCAAGAGATCCCCGGCATCGGCCAGGCCATCGCCGAAAAGATCGACGAGCTGCTGACCACCGGCCGGCTGGACTTTTACGAGCGGCTGCAAGAGCAGGTACCGGCCGGCGTCGTCTCTCTGCTCCAGATCCCCGACGTGGGCCCGAAGACGGCCAAGCTGCTGTGGGAAGAGCTGGGCGTGCAAAGCGTGGCGGAGCTCGAGGCGGCCGCCCGTACCGGTCGCCTGCGCACCCTGCGCGGCCTGGGCGCCCGCTCCGAGGCCAAGATACTGGCCGGCATCGAGATTTTGAACCGCCGCTCCGATCGCATCTCCCTGGGCACGGCCTGGCCCGTGGCCGCCGACCTGCTGGAGGGGCTGCGCACCACCTGCAGTGAGGCGCAAGAGGTGGCCGTGGCCGGCAGCCTGCGGCGCATGCGGGCCACCATCGGCGACATCGACCTCCTGGCGGCCTCCGAGGCACCCGCGGCCGTCATGCGCGCTTTCGTCGCCCTGCCCGCCGTGGCCGAGGTGATCCTCAGCGGCCCGACCAAGACCAGCGTGCGGCTGCACAACGGGCTGCAGGCCGACCTGCGCGTCCTGGAGCCCGACCGCTGGGGCACCGCCCTGCAGTATTTCAGCGGCAGCCAGGCCCACAACGTGCGCCTCCGCGAGCTGGCCGTGAAGCAGGGCCTGAGCCTCAGCGAGTACAGCTTCAAGCGCGAGGATGGCGGCGAGATCCTGTGCCGCGACGAGGCCCAGGTGTACGAGACGCTGGGCCTGCCCTGGATCCCGCCCGAGCTGCGGGAAGACCAGGGCGAGATCCAGGCGGCGCTGGCCGGCGAGCTGCCCGACCTGGTGGAGCGCGAGGCGATCCGCGGCGACCTGCACGTACACACCGACTGGAGCGACGGCACCAGCACCCTGGCCGAGATGGCCGAAGCGGCCCGCGAGCTGGGCTATGAATACCTGGTCATCTCGGACCACAGCCAGAGCCTGGGGATTGCCCGGGGCCTGACGGCCGAGCGCCAGCGGGAGCAGCGGGCCGAGATCGACGCCCTCAACGAGCGCTGGAACGATTTTCGCCTGCTCCAGGGCTGCGAGCTGGAGATCAAGGCCGATGGCAACCTGGACCTCCCCGACGATGTCCTGGCCCGCCTCGACCTGGTCGTCGCCTCGCTTCACACCTCGCAGCGACAGGACCGGGAGCAGATCACCCGGCGCATGCTGAACGCCGTGACGAACCCGTACGTCGACGTCATCGGCCATCCTTCGGGCCGCATCCTGGGCCAGCGGGAAGAGAGCGCCGTAGACCTCGACGCGGTCATTGACGCCGCCGCGACCACGGGCACGGCGCTGGAAGTGAACAGCACGCCGTCGCGCCTGGACCTGGACGACGTCCATGTGCGGCGCGCCATCCGCCTGGGGGTCAAGATCGCCATCAACAGCGATGCCCACCATCCCGACGGCCTGGACAACCTGGCCTATGGCGTCGCCACGGCCCGGCGCGGCTGGGCGACGGCCGCCGAAATCCTGAACACCATGACCCTCGACGAGCTCCTTGCCTGGAAGGGAGCCCGCCGGGCGCGCCAGGGCTAGCCCGAGGGCCAGGTCCTGGCAAACACCCAACCATCACGGAGGAGAAAGATGACCCAGTACGACGCAGGCCCGGGCGAGCATAGCGACCGTCCCTGGGAGGTTCCGGACAAGAAAGCGCGGCCACAGGCCCGCCGGCGAGGCGTGGCATTGCCGCCCTGGGCACTGCTGGCCATTCTCGTAGGCATTGTCGTTCTCCTGTGCGTCGGCCTGGTCCTCCTGGTGCAGGCCCTGCGCGGTGACGGCGAAGAAGGGACGGCAACCCCGCCGCCGGCCACGACGGCGCCCGCCCTGGCCACCACCCCCGAGGCGACCGCCGCGCCCACCAGCGCCGTGGCGCCCACCGACACCGTCGTCCTGCCCATCGACACCCCGGGTCCCACCACCGCCGCGACCGAGGCTGCGGCGCCCGGCGAGATCGGGCCGGGTGCCCGCGTCGCCGTCACGGGGACCCAGGGCTCCGGGCTCAACCTGCGCGCCGAGCCGGGCACGGGGGGGCAGGTGATCGTCAACGCCCGCGAGGGAACGATCCTGACCGTCGTCGAGGGGCCCCAGGAAGCCGGTGGCTACATCTGGTGGAAACTGCGGACCGACGCGGGCCAGGAGGGCTGGGGCGCCGCCGACTGGCTGGCCGTCAGCGGCGACTAGCAGGTGGTCGGAGAGAGTCCGCAGCAACGGCTTCGGCCGTTCGAAAACGACTGAAGTCGTTACTACGAGCGAGAATCGTTCTCTTCTCCAACAGCCTGTTGGCACCGTTCCCGGGCAGGCCCTGCTGCAGGGTGCAACCTATTCTGGCAGGCTGCGTACAGAAGGTGGAAAGAGTTCGTGCCTGTCAGAGGAGGTGCAGATCATGGACAAGCAATTGCGACGTTCGCGGAGGGATCGTTGGGTCGCCGGCGTGTGCGGCGGCCTGGGCGAATTCTTTGGGCTGAACCCTTTCTGGTTTCGGCTCCTGTTCTTTATCCTGTTGCTCCCGGGAGGGCTCCCGGGCCTGGTGCCCTACCTCATCCTGTGGCTCATCATGCCGCTGGAAGGGCGCCGCTAGCCTGAGAACACGACCTCCGATGTCTCCGGACATCGGAGGTCTCGGCTTATAGGTCCCCTTCCCCCTCTGCTGCCCCTTCTTCCCCGGCGTCTGCCTGTGCCTCGATGCCGCGCTGCGTCTCCTCGTACTTGAGCCGGCGGCGGTCGGCCCAATAGGTGCCCTGGGCGACCTCGCGGCTGACCTTGCGGGCAAAGACGAGGTAGCCGGTGTGGGCGATCATGCGGTCGGCGGGCCGCAGCCGCCCGGGCACGGCCTTGTAGGGGCGCACCAGGATCTCTTCTACTTCTATGTGGGCAAAGGTGCGGGTCGCTTCCAGGGCATAGATCAGCTCGGCCACCTGGTTGGTGGTGGGCAGGATGGCGCCGAAAAAGCCGCCGTCCTTCAGGGCGGCCGCGGCCTGTTCCAGGTAGTCGGAGGGCTGCCGCAGATCGAGGAACAGGGCGTCGACGTCTTGCTCGTCCAGGCCCTCGCCAATGTCCCGCAGCTTGAACTCCACGTTGGACGCCAACCCCAGGGCCTCCAGGTTCTTTTGAGCCAGCCGCAGGATGTCGGCGCGGGCCTCGTAGGAGTAGAGCCGGCCATCGGGCCCGACGGCCCGGGCCAGGGCCAGGGCCAGGCCACCGCTGCCCGTGCCCGCCTCCACGACGCGGCTGCCGGGCATCACGTTGAGCTTCATGAGGACGTAGGCAATGTCCTTGGGAAACATGATCTGCGTCGTGCGCTTGAGCTCCTGGACGAGGTCAAAGGTGCTGGGCTCCAGGACGACAAAGGGGTAGCCCATGTGCGAGCGCACTTCGCGCCCCACGGGCTGCCCCAACAGGTCATCGTGGGCGATGACGCCCCGGTGGGTCTGGAGCTGCCCGCCCGCCTTCAGGCGCACGACGAACTGCTTCCGGTCCTGGCCGATGATCAATACCAGGTCGTTTTCTTGAGCTGCTCTCATCTGGATTTCCCCCTCGCCGTCTGGCCGGTCGACGAATTATAGCCGTTCCCTGCGCGACCTGCAACTGTCGCTTTCTCTTTGACCAACCCGGCAACATATGTTATAATTGTTTTCGTTCAAACTGGATACCACGACGACAGGAGCGAGCGAGTATGGAAGACAGCTACGAACTGACTCCAACGGCGGATCCCCTGAGAACAATTGAACAACCGAAAAAAAGCAACACCGGCCGGAATATTGCCATCGTTGTCGGAATCCTCATCCTTCTGGCCCTGATTGGCCTCGCCATCTATGGCATGGCTTCCAACCCGGAATTTACCGCCGTTCTGCGCGACATCTTTATCATTGCCCTCGCCCTCGTGACCATCGTCATCGGCCTGTTCCTGGTAATCTTGATCTTTCAGCTCCAGAGCCTCATCGCCCTACTGCGCGACGAGATCAAGCCCATCCTGGAGTCGGCGAACCAGACGGCCAGCACGGTGCGCGGCACCACTAGCTTTGTCAGCGATTCCGTGGTCAAGCCCATGATTGGCGCGGCCAGCGTGGCGACGGGTGTTGCCCATGCCTTCCGGCTGCTGTCCGTCGCCCGGGGCTCGGGCCGGGGCCGAAGGGAGCGTCGCTAGCCACGATTCCGCTCGCGGGGGAGCGGCATCCCCGGGCGGGCGTTCAACAATCACCAACAGAAAGGATCTTCAAATGGAAAAGTCGTATGGAGGCGAGTTCATGGCCGGGTTCCTGGTGGGAGCCCTCGTGGGTGCCGCCGCGGCGTTGCTCCTTGCTCCCCAGTCGGGGGAAGAGACGCGAACCCTCATCCGGGAGAAGGGCGTCGAGCTGGGGCATCGAGCCGAGGATTTGAGTGTCGAGGCGCGCCGCAAGGCCGAAGATCTGCAGATCCAGGCCAAGGAAAAGGCCGAGGAGATCCAGTCCCAGGCCAAGGATCGGGCCGGCTCGATCCAGACAAAGGTCAAGCAGGCCGTCGACGAGGGCAAGTCGGTGGCGGCCAAGCGGCGCGAGGAGCTTCTGAACCAGCTCGAAAAAGAACAGGGCGACCAGGAGATAGCCCTCTAGCCGCCCCTCAATTCTGTGTCGGACAGGGTTCGTAGTAACGGCTTTAGCCGTTCAAAAACGACTGAAGTCGTTACTACGAACGAGAATCGTTGTCTTCTCCGGCGCCTATGACGTGCGCCGGGAGATGCCGCTGAGCAACCCCTCTCGATCGCGGAAGGGCTCGTGGACCGAGACGCCTCCCCGCTTGATCTCGAAGCGGCGAATGTTGCTGTCGTGATCGCTGCCCCGCGTCTTGAGCACGGCCACGGCGCGCTGGATCACGCTGTCAATCTCCACGTAACGAAGTAAGATCACGGAATCTACCACGAACGCCAGGCGCCCCCTGTCGCCCCGCACAAAATCCGGCCCGCTATCCTCGCTGAGGAGGAGCGAGGTGATGCCTTCGCGGCGCAGCCCGTTGATGAGATGGTTATAGTGGGTGCGCAGCTCCACCGGATCGCGGGTCAGCGTCTGAAACTGGGTGACGCTGTCGATGACCGCTCGCTTGACGCCCATGTCGCGGATGGCGCTGTTGATGGGGCTGATGGGTGATTGGAGGCTCGTCAAAAAGACCTGGGGCGAGGTAAAGACCACGCGGAGCATGCCCGCCTGCTCCATCTCGCGCAGGTTCCAGCCGTGGGCCAGGGCGTCGCGATAAAGGGTGTGGGGGAATTGTTCAAAGGTGACCAGGAGTCCCGCCTCGTTGTGGGCCTTGACCCCTTCGTGCAGGAACTGCATGCCAAAGGTCGTCTTGCCCGTTCCCGGCGCCCCCTGAATCAAGGCGATGGAGCTGGCGATCAAGCCTCCCTGGAGCATCTCATCCAGCCCCCGAATGCCCATCGGTGCCCGTGCGAGTTCAGTCATTTTCCCCTCCTCCCAAGGCGGCTCCGGTTTGGTTCTGTCCGGTCTCTATTATCTCACAGAGAAGTCAAACGGTCAACAATGGAACGAGCCTGTTTCACCAGTTCTGGCGCGACTTCAAAGACCGCCACGCCCTGCCGGTCGGATTCAATGGCCTGGCCGTCGGCGGGCAGAAAAGCCAGCACCTCGAACTCCGGAAGCTGCTCGGCGATGAACGCCTCGTCGGACGGGGTCCGCACCTTGTTGCCGACCACGTACAACTGCTTGATGCCCAGGTCGTCGGCCAGGGCGCGGATGGTATGGGCGGTCTGGATGCTGCGCCGGCCCGGTTCCACGACGACGATGAGGGCGTCGACGGCGCCGGCGGTGCCGCGGCCCAGGTGCTCGACGCCCGCCTCCATGTCCATGATGAGCACCTCGTCGCGGCGGAGCAGCAGGTGCGTCACCAGGCTGCGCAAGAGGGCGTTCTCGGGGCACAGGCAGCCGGTGCCGCCGGTCTTGACCGTGCCCATGGTCAGGATGCGGATCCCGTCGCGCGCCAGGGCAAAGCGCTCGGGGATGTCGTCCACGCGGGGGTTGAGCTTGAAAAAGCCGCCGATCTCGCCCTTGCGCGCCCCGGTCCGCTCGTAGATCAGGTCCTCCATATCGGCCACGGGGGTGATGGCCTCCGCCTCTTCGGGCGGCACGCCGCAGGCCGCGGCCAGCCCCGTCGCCGGGTCGGCGTCGATGGCCAGCACCTGGTGACCCCGTTCGGCAAAGACGTGGGCCAGGAGCGCCGCAAGCGTCGTCTTGCCCACCCCGCCCTTGCCGGTGATTGCCAACTTAACCATGGTTCCTCCCGTCTGGGTTTGAGGGAATACTTTCGTCTGGGCCTAGTTTACCAGGGAACGGCCCGGGGCGCAAATCGCCGGGCGCCGCGGTTCGGCGGCGCCCGGCAAGGGGTGTGCGCGAGGGCGGTGCGGACTACGGATTGCGGAGGATCATGGGCAGGTAGAGGCGCCCTGCGCCTTCGTAGTGTATTGTGACTTGGCTGACAGCCGTCAGGCGACTTTGCCCGTTCATGATGATCTTGTACTGCATGTAGCGGTACTGCGTACCATTCGGATCGGTGAACCAGTTGGTCCCGTCCGGCCGTACAATGTGCCGTCCTGGGGCATCGTAGTAGCAGCCCTCGCCTGCGAGGCAGCCCAGATAGGTGCTGCTTGGGTTGCCCGTCCAGGCTGTCCAGCCATCACTTGCCGTGCCAACCTGTGGCGGATTGGGATAATCTTTGTCACCGAAGCGAGTCTGGAAGAGCACGTCGCTGCTGTGCTCGGTGACTCCCCACCAGGAGAGCACATACCACTTGGGATCAGCCTTGCGCCCGTCCAACACGGGGGAGATAAAGATACCCTCCATGTTCCTGTCCATCTCGGCCATAAACACATCCCGATTGCGGACCGTTCCCGGCTTGGTTGGATCGTCGTAGCGGTCGTCATCCCAGGCGACAATGACCTTGTCCGGATCGACCAGGACGGCGGGGTTGAACTGGCCAGTCGCCGCCGGCTTGTAAATCTCGTACAGGTCCGGATCGTCGCGCAGGGCATAGATCTTGGCGTTGTCGTTCACCATGCCCCACGCCCAATCCTCGCACGGTTCGAACACCTCCGGATTGTCCACCGGGCTGGCTATACGCCGGGTGTGGATCTCGTAGCGCCACTCGTCAAAACTCCGGGCGTCCGCCCAGGCGAGGACAACGCCCCGGGAATAGTCCTCGGTGGAGTCGGCGTGACAGTATGTTGTGTGGACTCCCGCGGGCACAAGCGCCATGGACACCTGGCCTTGCCAGGAGGGCTCAACAGGCCACTGCGGGCTGTCACCCGGCGGCCGTACATAGGCAGAATCCATAAAGTGCCCACTTATTCTCTGAGGAGCCTTGAAGCAAAAGTCATCTTCATCTTGGTAAGGATACGGGCAAGTCTCTCGTAACTCTCGATTGAAGATATAATTAGCATGGGTGTAGTAGACGTCCGCCTGATCTTCCCGTCCGTCTAGCCATTCTTCCCAGGCCAAATGGATGACCGTCATTGATGTGACTTTCGTGTCTGTGAGAATTAACCCCGGGTACACAGGAGTCGTATAAGTATAGATAATCGTTTCGAGGGTGGTCTCCGTAGCCAGCGTGGGCGCCCGACGGTACGTATCTCTCGCCTCGGGTGCTACGATCGTGATGGGAACATCAATGCCAAAGGTTGCTCCTCTATCTTTAGACCACATAGTGTAGATTTCGGGATGCAGCGGGTCGCGCCAATCCTCCCAGGAGACGATGACTCGTCCCTCCATGTTCTCCACGATCACCGAGGGCGCCACCTGATTTTGCGAAGTCATCTCGGGGTCATCGGTGACGAAATAGTTAGCTGACCAGGTCTCACCGCCGTTATCGGATCGCGTGAGGTAAACGTCGTCGTTGCCGTTGCGCTGGTCCTGCCAGACGACATAGATCTCACCATTTGGCCCCGATGCGATGGATGGATTCAGTTGAGCAGCCGAGCCAACATCGTCGTTGAGCGGCTTGTGGCCTTGCCAGATCGGTGGCCAAGCGACAGTGCTTGGATCTTCCAAGTAGGCGAACCAAATGTCATAGTCTCCATCTCGCTCATCCTGCCATACGGCATATAGTCGTCCAATAGTGGGGTCATAGGCCAAGTCTGGACGCAACTGGTTTCCCGCACCTAGGTTATTGTTGACATCTATGTCTGGTTCCTGCCAAGTCCAAGTGCTACCATCAGTCGTCGCGCGGGAGAAGTAGATGTCACGGTTGAACACGCCTCCATTACGGCCGTCTTCCCATACAGCAAACAAAGTATCTGCGCCGTCGCTGGCCAGGGCCGGATAGGTTTGGTTGACAGCGGTTGGCCCGCTTGGCGGTTCCGGAGGATGATCGATCTGCGTGTCGGGTGCGTAGACCTCAGGCTCGGTTGTCGGCTCACGGAAAATGCCGAGGCGAATTACACCTTCTGGATGGGAGAGGTCGAGGCTCGAGGCCATGCCCAGTTGAAACTCCTGGTGCGTCTCGTGGACGATCTTGTCCCGGGCCAGGACCTCGACGGACACTGGCCCCCGCACGTTGTTATTCTCGTTCGCTTCCTGGACGTGGTTGTCAGTATCGACCTGGGCCCAAAGGCTGTAGGTCTTGACATCGTCAAAAGTTTGAGTCGTCACCAGGATGTACGAACCGCCAGCCGGGACCCAGGTGGACTGGCAGGGCCATTCCGCCTCACCATCCTGGCCCAGGGAGATAGGCACTTCTGCCGGATCGATGTACAGATCCGACCAGAAGTTGTTGCCGGGTGTAACGTCCACCGTGCCCTGGTTCTTGATGGTAACTCGAATGATAACTTCCTGTCCAATGACCGGGCTGGCAGGGACCACTTCGATGCTTTCGACGACGAGATCCGGCAACGGTGGGATCTCCGGTGCCGCTGGTGACTCGGGACCTTCTGGATACACAAGGGAAGGGAGACTTCCATCGGGCGTTGGCGTTGGACGCGCGCCCGGGACTGGCCCCTCCTCCTGGGCCAGGACCAGGCCGAAGCCAGCGGCCAGGACCACAAACATTATTGTCAATAGGAACAGGGAAGCGAACAGCGGCAGCCGTCTTTGTGTCATCTCCATTCTCCTCCGTACTTGGCCTTTGGCTCAACCCTGCCGGGCAGCATGGCGGCTGGGGATGCAACGGCTCCTTCCCGTGCCTGCTTTCAGAACACTCAGCTCTGGCCCGGCAGACCTCTTATGCGCAGCAGGCGGAACACGACCAGTAGCCCGGCGAGGACAAACCCCCACAAGAGCACGATGCCCCCGCCCGAACCCGTGTCCGAGATCTCTCCCGGGGCCGTAGCGGTCGCCGTGGCCGAGGGCTCTGGCGTGGCCGAAGGCGTGCCCGGCCCGGGGGTCTGGCTCGGGGTGGGCGTGATACTGGGCGTCGGTGTAAAGGTCAGCGTGCCCGGCAGCGGCGTGTTGGTCCTGGTGGGCGCGGGCGTGTTGGTCCGCACCGGCCCTGGCGGCGCCGCAGTGGGCGGGATGGGCGTGATGGTCACCACGGGCGTCACCGGCCGCAGCGTCGGCGAGGGGGTAAAGGTCGGCGTCGGCGTAAAGGTGGACGTCGGCGGGCGCGTATTGGTGGGCGTGATGGGCGTCGGTGTGTACGTAGGTGGAGGCGGTGAGGTTGGGCTGGGTGTCCAGGTTGCTGTTGGTGCCAGAATGATAAAGGTCGCCTCCGCCTGCAAGCCACCTTCCACGGCGATGACGGTGTGGGCTCCAGGGTCGCCCAGGGGTGAGCCAATTGGCGTTTCAAACGTCGTCTGGAAGGTGCCATCTGCGCCTACGGTAGCGTTGCTCACCCGATTGTCGGTGGAGTCCCAGTATAGGACGACGTTGCCCCCTGGGACCCAGAGCGCTCCGGTAGCCGTCACCCGCGTGCGCACTCCCCACGGTCCTTCCGTAGGGTCCAACTGCAGGTAAGGCGCGGGGGTTGCCGTATCACGCGGGGTTGGCTCTGGCGTCTGCTCCTGCGCGGAATAGACAACGGCCGGGCCCACGGCGACGAGGGCAAGCACGAGGAACAGGGCAACCGCTCCTGTCACGGGTGCCCGTTCAGTCGAGAACGCGGATCTCTTCATCTTTCTCCCCCTCGCGAGTTCCGGGGACGTCTTGCCGCGACCTGGTGGACAGCAGCGTTAACCAGGGCCCTTCGCCCCCCGTAGATCCGGCTATGGCGATTGTATCACCATTCACAACGCCGGTCAATAGTACTCAAGCACCACCTACCGGTGGCGCCAAACAACTTGCATCGCTTGCAGACTGAAGGGACCCTCGCACCCAGCGCTCGTGTCCCACCAGTACTGCATGGAGCGCGGTTGCCCCCCCTTGAAGACTCGCACAAACCAATGACCAGCCGTGGGATGCCAGGCAAAAGTGTATTCGTAGCGACCGTTCTCATCTGTGTAGACGTCCGCCACTGGACCCTGGTCATTGCCGACCCGCACCTGAACATTTGCCTCTCCAAGGCCATTGATGCCGAGTACCCAGCCATATACCCACGTTCTACTGCAATCCGAAACTCCACCGGTTTCATTGACACAGCCGGGCGAGTTACACGGAACCCAGTCATAGGGCCAGGGCGTGGGCGCGGGCGTGGGCCGCGGCGGTGCGGGCGGCGGTGGCGGCTTGGGCGTGTTGGTCGCCGTCGGCGTGGCGGTGGGCGTGTCGGTCGGCGGCAAGGGTGTGTCGGTCGGCGTCGCGGTGGGCGTCGGCGTCCAGGTGGGCGTCGCCGTCGGGGTGTCGGTCGGCGTGCTGGTCGCCGTGGGCGTCCAGGTTGGCTGGAACAACGAGGTGGCCGAGACGACGGCCACCGGCGTCGCCGGCTTGAACGGGTTAAAGAATACCTGCGGGTTGAGATAGATGGCCAGGTAGCACAGGATGACCAGGAAGATGACGACCACCACGATCACTGTGGATACTTCGAGTGTTCGATCACTAAACCGATCTAGCATAGAGCGGCTCCTTTCGCCTTTGCCCCCTTAGGGTGACTCAACAGGCAGGCCGTACCCCTGGGAAGAGTTGAGGAAAAAGTGGTGTGCCTCTCCCACTCCCCCCGTTGCCACATCGACATACAACTGGTCTACGGACCCGGAGGCAATAAGGCCTCGCACTGCGTCTTGCAGCTTGCCGGTGAGCTGCTCGGCCGGATAGTTCGGGTAGCGGCCCAGGCGGCCGTCCAGCAGGACCTGGCGGCGCACCTGGTAACTGCCGGGGCCCATCAGGGCCGCGTCGGGCAGGGCGGTCACCAGGTCTTCGTAGTCAAAGAAGAGACCCTCGTGGGCCTTGCTGAGGGCCGACTGGATCTCGGCCAGGCTCTCCTCCCACTCGGGGACGACGGACATGCCCATGGCCCGGGAAGCGACCTGGTACTTGAGCATGAGCCACTCGATCATCCCCGATTGGGCGCCAATGCGCCGGCTGGGCTGGCTCGTGCCCTCCAGCTCTTGTTCGTAGAGGGCCAGCTTGGCGGCGTCCTCGGCGCGCAGCGCCGCGGCCAGGCTCTCCACCACGTCCGCCGGCACATCGCCGCCCTGGCGCACCGCTTCCAGGAGGCCAAAGGCTGCCTGGCGGCGCGACTCTTCCAGTGCTCCCACCTCGGGCGAAGAGATGGTATCGCCGGCCAGGGGCAGCTCGGGCCGCGCGCCCGGGTCGGCGGGCGGCTGTGGTGGGGCCTGGTCCAGCTCGACGATCTCGGCCTCGCAGGCCGCGGCTCGCTCGCTATGCCCCAGCTCGGCGTAGGCGGCCTTCAATGCGCTGAGCAGATCGCGCCTGTTGGCCATCTGCAAATAGGGACTGTCCGTGGCGAGGAGGAAAACCTGGTCATAGGACTCGACGGCCTGGCTCTCCATCTCCATGGCCGCCCATCCCCGGCCGCTCGCCAGGAGGGCATCGGCCCGGGCCGGATCCGACAGGCGAGGGCTCAGAACAGCCAGGTCATAGACCTGCTGGTAGCTGACGGCGGCCCGGTCGTTCCTTTCGGCGTCCACGAACCGGCCGCCCAGGAGAACCAGGCGCCCAATGCGCTGCGCATCTGTCAGCTCCACGCTGTGGACCAGGGTCGCATAGGCCGTCTCCAGATCGCCGTTGGCCAGGGCGGCGTCGACGGTATCCAGCTCGGATGCCCCGGCCAGGGGATAGAGTGCCAGATCGGCCGCCACCTCGTCCGCCTGGCAGGCGGCAATCGGATCTTGCCAGGCTGGAGTCGGGGTCCCCCGTCTTTGCGACAGGAAATAGACAGCCGCCACGGTTGCCACGATCAAGAGCAGGAGAGCTACGCCTGCCAGAAGAATCAAAACCTTCCTGTTTCGACGAGAGCGCATCCAACCTCCGGTTTGGCGGTATTATAGCAGACAATGCTCTCTTTGTCTACTCGGCGGCGAAACGCACAATGGTCGCCGCCGCCCGAAGCTCGGCCAGCCAGCGCTCGAAGGCCGCCTGCTGCAACTCGATCTGCATGTCGGGCGGGAGGGGTCGCGCCGCCTCCCGCTCCACCAACTGGATCAGGTGGTAGCCCTCGCCCAGGGGCAGAACGTCACTCACTTCGCCAGGCTGCAGGGCAAAAGCCGCGTTTTCCAGCTCGGGGGCCACCATGCCCCGCGGGAACCAGCCCAGGTCCCCGCCGTTTTCGCGCGTTGCCAGGTCGGTTGAGCGTTCCCGGGCCAGGGACGCGAAATCGGCGCCCTGCTGCAACTGGGCAAGGATCTCCCGGGCCGCCGCCTCGCTCTCCATCTGGATGTGCCGGGCGTGGACCTGTTCGGCCTCGGTTTGCAGGCCGCCCGTCACCGCCTCCATGGCGCGCTGGGAGATCATCGATTGGCGCAGCATCTCCCGATAGTCCTCGCGGGTCTGGCCCGTGGCCTGCAGCCATTCGTTAAAGGCTGCCTGCCCGCCCCCGGCCTCGATGTCGGCCTCGACCTGCCGGTCCAACTCTTCGTCGCTCACCTGGATGCCCAGGGCGGCGGCTCCCTGTTGGATGAGAGCGCCGTCGATGAGCCCTTCCAGGACTTCTTCGCGCGCCTGGGCCGGATCGAGACCCTGGTCGGCCAGGGCCTGCTCGTACTGGGCCACTCGCCGCTCATAGTCGGTCAAGAAAATGTACTGGCCGTTCACCTGGGCCGCCAGCGGAGCGGGCGGCGTGGGTGTCGGCGTTACGGTGGGCGTCGCCGTGGCCGTGGGGATGACGGTCGGCTCCTCCGTCGTGCTCTGCATGGCGACGGTGGAAGCGACCTCTGCCGGCGCCCCGCCCGATGGAGTGGGGCGCGCCCCTTCTCCGTTGCAGGCTGCCAACAGCGCGCCAAGGGCCAGAAGACAACAGGCCAGCAGCGGCCTTGCGCCTCGTCCCTTTGTTCCTGGTCTGCCCGCCTGCCCGGTTTGGTCCGAAGGCAGGCGCACTCTACCCCTTGTGCTTGCTCGAATAGTATACACAATATCTAGTATCATTTTACCACACTTTAGGATTTTGTCAACAGCCAGGCAACGTCCATTATAACCCTGATTCATGGATCGTGCAAACCGGGCGGGTGCAAACAGAGATGGGGGACCGCAACTGTGCCTGCGCGGGGCCGGCAGAACGGGCCGGCCTCGCGCAGGCACAGGTTGGTGGATGAGGAGACGGCTTTGGCCGGGCGGGGGCTAGGGCTCCACGCCCAGGGCCCTGGCCAGTTCTACCCGCTTGAAATCGATGATGATCTGGCCGTCGATGTCAAAGACCGGCGAGATGAGGGGGCCTCCCGTCCATTCCTTCACGCGGGCTTCGGCCTCGGGCTCGGCGCGGACATTGACCTCGGTGTAGGGCACGCCGTGGCGCTCCAGGAAACGCCGGGCCAGGCGGCAGTCGATACAGCCGGGGCGACAGTAGAGGATCACCGACCGGCCGTTGCCCTCCGCCGCGGGCGCCTGGGGAGGCGCTTCGGGCTCCGCAGGCCTGGCCCGAGCGAATGCCTCGACGGGGATCCGCCCTTCCGGCTCCAGCTCGCGCAGGATCCGAAAGACCTCGGCGTTGTCCGGCTGGTCGTCAATGTCGTGGACGTCCACGTAGCGCACGATGCCCTCCTTGTCCACGACAAAGAGGGCGCGCTCCGAGCGGCCATCCTGCTCGCGAAAGACGCCGTAGCGCTGCGCCACCTCGCCATGGGGCCAGAAGTCGCTGAGCAGGGGATAGCTGATCCCTTCCAGGCTCTCGGCCCAGGCCTTCAGGCAGGGGACGTGATCGACGCTGATACCCAGTACCTGGGTATTATAGCCCTCGAACGCAGGAAGAACTTCCTCGTACGAAGGCATCTGGTTCGTTCAGACGGGCGTCCAGGCCAGGGGAAAGAACGCGATGAGCACGTGATGCCGGCCCCGGTACTCACTGAGCCGGATCGTGTCATCCATGTGGCTTTGCAGCTCGAAATCGGGCGCTTCCATCCCCACTTGAATCACCATAGGGAAACCTCCGGGCTTGCTAATCGCGCAATCATAGCACAGCAGGGCACGGCTGTCAATATGGCCGTGACTGCAATTCGTAACGATAGACCGTCACCCGGGTGAACTCGGCCACCCGGGTGCGGGTAGCGTGCTCTTCCAGCCAGGCCTGGACCAACCCTCTTTGGTCCCACAGGCTCACCTCGCTGGCAACGAGCCATACTGTGGGGCTGCCCGCGGTCATCTCGGCCATGCGGGCGGCCACGTCCGCGGGCTCCATGCCGCCGTTGGTGTAGAGGCCTTCCGCCCAGCGATAGCCCGCCGTGCCCCCGGCCACGGCCAGCGGCAGGAAGAGGCGAAAGCGTCCCTCTCCCCGGGGCGCGGCCGCGCCGGCCGGGCCGTCGTCGGCCCCGGGCAAAAGCTCGGGCCGCGCCATGTAATAGTCGAAGGAGTGGCGGCCGTAGGGAATCTGGAACAGGATCAGGTCGTCCGGGGCCGCGCTCTGGCGCAGATAGGCCGTCGCCCCGCGAAAGTCGGTCTTGAGGGGCGTGCGCGCCTGGAGCCACAGCCCCCGGGCGTTGAGGGCCAGGATGGCCAGGGCCAGGGCAACACCCAGCAGACGCGAACGGCGGGCGGCGGCCAGGAGCCCTGCCGCCAGGAGCAACAGGTAGGCGGGCAGGATAAAGACCAGATAGCGCGCCGTGTAGATGGGCCGCAGCAGGGTGATGGCAAAAAAGGCGACGACGGGCGCCAGCAGCCAGCTCAACAGAATGGCCCAACCTTGCCGCCAGGCCAGGAGCCCGGAGAGGAGCAGCGCCAGCACAAAGACGGCCAGGGCCCAGGGCGTCGCCTCCTGGACCACGCCCAGGCTGTAGCCGGCCAGGAGGGAGAGGGCCATTTCGTTCAAGGGTACAAAGGCGTAGCCGGTCTCTGCCCGCCGGGTCAGCAGCGGGAGCTGCCAGGCCAGCATCGGCAGGTAGGGCAAGGTCAGGGCCGCGAGGCTGGCCAGCCCGGCCCGCCACCGCGCACGGCGCACGCTGGCGTCGTGGAGCAAAAAGACGAGCACCTGCACGGGCACGATGAGGGCGGCCACCAGGTGGACGTAGAATGCGGCGGTGGTGGCCGCGACGGCGACGAGCCAGCGCTGCCAGCCGCCGTGGCGCAGGGCGGCCAGGTAGCGCTCCATGGCCCACAAGACCAGGACGACCACCAGGGTGTACATCTTGCCTTCCTGCCCGTACCAGGCCAGGTAGGGCGACGTGGCTGCCAGGAGCGCCGCCAGGCTGCCCAGGGCCGGCCGCGCCTCTGCCCCCGGCAAGCGCCGGGCCAGGCGCGCCACGAGGGGCACGGCCAGGACGCCCATGGCCGCCGAGAAGAAACGGAGGGCGAACTCGCCCGAGCCGGCCACGGCCAACCAGGGGCGCAGCAGGAGGTAATACAGGGGGCCGTTCTCGCCCGGGGTGGCAAAGGTGGACAGGACCTCGCCCATGGGCCGCAAAGCGAAACGCACGGCGTCCACTTCGTCGCGCCACAGGCTCTGGGCGTCGAGGCCGGCGACGCGCAGGCCAAAGGCGAGGAGGACAAGGGCTGCCAGGAACCAGGCTTCCCCGGTGCCGGCCCTGGCCCGCAGGGTGGAGATGCCCGCGGGCGAGGCGTCGTCCCCGCCGGCCTGAGAAGCAACAGCGCGGGAGCCTGTGTCCAGGAGCGCCCGCGCCGTTGAGGAAGGCAGAGGTGTTTCCAACGTCTATTCCGATAGGCCGCGCCTGCGCCGGGAGGCTATCCAGACCGCGGCGAACGCGATGAGGATGCCGACCAGGACCACCGCGCCGCAGCACAGCCAGATGTACGATAGGCCGAGGGCCACCGAGTCAAAGAGCATGCCCCACTCGAACTCCAGCTCGGATTCGCCCGTGGCGTAACGTCCCCGGGCCTCGCCCTCTTCACCCTCCGGCTCCGGGGTCCAGGTGGCGGTGGCGGCAGGCTCGGTCGCCGTGGGCTCGGGGCTGGGCGTATCGGTGGCGGTCGGTTCCTGGGTCGCCGTGGGCTCCAGGGTGGCCGTGGGAGGCAGCTCTACTGTGGCTTCGACAGTGATGGCCTCTGAGGGCTCCGGGCTGGACAAAGTAGGTGGCTCGTCGGTGGGAGCGGTCGTGGGCGGCGCCGCGGTGGGCGGCGACTGGAACAGACCCGTCGTGGCGGCCAGGTCGGCCTGCCAGAAGACGGCGACCAACAGCAGTGCCGCCAGCACCCAGGGGCAGAGCTTGAGAAGCGCCCCCAGCTCGCGTCGTAGCTGTCGAATCGCCCTTGATTTTCTCGTCGGTCGAACCATACAATCCTCTCCTAATGAGTGCGGGAGCGGCGCGTATTATAGCAGACGTGCCCTTCTTTTGCCAATCTGGCCCGTGGCGCGACATCCCACGCTACGAAATGGAAATGCCAGGCACGGCAACCGGTGCCTGGCACATGGTCCAGCGGGAGCGAACACGACCGGAGGCAAAACGCTGCCTCCGGCTCGCCCCATCGCTGCAAATATGGCTTAGAACGGGGCAACCTTACCGGCCAGAAGCAGGATCACGCAGCCAAAGATCACCACGTTGATCAGGATCAATAAGGCGATCACCAGCCAGTGACGGATATCCAGAGACTCGAACATGATCTCCTCCCTATGGCGCTGCCGATAGCATACTCTGAAACAGAGAAAAAGTCAAGCAGCGCCGCGCAGGGTCACGTCGCCCGCCAGCACTGTCTCCAGCCGCC
>DAOUHB010000009.1:0-52745 GCA_034428935.1 Anaerolineae bacterium | reverse complement strand
CTCGACGGACGGTGAGAACTGGTACCCCGTGGACGGCGACGACTACAGCCACGAGGAGCAGGTCAGCGGCGCCACCCTCGCCACCTGGGATACGACGCTCTTCCCCAATGGCAGCTACTCTCTGCGCGCCGTGCTCGTGGACAACACGGGCAACTATGTCGCCTCGGAGCCCATCGCGGTGACCGTCAACAACGCGGCTGCCCCTGAATAGGCCCGATGTGCCGCGCGCGTCGTGAGAATCGTTGATTGACGCGCTTTCCGGCAGAGTCAAGTGCTACAAACACCGACCCCGGTGTGCCACATTCGGCCACACCGGGGTCTGCTTTTGCCCCTCGTCCCTTCTCACCCTTTGCCGGGCGGCCGGCCTCTCAGCCTCAGGCCGGGACGCGTACCCGGATGCACGTGCCCTGCCCTGCCCCGCTGTCGACCTCCAGGGTGCCGCCCAGCTCGGCGACCCGCTCGCGCATGGAGCCCAACCCCATCCGGCCGGGGAATTCGCCCTCGGGGTCAAAGCCGATGCCGTCGTCCTGCACCTCCAGCATCGCCTCGTGGGGGCCGGCCTGGAGCCGAAGGATGACCCGGCTCGCCTCGGCGTGCTTGATGACGTTGTTCAACGCCTCCCGGGCGATGCGATAGAGCGCTTCCTTGGCCTCGAGGGCAACGTCGGGCTCCTCGCCCAGCTCGGTCTCTACCTCCAGCTCGTGACGCGCGCCCAGGGCCGCTGCTTGCCGGGTCAAAGCCACGACCAGGCCGTCCTTTTCCAACGAGTCGGGTCGCAGCTCAAAGATCAAGGCGCGCATCTCGGCCAGGCCCGCCTCGGCCAGCGAAAGCACGTAGCCCATCGGCTCCACGGCCCGGCCCGGGTCCTGCTCCAGCAGTGTGAGGGCAGTGTGCCCGGCCAGGCCGATGCTGTACAGCACCTGCGAGACCGAATCGTGGAGTTCCCGGGCCAGTCGCTGCCGCTCTTCCAATACCGCCAGTCGCCGCGTCTGGGCAAAGAGGTGCGCGTTCACAATGGCGGTCGCCGCCTGGTTGGCGATGGTCTGGGCCAGGGCGGCGTGGTGCGACGTGTAGGCCGCGGGCTGGACGTGATAGAGCAGCAGCCAGCCCTGAAGCTGCGCGTGGACCGTGAACGGGACCCCCATCCAGGAGCGGACGTGGGCCATCTCTTGGTCGGGATGCGACTCCAGCGCCTGCCGAACGTCGTGGGCCAGCCGGCCCTCGCCGCGCACGTCGTCCACGATGACGGGCTTGCCGGACTGCATCGCCGCCCAGAGCTCGTTGTTCCTGTCCACAAAGGGTAGCAGAGAGGCCTCCTCTCCAGAGTTGCTCCCCCGATGGGCCACGTGCTTTAACTCATCGCGTTCCAGGAGCAGGATGCTTGCAGCGGCACAATCCACCACCTGGCGCAACTGGTCCAGGATCAGGCCCAGCAGCGGGCGCAGCTCCAGGGTGGAAGCGATGCTGGCCGAGGCATCCAGCAGCGTGGCCAGCTCGCGGGTGCGCTGTTGGACCCGCTGTTCCAGCAACTGGTACGCCTGTACCTCCTGGGTGATGTCGCGAATGACCACCAACGTGTGGGGTTGGCCGCGATACAAGAAGTCGGTGCCGTCCAGCTCGACGTGAAAGGGCGTGCCGTCGCGGCGCAGGCTCACGGCGCGGCCGTGGAACTGCCCATTGGCCCTGACCTGTTCCAGGAACTGGCTGAAGAGTGGCATCGAGTCGGGATGGATCAACTCCGCAGGCTCGCGCGGGGACGAGTGGGAGAAGGGATAACCATGCATGCGGCTGGCGACCGGGTTAAAGTCCACCAGGCGGCCCTCCAGGTCAAAAATGAGCAGACCGTCGCTGGTCGACTCGAAAACGCTGCGATACTGCTCTTCGCGCTCGGCCAGGGCCGCCTCCGCCCGCCGGCGCTCGGCAATGTCCTCCTGGAGCTGTTCGTTGATCGTCAAGATCTCGCGCGTCCGCCATTGAACCGCTTCCGTCAGCCACGCCTGCCGGTTCACGGAGAGGTGGGCGAGCCCGGCACCCAGAAGGACGATGATCAACCCGCCGATCTCGAAAACGAGCAATGCCTGCCTGGTGGCGCTGCCCCATCCTCCCTTCGGAACGGCAGCCAGCTCCCACGTTTCCTCTGACAATTGGACCTGGACCAGGACCGGATCCTGGTCGACAATCTCGGGTGGCCCAACAAAGACCTGCCCCTCGCTGTCGCGCAGGGCAAAGGTCAGGTCTCCCGTGTCTTCGGCGAGCCCCCCGTCCTTGAGCAGGACCGAAACGTCGAGGGCGATGGCAACCAGCCCGGCAAAGACGTCTTCCTGGTACACGGGCTGCCGGGCGATCAAGCCCAGGCTGCCGTCCATGAGTGCCACGGGCCCCGTGGCGACCGCCTGCCCCGATTCCAGGCAGCGCAGAGTATCGGCCCGGACCTGCGGTCGTGGATCCTGCAACAGGTCGTACGCCAGCAATCCTTCGTTTTCGGTTCGGGGATAGACATAACGCACGATGCCGGCGGGGGCCACGGCCAGGTAGCGGATGCCCTGGGCGCCGGCGTACAAGCCCTCGGCGAACGTCTCGAACCGGTCATCGAGATCCTGCGCCGACGCCTCCACCTGGACAAAGGCGGAAAGCCCTTGCAACCGGGCGAGGCGGCGGTTGATGGCCAGCGACAGCGTGTTCCCCCGCAGGGACGTCTCGGCCATGGCTTCGGCGCGCTCTTCTTTCAGCAAGCGCGCCTCGTACCAGCGCCTAGCGTACCACCAGGTGAAAAGCAACACCACGAGGGTGAGCGCCGCGGCGAGGGCGGCTTTGCCGCTGGGGCTCGTGACGTAATCCAGGAACCGCTGCCTTGCACGGTTCATGTCGCGCGTTTCGACGGGTCGAGGGTCACCAGGCCGGAGCGCACAGCATAGAGGGCCGCCTGCGTCCGGCTGGAGACGCCCAGCTTGCTGAGGATGTTGCTGACGTGTGTCCGTACCGTCTTGTCGGCAATGACCAGGGCCTCGGCGATCTCCTGGTTCGACTTGCCCAGGGCCAACTGCTGCAACACTTCGGCCTCGCGGCGGGTCAGGGGTTGGGGATCCTTCGGCGGTGGGACCTCCCTGAGCAGCCGTTCGGCGGCCGAAGGTGAGAGGGACACCTGCCCTGCCGCCGCTTGCTTGATGGCCCGGCACAACTCCTTGGCATCGATGTCCTTGAGCAGGTAGCCGATGGCCCCGGCACGCATGGCCCCGTAAACGGCGCTGTCCTCCAGGACGCTGGTCAGGGCAATCACCTCCACGGATGGCATTTCGCGCCGGATGGCCTCGGTGGCGGCGATGCCATCCATCACCGGCATCAGCAGATCCATGAGGACGACGTCGGGCTCAAGCTCCCGGGCCAGGCGCTGGGCTTCGAGGCCGTTGCCTGCCTCGCCTACGATCTCCAGCTCGGGGTCCGCAGCCAGGAACATCCCGAGTCCCTTGCGAACTACCTTGTGATCGTCCACGATTAGAATGCGAATGCCCATCGCCCTGGCCTCCCTGCCGCAACTGTCCTAGGACAAATATCCCACACAAGACCGACCCTTTACCCGATGCAGGGCACCATCTGCCCTATTATAATGGGTATGCATGGCTTGGCAAAATTCGACGATCTGCCTGGCGTCGGTACGGGGATTTGTGTGATGATTCAGGTTTTGCTGGTGGATGAACAGGCCGTTGTGCGGCAGGGATTGCGGATGCGCCTTGCCCTGGAACCGGATCTCGAGATCGTAGGCGCGGCCAGAAGCAGCGAAGAAGCGCTGGGAATGGCTCGCACCATCACTCCCGACGTCGTCGTCATGGACATCGACATGCCGGGAGTCGATGGGTTCCAGGCCATCAGGCAGATGCGCGATGCCATGCCGGGCGCCGCGGTGATCGTGCTGACGCTGCGCGAGGGCAAGGACGTCCGGGCACAGGCACTGCAAGCCGGCGCGTTGGCGTATATCGAAAAACAGGGTGGAGCCGAACCCCTTCTCCTCGAGATCCGCCGGCTGGCCGCCGGCGTGGCGGACGAGGGCCGATCCGGGTAGAGCGGCCGGTCAACGCCGGCCCGACCGGCCGCACGGCGGGCCTGGGTCTCCCTCGATGCCGTATCATGGATAAGGCGCGGGACCCAGGCCTCACAGGTCCGCTATTGTTCCCCTTCCAATCGATTGAGGCGGTTCAACGTTTCGGCCAGTTGCTGTTGCAGGCGCTGGACGCTTTCACGGAGTTGCGCCAGCTCCTCTTGGTCTTCGGAGGGAGGCACGGGCGCGGGTTGAGCCTGGCCTCCTGTGCCCATCCCACGGCCCATTCCCATGCCCTGGCCCATGCCCTGGCCGCGGCCCATCCCCATGCCACGACCCATGCCACGACCACGGCCCATGCCCTGGCCGCGGCCCATGCCCATCCCGGCGCCTGTGCCAGGGGCAGGGACCGTGGCACCGCCAATGCCGGCGTGAGCGTCCACGTTGGCACCGCCCATGGGCTGCAGCCGGCCGGCCTTGAAGGCTTCCACCGCCTGACGCACGGTCCCTTCCGAAACCAGGTAGCCCGGCACGCCGGCTGCCTGCAGGACCCCGAAAGCATTCGGCCCCAGGTTGCCGCTCAGCACCGCCTGGGCGCCGCGCTCCACGACGAACTGGGCCGCCTGGATGCCGGCTCCCCCACCCAGGTCCATCGCCGGGTTGGCCACTGCCTCGTACTGCATGCTCTCTGTGTCGACAAAGAGGTAGGCCGGGCACCGGCCAAAGACGGGGCTGGCAGGTGCGTCGAGCGTCTCACCTTGTGCAGAAACTACGATCTTCATGAATTCGATCTCCTTCCTGGTCTGTTACCCATGGCAATCATTGTTGGTCTCCTGGCTCCTCCAGTGCATGTGCATGTCCGAAAAACTGGACAGCAACTCAAGGGCCCCAAGCGTTGCCATCCGCTGGCGTGTTCGAACACCACGGAAGGCCGGCGACGGCCTCTGGGGGCCTCTGTCAGGCTGCCGGGAGCGCTGCAAAGAACTCCTCCGGCCCTCAAACTGCATTGGTTCGCAACCTCTATGTGTAAGTTGCATATAGCATAGCACACCCGCGTCCCTTTGTCAAGTATTTTAGACAAAATGTCAGTTATCTATTGACAGATACCATATAGCGTGTTATACTGGGCGCGAGAACAGGCCGCAAGGGACTTCCATGCTCGAGGTTGGCAAGGAGGGCTGGCATTCGCAACGCGCCTTGCGCGACGATTACTGGAGGTGAGAAAGGGTGACGATCACGGACGACCTTTTGGCAGAGCTGAAAACGGATGCGCCGGTTCGCCAGGTGGTGGTAGGTGCCTTCTGGACGGCGGTGGTGCTGGAGAGTAACCCGATCCGCGCCGGGCTGGGGTCGACGTTGCACGGCGAACACCACGACGAGGGCCCGCCAGTCCGGGAGCCGGGGCGCCTGCGAGAGCGCAGTGGGCGGGAGCTGGCCGAGTTGCTCCGCTCGCCGCAGATCCTGGAGGCCAGCGTCGGTATGGCGGCGTTGAACGCGCTCCTCGACGTGGACGAATCGAGTTGTGTCGATCTCAACGCCGAGGATCTCATCGTAGAGCGGGGAGCCGGCAAGCGGGTGGCCATCGTGGGCCACTTTCCCTTCGTAGACCGCGTGCGACAGGTTGCGCGGGAGTCCTGGGTGCTGGAGCTGCGTCCGCGTCCCGGCGACCTGGCCGCCGGCCAGGCGGTGGACGTCCTGCCCCAGGCGGACGTCGTGGCCTTGACGGGCACCTCGCTCCTCAACCACACGTTTGACGATCTCGTCGCCCTGTGCCGGCCCGAGGCCTTTGTCGTCCTCCTCGGAGCCAGCGCCCCCCTCTCGCCCGTGCTGCTGGAACGGGGCGTGGACGCCGTTTCGGGTACGAAGGTGGTGGACGTGGCGGCGGCCGTGCGCGCCGTGAGCGAAGGAGCAACCTTTCGCCAGATACCGGGCAAGCGCCTGTTGACCATGGCGCGACGGGATCGGTAGCCGATTCACAACAAGCATTCGAGGAGGAGCTCACATGGTAAAGGTCGGGATCATAATCTGCAATCGCTATCATACCTGCGCAGGCGGCAAGTGCTTGCGCTCGCTGCGCAACCGGGAGGGAGCCTTTGCCCGGTACCGGGACGAAGAGGTGGAGCTGGTCGGCTATACGACCTGTGGCGGCTGCCCGGGCGGCAACGTGGAATACGCCCCGGCCGAGATGAAAAAGAACGGCGCCGAGGTCATCCACCTGGCGACGGGCCTGGTGGTCGGCTATCCGCCTTGCCCGCGGTTGCAGGCTTTTTGCGAGTTCATTCCGGCCAAGTATGGCCTGGAGGTGGTCGTGGGCACCCATCCCATCCCGCAGAACTACTATCTGACCCACGGTGCCCTGGGAACCTGGCGCTCGGCCAGGTGGCAAGAGTTGATTCAGCCGGTGCTCACCGACGAAGCGACGCGGCGGGCATACGACTGAGAGTGGAAGGAGGTGAGTGACGTGCCACGTTTTGACGGTACCGGACCGCAGGGTGCCGGTCCCATGACCGGACGCGGCGAGGGATACTGTGCCATAGAGCAGCCCGAGCCGGGCAGAGTGGCTCGCGGCTATGCCGGATTGCAGGGGACACCCCTGCGTCGCGTGCCCCTGGCGTCCCGGCCCTTCAGGTGGCTGCCGGCGCTGGCGTGGTGGCCCGCCAGGTGGGCAGGTCGAGCCTGGGCCGCCCGGCGAGGGCGAGGCCGCCGCTGGTAGTGCAGCTATCCAGTGGGCTACAGGACAAGAGATCTGTGAGGTATGAGCTGGAAGGGAGGTGAGCAATATGCCAGCAGGAGATCGAACGGGACCCATGGGGATGGGACCGATGACCGGCCGCGGTGCGGGCTACTGCGGCGGCTATGACGCTCCGGGTTGGTCTAACCCGTTTCCAGGGCGTGGCTTTGGCCTTGGCCTGGGCTGGGGACGGGGCCGCGCCTGGGGAGGAGGCGGTGGTTGGCGCCACCGAAACTGGTACCATGCCACGGGCGTGCCCGGCTGGATGCGCTTTGGCTACGGGCCGGCGTGGGGAGCGCCGCAGCCCTGGGGGGCATCGCCCTCCTGGGGCTACGGGCCCTATGCCCCGGAGCCGAGCCGCGAGCAAGAGATCGAGTTCCTCCGGCAGCAGGCTGAGTGGCTGAAGCAAGAGCTGGACGCTATCGGCCAGCGCATAGGGGAGCTGGGCCAGGAGGAATAGGGCGACGTAAGAACGGATCCCTCGGGGCGGGCAACCGGGCCGCAGCCGTCCCCCCTGCCCCGAGGGCGAGGCCTTGGAGTGGCGTGTCATGCTTCTACAGAAGCTTGTTCAACGAAGCATTCATTTTACCAAACGTCAAAGCCACGACTTCAAGCTGATGCTGGCACGCCGGACACTCCATGGTCTGGCTACTGGCCTGACAACACAGTACAGCTCGCTGTACGCCACGTTGCTGGGCGCCAGCCCGGTGCAACTGGGATCGCTGCAGAGCGTGGGCAACACCGTGGGCGCCCTGGCGTCGCTGCCGGCAGGCTGGTTCATCGACTGCTATGGCTTGAAAAAAGTCTTTCTCCTGGGCACGGCACTCCTGGCGGCGTCTGGAGTGCTCTATTTCGTGGCTCCGGAATGGACCTGGCTCTATGCCGCGATCATTATCTATTACCTGGGATCGCGCATCACCTGCACTGCCTGCACCGTCACCTGTGCCGCCGAGCTGCCCAACGAGGGGCGTGCAACCGGGCGCGGCCTGTGCCGCACTCTGGCGTCGCCCATAGCCCTGGCTTCACCCCTGCTGGCGGCCTGGCTCATCTCCCGCTTCGGAGGCATCGGCGTAGAGGGCCTCCGCCCCTTGTTCGCCTTTCAGGCGCTCATCTTTGTCGCCATCCTTGTCCTCCTGCTAATCCGGCTGTCGGCCGGTCGCGGACGGAACGGGTCGGCCGCTGGACGCCCGACCCTGGAGGGTTTCGCGCAGGTCTTCAAGCAGGGTCCCGACGTCGTACGCTTGCTGGTGATCATGGGGCTCATGGAGCTGCCGTGGACCGTGGCCCAGCCTTTCATGCCGGTCTATGCCCACGACTTCAAGGGGGCCGACGAGTTTGTGCTCGGCGGCATCGCCATGGCGAATGCCTTCGTGCCCATGCTCGCCTCCATCCCGTTGGGCCGCCTGGCAGACCGCCACGGACGCAAGAAGCTGCTCTTTGCCATCGCGCCCCTGGCCTATGTCGGCAACCTTCTTCTGATCTGGGCGCCGGGGTCCGGAGTGGGTGCTTCGGCATGCCTGTTGGCCTACGGCGTCCTCTTTGGCTTCAACAGCATCGGCATGGGGCTCGCTTCTTCCATGGCGGCCGAGATCATGCCCCAGGAGCACATGGGGCACTGGATCGGCCTCGTCGGCCTCTTTCGCGGGTTGCTGAGCATTCCCGCCCCCACCCTGGGCGGGCTGATCTGGGAGCACGTCGGCCCACAGCACGTGTTTGTGGCGGCGATTGCCATCGACGTCTGCCTGCGGTTGCCGCTGTTGGCCCTAACGCGAGAGACGTTGCATCTTCGAAAAAACGACAGCGCGGGGCCGGGATGATGGGGCAAGGAGGAAGAAACTGAAGGGTTTGTACGCCAACCCATTCGACGACCCGGGCATGACCTCTGGCTACGAGGCATGGTACGAAACCGCCGGCCGCCGGGCCGATCGCCTGGAAAAAGCCCTGTTGATGCGGCTGCTGGCACGCTTCCCTCGGGCGAGTACCCTGCTGGAGGTGGGCTGTGGCACGGGCCACTTCACCCGCTGGTTCCAGGAGCAGGGCTTGCAGGTTGCCGGGCTGGACCTGTCGCTGCCCATGCTGGCTGAGGCCCTGAGCCTGGGGAGCCGTCCCTGCATCCGCGGTGATTCCCTGGCCCTACCCCTTGCCGGCGAGTCCTTTGACCTGGTCGCCATGGTCACGACCCTGGAGTTCGTGGCCCATCCCGTCCAGGCCCTGGCAGAGGCGCTGCGCGTGTCGCGCCAGGGATTGATCCTGGGCGTCCTGAATCGCCAGAGCCTGCTCGGCCGGCAACTGAAAAGAGAGGGCGGTCCGATATGGGATGCAGCCTCTTTTTTCGCGCCATCCGACGTGGTGGAGCTGTTGCGGCGGGCGGCTGCGGGCAGGCGAATCGGGATCTTCTGGCGGACCACCCTGTGGCCCGTATTGCCGGGGGCCCTGCCACTGCCGTGGGGTGGGTTCATCGGCATCGGAGTGAGACTTATGGGGGACAGACGTGATCGGAATTAGCGCGCAGGTCAGCCTCTATCCTTTGCGACAGGAGAACCTGTCGCAACCCATCGAGGCGGTCCTGGATACCTTCCAGGCCCATGGCCTCCACGTAGAAGCGGGTGCCATGAGCAGCATGATCGCCGGCGACGATTCCACGGTCTTTGCTGCTCTGCAAGAGGCCTTCCATCGTGCCGCCGAGCAGGGCCACGTGGTGATGGTGGTCACCTTGTCCAACGCCTGCCCCGTGCCGGCCCCTGGGGACAAGGGCCCTGCTGAGGATGACCAAGACGCCGCCCGGCAAACAGGAGTGCGTCCCTAGGCTAGCGCGATGCGCGCTCCCGCGAGCGGGACCTGTGCCGCCGCCAGGCGGCCCACAAGGCCAGCGCCGCCAGTGCACCGGCCGCGTCGCAGGCCACGTCCCACGGATCCGGGGTCCGGCCGGGCACAAAAGACTGGTGAAACTCGTCAGAGATGCCATACAGCACCGCCACCAGGAAGGCGACGAGGAGCGACCGGCGCCTGCCCTCCAGGGCAAAGGCCAGGAGCACGGCCAGGACGGCGTACTCCAGGGCATGGGCGGCGCTGCTGAACAGCCGATCGGCCCAGCCGACGTCGGGACGCGGCAGGTCGGGCTGGGCGGAAAGAAAAAAGATGAGGCCCATCCAGGCCAGGACGGCAGCCCAGCGGGCGATGGCAGCGGGGCCGGGGGTGGAGCGTGGCCGGTGACGAGGGGTCAAGGTTGCCTGCCCGCCCCGGCAGCCCTGTACGCCGCCTCCACCTGCCCGGCCCGGGTGTCCCAGTCGAACTCGTCCCAGATGCGCCGGCGGGCCGCGGCGCCCAACCGGCCGGCAAGCTCCCTGTCGGACAGCACTGCCGTCAGGGCCCGGGCCAGATCGTGGGCGTCGCCCGGGGCGGCCAGCAGGCCCGACCTCCCGTCCTGGATGTACTCGGCGTTCTGCCCCACACCGCCGGCCACGACAGCCTTGCCCATGGCCATGCCTGCCACGACCTTGGCCGGGCACTTGGCTCTGTTGATGAGGGTGTCGCGAAAGGGGGCGACGATGGCATCGGCTGCCGCCACCACCAGGTGCGAGCGCTCGTGCTCGATCCATCCCGCCCAGATCACCCGATCCTGGACGCCCAGTTCCCGGGCGCGCTCCTTGAGGCCGGCCAGCCCATCGCCGACGCCGGCGACGACCAGGCGCGCCGCGGCCAGCTCCGGGCCCAGGGCGGCCATGGCCTCCAGGGCCAGGTCCAGGTCGGTGCCCTGGGGAATGTGGCCCAGGTAGAGAGCAAAGGGCGCCTCGCCCACGCCCAGCTCGGCGCGGACGCGGCCCTTGTCCTCGTCACCGATGGTGGCCAGGTCGCGCCAGCGGCCATCGGGTCCGTTGGGCAGGTAAAAGACGCGGGCGGGATCGGCCCCGAAGCCGGCCACCTGCTCTTGCAGGCAGCGGCTGGCGACGGTCACGGCGCCGGCACGGCGGGCCAGCCAGCGCTCCTGCCAGGCAAAGAGCGCTTTCCAGGGGGCGGGGTAGGGATTGACGTCGCTCCAGCCGCCCTTGCCCTCCCAGTCGTCGGTGTCCACCACCAGGGGGCGCCGGGAAAAGAGGCGCAGGGCGACGGCCGCCAGGCCGCTGTAGCCGATGGGCTTGAAGACGTGCACGGCGTCGGGTCCCAGGCGCGTCGCCCGGCGGGCCATGCGCAGTGGCACGGTGAGCTGGTGCCAGGCGTCGTTGCGCCGCAGCACCATGTTCTCCAGGCGCACGCCGTCCTCCGCCCAGGCCCGGCCCGAGTCGGCCAGGTTGTCGTAGGGGGGCATGAGGATCGTCACCCGGTGGCCGCGGCGTACCAGGGCGCGGGCGATGAGAAAAGCGCGGGCACTGACCGTGCCCTTGGGTTTAAAGGCAAAGGGGCCGATAAATACGAGGTTCATGGCGCGCAAGCAGCCCACCCACAATCGCTCTCTGGCGTCGTACAAATCGTGTCTCGGATCATGCGAACCTTCCTGGTGCGCCACGCATTATACCTTATGCGGGTGCAAATCGCAATTCACGACGCATCGCCCGGCACTTGAAGCCCGGGTGGTAGAATGGTATAATAGCGCTCCAAGACTAGCACGGGGGAACAATCATGCAACGCCGGTCACCCAATCCACGTCTGATGGCGGCGATGGTCCTCATGACGGCCATCGTCTTTGTGCTTACCCGCGTCATCCAGGTGCCCACGCCCGTGGTCGGTTACATTCACCTGGGCGACCTGGGCATCTTTTTCAGCGCCTTTGCCTTCGGCCCCCTCGTCGGGGCGGTGGCCGGCGGCCTGGGCACCGCCCTCGCCGACCTGACCAGCCCCTACGCCCAGTGGGCCGTCTTCTCGTTGCTGATCCATGGGCTCCAGGGTTGGGTTGCCGGTTGGCTGGCTCAACGCTGGCCGGGTGCCCGGGGCCTGGTGGCTGCCGGTCTGGCCGGAACCGCCATCGTCGTCGCCGGTTACCTGCTGGCCGGCACGATCCTGGTGGGCCTGGGCGCGGCCCTCACCGAGATCCCCTTGAACCTCATCCAGGCCCTCACCGGCGCCGTGGTGAGCGCGCCGCTCTATGCCGCCGTGCGGCAGGCCTACCCGCCCATCGCGCGCTTTGGCTCTCGTTAGCCACCTGTGGTGACGAGTAGTGCGGCGGGCGAGGCCCGCGCCGCCATCCGGGTGGAAGGCCTGCGCTTTGCCTACCCACCCCTCTCTTCCGGCGCGACGGCGCCCTGGGTGCTCGACGGCCTGGACCTGGAGGTGCGGGCCGGCGAGTGGCTGGCGGTCATGGGCGCCAGCGACGTGGGCAAGACCACCCTCTGCCTGCTCCTGGCCGGCCTGGCCCCGTCCCTCACCGGCGGCACGCTTGAGGGCCGCGTCCTGGTGGCCGGCCGCGACACGCAGCACCATCCTCCGCCCGCCCTGGCCGCCCTCGTGGGCCTGGTCTTCCAGGAGGTAGAGGCCCAGGTCTTTAACCCCTCCGTCGAGGCCGAGATCGCCTGGGGCCTGGAGAACCTGGGCCTGCCCCCGGCCGAGATCCGCGCCCGGGTGGATGCCGCCCTGGCGCTGTTCCGCCTCGAGGGCCTCCGCGGGCGGCCGCCGGACGGGCTCTCGGGCGGCGAGAAGAAACGCGTGGCCCTGGCCTCGGTGCTGGCCACGCGGCCGGCGGTCATCATCCTCGACGAGCCCCTGGGCGGGCTGGACCCGGCCGGCCGCGACGAGGTTCTGGCCGCCCTGTCCACGTTGCGCAGCGAGCTGGACGCGGCCATCGTCATGACCGAGGGCGATCCCGAGGCGGTGGCGGCCTTTGCCCGGCGCCTGGTGGTGCTGGAGCGCCCGGGCAACGGGGGGGCGAGGGTGGCACTCGAGGGCCCGCCGGGGACCGTCTTTCGCCAGGTGGAGCGCCTGGAGGCCCTGGGTGTCGAGGTGCCTCAGCTCGTCCGCGTGGCCGGCGGACTTAATCGCCGCCTCGGCACCGAGTTCGATTTCTCCACGGCCGGCGAGGCGTGGAAAGCATTGGCGGCGTACCTTGGCGGATAGGGCAACCCTTGAGCACGGAACAGCAGCACCCTCCCGGGCGGGCGACATCGTCGACGTCGCCGGCCTGTGGTTCTGGTACGAAGGCGGGCCCCCGGTGCTGCGCGGCCTCGACCTGCGAGTGCCTGCCGGCCAGCTCCTGGCCCTGGTGGGGGCCAACGGCTCGGGCAAGACGACGCTGGTCAAGCACCTGAACGGCTTGTTGCGCGCCCGCCGCGGCATGGTGCGCGTGGCCGGCCTGGATGCTGCCCGGCACCCGGTGGGCGAGATGGCTCGCCAGGTTGGCTTTCTCTTCCAGCATCCCGAGCAGCAGATCTTTGCGGCGACCGTGGAACAGGAAGTGGCCTTTGGCCCGCGCAACCTGGGCCTGCCCGCCGGAGAAGTGCGCGAGCGGGTGGCCGCGGCCCTGGCCCGGTTCGAGCTGGAGCCCGCCGCGGCACGCCCCCCGGCCATCCTCGGCTATGGCCTGCGCCGCAAGGTGACCCTCGCCTCGCTGGCGGCCATGGACCCGCCGGTGCTGGTGCTGGACGAGCCGACGGTGGGCCTCGATGCCCACGGCCGCCGCGAGATGCTGGCCTGGGTGGCCGAATTGCACGGCCTCGGCCGGACCATTGTCCTGGTGACCCACGATATGGGCCTGGTGGCGCGCTGCGCGGAGCGTGTGGTGGTGCTCCACGCCGGAGAGATCCTGGGCGACGGGCCGCCGGGGGCCGTCTTCCGTGACGAGGCGCTGCTGGCCCGCGCCTCCCTTGCCCCGCCGCCGGTGGTGGCCCTGGCCCGGGCGCTGCAATCCAACGGCTTCCGGGGCGCAGGCCTGACCGTCGAGGCCTTTTGCGACGAGTACGCCGCCCTGGCGGGAGAGAACCGTGAGCCAGCGTTTTGACGTCTACCTGGCGGGCGACTCCTGGCTGCACCGCCTGGATCCCCGGGCCAAACTGTGGGCCGTGCTGCTGGCCGGCCTCACGGGGCTCCTCTTCCGGCACCTGGCCGTGCTGGCAGCCCTGCTCCTGGTGGTGCACCTGGGCCTGATCGCGGCGCGCATCCCCGCCGGGCGGATTCGCTGGCTGTGGGCGCGGCTCGTGCCGCTGTTGCTCCTCATCCTGGTCCTGCAGCCCCTCTTTGCGCCCGGCCCTGGCCCCGACCTGCTCCGTCTTGGCCCGCTGCGGCTGACGGTCGCCGGCATCCTGGAAGGGGTGAGCTTTGCCCTACGGGCCGGGGCCCTCACCTTCCTGGCGGCGCTGCTGCTGCTGACCACCGACCCCTCGCGGCTGGTGCAGGCCATGGTCAAGCTGGGCGTGCCCTACGCCTGGGGACTGACCGTGGGGCTATCCATCCGCTACCTGCCGACCACCTACGGCCTCCTGGTGACGGTCCGCGAGGCGCAGCAGGCGCGGGGTTGGGTGCTCGAACGGGGCAATCTCTTCCGGCGGGCGCAGGCCTACGTGCCCATCCTGGTGGCGACGATCATTGCCGCGCTGCGCCTGAGCGACAACCTGGGCCTGGCCCTGGCGGCCCGCGGCCTGGGGTACCCCGCGCAGCGGACGACCATGGTCGACCTGACCTTCGGCGCCCGGGACTGGGCGGCGGTGATCCTGGCCGGCCTGGCCTTTGCCGGGCTCATGGCCGTGCGCTACGGCCTGGGCTTTGGCGGCCGGCCGTGGTAGGCTAGCCGAAGCGAAAGAACCGGCCGGCGATGCGCCGCACGAGCCAGCGGGGCCCCAGCCGGCTGGCGGCAAAGGCGAGGATGGCCCACACCAGGCCGGGGACAAAAAACGCGCGCCGCCGCCGAAAGGCGCGCAGCCCGGACGAGACCACCTTCTCCGGCGGGGTCATCCAACCGCGCTGGTCCTGCCACAGGCCGGCGACGTTCCAGAAGCTGGTGTCCGTCGGGCCGGGGCAGAGGGCCATCACCCGCACGCCGTCGGGGCCCACCTCTTCGGCCAGGGCCTCGGAAAAATGGAGGACAAAGGCCTTGCTGGCGGCATAGACGGCCAGGTAGGGCACCGGCTGAAAGGCCGCATTGGACGCGACGTTGATGATGCCCCCTCGCCGCCGGGCACGCATAGCCGGCAGGTAGAGCCGGGTCATCTCCACCACGGTATCCACGTTGAGCCGGACCATGGCCGCCTGAAAGTCGTGGTCCAGCTCGGCAAAGGGACCCCGCCGGCCCACGCCGGCGTTGTTGACCAGGAGGTCAACCTCCAGGCCCAGCCGCTCTGTCTCGGCCCACACCTGGTTGGCGGCGCCCGGCATCGATAGATCGCAGGCGACGACGTGGGCCCCGACGCCGTGGGCCGCCGACAGCTCGGCGGCCAGCTCTTGCAGCCTGTCTTCGGCGCGGGCCACCAGGATCAGGTCCATGCCCTGCGCTGCAAGCTGCCGGGCAAAGCTTTCGCCGATGCCCCGCGACGCCCCGGTCACCAGCGCCGTCTTCAGATCCTCCACGGGTTAGAAGCCCTCCAGCTTGGTCACGTCCACGATGCCCCGGCTGAGACCCCAGATCTCGTGCAGCAGGGCCAGGCGGTTCTGGCGCAGCGCCGGGTCCTCGTGCATGACCAGCACCTCGTCGAAAAAGCGGTTGATGGTTGGGATCATGGGGCGCAACACGGTGAGCAGCCGGTCGACGTCGCTCTCGGGAGTCACCTGCGCCCGGGCAGTGCGGACAGCCTCGCCCAGGGTTTCGGTCGCCGCCTCGGGATCGAGCCCCGGCTGATACCGGGCCTCGTCGGGTTGGTCGCGCACGATGCGAATGCAACGCCCGTAGGCGTTGAGCAGGTCCGGCCAGTCGGCCCGCTCCACCCAGGCCGTCAGTTGGGCGGCCGCGCGGCGGGCGCCGTAGGGATCGGTGCCCCGCTCGGCCAGGACGGCGTCGACCACGTCGTAGCGCCAGCCCTCGTCCCGCAGCCAGCCCCGCAGCCGCTCCACGATGAACGCCGACACGTCGGCCAGCGCCTGGTCCGGGACGGGGATGGGCATCAGGGCCGCCGCCTCGGCGAGGAGGGGGCGCAGGTCCAGGGGCAGCTTGTGGGCGATGAGGTTCTGTACCAGGCCCAGGGCCGCACGGCGAAGGTGGTAGGGATCGGCCGTGCTGGTGGGGGCCAGGCCCGCCGCAAAGAGGCCCACCAGGCTGTCCAGGCGGTCGGCCAGCCCCAGGATCAGGCCGGGCCGGGTTTCGGGCAGGACGTCGTCGGCGGAACGGGGCAAATAGTGCTCCAGGATAGCCGTACCGACCCCTTCTTTCTCCCCCGACAGGCGGGCATACTCGCGGCCCATGTGCCCCTGCAGGCTTGTGAGCTCCACCACGAGCTGGGTGGCCAGGTCGGCCTTGGACAGTTCCGCCGCGCGGGTGGCGACGGCCATCTCTTCATCGTCCACGTCCAGCGCCCGGCCCAGGACGGGCACCAGGGCCGCCAGGCGCTTGCTCTTGTCCAGCATGGAGCCCAGGCGCTCCTGGAACGTGAGGGTGTTCAGGCGCGGCAGAAAGCTCTCCAGCGGGCGGGCGGTGTCGTGCTCGTAAAAGAACTTGGCGTCGGCAAATCGCGCGCGGAGGACGTCCTCGTTGCCTTCGCGCACCACGTCGAGGCTTTGCTCGTCGCCGTTGCGCACGGTGATAAAGTAGGGGAGCAGCTCGTCGCTCTGGGCATCGACCACCGGGAAGTAGCGCTGATGCTTTTTCATGACCGTCACCAGCACCTCCCGTGGCAGGGCCAGGTACTCCGGATCGAACCGGCCCAGGAGGGCGGTGGGCCGCTCCACCAGGTTGGTCACCTCGTCCAGGAGGCCCGGGTCCTCGGGGATGCGGCCGCCGGCCGAAGCGGCCAGCGCCTGGGCCTGGCCACGGATGATGTCGCGGCGCTCGTCCACGTCCAGGACGATCTGCTGCCCGGCCATACTTTCGGTGTATTCGCCGGCCCGTGCCAGCTCCATGGCCGGCGAGCCCAGGGGGCGCAGGCCCCTCGTCGTGCGCCCGCTGGCGACGCCCGCGAACTGGAAGGGCACCACCTGCGCGCCGAGGAGGGCCACCAGCCAGCGCACCGGTCGCGAGAAGGCGACGTTGGTCCCGTTCCAGCGGATCGTCTTCGGGAAGCGGATGCCGGCCACCAGCTCGGGCAGGGCTTCGGCCAGGACCTGCCCGGCGGGCTTGCCCTCCTGCACTTGCGTGCCAACCACGTAGGACTTGGGCCCCTCGGTGACCAGGCGCAGTGATTCCACGGGCACGCCCAGCTTGGCGGCAAATCCCTCGGCGGCGCGGGTGGGCCGGCCGTCGGCGTCGTAGGCGGCCCGGGCCGGCGGGCCTTGCACCTCGGTGGTCAGGTCGGCCTGGCGCGGCTGCAGCCCGAAGACGAGGACTGCCTGGCGGCGGGGGGTGCCCATCACCTTGATCTCGTCGTAGCCCAGCCGGGCGTCGTCGAGCACGCGGGGCACGGCCGCGCGCAACTGCTCCAGGGCCAGCGCCAGGTCCGCCACGGGCAGCTCTTCGGTCCCGATCTCGAGCAAGAACGTCTCCGGCTCGGCCGTCACGGCCGGCGGCCGGGCCTCGGGTTCCGCCGCGACCTCGCCTGCCGTGGCCCCCTCCTCCAGGAAGGGAAAGCCCATCTCCTCCCGTTGCTGGACGTACAGCCGGGCGATCTGCCGGCTCAGGTCGCGCATGCGGCCAAAGTAGTAGGCTCGCTCGGTGACGCCGATGGCGCCCCGGGCGTCCAGGAGATTAAAGGTGTGGGAGCAGCGCAGGACATAGTCGTAGGCCGGAATGACCAGGCCCCGCTCCATGCAAGCCTTTGCCTCGGCCTCGTACAGGCCGTACATCTGGTTCAGGCGCTCGACGTCGGCCAGCTCAAAGTTATAGATGCAGTGCTCCACCTCGGGCCGCCGGTAGATGTCGCCGTAGGTGTGCGCGCCGTCCCAGTCGATGTCCCACACGGCCCGCACCTTTTGCAGGTACATGACGATGCGCTCCAGGCCGTAGGTCAGCTCCACCGGTACGGGGTCCAGGTTCAGCCCGCCCGCCTGCTGGAAGTAGGTGTACTGGCTGATCTCCTGGCCGTCGAGCCACACCTCCCAGCCCAGGCCCCAGGCGCCCAGGGCCGGGCTCTCCCAGCGGTCCTCGACAAAACGCACGTCGTGCTCGCGCATGTCGATGCCGATGGCCTCCAGGCTGCCCAGGTACAGTTCCTGGGGGTTGCCCGGGTCGGGCTTCAGGATGACCTGGTACTGGGTGTGCATCTGCATGCGGTTGGGGTTCTCGGCGTAGCGGCCGTCGTCGGGCCGGTAGGAGGGCTCGACGTAGCCCACGTTCCAGGGCTCGGGGCCCATGACGCGCAGCGTCGTCGCCGGGTTGGCGGTGCCGGCGCCCAGCTTTTCGCTGTAGGGCTGCCAGATGAGGCAGCCGTGCTCGGCCCAATAGCGATCGAGACGCATGATGACCTGTTGAAAGGACAAGGGCTTGCTCATGATGACTCCGTAGCGTAGGGTATTGGAACCGGGCGCCGGCCTCAGGTCCTGGCCTGCAGGCGGTGCATGAAGGCCACCGATTTGACCTGGCGCTCCAGGTGATAGGTAATATAGTCGATCATCACCCGTTCAACCTCGTGGCGGCTGGCGGTACTCAGCCGCAGCAGCCGGCAGGTTTCCCAGTCCCGGGTCTGGAGAAAGCGCAGCACCTTGAGGGCATTGACCGACAGCTCCAGGGTGCCGACACGATCGTAGCCGTCGTCGCGGCACAACACGCCGCCGTCGGCGGCGCTCATGAAGTTGACCTCGGGCTCCAGGGGCTTGCCGCAGCGGACGCACGAAAAGAGCTGGGGCTGGTAGCCGGCCAGGCTCAGGAGGCGCAGCTCGAAAAAGCGGGCCACCAGGCTCAGGGCCGCCTCAAGATCGCTTTCGCCGCCCCGGTCTCCATCGCCCTCGGTGGATAGCCGCCCCATCGACGCGCGCAGCAGCTCGAACATGGGCCGGTTCTCGTCGTGCTCGGCCAGGAAGGCGTCCACCAGCTCGGCCAGGTAGTAGGCATAGGTGGTGCGCAGCAGGTCGCGCCGCAGCCCGACAAACGGCTCGATGGTCTCGGCCTGGGTGACGATGTCCAGCTCGTGGCCCACGGCCACCAGCATCTGGCTGTGGGCAAAGAGCTCCACGTGGCCGCTCTTGCGGCTGCTGGGCTTGCGCGCGCCTTTGGCAATGAGGCGCAGCTTGCCCCGGTCGGGGGTCAACACCGTCAGCAGCCGGTCGGCCTCGCCAAAGTCCGTGCGCCGCAGCACGATGCCCTCGGTTCGATAAACCCGTTCCCTGCGTGTCACGCTAACATCTGGCCTTTCATCCTGTGGCCCGCGGCCAGGGATCGCCCACTGCGGGCCGGGGGCGCGCCTCCGGCCCGTTTGCTCGTGCGACCGATTATACCACCTCTTGGTTCTGGCACCAAATGCGAGGCTGCTGTCCAGGCGAGGAGATTTGGGTTGTGGCCGCCGCCGTCCGGCGATCAGTAATAGCCCGTGAAGCCGCCCCCGGCCTCCACGTTGGTCAGGACCGTGCCCACCAGCCGGGCATTGATCTGCTCCAGGCGCTGGATCGCCATGCGGGCATACTCGCGGCGGGTCTTGCCGGCGCCAATGACCAGGAGCACGCCGTCGACGCGGGTGGCCAGGACGGCGGCGTCGGTCACGGCAACGATGGGCGGGGTGTCGAAAAAGACCTGGTCGGCCTCCTCGGTGAGGGTTGCGATGACTTCGGCCATGCGCCGCGAGCCCAGCAGCTCGGCCGGGTTGGGCGGCAGGGGACCGCTCGACAGCAGCGACAGCCCCGGGATTCCGGTCTCTTGCAGCGGCGGCGAAGTCAGCCGGGCCTCGTCCACGACCATGGAGGTCAGGCCCAGCTCGTTGCTGGCGCCCAGGATCTGGTGCATCGTCGGCCGGCGGAGGTCGGCATCCACCAGGATGACCTTGCGGCCCGCCTGGGCCGAGACGACGGCCAGATTGGCCAGGGTCGTCGATTTGCCCTCGCCCACGCCCGCCGAGGTGATGACCAGGGTCTTGACTGCCCGGTCGAGGCTGGCAAAGTCGAGGTTTGTGCGCAGCGTGCGATATGCCTCGCTGATGGCCGAACGCGGCTCTGCCACGGTAATCAGCTCGTTGATTTTTTCGGTCATGCCCCTTATCCCCATCTGGATCTGCTGTGCGCCTGAGCGGCGGCCTGTTACCCGCTCTCCGGTCCCGTCTCTATAACAGGCCGACGGCCAGGGCGCCGAGGCCGGCGCCGATGGCCAGGCCGATGACAAAGACCAACAGGATTCCCGGCTCGACCCAGCCCGGCAGGCCCCACCTGCGCTTCGGCGCGCCGGGGGCTTCGCCCCGCGTCGGGATGGTGCCCAGGACGGTCAATCCGAGGGTCTTTTCCACGTCGCCGGGCGTCCGGATAATGTCGGCCTGGAGCCACTCCAGGAAAAAGACGACGATGCCGCCGGCGATGGCCCCAAAGATGCCCCCCGCCAGCGTGTTGAACTTCCACTTGGGCGAGGCGAGGACAGCATAGCGCACGTCGTCTACCTTCTCGATATAGATGCGGGCGCTCTTGTCCTGCTCTTCGTTCCACGCCCGGCGCTTCTCGACGAACACGTCGGCCAGCTGCTGCGCCATGGTCATGGCCACGCCTTCGTCGTGGCTTTCCGCCTTGATGGTGATGGTGAGGTTGGAGGCATCGTCGCTGACGTCCAGGTCGGCCAGGAACTGGTCGGTGGTCATGTCCAGCTGGCCGCGGTTGATGGCCTCCTGGACCATGGTGTGACTGCGAATGGTGACGATATAGTTGCGTAGCATTTCCTTGGCGGCCTGGCTCAGGCCCCAATCTGCCCGGGCGGGCTCGACGGTAAGCTGGATGCTGGCGCTGTAGGTCTTGGGTATGATCAGGCTAACGCCCAGCGCCGCCACGGCCGCCACGATGGCGACCAGGACAATGATCCAGCCGCGTTTGCGTGCTACGTTCCAATATTCTCGTAACTCCATATCCGTCCCCCCGAATCATCCTTGAAAACAGGTCCACCGCTCATTCTACCACGGATCGGGCCCTGGCCCAAATCCTCGCCCTGTGGTCTCAGCCTCTCCTTCCCGACCGTCGCCGCCCGGACCGGCGCGGGATCTCGGCCAGGAGGGGCACCCCCAGGGCCTCTACCTCGGCGCGGCTGCGCAGGCTGTCGTCCAGGTAGTCCCACAGGAAGGCCAGGGCAATCCCGGCCACCAGGGCGATGAGCAGCCGGATGGGCAGGTCCAGCCGGTCGCGGAGCCCGGGGCCCACCTCGCCGATGCCCGGGCCGTCGATGAGGACTGCCCTGGCATCCACACCCGCCAGTTGCGGGAAATAGTCGGTCCCCACGTTCTCGACCTCGGCGGCCACTGCCTCGGCGATGGCCTGCACCTCGTCCCGGTTGCCCCAGGTAATGGTCACCGTCATGATACGGTGCTCGCGACTGGCAAAGATGGCCCCAGCCGGCACGGCCAGGCCCACCCGCTGGCCGATACGCGCGGCAAAGTCGCCGCCCTTGAGCACCTCGGATAGGTCGTCGGCCAGGTACTCGGAGGCGAGCCAGGCATCGGAGCGGCCCTCACCCGAGACGGCCGCAACCGGCTCCTGGCCCTCAACGCCAATGGCAAAGCGCATGCTCGCCTGGTAGACAGTGTCAGGCCGGTCGTAGGTGATCAGGCTGGCGAGGAGGGCGATGGCCACCAGGGCCGCCACGAGCCACCAACGCCGCCGGACAATGCGCCAGTAGTGAATCAGTTCCATCAGCTTCCCCTCACCTTTTCCCGCACCAGGGCCTGAAACCTGGCCTTGAATAATTCGGTGTCGAACTGGCGGGCATGCGCCCGTATCGTCTCGGGGTCAAAGGCCCCCTCGTCCCACTTCTCGACAGCAGCGGCCAGTGATTCGGGCGTCCGCTTGTGGAAAAAGGTACCGGTGACGCCTTCCACGACCGTGTCCAGCGCGCCGCCGCCGGCATAGGCGATCACCGGCCGCCCGGCGGCCATGGCCTGCACCGGGGTGAGGCCAAAATCCTCCAGGCCCGGAAAGACAAAGGCCCGGCAGCCGGCCATCAAGGACGGCAGGTCCTCGTCGGGGACATAGCCCAGGAATCGGACGTTGGGCCCGGCCATGGCTTCCAGGCGCGCCCGATCGCGCCCCTCGCCGCCAATCCACAAGGGCAGCCCCAACTGCGTGAAGGCCTGCACGGCCAGGTCAATGCGCTTGTAGGGGATCAGCCGCGAGACGATGAGAAAATAGTCGCCGTCTGCCCGGTTCTCAGCGGAGGCAAAGCGCCCGGTGTCCACCGGCGGATGGACGACCGTCGATTCGCGGCCATAGTAGCGCCCCACGCGGTCCTGGACCTCGGTCGAGATGGCCACCATGAAGTCGGTGCGGGCGGCTGCCGCCCGCTCCCAGCGCTGCATCCACGGAACAAAGGGCTTCACCAGGGTCTGGGCCGCCCGGCCCACCTGCTCGCTCTGCACGTAGCCGTCCAGGTTCCAGACAAAGCGCGTCGGCGTCAGGCAGTAGCAAATGTGGCAGGTGCCGGGAGGGGTTCGCACTCCGTGGCAAAAGGCGCTCTTGTTGCTGATGACCAGGTCGTAGCCTTCGAGGACCAGGCCGTCAAAGGCCAGGGGATAGAGAAGCAGGTAGGGTTGGTGGTGCTGATAGATCCCCGGCAGGTGATCCATCCACGTGGTTCGGATGTCCCATTGGCGATAGGCTGCCGGCATTCCCTCGGCCCAATAGATGGCCGTGTACACCGGTGCGCCCGGAAACATGTTCACCAGGGTCTCCAATACTTCTTCGGCGCCCCCCATTTGGTTCAGCCAATCATGGACGATGGCGACCTTCAACAATCCCTCATTCCTCGAGCGAGTGTTCCTCAGTATACCAAAAAGCCCGTTAAATGCAAAAAGTGGGCGGCGCGCGCGCCCCCGTTGCGGGAGCCGGCCCGGACGGTCAGGGGATGGCGAACGTGGCGACGTTGTTCTCGCGGTTGACCTCGGGGTAGCCTTCGCCGGCGTCCTCGGGATTGACGGTCAGGGTGAGCGTGACGCCCGCCTTCCACAGAGAGGCGACGCGGATGGCCACCACCCCCGAGCCGCTGCCCTGCACCAGGGGAACGACGTCGTTCAGCTTGTGGCCGGCATCGTCGGTCACCTGGATGGGAACGTTGGCGGCGTCGCGGGTGCCGTGGTTATAGACCCGGATGAGGAGAACGCCCAATTCGGGTACCTCGATCTCGCCGGCGTGGATGCTGAAATCGTAGTCCTGCAAGCTGCTCAATTGCTGCTGCGCAGCCCCGGGCAGGCCGGCCGCGACGCTGACGGTGTTGTTGGCGTAATTGTCCTCCACGAGGCCGTCTTCCCAGCCTTCGGGGTTCACCCGCACGCTGAAAGCCTCGCCCTCTTCGAAGGGTTGGTCGACGGCGATCTCTACCCGGGCCGTCCCGCCGCAGGGAGGGACGATGGGCGTGTAGGCCATGCCGGAAGTGTTGCGGCTGAGGGCAATGACGGGCGCGTTGTAGGCCGCCTTGTTGCCCAGGTTGTGAACCAGCACGTGCACCACCTGTCGCTCCGGATCGGGCAGCACGTCCGATGGGCCTATCTCCAGGTCGACGCGGCCCGGACACAGGTCACTGGTGTAGGCGTCAAAGGGATCGATCATGAGGTCGACGAGTGCCAGGTTATCGGCCAGGTTCTCCTCGGGCAGGGTCGGCGCCCGGGGCTGCCAGGCGCGGGGCAGGTAGTTGACCTGGAGCCAGAGGCGGTGCTCACCGCCGGCCAGGTTCCAGTGCACCGGCACGGTGATGGGCACCGACTGCGACGCCGCGACGGTGACGGTCAGGAGCTCCACGAAGGAGGTGTAGCCCAGCTTTTCCTGGTTGGCCGAAAGGTGGATCAGCACCGGCACATCGCTGGCGGGCACGGGGCTGTCATTATGGATCACACCGGTGATGGTAAAGGGATGGCCGGCCCGCAGGGGAGTGGGTTCCACCTTCAGCTCCTCCGTCACGATAGAGAGGGCCAGGATCGGCGGCTCTGGGGTGCTGGTGGCGCGCCAGGAGATGGGTGCGGGGGTGATCGTGCCGTCCGTTGCTTCTATGGTGGGCCCGGCGTTGCTGCCCTGGCAGGCCGAGATGAGGCACATCAGCCCCAGGAGAAGGACGATCGACGTGATGCCGGCCATCCTCGGCGACCAGGCGCGCAGCGTTGCAGGCAGGGTTCGCATCTCCTGCTGATGAGGGGCTTTCAGGGCAGCCGTTGTACGGTCACCGGCTTGGTCATGGTGACGCTCACGTCATAGACACCCGGCACGGCAAAAAGCTCCGTGGGCGCCATCAGGTATTGCTCGCGGCATGACGTGGACAGAAGCTCGGGCGTGACCTTCAGGACCGACACGCCCCAGGAGGGCAGGGGCTCCTCGAGGGCCAGGTCGAACTCGTAGTAACCCGTCGGCCCGTTCACGGCCAGGTCGAGGGTGACGGCCTCGACCGGCTGGGCCTCGGCGCTCCACAAGAAGACGGTCATGGTAAAGGCATTGCTGGGATGCATGACATTCGGCTCGATGATCATGCTGACCCGGGACGAGGTTACGGGCGCCGGCTCCTCCCTGACCCACTTGATGGGCTCATCGAGGGCGGGGTCCATCCCGGCCGCCCACTCGGTGAGGGATGCCTGCTTCACGGGAAAGAGGGTGACGGGCTGCAACTGGGACGGAACCGGGATGCTCCCCGTCAGAAAGAGCAGGCCGACAACCAGGAGGCAAACCGCCACGGCGCTCACGGAGGCACGGGCCATGCTCTGGGCACGCTGCGACCAGCGGGCGCGTCGCAGGCTTTTCTGGGCAGCGTCCACCAGCCCCTGGCCAAAGGCTGACGGCAAGGCCATCGGCTGCACCGAGGTCGCCAGGGCGCGGCGGATGCCCCGCTCAAAAGCGGGTCTCTGGCGCAGCTCGCTCATGCAGCGCGGGCAGCGGACCAGGTGCTCCTCCAGGAGCTCCCGCTCTCGCTGACTCAGCGCATTATCGAGCAAATCGTCCATCAGATGGCCCACTGCTTCGCAGTTCACGCGGCCACCTCTTTCGACTTGACCAGGGGCTTGGCCTCCTCGTGCTCGCTCAGCAGCTCTTTCAACCTCTGCCGGGCGATGTGTAGGCGGGAACGGACGGTCCCCGATGGAATGCTCAGTGCCTGGGCTATTTCCTCGTTCGACATCCCGGCATAGTAGCGCAAGATCACGACGAGCCTGTGCTTGTCCCCCAGGGAATCGACGGCGGCCAAGATCTCGGCACGCTGCTCGCCCATCAGGCACACGCGTTCGGGCTGCTCCTCTGGCTCCCCGGAGATCTGCGGCGCTGGCTCTGGCCATGGCAGCACCTGGTACCACTTCCGGCGCATGCGCGAACGACAGGCATTAACGGCGATTCGGTACAGCCATGCATCAAAGCTTGTTCCCTGGCGCATCTCGAACTTGGGCAGAGCGCGAAAGGCCCGGATAAAGGTCTCCTGCGTCATGTCCTCGGCGTCCTGTTCGTTGCGCATGACCAGGTAACAGAGCCTGTAGACGTAGTTCTGGTAGCGGCGGATCAGCACCTCAATGGCCAGCCGATCTCCTCGCTGACAACGACCTACGAGCCCTTCCGTTTCCAGGCCGGCGAGCCCTTTTTCGAACTCTGTCTCCATCTCAACTAACGCCATGTCCTTCGAGAACGTTCACCTTCCGTCGTCTAGCCGAGCTCCCTGCGGGGCATGGGAGATACTGGACGGCCCTCGTCCCACCAACTATGTCATCTAATACAAGAATACCACAAGGTGTTCTGGCTGTCAATCGAGAGCCGCATCTACGGCCAGGAAACGGGGTTATTGGGCACTCAAGATCCAGCGGTTGTAGAGGTCGTCCAGATCCTGGCCCGAGACCTCCTCGGCGACCGACAGAAAATCGTCGGGCCTGGCAATCTGCCATTGGTAGCGCGACAGGTAGGTGTGCAGAACATCGGAGAAGACCTCGTCGCCCAGCTCGCCGTGGAGCGCGTGGAAAAACAGGGCCGCTTTGGCATAGACGATGACTTCGTATTCCCAGGCAAAGGCCGCGGCGGGCTGGTTGACCACGGCGTCGTAGCCGTTGTCCACGGCCACCTGGTAGGGCACCAGCCAGCGCTGGTTGACGACGGTGTTGACGTGCGCCTCGCCGTACACCTGGCGGTAGTAGAACGCCATGGAGTACTCGGCCAGGCCCTCGTCCAGCCACGGCGTGTTTACCTGGTCGTTGCCCACCTGGGCGTACCACCACTGGTGCGCGATCTCGTGCGCCACGCGATCTTCTAGCTGGGCGCGCAGGTGGCGGTACAGGTCCATGCCGATGAGGTTCAGCCCGGGGAACTCCATGCCAAAATGCAGCAAGGGCGCCTCGACCACGGCCATCTCCTGGTAGGGATAAGGGCCAAAGGCGTCGTTGTAGGCGCGCAGGGCCGCCGCCGCCACGTTGAGGGTGGCCTGGCCGGCCGCCTCGTCGCCGGGCAGGTAGTAGGACCGCAGGAGTGTGCCATAGGCCGTCGTCTCGCTCACCCGGTAATCGGCGCTGGCCAGCCAGGCGAACTCGCGGAGCGGCCGGCCGGATACGTGGTAGGTGACAGTTCCCGGGTCGTCGTTGGACATGCTAACTTTGGTGCCCGTGGTCGCCAGCACGAGGTCCGACGGCAGGCTGAGCTGAACGTCATAGACCGCTGCGGCCGCCGTCACCGCGTCGCCGTGGGCGGGGGCAATGTCTTCGAGCCAGGCCTTGCCGTCGTGGATGGCCAGGAGCGCGTAGGCATCGGCCGCGCTCCATATCCCCTGGCTGTAGCCCAGGAGCACGTAACCTTCCGCCACGACGGGCAACTGCAGGTCAAAGGCCAGCTCCACCGACACGTCCCTTTCGGCGGGCAGAGGCTCCTCCAGCGGTACCACCAGCGAGGTGTTCTCCGCGCGCAGGGAAAAGTCCACCGGCCGGCCCTCGACGGTCACGTCTCGCACGGCCATGGCGCCGCCGCGCTGCGGCAGGTTGGGATAGAGGCGAAAGACAATCTCGTCCAGGGGGCCGCCCGTATGGTTGGGAAAGACGACTCGCTCCTTACCCGTCAGCCGGGCGGCGTCCGCGTCGAGGCTCAGTTCGAGGTAGTATTCGGCCATGGGCCCCGCCGGCTCCTCGGTGGCCGTCGGCGCGGCGGTTGGCCGGATCGCGGTCCCGCCCCGGGTCTCGCCACGGTCGGGATCTGCGGGCCGGCAGGCGGCCAGGGCCGTGAGCAGGACAAGGCTGAGCAGCAGGATTTTCGCGTCAAGCCGGGACACGGGCCGTCACCTCTCGAGCATGTGGAGCAGCGGGGCGCAGGCCTCCAGGATCTGGTCGTGGACCTGCCCGTTGCTGGCCAGCAATCCCCGGCATTCGGCGGGACCGGGTTGGTTGTAGACGGGGACCTTGCCCCACAGGTCGGTGAGCACCCCACCCGCCTCCAGGAGGATGGCGTGGGGCGCGCATAGGTCCCATTCCTTGCACACCCTGGTCGCCAGGTACAGATCGCAGGCGCCCTGCGACAGTTGCCCCATCTTGAGGCCGACGCTGCCCAAGCGCTGCACGGAGTCGATGCCCAGCTTGTGCCGGGCAGCATCGACAAAACCCGTATAATGCGAGCGGCTGGCGATGAGGCACATCTGGCTGGGGTCCCTCTGCTGCGAGACGTGCAGCTCGGTTCGCCGCCCGTCCTGTTCGGCAGAGGCGCCCTGGCCCTGGACGCCATAGTAGACGAGGTTGTGCACCGGCTGGTAGACCACGCCCAGGACCGGCCGCCCGGCCACGGTGAGGGCGATCTGGACCACAAACTCGCCCGTCTTGTCGATGAATTCGGTCGTGCCGTCCAGCGGGTCGACGATCCAGACGCGCTCCTTGTCCAGCCGCGCCGGGTCGTCTTCGGCCTCTTCGCTCAACAGTCCGTCTCCGGGAAAAGCCACCTGCAAACCCGTTCTTATGAGATGGTCCGCCTCTCGGTCGGCGATGGTGACAGGCTCCCGTTTTTCCTTGTACTCCACGATCACGTCTTGCTGGTAGTGGGCCATGATTGCCTGGCCGGCCCGGTGTGCGAGGTCCCTGGCGACCTCCAGCTCGTGAGCGAGTCGAGGCGTCAATTCGATCTCCTTTCCGCAGCCTGTGCGGTGCCACTCGGGATTGTATCATCTGCCCCGGGGTTTGTCAAAATGCCCCCAATGGACTTGACAGGCTCGGGCGAGGCGGATATAATGGCGTGGTGATTGGTGCGATATGCCCGATCATCGGTGTTTAGCAGTTTAGCACATTCATGGGATGAGTCAAGGAATGGAACCTGAAGACGGGCCCCCTTCGAGTAGTGGGGGACAGTGGTCCCGTCGCAAACCTGCCAACCAAATAGCCTGATCCCCGGAAGGCAGGACCTCTTTTCCTCGCCTCCGGGGAACACGACCGGAGGCATGCTCGTGGTTTCTTTTATGCCGGGCGACATCCCGGCAAAAGTGCATGCTGTGCCCAAATATGGCGATCCCTTTGCCGCTTGCCCGCGTGCCTGGCACCCATGCGGTGCGGCGCCGCGAGCCCGGCGAAGGGCAGCCTGTTCTATCATAAACCTGGGATGATGATGGAGATCGAGTCAGACGAGGTTCCCTTATCCAGATCGCTGGAAGGTATAGCCTCGAATCCCGCGGCCTGCGAGCCGCGAACAAACCGAATGACCTAGCCCGCGGAGGGTAGCTCTTCCTGGGAGTGCCCTCCGGTGGGCTATTCCCGGAGGTGCACCCATGGAGAGCTTTGCCCTGGAAGGCATTCTGGACCAGTTGCGCTCCGCCCTCGAGCGCGACGACCTGAGCGGCGCGGCGGCCATCATCGCCGCCCTGCGCCCGCCTGACCAGGCCGAGGTGTTTGCCGAGTTGCAGGACAGGGAACAGCGCGTCCTGCTGCCCGAGCTGCACCCGGACGACTCGGCCGATATCCTGGAAGAGCTGGACGACGAGCAGGCGGCCGAGCTCGTTGCGGTCCTGTCCACCGAGACCGTCATCCGCATCGTGGACGAGATGGAGCCCGACGAGGCGGCCGACCTCCTGGGCGACATGCCCCGCGATCGGGCCATCGCCGTGCTCGCCGGCTTGGAAGACCCCGACGAAGTCCGGCCCCTCCTTCTCCACGCCGACGACAGCGCCGGCGGGTTGATGACCTCCGATTTCCTGGCCCTGCGGGTGCGCATGACCGCCGGCGAGGCGCTGCAGGCCATCCGTGAGTGGCAGCCCGACTCGGGGAGCGTCTATTACCTCTTTGTCGTCGACCGCCTGGGGCGGCTGTTGGGCGTCGTAAACCTGTGGCAGTTGGTGGTGGCCAATCCCCGGACCCCCCTGTCCGAGATCATGGATCCCGAGGTCATCTATGTCCGTGTGGGGGTTGACCAGGAAGAGTGCGCCCGGTTGATGGTGCGCTACGACCTCGTCGCGCTGCCCGTGGTGAACGGCGACGATACGCTCGTGGGCGTGGTCACCTTTGACGACGTCATGGAAGTCCTCGAGGACGAGGCGACGGAGGACATTCAAAGGCTCGGCGGCGCGCAGCCGTTGGAGCGCCCCTACCTGGATACCAACGTCCTGACCCTGGCCCGCAAGAGGATCGGCTGGCTGCTCCTCCTGTTCCTGACGGCGACCCTCACCGGCTCGGTGATGCGCCTCTTCGAGGACCTGCTGCAGTCCATGGTGGCCCTGGCGGTCTTTGTTCCGCTGCTCATCGGCACCGGCGGCAATGCCGGCTCTCAGACCACGGCCATCCTCATCCGCGAGCTGGCGACGGGCCAGGTCGAGCTCGGAGATGCCCTGCGGGTCTGGCTGCACGAGGCCGCGGTGGGCCTGCTGTTGGGGCTGGGCATGGCCGTCGTGGCCTATACCCGCGCCATCACCTGGGAGTCGGATCCGGCCCTGGCGCTGACGGTCTCTATCGCCATCATGGGCATCGTGCTGTGGGCCACGAGCATCGGCTCGCTCTTGCCCCTCATCGCGGCCCGGCTCAAGATCGATCCCACGGTGGTATCGGGCCCGGTGATGAGCACCCTGGTAGATGCCACGGGCCTGTTCATCTATTTTAGCATCGCCCGGCTGGTGCTCGGCCTTTGAGCCGGGTCCCGGGATCTACAGCTTGAACGTTTCCCCCGGCCGGGGCACGACGGCCCGCCCGACGCCCAGGTCGCGCATGCCTTCGGCCAGGGCCAGGCTCGACGCCTCTTCGCCGTGCACCACAAAGGCCGCCTGGAGCCGGCTGGGCCCCAACTGCCGGACGTAATCCAGCAGGCCCTTGCGATCGGCGTGGGCGCTAAAGCCGTTGAGCGTTTGCACCCGGGCGTTGAGCTGGTACTCCTCGCCAAAGATCTTGACCACCGGCTGGCGCTCGACCAGGCGGCGGCCAAGGGTGTGGGGCGCCTGCCAGCCGACGATGAGCACCGTATTCCGCGGGTCCTCCACGTTGTTCTTCAGATGGTGCAGGATGCGGCCGGCCTCGGCCATGCCCGATGCGCTGATGATGATTGCCGGCTCCCGCAAAAAGTTCAGCTCCTTGGACTGCTCCACCGCGCGAACATAGTGCAGCCGGTGGAAGCCAAAAGGATCCGCCCCGTTGCCGGCCTCGATAAAGGCCCTGGTTTCCTCGTCGTAATACTCCGGGTGGAGGCGGAACACTTCCGTGACGTTGACCGCCAGGGGGCTGTCCACATAGATGGGCAGTGCGGGCAGCTTCTGGGCACGTACCAGGCGATGCAGGGCATAGACCAGATCCTGGGTTCGCCCCACCGCAAAGGCGGGGACGATGACCTTGCCCCCCTGGCGATAGGCGCCCATGACGATCTCGCGCAGCTCGCTGTCCATCAGCTCGACGGGGTCGTGCATCCGGTCCCCATAGGTGCTCTCGATGATCAGGTAGTCCACGCCTTCCACGGGCTGCGGATCGCACAGGATGGGCACTCCCTCGCGGCCCAGGTCGCCCGAAAAGAGGATGCGCTTCTTGCTGCCCTTTTCCTCCACGTCGAGGACGACGACGGACGAGCCAAGGATGTGGCCCGCGTCGCGAAAGGTGACGGTCACGCCCGAGGCGAGGGGCATGGGCCGGTCATAGCCAACGCTCACAAAGTGCGTCAGGCTCTGGGTCGCGTCTTCTACGGTGTACAGCGGCTCTACGGGAGGCAGCCCTTGCCTGGCCCGCTTCTTGTTGACATAGACCGCGTCTTCTTCGTGGATGTGCCCCGAGTCGCGCAGCATGGCGGAGCAGAGATCCCGGGTGGGAGACGTGGCCAGGACGTTGCCCTTGAAGCCCTCTTTGACCAGGGTGGGGATGTTGCCCGAGTGGTCGATGTGGGCGTGAGACAGGGCCAGGGCGTCTATGCTGCCCGGATCGAAGGGCAGCTTCTTGTTTCGCTCCCGGCTCTCTTCGCGCCGGCCCTGAAACAGGCCGCAGTCCAGGAGGATTTGCGCGCCGTTGACGCGCAGCATGTGCATCGAGCCGGTGACGGTTCGCACCGCGCCCAGGAATTGCAATTCCATCAGATCCACCGCCTTTTCTTGAAATAGAGGATCATGCTCCCGGCCATGGCGATCATGAGCAGGATGATGAACAGGAACGCCAGGGGATGATCCATGAAGGGAAGAGAGATGTTCATGCCATAGATGCCCGAGACCAGGGTCAGGGGCAGCATGATGACCGAGATGATGGTCAGGATCTTGATCACCTCGTTGATGCGAAAGGAGGTCAGGACGTTGGCCGTATCGCTCAGGCCTTCCACCACGTCGCGGTGGTCCTCCAGCATGTCCCAGGCCTTGTAGAGGTGGTCCAGGACGTCGCTGAAATAGAGCTCCAGCTCCTCTCGGATAAAGGGCCGGTCCCGGTGCTCCAGGTTGGCCACGATGCCGATCTGTGGCTTTACGATGCGCTGCAGGGCAATGACGTCGCGCCGGACCCAGGAGATCTCTTGTACCACGCCCCGCAGATCCTCGGTGAAAATGTCCTCTTCGATCTCGCGGATGTTGGCATCCACCTTGTAGAGAATGGGGAAGCAGTAGTCCACCAGGCGGTCCACGATGTCGTGCAGGAGCAGGCCCGAGCCGCCGCCCATGTGCCGGTCGCGGACGGCTTCGTCGTCCTGGCAGTCGTCAAAGAACTTGGTAATGGGCCACAGGTTGCCGTCGTGAACCGAGACCAGGAATCCGGCGCCGACAAAGATGTCCACTTCACCAGGGCGGCTCACCCGGCGCGTGATGTCGAACACGGGGAATTGCATGATGATAAACAGATAGTCATCGTACTCGTCGATCTTGGGCCGCTCGATGCGGCTCAAGCAGTCTTCGAGATCCAGGGGATGGAAAGGATAACGCTCCCGCAGGTAGGCCATGTCCTCCGGCGTCGGCTTCTCGATGTTGACCCACGTCATCCGCCTGTGGCTAAGGACCTCTACCCCCATACTGTCTCCTGATCCTGGTGTGTCCGTATTATCTCCCCCGAGCGAGAAAAAGTCAAGTTGCCGCGCTTCGCACCCCGGGCTCCCTTTGACAGCCCGGCCCACATGAGCTAGAATCAGCGGAAAAGGGGGGCAGAGGGATGGGACAACTCCAGGTTCGGCGGCAGGGCCTGCTGGAAGGCGCCCACCAGGCCGAGGGCGTGGCCGTGATCATTGACGTGTACCGGGCCTTTACCTCGGCGGCACTCATGCTCCACCTGGGCGCCGAGAAGCTGCTGCTCGTGGCCGGCGCCGAGGAGGCCCTCGACCTGAAGCGCAGCCTGGGCACCCTGGCCGTGGGCGAGGTAAAGGGGCGCAAGGTGCCGGGCTCTGACCTGGGCAACTCGCCCGCCGAGGTGCTGGCGGCGGGCAGGGCGCTCTTCGAGGGACGGGTCGTGGCCCAGCGAACCAGTGCCGGGGTCCAGGGCGCCGTGGCCGCCGCCCGCCGCTGCGACAAGGTCTTTCTGGGCAGTTTCCTGACGGCCGCGGCGACGTCTCGCGCCATCGCTGCCCTCTCGCCGCCGCCCCGGGTCGTATCGCTGGTGCCCATGGGCCTGGAAGGCCGGGTGCCTATGCCCGACGACGAGGGCTGCGCCGACTACCTGGAGCACCTGCTCACCGGCCGGCCGTACGACCACATCGCCACCTTGCAGCACATCGTCGAACACGAAGCAACGAACAAGTTCTTGCGCGGCGACGCGCCGCACTACCCACCGGCCGATCCCATCTACTGCCTCCAGCGTGACCTCGTGGACTTTTCTCTTCTCCTGGCAGAGGAGGACGGTCGGTTGGTGGCAAGGGCGTGGCGGGCGCCGGCAACATCTCTCCCACAGGCAGGATAACGAATGGACACCTCGATCACCACAAAGGGCCCGCAGGGTACCCGGGGCGCCCCGAGCACCACGGGCGAGGGGACGAGCGGGCCGGCCCGGCTGCCCACGCGCATCAAGTTGCTCTTCAGTACCGGCGACCTGAGCACCAGCATCCCGCTGGCCATCGTCATGTTCTTCCAGCTCTATTTCCTCACCGACGTGGCCGGGCTGCGGCCCGACCTGGCCGGCCTGGCCATCGGCATTGGCCGTGCCTGGGACGCGGTGAACGATCCCCTCTTTGGCCTGTTCTCCGACCGGATCCGCACCCGCTGGGGGCGCCGCCGGGTGCTGCTCCTCTTTGGCGCCGTACCCCTGGGCCTGGCATTTGCCCTCATGTGGATCGTGCCGCCCTGGGGCCCGGCGGGCATGGTGGCCTATTACGCCGCCGCCTTTATCCTGTTCGATACCGTCTTTACCGCCGTGCACGTGGGTTACAACGCCCTGACCCCCGAGATGACGCCCGACTATGACGAGCGCAGCTCCCTCAACGGCTATCGCATGGTCTTTTCCATCGCCGGCACCCTGGGAGCCATCATCCTGGCCACCGTCCTGGGCTGGGTCATCGACGATCAGCGACTGCTCTTTGGCCTGCTGGGGCTCGCCCTGGGCCTGGTCGCTATGGTACCTCCGCTGGTGGTGGTGGCGGTGACCCGCGAGCGGCCGAGCGAGGAGCAGCCTGCGCCCCTGCCGGCTCGCCAGGCCTTGCGCAGCACCCTCGGCAACCGGCCCTTCCGGATGGTTATGGGGCTCTACCTCCTGAGCTGGACCACGGCCAGCATCCTGGCCGCCAACCTGGTCTATTTCGCCAACTACTATCTGCGCGTGCCCGACCAGGCAAACTACTTTATCCTCGCCGCCCAGGGCTCGGCCATCCTCTTTATACCCCTGTGGGTATGGGTGGCGCGGCGCCTCGACAAGCGCCTTGCCTTCCTACTGGGCACGGGCTCCTGGATTGTCGTCATGATGGGCATCTTCTTTCTGGGCCCCGAGGACGTGATCCTGGCCTACCTGCTGGCCGCCCTGGCCGGCTCGGGCATCGCCACGGCCTACGTCCTCCCCTGGTCCATGGTTCCCGACGTCATCGAGCACGACCAGGTGCGCACCGGTCAGCGGCGCGAGGGCTCGTACTATGCCTTTGCCTCCTTTTTCCAGAAGCTCGCCACCGGCGCGGCCCTGTGGGCCATGGGCGTCGCCCTGGCGGCCAGCGGCTACGTCCGGCCCCTTGCCTCGGGACCGCTGCCGGTGCAGCCTGCGAGTGCCGTGCAGGCCATTCGCCTGTTCATGGGGCCGGTGCCCGTCGTCCTCCTCCTGGGGGCAATTGTCTTTGCCTGGCGCTACCCCATCGGCCGGGCCGAGCACCGGGCGCTGCGCGACGAGCTGGCGGCGCGGGAGAAGTAGGACGGCCTACCCGGCGGTCCTGCCGGCAGTGAGCTCTGTGTTCAGTGAATAGGGTCTGAAGCCTCCCCACAACGGCGTCCTCCTGGCTAACGCCGCTGTGCATCGCTATACGTCCTGGCCGCCGACGTAGCAAGTATATCTACCACTCATGCCCAGCTCGCACTGTGCAGAGGCTCCGCACACGAGTGTCACAGGACAGGGCTGACTTGACAACAAGTATACTGTGTGGTACAATTATATGTGTGAGACATATACTTGTGTGAAACATACGGACTGGAGGGATGGAAATGCGCGGAAGAGGTTCGGCGGGGCACGGCCACAAGGGCGAGCGGCGTCGCCCCCCCGGGGGTCGCGTTCGCAGCATTGTTCAACCACGAGTGCTGTTTCTGTTGGTGCAGAAAGCCGCCTACGGGTACGAGCTGATGGAGGAACTGAACAAAGCTGAAGGAGCTGCCATCGATCCGGCGCTGCTCTATCGGACCCTCCACCGCTTCCAGGCCGACGGGCTGGTGTCTTCGACCTGGGATACGGACGCGCCAGGCGCTGCCCGGCGCGTGTACGAGATCACGGCGGAAGGACTGGAGTACCTGCACGCCTGGGTCGTAGAGCTTGTCCGTACGCGCGAGCGGCTAGACCGCTTTTTGCACGAGTATGAGGTCTACTTTCGAGAGGAAAGGAGGTGATAGAATGAATCGATATACAGAGAGCCACCATCGTCGTCTGCACCATCACTCGCACCGCGGGCACCATCGCCATTACGGCGGTGGTCGTCGCGCCGGTCGGGGCGAAGGCAGGCAACCCAGGGCTGCTTTTCAGCGCCGCTTCTTCAGCCGTGAGGAACGCATCGCTGGCCTCGAGCTGTACCTGAACGATCTGCGGGCCGAAGCACGGGCCGTGGAAGAAAAGCTGGCCAGGCTGCAAGCAGCCGGCTAGCAACCAGGCCAGGGCGGCGGGCCACCTTGCCGGTACGCCGGCGGATGGAGGCGGTCCGCCCCCACTACCTGGTCATCGCTCCGCGCGAACTGCGGCAGGAATCGTCGACACTGCTCTCGCGTGGAGTCGTCGATGAGGCAAGCTGCCGATTTGACGCCTGCCCCTTCCTGGTATATGATCCCCTGGCGACCCAGCGCCGTGTCCACCAACCACCAATTTCAGGAGGAAACCATGAACTACCGCACGTTTGGACGCACGGGTTGGAACGTGAGCGTCCTCGGCTATGGCATGTGGGGTATGGGCGAATGGACCGGCTCCGACGATGTGCAGTCGATGCGCTCCCTGCAACGGGCTGTGGATTCGGGTGTCAACTTCTTTGACACCGCCTGGGCGTACGGCAGCGGCCACAGCGAGGGCCTGCTGGGACAGTTGATCCGCGCCAACCCCGGCCGCAAGCTGCACACCGCCACCAAGATCCCGCCCAAGAACCGGAAATGGCCCAGCCGGCGCGGCTTTACCCTCGACGACACCTTCCCGCCTGACCACATAGAGCAATACGTCCACAGCAGCCTGCAGAATTCAGGACTCGACTCGTTCGACCTGATGCAGTTCCACGTCTGGGAGGACGACTGGCTGGACGACGACCGCTGGGCGAAAAAGGTTGACGAGCTGCGCCGCCAGGGACTGTTCCACGCCGTGGGCATCAGCATCAACCGCTGGGAGCCGTGGAATGGTATCCGGACCGTGCGCAGCGGCTTGATCGACTCGGTGCAGGTCATCTACAACATTTTTGACCAGAACCCGGAGGACGAGCTGTTCCCGGCCTGCGTGGAGATGGGCGTGGCGGTCATTGCCCGGGTGCCGTTCGACGAGGGCTCGCTCACGGGCACCCTGACCAAGGACACCACCTGGCCCGCGGGCGACTGGCGCAACAGCTACTTTGTCCCCGAGAACCTCAGCGCCAGCGTCGACCGCGCCGAGGCGCTCAAGGAGTTGTTGCCCGAAGGCATGACCCTGCCCGAGATGGCTCTGCGCTTTGTCGTGTCGAATCCGGCCGTGAGCACCACCATTCCGGGCATGCGCAAGCTGCGCCACGTGGAGGCCAACATCGCCGCGGCCAACGCGGGCCCCTTGCCGCCCGAGTTGATCGACCGCCTTCGCCCGCACCGCTGGGAGCGCCAGCCGACAGAGTGGTCGCAGTAGGGGCCGGGTCTGGTCTGGATCTGGCGACCCAGACCGAGCAAATAGGATAAGCAGAGTCAGGCTTGCGCCTCGCCATATTCAAAGCTGCTGCTGGCGGCGGTGCCCGGGTGGACGGCAGGTGCGGGCTGTGGTATACTCACAGGCGCCGTGCGTAAAGGAGGAGAAACGGCCCTGGACGAGGACTAGTCCGGCTTCGGGGTCCGGCGATCGCCATGAAAGTCTTTTACAGCGATACCTACACGGTGCGCCTGCCCGAGGGGCACCGTTTTCCCATGAGCAAGTACGAGCTGCTGCGCCAGGCGGTCGAGTCCGCCGGCCTGGTACCGCCCGGCGACCTGCGGCCCGCGCGGCCGGCCACCGACGAGGAGATCCTCCGTGCCCACGACCGGGACTATCTGGAGCGGCTCATGGCCGGCCAGCTTACCGTCAAAGAGATCCGGCGCATTGGCCTGCCCTGGTCGCCCGAGCTGGTGACCCGGGCCCGCCACGCGGTGGGCGGCACCATCGCCGCCTGCCGGGCAGCCCTGGAAGACGGCCTGGCCGTGAACCTGGCGGGCGGCACCCACCATGCCTTTCGCGACCACGGCCAGGGCTTTTGCCTGCTGAACGACGTGGTCATTGCCGCGCGGGCCATGGTGGACGAGGGCCGCGCCCGGCAGGTGCTGTCTGTCGACTGTGACGTGCACCAGGGCAATGGCACGGCCGCCATGGCCCAGGGTGACGGTTCCATCCTCACCTTTTCCATCCACAGCGAGAGCAACTTTCCCCTGTTCAAGGAACAGAGCGACCTCGACCTCGCCCTGCCCGACGGCACGGACGACGAGGGCTACCTGGCCGCCCTCGACTCTGGCCTGGCCGAGATCCTGGCGTGCATGCGGGGTGAGCTGGCCGTCTACCTGGCCGGCGCCGATCCGTTCGAAAAGGACCGCCTGGGCAAGCTGGCCCTGACCAAGGACGGCCTGGCCCGGCGCGACCGGCTGGTGCTGGAGCGCTGCTGCGAGGCCGGCCTGGCGGTGGCGGTCGTCATGGGCGGGGGCTACAGCCCGCAGGTCGAGGACATTGTCGACATCCATTTGCAGACCGTGCGCGCTGCCGCCGAGATGGCGCGGTGCTGGCCGGTCCCCGGCGGGGGCCAGAACTAGCGGCAGAAACTCCGGGGGCCTCCGGGCCGGCGCGTGTGAGGGCAAGAATGGTGGCCATCGACGTCAACCAATTGCGCAAGACCTTTGTGTCCCGGGAAAAGCAACAGGGACTGCAAGGCAGCCTGCGATCCCTTTTTCGGCCCGTTTACCGGGAGGTGGAAGCGGTCGTAGGCATCTCCTTTGCCGTAGAGCAGGGCGAGCGGGTGGCCTTTATCGGCCCCAACGGGGCGGGCAAATCGACGACCATCAAGATGCTGGTGGGCATCCTGCACCCCACCTCGGGCGAGGCCCGCGTCCTGGGCAAGGTTCCCTGGCGCGAGCGGGAGCGCCTGGCGTACGAGATCGGCGCTGTGTTCGGCCAGAAGTCGCAGCTCTGGTACCACCTCCCGCCGCAGGACTCTTTCGACCTCCTGGCCCGCATCTACGAGCTGCCGGCCGCCGATTACCGCCGGCGCCTGGCACAGTTGGTGGAGCTGTTCGAGATAGGCGACTACCTGGCGGCCCCGGTGCGCAAGCTATCGCTGGGCGAGCGCATGCGCTGCGAGATCGCGGCCTCGCTCCTGCACAAGCCGCACATTCTCTTCCTGGACGAGCCGACCATCGGGCTGGACGTGGTCGTCAAGCAGCGCATCCGCGACCTGATCCTGGAGCTGAACCAGCAGGAGCAGGTGACGGTTTTTCTCACCTCCCACGATGCCGGCGACGTGGAGGCCCTCTGCAAGCGGGCCATGGTCATCAACCACGGCCACGTCATCTTTGACGGGCGGGTGTCGACCCTCAAGCGGGACTACTTGCACCACAAGACCATCTCCCTCAAGCTCGGGGAGGCCTGGCAGGGCTTCGAGCTGCCGGGCGTCGAGCTTCTGAAGCAAAAGGGCTATGGCGTCAAGCTGCGCGTCGACACGCGCACCGCGCCCATCGAGTCGGTCATCGGCCAGCTCCTGGCCTGCTACAGCATCGCCGACATCAACGTCGACAACCCGCCCATGGAAGAGATCATTGCCCGGATCTATGAGCAGGCGGAGGGGTAACCGGCCGTGATTCGTTATGGGCACGTCCTCATGACCTCCGCCCGGCAGCAGTGGGTCTATCGCGGCGAGATGGTGGCCCGGGCCGTGCAAATCGTGCTCTTCATGGCCGTGTTCATGGCCCTGTGGAGCACAGCCTACGGCGTGAGCGGCCGGACGGAGCTGGAAGGCTACTCCCTTGGCGAGATGATCTGGTACCTGGCCATGACCGAGACGATGATACTTTCGTCGTCGCGCATCTTTAACGAGATAGCCGAAGCCGTGCGCGCCGGCGACCTGGCCTACACCCTGGCCCGGCCCCTCCGCTATCCCCTGTTCCAGGTGGCCAACTCTCTGGGCGGCACGGTCCCCCGCTTTCTGCTCAACTTTGTCATTGCCTCGGCTGTGGTCCTGGTGGCGTTGCGGCAGGTGGAGGGCAGCCTGGCGGGCATGGGGGCCTTCTTGCTGCTGGCGGCGCTGGCCCTGTTCCTCGACGCCCTCTTTGCCGTCCTCATCGGCCTGGCGGCCTTCTGGCTCGAGGAGATCATGCCTGTCTACTGGATGTATAACAAGCTGGTGTTCACCATCGGCGGCCTGTTCCTGCCCCTGGAGCTGTTCCCCGCGGGCCTGCAGCAGGCGGTGCGCTGGCTGCCCTTCCAGCTCATGGCCTACGCACCGGCCCGCGCCCTGGTCAAGTTTGAGCCGGCCTTTGTGCTCCAGACCCTGGCAAGCCAGGCGATCTATATCGTGATCCTGCTGGCCGTGATCCATCTCGTCTGGCGGGTGGCGCAGCGCCGCCTGGTGGTACACGGAGGCTGAGATGAAGACGGCGCGCCTGGTGCTCGGCTACCTGCGGCACAACATGATGTCGGCCATGGCCTACCGCGGCGCCTTTTTCATGCAGGTCGTGGGCATGATCCTCAACGACGTCGTCCTCCTCTTTTTCTGGTGGGTCCTCTTCACGCGCATCCCCGTCCTGGGCGGCTGGTCCATGGTGCAGGTTATGATGCTCTACGCCCTCGTGGCCTTTGCCTTTGGCCTGGGCAACATCGTGTGCGGCAATACCATCTTTGTCGCCCGGGCCGTGGTTCGCGGCGAGCTCGACTACTATCTGGCGTTGCCCGCCGATCCACTGGTGCACCTCCTGGTCTCGCGCATGCACCTCTCGGCCTGGGGCGACCTGCTCTTTGGCCTCCTGGTCTTTCTGCTGGTCGATCCCGAGCGGTGGCTGCACCTGCCCCTCTTTTTGCTCGTGGGCACCCTGGCCGGGCTGATCTTTGTCGCCTTTTCCGTCCTGGTCGGGTCGCTGGCCTTCTGGGTGGGCAATGCCGACAACCTGGCGGGCCAGGCCATCAACGCCCTCATCACCTTTGGCACATACCCCATCGAGATCTTTCCGGGGGCCGTGCAGTGGCTGCTCTACACCCTCATTCCGGCCGCGTTCATCGGCTCCATGCCCGCACGGTTGTTGACCGATTTCAACCTGGGACAATTGGGCATCCTGGCGGCCGTGACGGCGGGCCTGATGTTGTTGGCGCGCCTGGTCTTTTACCTGGGGTTGCGCCGCTACGAATCGGGCAACCTGGTCGTGGCCCGTGGTTGAAGGAGAAGCGGCGATGCGCATCGGGATCGATGGCCAATGGTTCAAGGACGAGCACGGACGGACGCTGCTGCTGCGCGGTGTGAACCTGGGAGGCAGCAGCAAGGTGCCCTTCCGGCCCGACGGCGCCACCCACCGGCGCGAGGGCTTTTTCGAGCACCGGGACGTCTCGTTCGTGGGCCGTCCCTTTCCCCTGGACGAGGCGGACGAGCATTTCCGGCGCCTGCGCCGCTGGGGCCTCACCTTCCTCCGGCTGCTGGTCACGTGGGAGGCCATCGAGCACCAGGGACCGGGCATCTATGACCAGGAGTACCTGGACTATCTCTACGAGGTCGTGCGCCGGGCGGGGGAGCACGGCCTGCACCTGTTCATCGACCCCCACCAGGACGTCTGGAGCCGCTTTTCGGGCGGCGACGGCGCGCCTGGCTGGACGCTGGAGGCGGCCGGGCTGGACATGACCAACTTTGCCCCAACGGGCGCAGCCATCGTCCACGCCACCCACGGCGATCCCTTCCCGCGCATGATCTGGCCGACCAACGAGACCAAGCTGGCGTCGGCCACCATGTTCAGCCTCTTTTTCGGCGGCAACGACTTTGCCCCCCGTACCCGGGTGGATGGGGAGCCAATCCAGGAGTACCTCCAGGGCCACTACCTGGCGGCGGTCCAGCAAGTGGCCAGGAGGCTGCGGGGCCTGCCTCACGTGGCCGGCTACGATTCCCTCAACGAGCCCTCCGCCGGCTATATCGGCTGGCCCGACCTGCGGCAGCATGCCGGCTTTTTGCGCCACGGCGACGTCCCCACGCCCTTCCAGTCGATGCTCCTGGGCGCCGGCTACGCACAGGAGGTGGAGGTCTGGACCACGGGGATAGCGGGCATCCGCCGCACCGGGCGGAGGCTGATCGATCCCGGGGGTGCCCGCGCCTGGCGTGCCGGCCACGATTGCCTGTGGCGGGAGAATGGCGTGTGGGACCTGGACGGCCAGGGGCAGCCGCGTCTGCTCCGGCCGCGCCATTTCTGCGAGGTGCGGGGGCGGCCCGTGCGGTTCGACGATTACGTGCTGCCCTTCTGGCGACGCTTTGCCTCGGCCGTCCGCGCAGTGGACCCGGATGCCATCCTGTTCCTTGAGGCGCCGCCCGACCAGCCCACGACCGCCTGGGACGAGTGGACCATGCCCCGGGTCGTGCACGCACCCCATTGGTACGACGGCGTCACCCTCTTCCTGAAGCAATTCGTTCCCTTCCTGGGCGTCGACGCTCAGGAGGGCACCCGCGCCTGGGGTAGCCGCCGGGTCGAGCGCTCTTTCGCGGCGCAGTTGGCCCGGGTCCGGACCGAGGCGTCGGAACGCGGCCGTGGCGTGCCCACCCTCATCGGCGAGTTTGGCATCCCCTTTGACCTGGCGGGCGGCCGTGCCTACCGGACAGGAGATTTCCGCCACCAGGTGCGGGCCATGGACCGCACCTTCCGGGCGCTGGAGGCCAACCTGTTGAGCGGCACGCTGTGGAACTATACCGGGGACAACGACAACGAGCGCGGCGACCAATGGAACGGCGAGGACCTTTCCATCTTTTCGCGGGATCAGCAGCACGATCCGGCCGATCCTGACTCGGGCGGGCGGGCGTTGGAGGCCGTGGTCCGGCCATACGCCCGGGCCGTGGCGGGCCTGCCCCTCAAGATGAGCTACGATGTGCGGCGGCGTGCCTTCGAGCTGGTCTTTCGCCACGACCCGGCCGTGGAGGCCCCGACCGAGATCTACCTTCCGGTCCTGCACTACCCCCACGGCTACCGCGTCGAGGTCTCGGATGGCGAGTACGAGGCCTCCGAGGACGAACATCTGCTCCTTTACCGTCACGATCCCGGCCGTCCTGAACACTGGCTCCGCCTTCGCCCGCGCCCCTAAACTGATACCAAAATGGAACCCGCATCCCGGTGCGTTGCACCTGCCGTTGGTGCGACGCACCTGGTGTAGAATTCACCTTGGCTTTGGTTTAGGCGGACTGCCGGCCTGCCCGGGACCGGCTGACAGTCTTGTCCTGCCATGGGCGCCCGGGAGGCAGTGGCGGTCCACCCGCCAATCCGACCGCCGGGCAAGCCCCGCCTCTTATTTGCCGCCAGGCGCGCCTTGTGGAATAATGGGCCGGATCACCTTCTACGCCGTCCCGCCCGGCTCCCGGGCATCGGGGCGAGAGGAGTATGTCGTGGAACGCAATATGCCTGCCAGCGAGCCCGCCGTGAAGGCCGATCACTGGCCCAAGACCGTCGGCTACTTTGGTGGGTTCGTCGCCCTGGGCATGGTGACGGCCATGCTCGGCCCGACGCTGCCCGGCCTGGCGGAGCAGACGAACACCAGGGTCGAAGGAATCAGCTTTCTGTTCATGGCCCACTCCGTGGGCTATCTCATCGGGTCCTTTTTCGGGGGGCGCCTGTACGATCGCGTGGCAGGGCACCCGGTCATGGCCGGCACAATGGCCTTGATGATCGTCACCCTGGCCGTCATGCCTGCCATCCCCGTGCTGTGGCTGCTGGCTGCCGCCTGGCTCCTCGTGGGGCTGAGCGGGGGCGCCATCGACGTCGGAGGAAACACCCTCCTGGTCTGGATCCACGGCAGCCGCGTGGGGCCCTACATGAACGCCATGCACTTCTTTTTTGGCGTCGGTTCCTTCCTGGCGCCGCTCCTCGTGGCTCAGGCGCTGATCTGGAGCGGAGGCATCCGCTGGACCTACTGGACCCTGGCGGTCCTTTTGATCCCCGTCGCCGTCTGGCTCGCACGCCAGCCCAGCCCCGCCGCCGTGCACGAACGGGCGGCGACGCCCGGCGGAGATCCTGCGATCCTCGACACCCCGCGGCGCCAGGGGATCACGGTCGTCCTCATTGCCCTACTCCTGGCACTCTACGTGGGCGCCGAGGTGGCTTTTGGCGGCTGGATCTACAGCTACGCCCTGGCCCAGGGCCTGGGCAGCGCGGCCAGCGCCGCCTACCTGACCTCGGCGTTCTGGGGAGGGCTGACCTTCGGACGCTTGCTGTCCCTTCCCGTGGCGGCGCGGGTGCGGCCCCGCTGGATCATCCTCTTCGACCTCCTGGGCTGCATCCTGTCTCTCGCAGTCATGCTGATCTGGTCCGGCTCGGTGGTCGCCCTGTGGGTAGGCTCCCTGGGCCTCGGTGTCTCCATGGCGTCGGTCTTTCCCACGTCCATCACCCTGGCCGAAAGGCGCGTGCGCATCACGGGGCAGGTCACGGCCTGGCTCCTGGTGGGTGCCAGCATCGGGGGCATGCTCCTACCCTGGATGATCGGCCAGCTTTTCGAGTCGGTGGGGCCGGCGGTGACCATGACCGCCATTCTGGCCGACCTGGTTCTGGCCCTGGGGGTGTTTGGCGCGCTGATGGCCACCTCCAGGCGAGGAGCCTGAGGCGACCATCTCCCGGGCTCGCCTCAGCGGGTGATCGTCACCTTCTGCAGGCCCACGGGCTGATCGGGATCGTGGCCCTTGGCCAGGGCCAGGTGCAGGGCAAAGAGCTGGCCCGGCACCACGGCTACCAGGGGCGAAACCCACTCGGGCAGGCCCTCGGGCAGCGGCAGGGCTGTCACGGCTTCGGCCAGCAGCTCCTCCCGGTCCGAGATGGCCAGCAGCTCGGCGCCCCGCGCCTTGAGCTCGACGCCAAAGGCGTGCATGGTCGGGAACATTGCCCCCGAAGGTGCCACCAGCAGCGCGGGAAAGCCGCCGCCGACGACGGCGATGGGACCATGCATAAAGTCGGCCGACGAGTACGACTCGGCGATGAGATAGTTCAGCTCCTTCATCTTGAGGGCGATCTCGAAGGCGGTGGCATAGTTGTAGCCCCTGCCCAGGACGACGCAGGTCTCCATGTAGCGATACCGCACCACGGCGGCCGCCACCTCTTCCTCCATGCCCAGGATGCGCTCCACCAGGCGCGGCGCCTGCCGCAGGGTCTCCAGCCGCTCGCGGTCGTCGGCCAGGGCGCACGACAGGAGCGCCAGGGCCGCCAGTTGGGCCAGGTAGGTCTTGGTGGCGGCCACCGCCCGCTCCTCACCGGCGTGCAGGAGCAGCAGGTGGTCACCCTGGGCGGCCAGGGGCGAGCCCGGATCGTTGGTGATGGCCAGCGTGGGCGCCCCCTGGCGCCGGGCCTCGGCCAGGACGGCAACAATGTCGGGCGACTGGCCCGATTGGGATATGCCGGCCACCAGGGAGCGGTCCAGGCGCGGCGGCTGCCGGTAGACGCTGTACAGCGAGGGCGTGGCCAGGCCCACCGGCAGGCGGTTGTGGGCGCCCAGGAGATATTGCCCATAGCGGGCGGCATTGTCCGACGTGCCCCGCGCGGCTATGACCACGTGGCAGATCTCTCGTTCTCTCAGCGTCGTGGCAATCTCCCACGCCCGGTCGCTTTCCTCGGCGAGCAGAGTGTCCAGGACGTCAGGCTGCTGGTAGATCTCGGTCTGCAAAAGAGACATGGTGCGTGTTCTGCTCCTCCCCCGGCTCTTCTGGTGGGCATTATACCACCGGGGGAGGGAAAAGGCAATCGGGCTTGAACCTGGCAGTTGACAAGCCCCTCGTTCCATGATATTTTGAGGGCAGGCAGGCCCGTACCTGCTGGGATGGCAAAGGAGGGAACGACATGCTGCTGGCCGGTGACGTGGGCGGAACCAAGACCAACCTGGCCCTGTATTCGACGGACGGTGACCTGGTGCCAGAGGTGCAAAAGACCTTTGCCAGCGCCAGCTATCCCAGCCTGGAGGCGGTGGCGAAAGAGTTTCTGGCCGAGACCGGCGCCACCGTGGAGCGGGCCGTCGTCGGCGTGGCCGGGCCGGTGGTGGAGGGCAAGTGCGCCGCCACCAACCTGCCCTGGACCATGGACGAGGAGGTCCTCAAGCGAGAGCTGGGGCTGGTGGAGGCCAAGCTGCTCAACGACCTGGAGGCCACTGCCTATGGCGTTCCCCACCTGGAGGCCGAGGACCTCTTTGTCCTCAACGACGCGCCCGCCCGCAGCGGCACCAAGGCCGTCATCGCCCCCGGCACCGGCCTGGGCGAGGCCATCCTGTTCTTCAAGGACGGCCGCTACCACGTCTTGCCTTCGGAGGGCGGCCACGTCGATTTCGGGCCCAACAGCCTGTTCGAGATCGAGCTCTTGCGTTATCTCATGGGCAGGTTTGCCCACGTCAGCTACGAGCGGGTCTGCTCGGGTCTGGGCCTGCCGTTCATCTACGAGTATCTGCGCGACAACCGCTACGCGCCCGAGGTGCCCGGCGTGGCCCAGGCCCTCCGCGAAGCCGAGGACCCCACCCCCGTCCTCGTCCGGGCGGCCATGAGCGGAGAGTGCGAGCTGTGCATCGCCGCCCTCAACACCTTTGTCTCCGTCCTGGGCGCCGAGGCCGGCAACCTGGCCCTCAAGGTCATGGCCACGGGCGGCATCTATGTCGGGGGCGGGATCCCTCCTCGCATCCTGCCCAAGCTGCGCGACGGCACGTTCATGGCCGCCTTTGTGAACAAGGGGCGCTTTGCCGACACCCTGTCCCACGTCCCGGTGTACGTCGTGCTGAACCCCAAGACGGCCTTGTTGGGCGCGGCATGGTATGGGTTCGACCTGTATTAGGGTTCCAGGGAGATCTACAGGAGGGCTGCGATGTTTGACTTTACCGGTCGCGTGGTCGTGGTCGCCGGCGCCGCGGGCAACCTCGGCGAGGCGGTGGCCCGGGCCTTTGACGAGGCGGGTGCCCGCCTGGTCCTGCTGGACCGCGGCTCCGACCGGCTGGCGGCCCTCTACCCCCAATGGGCGCGGGCCGGCCACCACCTGCTCCTTCCCGGGGTAGACGCGGCCGACGAAGCGTCGGTGGCCGCCGCCGTGGGCACCGCCCTGGAGCGCCTGGGGCGCATCGACGTCCTGGCCAACACCGTCGGCGGCTGGCGCGGGGGTGCGCTCATCGACGATGCGGCGCTGCAGACCTGGGACCTGTTGCACGACCTCAATGCCCGCACGGCCCTCATCCTGAGCCGGGCCGTGGCCCCCGCCATGTTGGAGCAGGGTGAGGGCAAGATCGTCCACACCGCAGCCCGTGCTGCCCTGGCAGGCAGCGCCCGTTCGGCGGCCTACAGCGCGTCCAAGGCGGCGGTTGTGCGCCTGGTGGAGGGCCTGGCGGCCGAGCTGGGGCCGAAGGGGATCAACGTCAACTGCGTGCTCCCCGGCACCATCGACACCCCCCAGAATCGGGCCGCCATGCCCAAGGCCGATCCCGGCCGATGGGTGCCGCCCGGCGCCATTGCCCAGGTCTTTTTGTTCCTGGCCTCCGAGGCGGCGCGGCCCATCAACGGCGCGGCCATTCCGGTTTACGGGCAGAGTTGAGCGGGTGCTTGCTGGCTACTGTATGAACCGGCGCTTTCTGACAATAACCGCAGTGAGCCTCCCTTTGTTGACAATCCCCTACTTCTGTGCTAAGATCGTGCGCCAGGCAGGAGCCAAACCTTACTCCCGCGTGGTGGAGTTATATTGACGGTGTTAGAGACAAGTTTCCTGGACAATGCCTATCTACTCTATTTTGTAAATGGGCTGGCCTATTTTGTCATGGGCCTGACCATCTCCTTGGAGTTGCGTCGCGCCCAATTTCTGCGCATCACCGACAAACTGTGGCTGCTTTCGGTCCACGCGTTCCTGTCCAGTATCGGCAATTGGCTGGAAATGATCTTCCGCATGCCCGGCGGCGCGGGGGTCCTCAGGGGCCAGCCGCTGGTGCAGGCGGGGGTGCTGGGCCTATTCGTGGTGAGCACTCTATTCCTTATCGCCTTTGGCTTGCAGGCCCTCGGCGTCAGCAGGCCCAATTGGCAGCGCCGCCAGTGGTTCCTGGCTCTCTTTGGCCTGGCCTATCTCGGCGTTCTGGCTGCCATCCTGGTGAGCCCGGCAGCACGCAACGGTGACTGGCTGCCGCAAGCCGAGACCTGGGCGCGGATCATGCTCTACCTTCCCGGGTTGGCCCTCTCTGGCCTCGCCGTGTGGCTGCAGCGGTCACACGCCGGGCTGGAGGAGGCGAACCGCGACCTGGGCGGCGCGGCGATTTCCTTCTGGCTCAAGTCCCTCGTTTCCGGCGGCGTTGCCCTGCCCATCCTGGGCTCCATCAGCTCGCTGCCCTTGTTCCTTGGGGCCACCGTCCAGGCGCTGCGAACCCTCACCACGGTGGGCATCACGGTCTTTTTGGTACGGGTTCTCCATACCTCCGAAGGCGAGCGGCAACGGCAGATGAGCCTGGCGTCCCAGGCGCGCCTCGAAGAGCAGGAAAGGGCGCTCCAGGTACAACGCCAGACCTGCGAAGAAATTCAGCTATGGAGCGCGTCGCTGGCCGACGTCGTCCATAGGATCTCGTCGGCCATCAGCCAGCCCCTGGAGATCGAGGAGATGATGCACCTGGTCTTGCGCGAGACACTGCGCATCGCCGGCTTGCAGCGCGGTATCGCCATGCTCCTCGACGAGGAGAAGCAACTCCTGGTGCAGGTGGCCCACCTGGGCGTCCCCGAGTGGTTTAGCCAGGCACTGACAACGGTGCGGGTTGGGGACGGCCTGGCCGGCTGGGTTGCGGAAAAGGGTGAGGTCCTCATCGTCGAGGACGTGGCCAATGATTCCCGGCCCTTTGTGCCCAGGACCACTGACGTGGTCCAGTTCTATGCCGGGATTCCGCTGCAAGCGGGGGGGCGGGTCCTGGGTGTCATGAACCTGGCCCACAGCCAGCCGCACCACCTGACTCCACAGCAGATTGCGCTCCTGACGTCGGCCGGCCATCAATTGGGGGTCGCCATCAACGCTGCCCGGCTCAGCGACCAGTTGCGGGGCATGGTCGCCCTTGAGGAGCGAGCCCGCCTGTCTCGCGAGCTGCACGACAACCTTCTCCAGGTGTTGGCCTACGTGCACCTCAAGAGCCAATTGGCGGAGCGGCTGCTCGGCCAATACCGGCTCCTCGAGGTGAAGGAGGAGCTGAGAGAGATGGAACAGATCTCCTCCAGGGCCTATGACGACGTGCGCGATTCCATCGCCGGGCTGCGCGTAACGATCTCTGCGGAGGGAGGGCTGCTGGCCGCCCTGGAGGAGCACACGCGGCACTTCAAGGAGCGCAGCGAGATTGCAGTCACCATGGATACCGCCGCCTGGCGCGTTCCCTCCCTGTCCCGCGATACGGAGGTTCAATTGCTGCGCATCGTGCAAGAAGCGCTGACGAACGTGAGGCGACATTCCGGGGCAAGCGCTGTAGAAATCATCCTCGCCTCCGAGAACCACTCTGCTTCCATCGTGGTGCGCGACAACGGCCGTGGCTTTGACCCGAAAAAGGTCAAGCGGGACGGCCAGCAGCACCTCGGGCTGCAGACGATGCGCGAGCGCGGCGAAAGTGTCGGTGGAACGCTCGACATTCAAAGTAAACCTGGTCAGGGCACCGAGATTCGGCTGGCCCTGCCCTTGAAACGCGAGAAAGGTTTGACATGACCAGGCTCAAGGTTCTCCTGGTGGACGACCACCTTTTGTTCCGAAAGGGATTGGCCTCGTTGCTGTCCTATCGGGATGACTTTCAAATCGTGGGCGAGGCGAGCGATGGCCTGGAAGCCATAAAGAAGGCGCAAGAAACCGAGCCCGATATTATCCTCATGGACGTGCACATGCCCCACTGCGATGGGCTGCAGGCCGTGCGGGCCATCCGGCCCAAGCTGCCGCGCACGTCCATTATCATGCTTACCGCCGACGAGCAGGACGAGACGCTGTTCGAGGCCATCAAGAGCGGGGCTCGCGGTTACCTTTTGAAAAAGCTCGACCCCGACAACTTTTACGACATGCTGTCCAGGGTGGCTGCGGGAGATGCCGCGCTGTCCATGCCCATGATGGCCAAGATCCTGGCCGAGTTTCAACGCCCGGGTGCCCCCGTTCCCGAGGGACCCCAGCGCGACGAGTTGACGGCCCGAGAGCTGGAAGTGCTGGTCCAGGTGACCACCGGGGCCACCAACAAGGAAATCGCCAATACGCTGGGCATCACCGAGAACACGGTCAAGAAGCATCTGCAGAGCATCCTCGACAAGCTACACATGCAGAACCGCATCCAGGCCGCCGTCTATGCCGTGCAGGAGGGCCTGCTGCCCGAGTCGCAGACAGGGCAGCCCCCGGATGGGTAGTCCAAGTGCCGCAGCATATGGCCCACTTGGGCCATATGCTGTGAGGTCTTTCTCACCCCTGGGAGCCATCGCAAGATGGCTCCCTTTTTTTTCAAAAATGGGTAGACCGGATGGTGCCCTAGCGCCGGAATTCTGGTACACTGTATCAGGACCAGGTGAAAGGTATCGTCAGCGAATGACCAAAGTTCTCTTGGTATCCGATCGGTCCCTGTTTTCCCAGGGAATCGAAGATCTTTTGCGTGTTGAGGAGAACATCGATTTCGTGGGGCGTTGGGCCCGGAGCGAAGCAATCCAGGACCGCATCGAGGCTTGCAAGCCCGACGTGGTCCTGGTCGATTGCGCGGACCCGGCAGAGTGTCCGGTCGTCCAGCTCATGGGATGCCTGAATGGCGGTCTGGTGCAACGCATTACGTGCATCAGCCCCGACGAAAACTTGATATTTTTGCTTAGCGGTGAGCGGCGGGCGATGACGGACATCCAGGACCTGGTGTGCGCCATCACGGGCAAAGCACCCGTTGTCTGCCTGGACGAGCCGCAGGGTTGTGCTTTGCGGACCGCGGAGCGGGCAGAGGAGGCCAGGCCAGAAAAAATCAAACTCGCCGATCGAACCAATGACGATGGTGTGGAGCCCAATCAGATAGGAGGATTCAATGGGTGAAGAGAGACAGCATACCTCTACACGGTTTAGCCGCCGCACGTTCCTGAAGGCAACGGGAGCGCTTGGAGCAGCGGGAGCCATCGGTGGGGCCGGCGCGACCCTGCTCAAGAAGCAGCGCGGCGTGGCCTATGCCCAGGAGCAGGCAGGGGAAGCCAAGCTTGTCCCGACCTTTTGCGCCATGTGTGGGCCCAGCTCCGGCTGCGGCGTCATGGCCAAGGTGGTCGATGGCAAGTTCGTGGGCATCGAGCCCTTCCCGGAGTGCCCCACCAACAACGGAAAGAACTGCCCCAAGGCCCACGCCGCCCCGCAGTGGGTCTATTCCCCCGACCGCATCAAGTATCCCATGAAGCGTGTGGGAGAAAAGGGAGAGGGCAAGTTCGAGCGCATCAGTTGGGACGAGGCCATTCAGCTCATCGCCGACAAGCTCCTCGAGCTGAAGGAAAAGCACGGGCCGGAGAGCCTGGGCATCCTCTCGCCGGCGCGGCGCAGCTACAGCGACTACCTGTATCGCTTCCTGATCACGCACGGCAGCCCCAACTATGGGCACAGTGGCATCTGCGCCATGCAGCGCATGTTCACCTTTACGTACACCATCGGTGGCGTCACCTCGCCGGACTATAGCAACGCCGATCTCATCATCCTGTGGGGCGTGCAGCCCGTGTATTCGGGTTCGGCCAAGGGTGGCGTGGCCAAGCTGGTGGATGCCAAGGCCCGTGGCGTCAAGTTCATCGCCATCAAGCCTTCGCTGGAGGCCGACGGCGCCATGACGGACGCCATGTGGGTGCCCCTGCGCCCCGGCACCGACGCCGCGCTGGCCCTGGGTATGCTCAACGTGATCATCAACGAGAACCTGTACGATGCGGCCTTTACCAGCGAGTGGTGCTATGGCTTTGAGGAGTTCAAGGAGCACGTGCAGCAGTATCCGCCGGAATGGGCCGAGACCATCACCGGCGTACCCGCCGACCAGATCAAGGAAGTGGCCCGTCTGTACGCCACCACGCCCAAGGCGGCCATCGAGTTGAGCAACGGGCCCGAGCACGCCCCGAGCTGCAACGACGCCGTCCGCTCCGTGGCGATCATGATGGCCATCACCGGCCACCTGGACAAGCCCGGCTGCAACGTCTGGGGTGGCTCGAGCGAGATGCCCCAGCCCCGTGGCGTGCACCTTCGGGAACGCTACACCCAGGAGTGGGTCGACAAGCTGGTGGGCTACGAGATGCCCAAGCCCTTCCAGCCCTGGCAGGAAGGTACCTCCTGCGGCCTGTACAACCTGTTCGATAGCGTCCTGACCGGGGAAAAGTATCCCATCCGGGCCATGATCGCCCCCGGCAGCCAGGCCATCGCCAGCACCCGCGGCACCAAGCGCATCATCGAGGCCCTCGGCAAGCTCGAGTTCTTTGTGGTCCTGGACCTGATGCGCACCTCCGACATGCCCTGGGCCGACGTGGTCATGCCCGTGGCCACCGGCTATGAAAATGACCATCCCTTCGAGACCTCGGGCCCGTGGATCATGGCCCGCAACCAGGTCATCGAGCGCCAGGGAGACTACAAGTCGGACTACGAGTTCTGGCTCGACCTGGGCACGGCCTGTGGCTACGGCGAGGATTGGTGGAACGGCGACATCAAGGCCCACATGGACTGGCGGATGGAACCGCTGGAGATGACCTACGAGCAACTGCGGACCGAGTATCCCAAGGGCCGCAAGTACAAGGGCAACCCTCGGGAGTACGAGCAGTACGCCAAGAGGTTCTCGACGGTGAGCACGCGCATCGACAAGGGTCCCTACCTGCCCCAGGGCAAGGTGGCGATCTATAACACGCTCTTCGAGGAGGCGGGGTTCACCCCCATGCCGGTCTGGCGCGAGCTTCCGGAAGGCCCCACGGCCACGCCCGAGCTCCTGGACAAATATCCACTGCTCATGTCGGACTACCATACGTCCAAGACCTATAACGCAGCGTGGCTGCGCAATATCCCATACCTGCGCGAGATCGAGCCTTATCCCTTCCTCCACATCTATCCCGACACGGCCAAGGCGCGCGGCATCAACGACGGGGACTGGGTGATCGTCGAAGGCCCCCACGGCTGGCTGAAGGTCAAGGCCATGTACTATCCCGGGATCCGCCCGGACACGGTCATGATCCTCCACGGCTGGTGGCAAGGCTGCCAGGAGCTGGGGATGGAAGACTATCCGCTGGCGGACGGCGGGGCCAACAGCAACAACATGTACACCACCGATCGGAGCAAAATGTTTGATCCCGTGGTGATGGCCATGAGCAGCCAGACCTTGGTCGAGGTCCGGAAGGCCTAGGCGTGGCACAGGACCTGGAAAGGAAGGAGATGTGAACCATGGCAAAACAATATGGCTTTTATCTCGAAGTGGACAAGTGCGCCGAGTGCCACGCCTGTGAGGTTGCCTGCAAGGCAGCGAACAACGTGGACCTGGGCGTCAG
>DAOUHB010000008.1:0-5430 GCA_034428935.1 Anaerolineae bacterium | reverse complement strand
TCCCTCCCAGGCCAGGCGCTGGCCCAGGGCCCACAGGGTGTCGATCATCCCCGCAACGCCCGCGTGCCAGCCGAAAAAGATGAGGCGGCGGTTCTTGTCGTCCACCACCCGCTCGTAGTCGATGAGGGTGCAGCCGAGATCGAGCATGCGCTGCAGCATCGACATGTTGTAGGGCTGTCCTTTGATGACGTGGGCGAAAAAGACGTAGGACTTCCCGGGCTCGAAGAACTCTTCCGGCATTTCCTTGATGCCGAAAATCAGGGAGCAGGTGCCAAGATCCTGCTGCACGGGGACGCCTGCTGCCGCGAATTCCTGGTCAGAAAAGGCGCGGATGGCAGAGGATTGCACGATGATCGGGATCCCCTGCGCTTGCAGCTCGGCGGCGTCTTGAGGGGTGATGGGCACCCGACGCTCCCAGTCGCTCTTGTCCTCGCGCCGAACACCAATCAAGGCCGTCATAAGTTTTCCTCCTGTGATGGCTTGCGGGGAGCAGAAAGGCCGGTGCTCGATGCACCGGCCGATGCCAGCCTCCCCGGGAAAAAAACAGAAAGCGTGAGCTCGGCCTCCCTGCCGATGTGGCAACAGTATACGCCCATCGAAGGGCTTTTGTCAAATAGTACCCGCAACTTGACAGCGGTTCCCGGCTGTGCTAGAATTCACTTGCTTACCCCAGGGGGGTATTTGGAGGAGCGGGGAGGGACATGGCAACCAGGGATCAGGAGGAGCTCATCGCCGATTTCGTGAACCGCAGGCTTTGGGCAATTGTGGGCGCCAGCCAGGACCGGAACAAGTACGGCAACCGGGTCTTTCGCTCGCTGCGGCATGCCGGCTATAGGGTATATCCCGTCAACCCCAATGTCACAGAGGTGGAGGGTGCCGTTGCTTATCCGACGCTGGCCGAGCTTCCGGAGCGGCCCGAGGTGGTGAACCTGGTGGTACCGCCACCCGTTACCGAGCAGGTGGTCAGGCAGGCCCACGAGCTGGGGCTAATGCGCATCTGGATGCAGCCCGGTGCGGAATCGGACGAGGCCATCGAGTTCTGCGAGACACACGGCATGCAGTTGGTGTACGATGCCTGTGCCATGGTTCAAAAACGAGAGTGGGATCAGGAGCCAGCAGAGGAGGGACAATGAACGTCAATCAGGCCAGGAGTGTCTACGTCCAGGTGTATGGACACCGAGTGCGGGAGAGCTGCGACTCGGGCGGCGGCTGAGGTGTATCACGGTCTTCGTTGGAGACCACGCGTGTGACCGAGATGTATCTCAAACTGCGCTACGGAGATGCCGTGGAGGTAACCTACGTCGACCTCTCCGACCCTGCAAACCAGGAGCGCTTTGCCGAGCTGATGGGGCTCGTCGACGAGCGACACCTCGGCTTTCCCCTCGTCACGGTGAACGGGGAGATTCGCCTGGTGGGCTCGGCCCACTACTACCACATCCTCCCCATGGTCGAAGAGGCCATGGCGCAACGCCCTTCCTAGCCTTAAGCACAGATGCCGGGCGTGGCGGCGAAATGCCCGCGTGCCATGGCCCGGCAACCATCGAGGGAGATTGACAAGTCTCCCTCTTTTTGTTACACTGCGCTGGCGGGATTGACTCTTGACTCGCGAAACTTTTGGCGGCATTCTGCATCTAAAGGAGTGTAAGGGTGGTCAATGACGCCTTTGCAGGTGAAGCGGAGCTGCTGCGAGGGCTGAGGGCAGGCAAGCCGGAGGCTTATCGCCAGCTCCTGGAGCTGCATTCGGCGAACGTATACAATGTCGCCTATAAGCTGCTCGGCGATGAGCAGGAGGCGGAAGACGTCCTTCAGGAGACGTTCCTGAGCGCCTTTGAGGCCATCGACGGGTTTGAGGGCCGTTCCAAGCTCTCCACCTGGCTGTATCGCATCGCCTACAATGCTAGCCTGATGCGCCTGCGCAAGCGCAGCCGGATGACCTCCTTTTCGCTGGATGTCCCTCCACCTGGTGCGGATCCTGACGGCGAAGGTTCCTACGTGCCCCGGCACCTGGTGGATTGGTCGTCGGTGCCGGACGACCAGTTGCTCACCGCCGAAGCCCGAGACGTGATGGATCTCGCCATCGCCGAGCTGCCCGAGACCTTGCGCGCGACCTTTATCCTGCGCGACATCCAGGGGCTGTCGGGGAGCGAGACGGCCGAGATTCTGGGCATCAGCGTTCCGACCGTCAAGACACGGCTCCACCGTGCCCGGTTGTGGCTTCGGGACCGCCTGTCGGACTATTTCGAAGAAGGCGCCCGCGGTGTGCGGGCTGCGGCGTGACCCGGGCGTATTGTGGGGGTTGAGGGGGAAGTTGTGTGTAGTGACGAAAGACATGATTGCAGAGAGCTGTTGAGCACGCTGTGCGACTATGTGGACGGGGAGCTGGAAGAGGCGCTTTGTACCGAGCTGGAGGCGCACCTGGCCGAGTGCCCCGATTGCCGGGTGCTGGTCGATACGCTGCGGCGCACCATTGTGCTTTATCGGACACAATCCCGGCCATCCATGCCCGACGATGTCAGGGCCCGCCTTTATCGCGTGCTCAAGCTGGACTAATAACGGCGTGTTGGCGCCACCTGCGAGAAATTCGGGCCAGGGATGAAACCTTTGGCCCGATTTTGCATCTAACGGGGTAAAGGGTGCGGGTCGAGACCCTGAAAAAACATGATGGAGGTTCCTAAATGGCACTTATTTCTGCAAAGGATGCGGAGCACCTGCGCAATGAGTTTGAAACCGAACTGGTAAGCCCGGTCAAGATCTTGATGTTTACCCAGAGCGTCGAATGCCAGTTCTGTGGCGAGACACGCCAGATCGTAGAGGAGGTCGCAGAGCTCTCGGACAAGATCACGGCCGAAATCTATAACTTTGTGTCGGACAAGGCAGTTGCCGAGCTGTACGGCATCGACAAGATTCCGGCCATCGCCATCCTACGTTCAGAGGACGAGACCGACAAGGACTATGGCATTCGCTTCTACGGCATTCCGTCGGGTTACGAGTTCACCAGCATCGTCGAAGACATCATCGACGTCTCCAAGGGCGAATCGGGCTTGCAGCCCAAGAGCAAGCAGGCAGTGGCCGAGCTGACCGAGCCGGTCCATATCCAGGTCTTTGTCACGCCAACCTGCCCGTACTGCCCCCAGGCTGTGCGCCTGGCCCACAGGTTTGCCATGGAGAGCGACCTCATCCGCGCCGACATGATTGAAGCCATCGAGTTCCCGCACCTGGCAAACAAATACAGCGTGTACGGCGTGCCGCGCACGGTCATCAACGAGAACTATCACCAGGAGGGGGCGGTTCCGGAGCCGATGATGCTGGCCAAGCTGCTGGAAGCGGTGGGCAAGGCCCCGGCCGTCACGGAGCACGATCACGAACACGAGCATGGGAACGGACACGTTCACACGCACGATCACGTCCACACCCACTAACCGCGGGCGTTCGAGGCAAGAGATGAAGGTAACGATTTACACGACACCGACCTGTGGCTACTGCTACCAGGCGAAACAGTTTCTCAAACGGCAAGGGGTGTCGTTCGTGGAAAAGAACGTGGCCGCCGATCGCAAGGCGGCCATGGAAATGGTGCGGCTCTCGGGCCAGCAGGGGGTGCCGGTGATCTCGGTCGGCGGCCAGGTCGTAGTCGGCTTTGACCAGCCGCGCCTGATGCAGTTGCTGCAGAACTCCCAGCCCAAGCTGGGCGCCGCAGTGGCCGATGCGGCCCGGCAGGCGAAAAAGAATCCCGGCATTCCCAGCTCTGGCGCATACGTCGGCCGGGTGCGGAGCGGATCGCCGGCCGAGCGTGCCGGGCTGCGCCAGGGTGACGTCGTCACTGCCCTCGGCGGCCAGCCTGTGGTCGTCGCCGACGACCTGCACAAGCTCGTATCCGGCATGCCCAAGGGACGCGACCTGTCGCTGACCTACGTGCGTAACGGCCAGCAGAAGGAGAGCCTGATCCGGCTCTAGGCCCCGGGTTTGAAGAACGTGGCGGAGTGAGCCGCCAGGCTACCAGTCGACCAGGACCAACGTGCCCCAGGTGGTGGGGTCGCCCCATTCCCGCCGTGGACAGGTCGAAATCATGGACTCCTGATCGACCAGACCAGGAGTGTCGGTATCGGCCAGGCTGAGACAAAAGCCGTAGGCGGTCTCGCTTTGAGGATTGAGGTTGAGCGCCGGCCAGGGTATCGCGGTTTCTACCGTGTACCCGGCCGGCGTTTTTCGTGCCGCCAGGTCGAGGGTCAAGGGTCGCTCCCGCGAGGGCGGCCGCCAGACATAGGCCTCGTGGCTGCCCGCGTCCAGATCCATGATGGCAAAACCCATCTGGCTGTCGTCCTCCGAAAGCCCGTCTGCCATCCGGTCCCCGTCGAGGTCGGTGTCGAGCTGAATCTCCACGTCGTCACCGGCGTAGATGGTGCTTCCGCTGCCAAGCTGAACGAGCCGGTCGTCCTGGATGGTGAGTCCCAGGTAGAAATAGTCCCCGTCCCACATGGCGCGGAAAGAAGCGGCATGATCGTCCCGGTCCTGCCAGTTCTCCGGCCGAAACACCACGTGGGACACACCATACTCCGGGCCGGCCCACTCGTCCAGGCTCCCATCCAGGCTCGGCGGCGCGGGCGCCCGGCGAACGACGATGGGCTCTCCGTTGTCCCGGCGCCAGTCCAGCCGCGCCAGAAGCTCTTCCTCGCGCTGCCCAACGTCGGCGGTGGGCACTGCTGTGGGCGCTGACGTGGGCACCGAGGAGGGCGCGGCCGCGGTCAGGGTGGGCTCGGGCGGGTTCTCGTCCGCCACCTGCGTCGCCGGCGGAAGCACGGGTGGGCCGCCGTTTATGAGGAGCATGGCGACGACGGCGGCGGTGCCGAGGATGAGAAGGGCTGCCGCCGCTCCCAGCAGCCAGGGCAGTGCAGAGCGCCTCCGCGGCGGCGGTGCCATGGGCCGGGCAGCAACCGGCGCCGGCCGGCGGGGTGCTGCCGGCTCGAAGGCGTCCCTGGCCGCGCCCTCGGTGGCCCGGCGTAGAGCCCGGACCAGCTCGGCGCCGCGTTGGAAGCGCTGCTCGGGCTGCTTGGCGATGGCCTTGAGGATGACGCCCTCCAGGGCGGCGGAGAGGTTGGGGTTCACCTGGCGGGGAGCCAGGGGCGGCTCGTAGATGACGTTGTGCAGGACGGCATGGGGTGTGTGGCCCTGGTACGGCACGTGGCCGGTGAGCATCTGGTAAAGGACCACGCCCAGGGCATAGAGGTCGGTACGGTGGTCCACCTCACCGCCGGTGGCTTGTTCCGGCGCCATGTACTCGGGGGTGCCCATGAGGGTGCCGGTGCGGGTGAGCTGCTGGGTCTCGGAGGCGGCCTTGGCGATGCCAAAGTCGGTGAGGGTGACGTGGTCGCCGGGGCCGACGAAAATGTTGGCCGGCTTGACGTCGCGGTGGACAAAGCCGCGCTGGTGGGCATA
>DAOUHB010000007.1:0-12854 GCA_034428935.1 Anaerolineae bacterium | reverse complement strand
GCGACGCGCCGGCCACCTGCTCCGCCGCCTGCCGCTGAAAGCCACCCCGAAAGACGGCGAGCCGGCACAGCGCAGAGCGCTCCTGGTCCGAGAGCAGGTCCCACGAATGGCAAAAGACCGCCCGCAGGCTCTGGTGTCGCTCGGGCATGTCGCGGGCGGCGCCCGCCAGAAAATCCAGGCTGCGCTCGATTTCGGACGCGATCTCGGTGCAGCCCAGGACGCGCACCCAGGTGGCCGCCAGCTCGATGGCCAGCGGCATCCCTTCCACGAGGCGGCAGATGCGGGCGATGGCCTGCCTTTCCTCCGCCGCGAGGGCTTCGAGCTGGAAGCCGGCCCGCACGCGCCGCGCGCTGGCCACGAACAGGGCGACAGAGCTATAGCCCTCGGCGCCATCCGCCTGTCCGGCCGAGGGAACCGGCAGCCCCTGGAGGTCGAACAGCCACTCGCCCTGGAGGTTCAGCCGCTCGCGCGACGTGACCAGCAGCTTGACCCCGGGCGCGCCCTGCAGCAGCTCCGCCAGGCCCACGCCGTCCTCCAGCAGGTGCTCATAGTTGTCCAGAAGCAGCAGCAATGACCTGCCGCGGAGATGGCGCAGGAGCTGGTCCAGGGGAGCCATGGAGCCGGAGAATGTGTGCCCCAGGGCGCCGGCTATGGCCGGGACGACCAGGGAGGGCGACGCGAGGGAGGCGAGGGGCACAAAGTGCACTCCGTCAGGGAACAGCCCCCGGTGGATGGAAGCCGCCTCGATGGCCAGGCGCGTCTTGCCGACGCCACCCGGGCCGACGATGGTCAGCAGGCGGCACTGGCGGTCGGCCAGCAGCCGGGCCAGCGCGGCCATCTCTCGCTTGCGCCCGATGAGGGGCGTGGCGGGCAGGGGCAGGTTCGAGGCCGCCCGGCGCGGCGTGGGGCACGACCCGGCGCCCGCCAGGCCGGCCAGGGGCGGGCCCAGCCGCTCGACGGGCTCGACGCCACGGGCCACGCGGACAAACGCCGGCCGCTGCTCGGGCGGGATCTCCAGGCACTCGGCCAGGAGCTCGGCCACCTGCCTGGACGGGCGCCGCTCGTCGGTCTCGACCTTGCGCAGGCCCGAGACCGAGCAGCCCACGCAATCGGTGAGCTGTTCTCGGGTCAGATCAAGCGCCTTCCGGCGCCTGGCAATCCACGCACCAAACGAAATCTCGGCCTCCACTTGTATCCTCCCGGTTCTTGCAGCGCGACGTGGCGGCAAAGGAAAGGCCTGCCAAGGATAGCGTACCTGCAGTGTGAGACAGCGGAGCGGTACTATTCAGTGGGCCATTGTACAACAGTTGACCAAAGTTGTCAACTACTGCACGCGCCTGTTGCAGGGCCACTGCAAGGTCGACATCCTGGCCTTCAAGGCTCCTGAAGGCTCCTGAAGGCTCCTCAGGGCCCCTCAAGGCTCCTGGCGCCAGATCCGCCAGGAAGCGGCGCGATCTGACGATCCCGCCGGAGCGCGCGTGGTCGACAGATCCGCCAGAAAGCGGCGGGATCTGATGATCCCGCCGGAGCGTGCGCGGATGGTTGCACGGCCTTGTCAAACTGGCGATCTGGCGGGAGCGGGCGGGCCTGAGCCTGCCCAGGTGTGGCACTTTTGGGGTGCATTCCTGGGGCAGCCGGTGACCCCAACAGGGAGCCAGAATGGCGTATACTGGGCGCGAACGAAATCCGGGAATGAGGAGGAACGATGACATCTGCGGAGCGAAACGCTGCTACGATCCGGCGCGCGCTGGAGGCCATCAATGCGCGCCAACTGGAGGACCTGGCCGAGCTCGTGGCGCCTGGTTTCGTCCGTCACGACTATGGCGGCACGTTCATCGAGCGCCGGGGTCCGGAAGGCATGGCCGAGATGGCCCGCCTGATCCTTGGCGCCCTGCCCGACCTGACGGTGAGCGTGCACGACGTCTTTGCCACCCACGACCGCGCCGTGGTGTACGCCAGCCTGGCGGGGACGCACCGGGGAGAATTCCTGGGCGCCCCGCCGTCGGGCGAGGGCGTGTGCCTCGACACCGTCGACCTGTACCGGCTGGAAGGAGCCAAGATCGCCGAGGTCTGGCCGTGGCCCGACCTGGCAGGCTTGCGGCGGTGGATGGACTGGCCGGCCGGCTGCGAGCCCACCGGAGGTGAGGACCAATGAACGTGCTGATGATCCTGTTGCGTCTCGTCCACATCGGTGCCGGCGTATTCTGGGCCGGGGCGGCGGTCATGATCGCCGCGTTCGTGGAGCCTGCCGTCAAGGAGTCGGGGCCCGAAGGGGGCCGGTTCATGCAGCGGCTGGTGCGAGGACAGCGGCTCTCCACCTACATGTCCCTGTCCTCCCTGGCCACTGCCCTCTCCGGGCTGATCCTGTACTGGCCGGTTTCGGGGCACCTGAGCGTCCAGTGGCTCACCTCGGGCCCCGGCCTGACCCTCACCATCGGGTCGGTGGCCGGCCTGCTGGCCTTTGCCATCGGCTCCCTGGTGAACGGGCCGACTGCCGGGAAAATCGCCGCCCTGGGCCAGGAGATGCAGGCCGCCGGCGGCCCGCCCAACCCGGCCCAGGTGGCGGCCATGGGCTCCCTCCAGACCCGCATGCGCACAGCAGGGATCGTGGATGCGGCCCTGCTGGGCATCGCCGTGGCGGGCATGGCCATCGCCAGCTACGTGCGGCTGTGAGCTGGCGGCTCCTGTTCGAGCTGCCGGCGTCCCCGCCGGGCGCCGGCCAGGACGAGGCCATGCAGCGCGTCGCCCAGGTGGTGGAGGGCTTGTTGCAGCCCCCGCAGAGCGACCGGGTGCGGCGGTCCATCGCCGAGGCGTTGCAGGGCACAGCACACGGGGACGCCGGAGATGGGCCCAACGTGGGGGCCCTTGTCCGGGTCTGGATCTGGGGTCCGCCGGCCGCCCAGGCGCCATCCGGCCGGCGGGGGGGCAATGGCTGGGGATACTTTTTGCTGGAGAGGCAGGAGGATGGCGCGCAGGACGGTCCCCACCGGGTCGTCGAGCTATACCTGTACCGGGAAGCCGAGCGTACCGTGTGAGAGGACGAGGGCCGGGATCTCGATCCCGGTCGCAAACGAGGAGAAAGAGTCCATGAATCTCGAACGCTTTTCCACGTATGTTCTTCTGGCGGCTGTTGTGCTGCTGGCCGTCCCGGGCTTGCCCGCGCTCCGGCATTCGCCGGTGCCGGCGGCCCAGGAGGCGACCCTGGCCCGCAATGAATCCGACCTGGGCCAGCTTCCCCTCCAGTTCGAGGCCAACCAGGGACAGGCGGATGCGGAGGCCAGATTCCTGGCCCACGGATCGGGGTACAACGTCTTCTTGACGCCTCGGGAAGCCACGCTGGCCCTGTCGCCACCGCGGCCCGGGCAGCCCCCCGCGATGATCAGCCTGCAGTTCGTCGGTGCGGCCGCCAAGCCGCCGCTGGTGGGCGAGGGTCGCCTGCCGGGCGTCGTCAACTACTATCTGGGGCGCGATCCGTCTCGCTGGCACACCGGCATCCCGACCTACCGCCAGGTCCGGTACCGGGGGCTCTATCCCGGGATCGACCTGCTCTTTTTCGGCACCGGGCGGCAGTTGGAACACGATTTCGTGATAGCCCCCGGCGCCGATCCGGACGCCATCAGGGTGAGAGTCGAGGGCGCCGACGCCGTCGAGCTCGAAGGGACGGGCGACCTGCTGCTGAGCGTGGCCGGCGGCCAGGTCCGCCTGCGCAAGCCGTTCATCTATCAGGAGGTCGACGGTGCTCGCTTGCCCATCGCCGGCGGTTATCTGTTGCACGGCGGGGGGCAGTTTGGGTACCAGGTCGCTGCCTACGACCCCGGCCTGCCCTTGATCGTCGACCCCGTGTTGAGCTATGCCACCTACCTGGGCGGCAGCGGTGACGAGAGCGGCTACGACGTCGCCCTGGATTCGGCGCAGAACATGGTCGTCGTCGGCCGCACAAACTCGACCGACTTTCCCCTGATGAACGCGTGGCAGCCCGAATTCGGCGGCGGCGGCGTCGATTGCCCCTCCGACGAGGCGCCGTACCGGCTGTGCTACGATACCTTTGTGGCCAAGCTCAACGCCACGGGCACGGCCCTCGTCTATGCCACCTATCTCGGTCTGCCCGGTGATGACGAGGGGCGCGGCGTCGCCGTGGACCAGGCGGGCAACGCCTATGTCACCGGCTACGTCTCGCTCAACAGCGATTCCCTGCCCGAGATGTACATCTACAAGTACGTGCAGATCGCCAGGCTCGACCCGCTGGGCGCTGTGGACTTCTGGTCCTGGTTTGGCTCCGTGAAGTCCAGGGGGCTGGCCATCGCCGTCGACCCGGCAGGGCTGGTCTACGTGGCCGGCGAGGTGGCGAGCAGTGGGTTTCCCACCACGCCCGGCGCCATCCAGTCCGAGTGGCTGGAAGCCATCGACGGCTTTGTGTCTGTCATCGACTTGAATGCCGGCGCGCTGCTGTACTCGACCTACCTGGGAGGCAGCGGCGAGTGGTGCGAGCTGTGCGCCAGCGCCGTGAACGGAATTGCGGTGGACGGCGCGGGCATGATCTACCTCACGGGGCAGGCCGCGGCCAGCTTCCCGACGACACCCAATGCCTACCAGCGCACCTTTGACGGCCTGTGGAAGGCGTTTGTGGCCAAGATCGATCCCACGCGCGACGGCCTGGACGGCCTCGTCTATTCCACCTACCTGGGCGGCACCGTCCTGAGCGACTTTGGGTACGACATTGCCGTGGGCCAGGACGGCACGGTGTACGTCACGGGCGCTACGCAGAGCGACGACTTTCCGACGACCCCCGGCGCCTTTGACCGGACGTGTGGCACCGACGGCATCTGCAACACCACGGACAACATGGTCTGCGACTATACCCTGCCCGGCCAGCTTCCCATCTGCCACGTCGACTCCAAGTCGGACGTCTTTGTCGCCAGGCTGGACCCCTCGCAATCGGGAGCTGCCTCCCTGGTCTACTCCACCTACGTGGGGGGCGGCGGCCACGAGTCGGGCTATGGCATTGCCGTGGACCCGGACGGCAATGCGTACGTCACCGGCAAGACGGTTTCGCCCGACTTTCCGCTGGTCGACCCCATCCAGGCAGCCATTGGCGGCAACATCGATGCCTTTGCCTTCAGGCTGAACGCCGCAGGTTCAAGCCTGGACTATGCCACCTTCCTGGGTGGTGGCGGCGACGACGTCGGGGAAGCGGTGGCCGTGGACACCGCGGGCAGCGCCCACCTGGTCGGCTGGACAGGCTCCATGGCGTTCCCCACGGTCAATCCGCTGCAGCCGCGGGCGGGCGGCTGGGAAGCGTTCGTCGCCCGCATCGAGCACACGTCCACCCCGGCTCCATCCTTCCACGTGTTCCTGCCCATGCTCCTCAGGTGAGGGCAGGGGCAAGCAGAGGAGGTCAGGCGATGGAGGAGCGCGTCTTTGTAGGTCGCGAGCGCGAGCTCCAGGAGCTGGGGCAGCATCTCGAGGCTGCCCTGTCTGGAAAGGGCGCCATCTGTTTCGTCACCGGCGAGGCCGGAAGCGGCAAGACGGCCCTGGTGCGCCAATTCGTGGGGCAGGCCCTGGGCGCCGACCCGGACCTGGTGGTGGCCATGGGTAGCTGCAACGCCCAGGTGGGCGCGGGCGAGCCCTATCTCCCCTTCCGCGAGGTGCTGGCCCAGCTCACCGGCGACGGAGCCGGCCGGCAGGCGGCGGACAGGACGACGCCGGAGAACGCCGGCCGCCTGCGCGCCGTGATGGTGCGCTCCGTGCAGGTCCTGGTGGAGGTGGCGCCCGACCTCATCGACGTCCTCGTGCCCGGCGCCTCCCTGGCCGGCGCCCTCGGAAAGGCCGTGGCCGAAAAGGTGGGCTGGATGGACCGGCTGGACGCGGTCCTGAAGAAAAAGGACCGGCAGGGCGAGGCCGTGGTCGAACAGAGCCGCATCTTTGAGCAATACACTGCCTTTTTGCAGCAGTTGAGCGCCAGGACGCCCTTGATCCTCTTTCTCGACGACATGCAATGGGCCGACGACGCGTCCCTGGGCCTCCTCTTCCACCTGGGGCGCCGCGTGGAGGCCGGCCGCATCCTGATCCTGGGCGCCTATCGCCCCAACGACGTTGCCCTGGGCCGGGCCGAGGAGCGCCACCCCCTCGCCGCCGTGGTCCACGAGCTGACGCGCTACCGCGGCGACGTGACCGTCGACCTGGACGCGATCCCCGAAACGGCCAGCCGCCAGTTCGTGGACACACTCCTCGACGCTGAGCCCAACTGCCTGGGGCCCACGTTTCGCCAGGTCCTGTTCCGGCGCACGGGCGGCCACGCCCTGTTCACCGTCGAGCTGCTCCGGGAGCTGAAGGAGCGGGGCGACCTCGTCCGCGACGGCGACGGGTGCTGGGTGGAGGGGCCATCCCTGGACTGGGACGTCTTGCCCGTCAAGGTGGAAGGGGTCATTGCCGAGCGCATCGGCCGCCTCGACCAGGACCTGCAGGACCTGCTGACGGTGGCCTGTGTGGAGGGTGAGGAGTTCACGGCCGAGGTGGTGGCGCAGGTGGAGGCCCTGAGCGAGCGAGAGGTGGTGCGCAGGCTCGGCGACGACCTGCAGAGGCGCCACCGCCTGGTGAGCGAGCTGGGCGCGGCCCGGTCGGGGGGCCTGCGGCTGTCTCGCTATCGCTTTGCCCACGCCCTTTTCCAGCAGTACATGTACGGCGGCCTCGACGCCGCCGAGCGGGCCTGCCTGCACCGGGAAATGGGCCAGGCCATGGAGCGGCTGTTCGGCGCCGAGACGGCGGCCGTGGCCGCGCAACTGGCCCGCCACTTTGACGAGGGTGGGATCCCCCTCAAGGCGGCCGCTTACCGGCTCCAGGCCGGCCAGGGGGCGTGCCACATGTCGGCCCACCACGAAGCGGCGGCCCACCTGTCCAGGGGCCTGGAGCTGCTGGAGGGCGTGCCCCCGGGGCCCGAGCGGACGCAGATGGAGCTGGGCCTGCAAACGCTGCTGGGCACGACGCTGATCACCACCTTTGGCTACGCCGCGCCCCAGGTGGAGGAGGCCTTTGCCCGCGCCCGCACCCTATGCCACACCCTCGGCGACCCGCCCCAGGTGATCCCCGTCCTGTTCGGCCTGTGCCTGTACCACATGGTGCACGGCGAGATCCGCCGCGCCCGCGACGAAGGGGAGCGGTTTCTCCCACTGACCCGGCAGGCGGGGGACGTGGGCTACGAGATAGGCTGCCACTTTTTATTGGGTGCCATCACCCTCTACCAGGGCGAGCTCGAGCGCGCGCGCCGGCATTTCGAGGAGGCGGCCGCCCTCCACGATCTCGACCGGGATCGGGACCTGGCCCACCGGCTGGGCAACGACCCCGTCGTGGCCTCGCTCCTCTACCTGTCGTGGACGCTGTGGTTCCAGGGGTATCCGGAACAGGCGACGGCCCGGATGGAAGAGGGACTGCGGCTGGCCGAGGAGCTGGCCCATCCCCACACCAGCACGCTGGCCGCCTTTTTCGCCTCCACCTTCCACCAGCTCGTGCGCCAATGGCCCGAATGCCAGGCGGAAGCCGAGCGGGCCCTGGCCCTGGCCGGCCGGGGCCGGTTTCCCTTCTGGCAGGCGGGCTGTACCATGCTGCGCGGCTCGGCCCTGGCCCGGCGCGGCTCCGGGGACGAGGGCATCTCCGTGCTGCAAGAGGGACTGGACCGGTGGGAGGCGACGGGGACGCGGGTGGCGCTGCCCTACTTTCGCGCCCGCCTGGCCGAGGCCTTCCTGGGGGTGGGCCGCCGGCAGGAGGGCCTGGACGCGCTGGAGCAGTCGTTCCTCCACGGCGAGGAGGTCTGGTGGCACGCCGAACAGCACCGCCTGCGCGCCGAGCTTCTGCTGCTGGCACCCGGCAACGAGGCCGAAGCCGAGATCTCCCTCCAGAGGGCGCTGGCGATAGCCCGCGATCAGAAGGCGAGATCCCTGGAGCTGCGGGCGGCCATGAGCCTGGCCCGCCTGCTGCGCCCGCTGGGCCGGGCAGCCGAGGGGCAGGATGTGCTGGCCGGCTGCTATGCCTGGTTCGGCGAAGGGTTTGACACCGCAGACCTCCAGGAGGCCAGGGATCTCCTGGAAGATTTCAGACGACATGGAGGAAAACAATCGTGAGTGCACTCCGCGGGGTTGTGTCGCGCCACCAGTTGGTGCTGTTCTACGTCCTGGCCTACGGCCTGAGCTGGGCATCTGCCATCCCCACGGATGGCAGCCTCCTGCCGCACGGGCCCAGCCTGGCGGCCATCATCGTGCTGGCCATCGTCGCTGGCCGTCGGGGCCTGGCCGGCTTGTGGCGGCAGGTCGCCCACTGGCGCGTGCCGTGGACCTGGTACCTGGCGGCTCCCGGGGCTGTCGTCGCCTTTCACCTGGCGGCGTTCGTCCTCAACCTGCTTTTCGGCGCGACCGTGGCAGGGACGTCTCACCTGGAGTCGTGGCCGGCCGTCAGTGCCGTGCTGGTCGAGTTGTTGCTGTTTGGCGGCCTGTGGGAGGAGCCGGGCTGGACCGGCTACGCGCTGCCTCGCGCCCTGGGCCCGGCGGCCCACCGGACTGTGAACCGGCTGCTGGCTGCGACCCTCGTCGTCGGCGTGCTGCGGGCCGTGTGGCACCTGCCCCTGGTGCTGTACGGCCATCTTCCGTGGTACGATTTTCTGTTCTACAACCTGGCTTTGCAGTTCATCGTCACCTGGTTGTACCTGGGGACCCGGGGCAGCGTCCTCGTCGTCATGTTGTTCCACCTGGCGTCCAACGTCGCCTTCAGGCTCATGTCCCCGCTGTTCGCCGGGGTCGATGCGACGCGCTACTGGGGCCTGTTCATCGCCTGCGCGTGGGGGGTCGTCCTCGCCGTCGTGCTACCGGGCTGGCTCAGGTCGCGGGCAGAGACCCGTACCGCCGCGGCCGGGCTCGACGGCCAGGGCTAACGCCCGGCAAACAGGTCTCCGCCATGGGAAGGCAATGCGGCCCGGCGCCCCGCCCGAAAAAGCGCGCCCCCCGCGCCACGAGGCACCTGGGAGATCACTGACGCAGGGCGGGCGTATTTGCGGGAGCGGGAAAAGTAGGCCGCCGGGACCCCTGCTCCTCCGCCAGCGGCAGGGTGAAGCCAAAGGTGCTGCCCTGGCCCGACCGGCTGCGGCAGTAGGCGCGGCCGCCGTGCTGCTTGGCGATGGCCTTGACGATGGACAGCCCCAGGCCGGTGGCCTGCTGGCGGCGCGTGTTGCTGCCGCGCCAGAAGCGCTGGAACAATTTGGGCCGCTCCTCGTCCGGGATGCCGGGGCCCGTGTCCTCCACCTCGACCACGACCTCTGAATCCTGCCGGAAGGCGCGCACGGCAACCCGGCCGCCGGCGGGGGTGAACTTGACGGCGTTGCCGAGGAGGTTGGCGAGGGCCTGGGCGATCAGATCGTGGTCGGCGCTGGGGTGCACGACGCCGGCGGCCACGCTCCAGTCCAGCGCCAGCTCGGCGGATTGGGCCGTGGGCGCAAAGCTCGCGACCACCTCCTCCACCAGGGCCGCCAGGTCCAGCGGCTCCCGGCTCAGCGTGACCTGGCCCGATTCGATGCGCTCCACATCCAGGAGGTTGTCGATGAGGCGCGCCATGTGGTCGATGCGGGCCAGCGCCGTGTCCAGGACCTGCCTGGCCTCCGCGTCCTGGGCCAACTCCTCCTGGACGTACTCGACATAAGCCTTGACAACCGCCAGGGGCGCCCGGAGGTCGTGGGCGGCCATCTGCAAAAACCCCGACTTTTCCGCGTCCAGCCGGACGAGCCGCGCGTTGGCCGCCTCCAACTGGCTGCGCAACAGGCGCACCTCGTTGAGCTGCTGGGTCACCTGCTGGTCCAGGCGGCCCTCTTCGGTCACGTCCTGCACGAGCAGGATGAGGGTGCCCGGCTCGGCCGAGTTTGGAAGGGCGGTCAGTGACAGGTAGCGGCGCTCCCTGCCGCCCCCTTCCATGCGGTTGATGAGCGGCAGCTCGAAGCGGTCCGCCTGCCCGGCGGCCACGGCGGCCAGGTCCTTTTCGCTGCCGATGAGCTCGGGGAAGACGTCCTGGACCGGCTGGCCAGCGGGATTCGCGGCCGGCCACCCGGGCCGGGCTTGCGGGTCGGCGCTCCAGCTCGCGATGCGCAGGCCGGCGTCGAGGTGCGCGATGGCCACCTTCAGGTCGGCCAGGATGGCCTCGACGAGGGGCGCGCTCATCACCGGGGCCGTCATGGTCGCGATGCCCGGAGCAACAGCATGCCAAGCTGTTGGAACATCTCTTCCACGCCTGCGCCGGTCCTGGCGCTGGTGAGGTGGATCGGGGCCTGGAGCTCGGCGGCCACGGCGGCCAGGTCGTCTTCGGCCACGCGGCGCTCCTCTTCCAGATCCTGCTTGTTGCCGGCCAGGACGAGGGCTGCCTTGGGGTTTGTCGCCAGCAGCCGCTCGGCGTAGCGCCCAATGGCGGACAGCGTGTCTGGGCGGGTCAGATCGCAGACGAGGATGGCCCCCGAGGCCCCCCGATAGTAGCTGGGCACGACGGGGCTGCCGTCCGACTCGCTGGCCAGATCCCAGAGCATCAGCGTCAGGGCGACGTCGCCGTCGTCTACCGGCACGTGCATCACCCGGCGATCCACCTTGACGCCGATGCTGCTCAGGTATCGCTCGTCGAACCGGCCTTCCACAAACCGGCGCACGAGGCTCGTCTTGCCCACGTAAAAATCTCCCAGCAAACAGACCTTCTTGGTGAGTTCTCGCACTTGTTTACCTGCCAGTATTGGTCACTTTCATGGTCACAAAGGATGCCCTCGTTCCAAAGCATACCCGGCGCGCTACGGTTCCGGCGTGATGATGGCTGGGGGCGGCGCGCCAAACAATCCCACCCACCGGCCCGGCACCCAGCCCGACTGCCCGCTCGCCTGGCCCGGAGGCCAGCGGATAAAGTACCAGTCCTCGTAGATGGCAAGGATCTCGACGGGCCGGGCCTGGTCGACGCTGACACCCGTCATCTCGCTGTTCACCTGCGGCTCGGCCCGCAGCCTCACGTTGCCGATCATCACCCCGACGTAAGGTGGGGTCGCAGCGGGCCGCGGCGTGGCCGTGGCGGTCGGTGCCTCCGTGGCCGAAGGCTCCGGCGTCTGCGTGGGAGATGGCGTACTGGTCGGCGTGCTGGTGGCCGTCGGGCTGGCGGTGCCGGTCGGCGTCGGGGGCACGGGCGTGGCCGTGCTGGTGGCGGTCGCCGTGGCGGTGGGGGCCAGCGCCTGGACCGTGGGCGTGGGCCGTCCCCACGCCAGCCACCACACGCCCAGGCATCCCAGGCTGGCGCACAGCACCAGGGCCGCCGCCGCGCCGCCAAGGACCAGCCACGGCGAGCGCTGTCTGGCCGCCTCACCCGCGCCCGGCGGCTCGGCGGCCAGCAGGGGGTGCAGGTACTCCTCCACGCCATCCAGGCGCGAGCCGTCGCCGTCATACTTTTCCAGGACCGTTCCCCAGTCTCGATGGACGGCGCTCAGGGCGGTGCGCATGCGATGGCGAAAGCCCTCGGGCTCAAAGCCTTCGACGACCACGGCCAGGTACGCCCGGTGGCCCGGCTCGATGAGGATCGACAGGTCGTCGTACTGGATCTGCCCGAGCCCGCCCTCGTGCTCTGTGCCGAACGTGTCCTCGGCAAAGTCGCGGATGGCGGTCAGCATGCTGCCGATGAGGTCCGAGTCCTTTGCCTGGGCCGGATCGCGCGACAGGTGCTCGAGCAGCACGCCCGAGTCGCGGTGGATCAAAAAGACCTCCTGCACCTCGTAGGGGAGGGCCTCCCGCAGCAAGAGCTCCGACTCCGGAATGCCCTGCATCCTGGCCCGGATGCGGCGCGTGACCCTTTTGAGACCGAAGGTGCTCCGCAGGCCCTCGTCGACGCGCTGGGCGAGGGAGCGCATGGCCTCGGCGACGGCGCGTTGGATGGCCTTGCCGATGATGGGATAGAGGGCGTCGATGATGTCGGACTGGGACTCCTTGAGCTGGACGCGGATGGCCTGGCCCAGGACGGGGGCCAGGGCCTCGGCCATCTCGTCCTTGGAGGCGTCGACCCGGCCGGCCGTCGCCTCGGCCAGCACCGTCTGCACGGCTTCCGTCAGGTACGCCTCATCTTCCCTCAGCAAGATGTCCCGCAGTTCCTGCAGGTTCCCGCGCGCATCTGGTGCGCTGTCATGAGGCGAGCCAGGCCCATCGCTTGACAACACGTTTCCTCTGAGTGGTGTTCGGGCCAGGGGCCCGACTATCGGGCCGGGCTACTTGGTCTGCTCGGCCGGTGCTTGCGCCAGTTGTCCTAGAAGGTCCGTGAGGTCCGCCTGCTGTTTCAGCCGCGTGCCCATCTCCACGAGGAGGTCGCCCAGGTGGCCCCGGCTGGTCTTCTCGGCCTCCAGCGAGTCGAAGGCGTTGATGAACTCACTGCGCAGCGCCTCGTCCTTCCTGGAGAGCTCGGCGACCTGGTCGCGGAGTTGGGAGCCCAGGTCGGCGCCTTGCTTGTCCATCCCGGCGCGCAACTGGGCGATCTGCTTTGAGAGGGTGCGTTCCATGTCCTTTTGGGCCTGTTCCGTCGCCTCCTGCAGTTTGAGGGTCTGCCCTTCCAGGTCGGCCCGCTGGCGATTCAGGCTGGCCCGCAGCTCCTCCAACTGTTTGCTAATCTGCTCCAACTGCCAGGCGACGCGCTTGAACTGCTGCTCGTAACTCCGCATCTGGGAGCCAAAGATGATGTCGCGGATACGGTCCACCTCGGCGATGGAGTGCTCATCCGGCCTGACTTCGGCGCTCTCCTGGGTCATGCTTCTCCTCCTCCCGGTTCAGCAGCCGGTACTGGGGTATGCTACGTCATTATACCCCGGATCACGTTTT
>DAOUHB010000006.1:0-2289 GCA_034428935.1 Anaerolineae bacterium | reverse complement strand
CGGTGCCCGAGTTGCCCGGCATGGTGCGCCTGACGGGAGTGAAGGACCAATGAAAGGCTTTGTCGGATTTCCGGCGGGCAAACAGCCCTACACGCCGGTGCCCGACCTGTTTTTCGCCGAGGTGATGCCCGACGTCGACCACCTGGGCGAGCTGAAGGTGACGCTGCACATCTTCTGGCTGCTGGCCCGGCAAAAGGGCGAGCGTCCGTACGTCGCCGGCGACGAGCTGGCCGCCGACAGCCGGCTCCTGGCCGGCCTGGCGGCCACCGGCCGGCCGCCCGAGGAGGCGCTGGCCGATGCCCTGGAACGGGCCGTGGCCCGCGGCACGCTGCTGCGCGCCTTTACCTCGCACCAGGACTGGTATTTCGTCAACAGCGAGCGGGGTCGCAAGGCGGTGGAAGACATGCTGGCCGGCAAGTGGTCGCCGGCCCCGCCCGGCGAGGCGGTGGAGATGCAGGTGCAGCGGCCGAACATCTATGTGCTCTATGAGCAGAACATCGGGCCGCTGACACCCCTCCTGGCCGACGAGCTGAAGGAAGCGGAAGACAGTTACCCGGCCGCCTGGATCGAGGACGCCTTTCGCGAGGCCGTGGAGCTGAACAAGCGAAGTTGGCGCTACATCCAGCGCATCCTCGAGCGCTGGGCGACGGAGGGAAAGGGCGATGAAACAGCTCGGCCAGGTCGCAAAGACGATCCTCGCCGCTTCATCGAGGGAAAATATGCCGACTATATCGAGCACTGACGCGCCCACCGGCCCCGAAGGGCAGCGCCCGGGGGACGAGCCGTGCCCCATCTGCGGCGGCCTGGGGTACGTGCGCGAGAACGTGCCGGTCGATCATCCCCACTTTGGCCAGTTGTTCCCCTGCCGTTGCAAGATGGCCGAGCTGGAGGAGCGGCGGCTGGCGCATCTGCGCTCCCTGAGCAACCTGGGCCACCTGTCGCACATGACCTTTGAGAACTGGGTGCAGGAGCGCTACCGGCTGCCGGAAGAGATGTCCCGCTCTCTGCGGCATGCCTACAGCACGGCCGAGCGCTTTGCCGAGAACCCCGGCGGCTGGCTCGTCTTTCTGGGCGGCTATGGCTGCGGCAAGACGCACCTGGCGGCGGCCATCGCCAACCGCTGCCTGCAGGCCGGCCGGGCCGTGCTGTTCGTCGTCGTGCCCGATCTGCTCGATCACCTGCGGGCCACCTACAGCCCGTCCAGCGCCGTCAGCTACGACGAGCGCTTTCAGGAGGTGCGCAACGCACCCATCCTCGTCCTCGACGACCTGGGCACCCAGAACACGACGCCCTGGGCCGGTGAAAAGCTGTACCAGATCCTGAACTATCGCTACAACGCCCGCCTGCCGACCATCGTCACCTCCAACCAGAGGCTGGACGAGATCGACCTGCGCATCCGCTCGCGCCTGGTGGACCCGACCGTGGCCAGCGTCATCCATATCCTGGCGCCCGATTACCGGCGCGAGCTCGTGGACCAGGAGGGCTCGGATCTGTCCAGCCTGTCGCTGCTCCAGGACATGACCTTCGAGACATTCAGCCTGCGCGAGGGCGAGCTGGCCGGGGAGCAGCGCGAAAACCTGAAGCGCACCTTTCAGCTCTGCCGCGAGTATGCCGAGGATCCCCAGGATTGGCTGGTGCTGACGGGCGACTATGGCTGCGGCAAGACGCACCTGGCGGCGGCCATCGCCCACGAGCGCCAGGCACGGGGCTATCCGGCGGTATTTGTCGTCGTCCCCGACCTGCTGGACCACCTGCGGGCGACCTTTAGCCCGTCAAGCCTGGTGCGCTTTGACAAGCGCTTTGAGGAGATCAAGTCTGCCCAGTTTCTCGTGCTGGACGACCTGGGTACCGAGAGCGCCAGCCCGTGGGCCCAGGAAAAGCTCTATCAGCTTTTCAACTATCGCTACAACGCGCGGCTGCCGACCGTCATCACCATGGCCCGCGCCATCGACGAGGTGGACCCGCGCCTGCGCACGCGGATGCTCGACCTGCAGCGCTGCCGGGTGTGGGGCATGATCGTGCCCAGCTACCGGGGCACCCCTGCCAGGCGCGCCGCGCGCCGGGAACGCCCAAAGCGGGGGAGCTGATCGTTGACGACCCAGCGGCCAAGACGCGCCCGGCTCGCCGAACTCCTCATCGTCGCCGCCCTGTTGCTGCTGCCGCTCCTCTTCTGGTGGCGGCTGTGGGCCCTGGACCCCGCCGACCGGGCGACCATCCCCCGGGGGGATTTCCAGGAGCAGTACTTTCCGCTCCAGTCCTTTGCTGCGGGCGAGCTGGCCGCCGGCCGCC
>DAOUHB010000005.1:0-5366 GCA_034428935.1 Anaerolineae bacterium | reverse complement strand
GGGCGAGCGCGATATGCTGATCATGCAGCACGAGTTCGTGGCCGAGTACCCGGACCACCGCGAGGCCATCACGTCCACCATGATCGACTATGGCATTCCCCACGGCGACACGTCCATGTCGCGCACGGTGGGGCTGCCGGCAGCCATCGCCGTGCGAATGATCCTGCAAGGCGAGATCAATCTCACCGGTGTGCAAGTGCCTGTCATCCCGGAGATCTATGAGCCCGTCCTCGCCGAGCTGCGAGAGCTGGGCATCGGGCTAACAGAGAAGACCGAGGTCTTGTGATGAATGCGCAGGAATACATCGCCCTGGAAGATCGATACAACGCTCAAAACTACAAGCCCCTGGACGTCGTCCTGACCCGGGGGAATGGTGTCTGGGTGGAAGATGTCGAGGGCCGGCGCTACATGGACTTCTTGGCCGCTTACTCGGCCGTGAACCAGGGCCACTGCCATCCTCGCCTGGTCAAGGTCATGGTCGAGCAGGCAGCCCGGCTGACCCTCACCAGCCGTGCTTTCCGCAACGACCAACTGCCTCTTCTCGCGGAAGAACTGTGCGAGATGACCGGCTACGAGATGATGCTGCCCATGAACTCGGGCTCCGAGGCGGTCGAGTCGGCCATCAAGGTGGCGCGAAAGTGGGGCTACCAGGTCAAGGGCGTTAAGGACGACCAGGCGCACATCCTGACCTGCCACGGCAACTTTCACGGGCGGACCATCAGCATTGTGACGTTCTCGCCTGAAGAGCAGTATCGCGACGGGTTCGGGCCCTTTACCCCCGGATTCGACATCATCGCCTATGGCGACGCCGCGGCGCTGGAAGCGGCCATCACGCCCAACACTGTGGCCTTTCTCGTGGAGCCCATCCAGGGTGAGGGCGGCGTCGTGGTGCCGCCCGAGGGCTATTTGCGGCAGGTGCGCGAGATATGTACCCGCCACAACGTGCTGCTCATCACCGACGAGATCCAGAGCGGGCTGGGCCGTACCGGCAAGCTGCTGGCGGCCGAGCACGAGGGCGTCCGCGCCGACATGGTGACCGTGGGGAAGGCCCTCTCGGGTGGCATGTATCCGGTGTCGGCCGTCCTGTCCAGCCGTGCCATCCTCGGCGTGCTCCAGCCAGGCGACCACGGGTCCACCTTTGGCGGCAATCCCCTGGGCTGCGCCGTGGCGCGCGAGGCACTCAAAATCCTGCACGACGAGAAGCTCATCGATCGCGCGGCCGAGCTGGGAGACTATTTCATGGAGCGCCTGGCCGCCATCCGCAGCCCCCACGTGAAGCAAATTCGCGGCAAGGGGCTATGGGTGGGCATCGTGCTCAAGGCCTCGGCCGGAGGCGCACGGCGCTTTTGCGAAGCGCTCATGAAACAGAACTTGCTGGCCAAAGAAACGCATTGGGACGTCATTCGCCTGGCGCCGCCGCTGGTCATCACCAAAGAAGAGATCGACTGGGCTGTCGAGCGCCTGGAAGACGTGCTGCAAATGGAGTAAGGGAGGCCGGCGCCGCCTGGCGGAACCTTTTTGGGGCCGGGAGCGTCAGAGATGTGGCACCAGGCACAAGGTGCTTTCTCCTTTCTCCCTGGACCGGGGGGAGTTGCTCTCCCCCCGGTCGCTCTTTTTTTGCGCTCCTGCGATAAATCGGGGATTCTACACTTGCCCAATGGCGCAGAGCGTGGTATGATATGCCTGCAATGAGACTCAATGGACACCGGGTCACGATTCGGCCGATGGTCCGGGGCGACCTGGACGCTATGATGGAGTGGCGCCCCTTTGCCGACCCGCTTTACCAGGCCTTTGATTTCCCCCGGCGCAACAAGGCCGAGACCGTTCGCTGGTTCGAGTGGCGCAGCCGCGACCCATCGCGCCGCCTTTACACCGTCGAGGACGAAGCACGGCGGGTCATCGGCAGCCTGACCTTGCGCGAGATCAATGGCACCCAGTCGGCGCGCCTGGGCATCACCCTTGGCGCCGACTTTGTCAGCCAGGGCTATGGCAAAGAGGCCCTGGCCCTCTTTTTGGGCTACTATTTCGAGACCATGGGTTTCGAGGAGATGGTCCTCGACGTGGCGGCCACCAACCTGCGGGCGGTGCGGACCTACCAGTCCCTCGGCTTTCGCTACGCCAGCCAGCACTACCGCCTGGCGTCGCACCCCAGCTTTGACGTCCTGCGCCGGGACCCGCGCTATCACCATCTCCAGCGCTTTTTCCGGCGCAGGGGGAGCCTGCACGAGGTACTCTTTTACGACCTGGCCCTCAGCCGCGAGAACTGGCGGGCGCGCAAAGCCGGCGAGGCGATGAGCGAGAGCGGCTGAGCCTGCCGGGCGTGCCCCCGCACGATCTAATCGCGCATGCTCAGCCCAATCCGGCCCCGCTCCAGGTCCACGCTCGTCACCACCACGTCCACCACGTCGCCGACGCTGACCACCTCAAAGGGGTTACGCACGTAGCGATCGGCCATCTTGGAGACGTGTACCAGCCCGTCCTGCTTGACGCCAATGTCCACAAAGGCGCCAAAGTCCACGACGTTGCGCACCGTGCCCTTGAGCCGCATGCCCTCCCGCAGGTCCTCCATCTTGAGCACGTCCTGGCGCAGGATGGGCGGCGGTAGGTCCTCGCGAGGATCGCGCCCCGGCCGGGCCAGGGCGTCCAGGATGTCGACCAGCGTCGGCTCGCCCACGTCCAACAGCTCGGCCAGGCCGGCCAGGCCCATCTCGTCGCGCACGGCCTGTACCTTGCCCACCATGTCCCGGGCCTTGAGTCGGGTGCCGGCCAGGTCCATCAGGCGCTCCACGATGGGGTATGACTCGGGGTGGATGGCCGTGTTGTCCAGGGGGTTGGCCGACTCGGGCACCCGCAAAAAACCGGCAGCCTGCTGGTAGGCCCGTGGCCCCAGGCCCTTGACCTTTTTCAAGTCCGAGCGCTTCTTGAAGGGCCCCACGTCGTCGCGCAAGGCGACGACGTTGGCGGCCACGGCCTTGCTGAGCCCGGCCACGTAGCCCAACAGCGCCGGGGAGGCCGTGTTGACGTCGACCCCAACATAGTTCACCACCGATTCCACCACGGCATCCAGCGCCTCGGCCAGCTTTTTCTGATCCACGTCGTGCTGGTACATGCCCACTCCGATGGACTGGGGATCGATCTTGACCAACTCGGCCAGGGGATCCTGGAGCCGCCGGGCGATACTGACGGCGCCCCGCAGCGAGACGTCCAGGTTCGGCAGCTCCGCCCGGGCCAGGGGCGAGGCCGAATAGACCGACGCGCCCGCCTCGCTGACCATGGCGTAGCGCAGCCCGGGGTGTTCCTCGATAAGCTCGGCCACCAATTGCTCCGTCTCGCGGCTGGCCGTGCCGTTGCCGATGGCCACCACGCCCACCCCCGCCACTTTCACTGCCTCCGTAAGCGCCTTTTTGGCCTCGTCCCAGCGCCGGACGGGTTCGTGGGGATAGATGGTGTCGGTGCCCAGCACCTTGCCCGTGGCGTCCACGACCGCCACCTTGCAGCCGGTGCGATAGCCGGGGTCGAGACCCATGACCACCTTGCCCCGCAGGGGTGGCTGGAGCAGGAGCTTGCGCAGGTTGGCAGTAAAAACCTGGATGGCGTGCTCGTCGGCCGCCTCACCCTCGCCGGCCCGCACGTCGCGCTCGACGCTGGGTGCCAGAAGCCGCTTGTAGCCGTCGGCGATGGCCGCCTCCACCTGGTCGCGGATGGGCCGGCGCGGGCCCCGCAAGAAGCTTATCTCCATGACGTCCAGGATGTCGTCTTCGGGGAGGTCCAGGCGCACGTGAAGGGCTCCCTCCGCCTCGCCGCGCTCGATGGCCAGCCACTGGTGGGGCTGCACGTCGTCCAGGGGCAGGGCCACGTCGTGGTACAGCCGGTACTTGCCGCCAGGGTCCACCTCGGCCTCGTCGCCGGCCAATTGGCAGACGACCACGGCCTTGTTGGCGGCCAGCTTGCGGGCCTCGCCGCGCACGGCGGCGTCCTCGGCAAAGCGCTCGGCCAGGATATCGCGGGCACCGGCCAGGGCAGCAGCAGCATCCTCCACCTCGTCCGACAGAAAGGAAGAGGCCAGCTCCTCCAGGGGCCGGTCGTCCTGCTGTTGGAGGAGAAGGTCGGCCAGCGGCTCCAGCCCCCGCTCCCGGGCGATGGTGGCCCGCGTTCGCCTCTTGGGCTTGTAGGGCAGGTAGAGGTCCTCTACCGCCTGGAGGGTCGTGGCAGCCTCGATGGCCGCCGCCAGCTCGGGCGTCAGCTTGCCCTGCTCCTCGATGCTTTTGAGCACCGCCGCCTGCCGCTCGGAGAGACGGCGCAGGTAGCCGAGACGCGCCTCGAGCTGGCGCAGTTGCTCCTCGTCCAGCCCGCCGGTCATCTCTTTGCGGTAGCGGGCCACGAAGGGGATGGTGTTGCCGTCGTCGAACAGAGCGGCCGTGGCCGCCACCTGGGTAGTGGCCAGCTTGAGCTCGGAAGCGATGGTGGCCAGGATTTCGCGGTCGGTCATGGGTCCCCCATTTCCTGGAATGGTGCCCAGTATACACCGAAAGGGCCGTTTGAGGCAAGGCATCGGGCGGCGTTGCCCCTGGCCGGGCGCGATTGGAACGCTCTGGCATGAACAACCTTGAAGAGCATTGAACCATGCTCTCTAACGATGACAAGCCGATCTGGTCTACAATCGGCCATGAAACCACCCTGAGGCAGATCGTTGCTCATTCCCCACAATTGCACCAGGTCAAAGAGACCTTGTCAGGCAAGCCGCCATTTGAGGAATGATGACCGAGTGTTCAGAGGGTTCAGATCTGGCTCTTGACAAGAGACGCACAGGGTGGTATACTTTGAGCTGTTGAAATGCCATTTTGTCACCTGAAACATCCGAGCTCTCGTCGCATGAGACATATACCGCAGCGAGTGAGAACGCAGAGAGGGTGAATAGCCCAGGCCGGTCTCGCAACATGGCAAGGTTGACGTCGCATAGGAATAGCCAATGAGTGTACAAGGACAACGCTATGTGATTCGCTCAGTCTCGAGAGCTTTGGAGATCCTCAATTTGCTCTCTGATGAGAGAGCCGAGTTGAGCCTTGCACAGATCAGCCAACGCCTCAAACTCAACCGCAGTAGCGCATTCCGGCTACTGGTGACTTTGCAGGCCTACGACTATGTCGAACACAACCCTTCCACCCTCAAGTATCGCCTGGGGGTCGCCTGTCTCGAATTGGGCAGTGTCTTTCTGAACGAAACCGACATCCGCGTGCAGGCAGTTCCAATCCTCGAGCGTCTACGGGACGCCTGCAAAGAGACAGTCCATCTGGCGAGGTTGGCTGGATCCGATATAGTATACCTCGAGAAGCTAGATGGGCTTTTGCCCATTGGGATGATTGGGT
>DAOUHB010000004.1:0-2002 GCA_034428935.1 Anaerolineae bacterium | reverse complement strand
GGCTCCCATGGAGGCTGGGGCAGAGTTGGCTCCTCAGACCAAAAGCTCGGTTCGTGCCGCACCGTCCAGTCCCAGGGTACGTAGACGAGAGGAGAAGAGAGATGGTTCTTCGAAGGCGCCCCGCCGTCATACGAAATCGCTACTTTGTGCTCAGCGACCTGTTGTTGACGGCCCTGGCTGCAGCGTTAGGCTTTGCCATCCGCCTGGAGATGCCGGACTTCTGGTCCCGCATTCCGGTTTGCCTGCGCTTTGTGGTGCTGGCGCTGGCCATCAAACCCCCCATCTATTATTTCTTTGGCCTCTACCGCCGCTATTGGCGCTACGCCAGCGTCCCGGAGATGGCCGCCATCGTCAGCGCGGTGACCGCGGCCTCGGCACTCCTATCGGTATTGGTTCTGGGGCTGCTCCTTCCGCATCATTGGTTCTCCATGTTCCCCCGCTCGGCCCTGGTCATCGACTGGCTGCTGAGCCTGTTCTTCATCGGCGGCATTCGCTTCTCGGTCCGCTACCTCAACGAGGTGAACTCGATCAACGGGCGTGGCGGGCCCAAGGGCAAGCCCAGGCGCGTGCTGGTGGTTGGCGCGGGCGACGCCGGCGCCATGATCGTCCGCGAGATGAAGAACAACCCGGGGGTCGGCGTGGAGCCGGCGGGCTACGTGGACGACAACCCGGCCAAGGTCGGCATGCGCATCCACGACCTGCCCGTCCTGGGCAAGCGTCAAGACATTCCGGACCTGGTCCGCGACCTCGCCGTCGACGAGGTGCTCATCGCCATGCCCACCGCGCCCGGCCAGGCCATTCGCGAGATCAAGGAGCTGTGCGAACGGATCCCCGTCCCGTTCAAGACCGTGCCGGCCATGTACGAGCTGCTGAACGGGACGGTGAGCGTCAACCAGATCCGCGAGGTGCAGATCGAGGACCTGCTGCGCCGCGATCCGGTTCCCATCCGCAGCGACAACGGGCTGCACCTTCGGGGCCAGCGGGTGGTGATCACCGGCGCCGGCGGCTCCATCGGTTCGGAGCTGTGCCGCCAGGTGGCCCGCCGCCAGCCGGCACAGATGATCCTCGTCGGGCACGGCGAGAACAGCATCTATCTCATCTTTCAGGAGCTGTCGGCCCGGTTTCCCCACCTCCAGCTCACGCCGGCCATCGCCGACGTCCGCGACCGGGCGCGCCTGTCGCGCATCTTTCGGGCCCACCACCCCCAGGTCGTATTTCACGCCGCGGCCCACAAGCACGTGCCCCTCATGGAGCAGAACGCCGAAGAGGCCATTACCAACAACGTGGGGGGGACGCGCAACCTGCTGGAGGTGGCCCAGGAAGAGGGGGTCAAGCAGTTCGTGCTCATCTCTTCGGACAAGGCGGTGAACCCCATCAACGTCATGGGGGCGACCAAGCGCATCGCCGAGCTGCTGGTGCAGGACGCGGCCCAGCGAACGGGAAACAATTACGTGGCCGTGCGGTTTGGCAACGTCCTCGGCAGCCGCGGCAGCGTCGTGCCGCTCTTCAAGCAGCAGATCGCTGCCGGGGGGCCGGTGACCGTCACCCACCCGGAGATGGAACGCTACTTCATGACCATCCCCGAGGCCGTCTACCTGGTGTTGCAGGCAGCCGCCTTTGGCCAGAGCGGCGAGCTGTTTGTCCTGGACATGGGCGAGCCCGTCAAGATCGTAGATCTGGCCCGGGACCTGATCACCCTGTCGGGCTTGCAGCCCGACAGGGACATCGCCATCGAGTTCACCGGCGTGCGGCGCGGCGAGAAGATGCGGGAGCGGCTCTTTTTGGAAGGCGAAGACTATGAGACAACGCGCCACGAGAAGATCTTTGTCTTCAAGGCCAGGTCTGCCCTGTTGGGCGGCGAGTTGCTGCGTGCCGTGGACCAGCTCATCAGCCTTGCCCAGCGTGGCGCGCCGGAGGCGGACCTGTGGGCAGCCGTAAAGGCCATCGTGCCCGAGTGCAGCGTGGCACTCTCCACCCCACCGCCCGGCATCCGCGAGGTGCG
>DAOUHB010000003.1:0-66255 GCA_034428935.1 Anaerolineae bacterium | reverse complement strand
CTCGTCTCCAAGCTGGCCCATCAAGTGACCATGCTTGGCTTTCGCTGGGACAACGGCTACAACCCGTTCTCCGGTCGCCCTCTCCTGACCCCGATCCTGTTCCTGGGGCTGCCCCTGGCCCTGGCCGCCAGCCTCGCCAGGCGGCGAGCCGGACGGCTCGCGTGCCTCGCCCTCGCCGCGCTCATGCTGCTGCCCGATCTGCTCATCGTCGAGGGCGAGTGGCCGTCGGCCACGCGGGTATTCCCCGCGGCGCCGTTTGTCTTTCTCGCCGCCGGCCTCGGCTGCGCCCTGTTGTGGTCCTGGCTGGAACAGCGGCCCCGCGTGCCCGGCGCAGTTGCCCACCTCTTGCCGGTTGCAGTCCTGCTGGCCGGCATCGAAAGCCAGTGGCACTTTGCGACCCAGGTGCGCCCGCAAATGGACGGAAGCAAGGGGCTCGAATGGCAGGCAAGCCTGGTCGAGGTCACAGAAGCCGACTATATCGCCGCGCACGCCGACTCGGCGATCTTGTTGCCCTCCAGCGAGTACCAACGCGCGCCGCTGGCCTTTCTGCTGGCCGACGCTTTCCCACACCGGGCGGGCGGCTACCCGGTGCCCCTCGATCCCGGCGACGTCGTGACCGTTGTCTTACCTGCCGAACCGGAACGGCCGACGACGGACGGGATACCCGCCGGCTACATGGAGGGAGAGTGGACCCTGCTGAAAGACGGCAAGGCCTACCTGCTGCCGCCCGTACCCGGCAGCGTCGAGCCCATGGGCCCACAAGAACCCTTGCGGGCCACCAACGGCGCCCTGGCCGCCCACGTTTTCCCGGCCCGCTGGCGCGGCGAGCAGCCCGAGATGAGCGGTGAGGGCGCATCGTTCAGCAATGGGCTGGACCTCGCCGGGCATCACGTGGGCGATCTCGTGGCCGGTGAGCCCCTGACGGTCACCCTGTACTGGAGGCCCAGGACCAGGATAGAAGAGGACGTCCAGGTCTTCCTGCAGCTCCTCGACCGGGAGGACCAGGCGAGGCTCGGCGTCCACGACTGGCCCACCCACGGCGCCTACCGGATCCGTGCCTGGGAGCCCGGGGAGATCGTTCCGCTGAGCTACCGGCTCCCCATCCCCGCGGACCTTGGCCCGGGGCCCTACCGGCTCATCTGTGGTATCGTGGATTTGGAGAGCCAGGCACGGATTCCGTTGGCGAGCGGCGAGGAGTATGCCACGGTGGCCACAGGAAAGATTGCCCTGCCGGCCAGCCAGGCTGTTCCAGGCCAGTCAATCAGCGCCAGTTTCGGGGCCGAGGTCGACCTCACCGGCTATACGCTGAGCCCGCGAGCATCCGGCCTGGAGGTCGGCCTCTTCTGGAAGGCGAGCGCCGTGCCTCGCACGGACTATACCGTCTTTGTACACCTGGTCGACGCCGCGGATCGGCTCGCGGCCCAGATCGACGCTCAACCCCTCGACGGCGCCTACCCGACTTCTATCTGGAGCCCCGGCGAGACGGTCGTCGATGTGCACCTGATTCCCGCGCCACCGGGCCAATATCGCATTTATGTCGGGTTGTATCGATGGGATACGCTGGAGCGCTTGCCTGTTATGTTGAGCGGAGAGCCGGTTCCGGAGGGCAGGCTATTCCTCGGCTCGACGACGATACCCTGAGCGGGGCTACCCGCGCTTCTCTACCCTTCGCCTGCCGAACGTGAAAAAATGGCGGGGAAATCAAGAAACCGGCCCCTCCCCCTGAGACCGGTTTCCTGACCCAAAACTACACTGATTAAGGAAGATGGCTATCTTATTGAAGGCCATTATGCCCCCTTTAGATTAGACGAGGATTAACCCATCATTAGAAAAAGATGAGAATTCCGGGATGCCTCTAGCGGGGACCGAAAAAGACGACCATCTCGCGCTCGTGGGCCACCAGATCCATCCTCGCCAGCACCGTCTCCAGGAACTCGGCGTCGTAGCGACCCGCAAGGCGCCCTTCGTCGACCACGAACCAGACCCGCTGCGCCGAGTCAAGGACCGCGTTCAGCCCGGCGGCCGAATCGACCATGGGGACGAAATCCCAGCCGCTGACCCATCGCCCTTCCCGCTGCACGGCAAATCCAGAGAAGTCGGTGGGGGCCGCCAGGTAGTCACAGCGACCCAGGTGCCAGAAGGCCGCCGGGCAGAGGAAAGTGATCACCTGATCTCCGGGCCGGTCCCGCTCGGCGACGATGGCAAAGGCCCACTCGTAATCGGGCACGGTTTCGCGGGTAGCCCGTACCGCCGAGGGCCACGAGACGGCGATGACCAGGGCCACGACGGCGGCGGGCGCAAGCCACGGCGGCAGCCCCTTGCCGGCGGCCGGCAGGAGCCGGGCAATGGCGCGACCAACGACAGCCAGGACGGCAGCGGCGACGAGGAAATAGTGAGGCAGCAACATCAGGCCGTAGCGCGGGCTCTTCCACTCGGGGTCCACGACAAAGAGCAGCATCAGGAGCACGAACAGGAGCAGAGCATAGAGGTAGGCGAGGGCGCGCCAATGGCGCCCTGCCGCCGGCAGCCGCCGCGACCGGACGAGCCGCACGAGGAGCCAGACCAACCCGGCCAGGGCCAGCAGCGTCGCCGCCAGGCGCTCAGGCGCCAGGAACAGGGGTTGGACGATCTTGACGACTCCGGGCCAGTCGATGGCCGCTCCCAGGTACTGGCGCACCTGGGGCTCGAAAACGCCCGGCGCCACACGCGCCTGGACAGGTGGCCCAATCCTCCGCAATAGGATTTCGACGACGATGGACAGGGCAGCGATACCAAAGGCCGCCAGGTTAGGGAGCCGCAGGCACCAGCGCCAGCCCCGCTGCAGCAGCGCCCAGATGCCCATGACAGGGAGCAGGAGCATTGCTTCGGCGTGGCAAAAGAGGGCGCCCCAGAAGGCGAGGACAAACAGCCAGCGACAGAGGGGCCGGTCCCGTTCCTCGACGACCCACACGTAAAACACAACAGTCAGCGCCAGGGCAAAGAACTGCAGGGGGGCGTACATCCGCACCCGCCCGCCCCAGAGGATGGCGTCGCCGGCCATGGCGACGGCGGCCGCGGCCACCAGGCCGGTCGCCCGGGACAGGGCCCGGCGACCAAGCCAATAGGTGAGGGGAATGGACGCCGTGCTCAGCAGTAGCACCGGCAGCCGCATCAGCCAATCGGCGCGGGCCCCCAGGCCGACGAGGCCGGCGACCAGGTAGGAGAGCAGCAGCCCGTGACTGTAAAAGTTCCCCGAGGGTAGCAGCGGCACGCCCTGAGCCACGATCCGCTCGGCGGCGCGCACCTGGAGGTACTCGTCGACGAAGAAGGGAACGTCGAGCACGTAGGCCAGGCGGAAGCCGAAGCCAACGGCCGTGACGAGCAGCAACAGGATCGCGAATGCCGGGCTGCGGTCCGGCCGCTCGCTGTCATGCTCGGCACCGGGCTGCGTCGTCATGGCCCGACCTCCACCTCCGTGAGGATAAGCCGGTCACCGTCTGGCGCGGCCAGGCGCCGGCCAGTGGGCAGGTGGTAGAGGCCCACGGCCAGGCGGTAGATACCAGGCGCAGCTCCCGGATCGACGGCAATCCGGTGCCTGTCGACGACGACCTCGCCCGGATCCCAGAGGCCGGTGGGATAGTAGCCCCCCACGGGCCGGCCGTCGCCCTGCCCCCATATGCGATCCTCGTCGTCCAGGAGATGGACAAAGACCGTGTAATCGGCCTGGAGGCGCTCCGCGGCCTGCCAGTGTAGCACGAGGTCCACGCTGCCGCCGGCAACCACAGGGCCTCGCCCCAGGCTGTACCCCACCAGGCTCACCTGGTCTTCTTCCCCGTTAAGCTCGAGGGACAGCGCCTCGTCGGGAGGCGGCAGATCCATGCCGCCGGGCCCGGGCACCCGGAAAAACTCGAGGATGAGGGCACTTTCGACGACGTGCCCCTCGCCGGCGACGACGGGCAGGCGATCGCCCGTCGCGGGATCGTATAGGCCCACCTCCAAGCGATACAGGCCCGGGGGCAAATCGGCGGGCAAGGGCAGCAGCCGCCGGTCGGGCAAGGTTTCGCCCACGGGCCAGTGGTCCATGGGCAGGGCCCCCGCGGGGCCAGACAGCGGCGGGCCATCGGCCGGGGCGAGGCGCTGCCCATCTTGGCCCACGACGTGAACAAAGACATGCACGGTGCGCGCCAGGGGCCGGCTGGCCTGCCAGTGCAGCGTGAGATCAAGCCCCTCACCCGGGACGGCCAGCAGGTCGCCCCACTGCCCGCCTGCCGGGCGGTTGGCAGCCGTGCCCAGGTCGTAACGCTCCAGGAGGAGCGCGCCGCCAAACAGGGCGCCGGAAGGCCGGGAGACGGCAGACTCGACGGCGGGGATGGACCGAAACACCAGGACCCCGGCCGTGCAGCCCACCAATTCCATGCGATCCCACACCGTACGGACAAAGTTGGGCTCGAAGCGCTGGCGAAAGCGCGACTCGTCGGCCACGAGCCACAGCCGGCCCTCATCGGCCAGGGCAGCTTCCAGGTCATCGGCGGCGCGGATGAGGGGCGAGCCAAGCCAGCGGTCCACCAGCCGGCCTGCGGCGTCGCGGTAGACAAACTCCTCGTACTCCAGGCCGAGGGCGAAATAGTCGCTGCGACCCAGGAGAAGCTGCGCCGCCGCTGGAGCAACGGTTGCCACGCGGTCGCCCGGCTGCCAGTAGCGGGCCACGACGTCAAAAGCCGAGCGATAGCCCCTTTCTTGTGTCGCGGAGGCGGCAAGAGCTCTGGGCAACATCGCCCCCAGCAGCAGCACCAGGGTGAGGGAGGCCAGCAGGACCGCCCACCGGCCGGCGCCACCGGCCCGCGCAGGCTGCCTACCGGCCCCTGGGCGGCCTGAGGAGAGCCACGCAAGAGCCACGAGCAACATCTCTTCCAGGCCGCGGGCCGCGAGGAGGGCCAGGATGGACAGGAGCAGGTTCAGGTAGCGGGTGCCCTGGTAGGTGCTGCCCAGGAAGAGGACCATTTGCAGCGGCACGAGCCAGAGACAGGCCGAGAAGAACAGAACCGCCCGATCGCGTCCGTCCCGGCGCCCTCGTCCCAGGCGCCAGGCCGCCGCAGCCAGGGCAATCGCCGCCATGACGGTCAGGGGCCAACGACCGGCCTCGGCAAAAAACGGCAGGACCGACTGCACGCGGTCGGGCAGATCGCCGGCCCACTGCAAGGGCGGCCGGCTGCCGGCCATGGTTTCGAAGCCGCCGACGAGGCCCCGGGCGAGGGCCAGTTGCAGGCCATAGCGGCTGGCGAGGCCCAGGGCGGCGAGAAGCACCTCGGCGAGGGGCGCCGGCCGCAGCCACCAGCGCCAGCCGCACACCACCAGGCTGCCGGCCAGAAAGGCGGGCAACAGCAGGGCCGCCTCGGGATGGACAAAGGCACTGAGCACGAGGAGGGCCAGGCCCAGGCGCCGCAGCGCGGCGCGGCCCGAAGCCAAGCCCCCGAAGAACGTGGCAGCGGCAAGAAAGGATAGCAGGCCCAGCAGCCCGTAGGCCCTGGCCCGTCCGCCCCACAGGATGGCCTCGGCATTGAGAGCCAACAGCCCCGCCCCCCATAGGCCGGCCCAGGGCGACACGAGGCGGCGGCCCGCCAGGTAGACGAGCCCCGTCGTCAAGACCGAGGCGGCCACGCTCAACAGGCGCGCGGCCAGGAGGCTGGGGCCCACCAGGGCAACGAGGCCGCCCAACAGGTAGGAGTAGGGGAGATCGTTGCCGTAAAAGAGGCCCGAAGGCAGCCGGGGAATGCCGGTACGGGCAATAGCCTCGGCCACCAGCAGCGACGTAGGCTCATCGACAAAGGGTTCGGGCTGCAGCGCGTAGCGCAGCCGCAGCCCAAAGGCCAGCAGTACCACGGCCGCTGCCAGGACGTGCGTGGCGGCGGCAGGCAGGGACTGGATGGCACGCCCGGTGGAGGTGCCGGCCGGGCGCGAGCCACCGCTGCGGGCCGCGCCGTGCGCGGCCCGCAGCGAACCATTGTTCTCAGGCTCTGCAGGATGCTTCGATCCCGACGTCATTGCCTGGTACACATCCGTTTCCGCTCAATCGAGGGGGGTCACGATGAGGTTGTCAAAGCTGGCCGTCTCGGACTTGAACGTCTTGAAGCCGACGGTGCCCGTGAGGAAGGGTTCCTTCGGGTCATTCCACTCGTAGACCAGTTCGTCCTCGAAAAAGATCTTGATGTTGTTGCCGCGTAACTCGACGGCCAGGTGGTACCAGGTATGGCGGGCAAAGGTCTTTTCCAGCTTGATTTCCTCGATGATGTACGGGTTGTTAAAGTCGTACAGGTTGCCCGGGTTGTTGCAGGCATTGCCCCAGCAATCGGTGAGGGTCTGCAACTGGGCGAGTCGAACGAACATGCTGTTGCGGGTCGGGTTTCCGCCGACGATGATGTAGTAGCCCGTCACCCAGCCGGCGGTGTCCTCTTTGCCCACGTCCTGGTAGTGACCGCGCACCCACAGGCCGATGGGGTACCCGCCCTCGTCGATGTGGTAGACGGTGCCGTCCTCCGTCTCGTCGGCGCCGCCACGAAGGAGGAGATCCGTCTCGACGCGATAGTCCGTCCAGTCCTCGGCACCGGGCGCCAGATACATCAACAGCGCATCTTCCGCCATCTTTTTGCCGCCCAGGTAGCAATCCTGGGTGGCAGCTCCACTACCGCCCACGCCATCCTTTGCACCCCAGTACCACTGGCCCTCTTCCAGGCGCCAGTAGTTCATGAACTTGGTCCAGCGCCCGATGCCAACGCTCCCGTCGTCAAAGTGCTCCTCCAGAAGCACTGCCGGCTCTACCGTGACCGTCGTCGTAGCGCTGGCCTCGCTCACACTGTTCTTGGCAGTGACCGTGGCCACGTAGGTCTGGATCTCGGGATAGACGTGGCTGACGCTGCTGCCGGTGGCGGTGGTCTCATCGCCCAGGTCCCAGGTATAGACTACGTTGCTGCCGGCCGATACGCTTGCAGTCAGGATTGTCGGCTTTCCCTTGGGGGTCGGGCCATCGTTGCTGGCCACCAGGCCGGCGATGGGTACGTCGGCCTGGAGGGTGGCAACGGCCGGCTCTTTGGGCACCTCGGCGGCGCTGGCCGTGATGGTCACCTCGTTGACGTGCTGGCCCGCGGGAACGTTGGCCCGCACCCTGTATTTGACGTCGAGCCGCTTGCCGGGCGGCATCGACCAGTTGCCGCTCCAGGTGATGGTCCCCGTCGTACCGCTTGGGTTATCCGTCACCTCGCTGCCGGGCGCCATGCCCAGGAAGGTCATTCCAGCGGGCAGCTTGTCCACGATGGTCTGCAAGGTGCCCGTCGTATCACCCTCGTTGACGATGCTCACACTGTAGACAACTTCCGCGTCGGTGCCGGCCACGATGGCCTGGGGAGACACGCTCTTTTCCACGGGGAGCCAGGCATAGCGGAAATCGTTGAACACGACGGGAAGGTAGAGACGGACACGCTCCGGCTGCACCGTGACGCAGGCCTCAACCGGCGAGGGCGCTCCCTCGCCGGAGCTGATCTCGAGGCTGTTGCAGGCATCGAAGCGGCTCTCGTCCGAGGGTGTGTCCACCGTGTACGCCTGGGTGAGGTCCGAGCCCGGCGGAAGGACGATGGGTCCCTCCCAGACGAGGGTTCCGTCCGGCGCCTCGACCGGGTCACCAAGGTCCCCACCCGGCACCACGCCGGCGTACGCCAGCCTCGAGTCCAAAGTAACGGTGACCAGGTCGATGGTGCCAGGCACCTCGCCGTTGTTGCTGAGGATAATGGTAAAGGTCACGGGCTGGCCGTTGATTACCTCCGTCGAAGATGCGACCATATCCTGGGCCAGGTCGACCTGGCCGACGATGAGGGATGCCGTAGCCTCGCCCACGAGACTGCCGTCCTTGGCCCGGGCCACCACCGTGTTCTCGTAGGGCACCACGTCCTTGGGCACGGTACTGGGTACCCGCACGGCATAGACCAGTGAGACCTGGTCGCCCGCGGGCACTGTCAGGTCCTCGGTCCAGACGACCTCGGGGGCTTCGGAATCTGAGGGCGATACGTCCCAGTCGCTGAGGGTATAGTTCACCCAGCCAAACTCAAAGCCCGCAGGCAGTGTGTCGGTGATGGTGTCCAGAACCAGGTCCTCTTCACCGCTGTTCTGGAAGGTGACAGTGTACAGGGGATAGGGCGTCTGCCCGGGCAGCAACGACGCCACGTTCACCGATTTCGTGATCTGTACGTCCTGGTTGGGAGCAAGGGCCTGCGTGGGATGCAGACCGCTGCCGAGCAGGCCAATCGCGACCAGGCTCAGCAGGAGCAAAGTGGTCCAGGGCAGCAGGGTCCTGAACCTTTCAAGGCGCACGACAATCATCGGGGTTTGCCTCCATTCCTCTCTGATATCGCATGGCGCCGGCTTCCTCGTCCGGCCAGCCGTGCGAGCCTGGCGGGCAAAGCCAGGCGATTGTAACATAGATGCCAGGCAGTGTCAACACGTGTGCCGGGCTCCTAGTACAGCGGCGTGACGATGAGATCGTCAAAGCTGGCCGTCCAGGTTTCGTGGGTCTTGAAGCCCACGGTGCCCTTCAAGAAGGGCTCCTTGGTGTCGACATGGTCGATGACCTTTTCATCGTCCAGCCAGACAACAGTCCTCGGGCCGCGCACTTCTACGGCCAATTTGTACCACTGCTCGCGATAGAAGGGCTTGTACAGCGGGGTCTCGGCCAACACGTACACGTTGTTAAAGCAGTAGAGGTTCTGCGGATTTTCGCAGGCGTCTCCGACACAGTCGTCCAGGGTCTGGATCTGGGTGAGGCGCACGACCAGGTTGTCCCTGTCGGGTTTGCCGGCAACGACGACATAGTAGCCGGTGACCCATTGGGCGCGGATAGTGACCCCCTCCTCGTACTCGTATTGCCCCCGCACCCAGAGGCCGATGGGGTCGCCGTCGATGAGGCTCCAGTTGTGCTCCTTGTCCACGCCACCGCGCAGAAGCAACTTGGTCTCGACGCGGTAGTCAGTCCAATTCTCGGCTCCGGCACCCAAATACATCAACAGGGCATCGGCGGCCTCCTTGTCGGGGCTGACGCAGCAATTGTGGGTGGCAGCCCCCGAGCCGCCAAAGCCGTCGGTGGGCCCCCAGTACCACTGCCCGGGTTCCAGGCGATGGTAGTTCAGGAACGGTGTCCACAGGCCAATGCCGGCCTCAAAGTGATCCACCAGGCTGGGAATGACCCCGACGTTGACGACGGCCGAAGCCGGTCCGTCGAGATGGAGGACATCGCTCGAGGTGATGCTCACCTGGTTGGCGTACGATCCCGGCGTCTGGCTGGCCGTGGCGCGATAGATGAGCTGCAGGCTGGCGCCGGGCTGCACGCTCTCGGCCGGGCTCCAGGTGATGGTGCCGCTCGTGCCCAGCGGGTTTGCCGTCACATCGCTGCCGGGGGCCATGGAGTGAAAGGCAAAGCCCGCCGGCAAGGCGTCGACCACCGTGGCGAGGGTGCCCGGCTGGCTGCCAATGTTCTCGACCGTGACGGTGTACGTGACAAGCGCGCCAGGCTCGACCACCGCCGCGCTCGCCGTTTTGGCCAGCGTAAAGTGGGCCAGGCGGAAGCGGTTGGTGAGCAGGGGTAGGAAGAGAGACATCTTTTCCGGGCCGGCCGTCACACATGCCTCCTCGGGGCCGAGGCGAGCGTCGCCGGCCGCGGCCTCCACGCTGTTGCACGGATACGACCAGGCGGTCGATTCGGCGGCGCGGGCCTGATACAGCAGGGTGAGCGTGCCGTGGGGCGGCACGTCGAGGGGCCCTTCCCAGACGAGGCCCTCGCCCGCCGGCACCGGCTCGACAAGCACGTCGCTGCCGGCAAGCACCCCCTCGAAGGAGAGGGAGGCGTCGAGGGTGTCGGTAATGGCATCCAGCGTGTTTACCTGATCGGTGTTGTTGGTGAAAACGACGGTGTAGGTGACGACACTCCCGCTTGCCACGCGGGCCGGAGAGGCATCTTTGGACATGGTGAGATCGAGGGGCTCGGCGGGCGAGGGTCCAGCCAGGGGACCTGCCAGCGAAGGTGCGGCCAGGATCAAGGCCAGGACGGCAAGGGCACAGAAAACGACGCCCATGACGATGGGCAACGATCTCGAACGAGAGGCTGCCAGCGAGACAGCCATTTGCTCCACGCCGTTCACGGTCTCCTCCATGGAGAAAAATTGCCCGGGCTTGCACAGGCTTTCCGGCATCATTCCCGCACCGGTTTTGAACCATGGCAGCAGAACGGGCCTGACGATTGTAGCACAGGAAAAGCGCTCCTGTCAAAGCGGGAACAAGGGTGGGGGTTGCCTTTTCCGCGCCCCGGGAAGTATGCTATAATAGGGCCACGCGATACAGAAGCCCAGAGTCGTTGCGCCTGGGAAGGGCGAGGAGGTGACGCATGAGCACGTCGGGACGGAGCGTTCGCCGGCCGGTCATTGCCGGGAGCTGGTACCCTGGCACCGAGCGGTCCCTGGCCCGCACCGTGGACGATTACCTTCAGGCGGTGGAGCAACAGCCCGTGCCCGGGGTGCTGCTGGGGCTCATCGCGCCCCACGCCGGCTATGCCTACTCCGGCCAGACGGCGGCCTATGCGTACCGCCAGCTCGCGGGGCGGAAGGTCGAGACGGTCGTGCTGCTGGGTCCGAGCCACCGCGCCTGGGTGGGCGATTACGCAACGAGCGCCGAAGATGCATATGCTACGCCCCTGGGAGAGGTTGCCCTGGATCAGGAGTTTATCGAGGCCCTTGCGGAGCGCGTTCCCCTGAAGCGCATCCGGGGCGACGCCGAGCACGCCCTCGAGATCCAACTGCCCTTCATGCAGCGAGAGCTGGGCACCTTTCGCCTGGTTCCTATCCTCATGAGCGCCGACGAGCCGGAAGTCGCCCGGGAGCTGGCCGCGCACCTGGCCGAAATCGCCAGGGCCCGCGGCGACGAGCAGGCAGGACGCGTGTTGTTCGTGGCCAGCTCCGACCTGCACCACATCGACGACTATGAGCAGGTGGCGCGCCGCGACGCAGCCGTGCGGGAGGCCCTGGCGGCCATGGACGTGCAGGCGCTCACGGCCCGGCTCATGGCTCCCCAGAGCACGGTGTGTGGCCGGTTGCCGATTCTCACGGTGGTGCACGCCGCCCGCGCCCTGGGCGCCGACGCCGTGCAGATCTTGTACCATACCAACTCGGCCGAAGTGACCGGCGAGCGCAGGCGCGGCCAGTACTGCGTCGGCTACATGGCCGCGGCCATTTACCAGGAAGCCCGGGACAGGTAGTGTACGCGAACGTCGTCGTCGACCGGCCCATCCAGCGGCGCCCACCGCCGGGCGCCGATCCACAGCGAGGCCGAAGCGGTGCGGAAACCCTGACGTACCGGCTGCCCGAGGGCCTGCGAGAGGAGGCCGCCGTGGGGCACCTGGTGCAGGTACCCCTGCGCGGCAGCACCGCCCTGGGCGTCATCGTCGAGCTGATGGACGAGCCGCCTCCGGGCCTCTCGCCGGACGTCGAGATCCGCGACGTGGGGAATATCCTCGATCCGCTGCCCGTGGTAACCGGGGCCCAGATTGCCCTCGCCCGCTGGATTGCCTACGAGTACCTGGCACCGCTGAACCGGGCCCTGCGGCTGACGCTGCCCCCCGGCCTCGAAGAGCGTACATTCATCACCGTCTGCCGCTCGGCGCGGCAACAGCCGCCGGATGGGCTAACCGCCGAAGAAGAAGACGTCCTGCGGCTGCTACAGCGGCGCCGCGGCCGGGTGCGACAGAGCACGCTGCTCAACCAGATCCGGGCCGACGATCCCGAGGGATTGCTGGCCTCCCTCGCCGACCGGGGCCTGGTGGACGTGCAGCCCACCCTGGTGCCGCCCCAGCCTGCGCCGCCGCGGGTACAATACGTCCGCGTGCTGGCCGACGACGAGACGCTGGAGGCGGAGGTGCCCCGCCTGGGCCACCCTTCCAAGCAGGCCGACGCGCTGCTCATCATCGCCCGCCGCGCCGAGTCGCCCCTGACACTGAACCAGGTCTGCGAGCTGGCCGAGTGCGGCGCATCAACGGTCCATAGCCTGGCGGAGAGAAGCTGGGTGCGATTGACCCCGCGCCGAACGGTTGTGTCGGCCCGGGCAGGGGCACAGCCGGTCGACGCGGGATCGGCGGCGACGCAGGCCAAGGCCCTGGAGGCGCTCCTGGCCCGCGGCGGTACGGCAGAACTGCGGTCCTTTCTGCGCGAGACCGGCATCCGCTCCGCCATCATCACCGCCCTGGAGAAAAAGGGCCTGGCCTGCCGCGTTCAAGAGGAGCCTTTGGTGCTGCTGGCCCTGCCGCCCGCCGAGGTGCTGGACCGGGTGGTGGCGCTGCGGGGCGGCGAGAAGCAGCGGGCGGTCCTGGATGCCCTGCGGGGCCGGCCGGGCCGGGTGTGGGTCGGTGGCCTCTATGCCGAGACGGGGGCCGACCTGTCGACGCTGCGCTCGCTGGCCGAGAGGGGTCTCGTCAGCCTGCACGCCGAGGAGCACGACCGGCCGGCGCTGATACAGGAGCGGCCCGCCCGCCTTACAGCCGAGCAGCAGCGTGCCTGGGAGGCCATCGCCCCCGAGCTGGACCGCCGGCGGCCCGGCGAAGAACCGTTTGTGGCGCTCCTCCACGGCGTGACGGGCTCGGGCAAGACCGAGCTCTATCTCCAGGCCCTGGAGGCTACGCTGGCCGCCGGCCGGCGCGCCATCGTACTGGTGCCCGAGATCAGCCTCACCCCGCAAACGGTGCAGCACTTCGAGGCACGCTTTCCCGGGCGCGTGGCGGTGCTGCACAGCGAGCTGAGCCAGGGCCAGCGCTACGCTGCCTGGAACCGGGTGCGCTGCGGCGAGGCCGACGTGGTAATCGGTCCGCGATCGGCCCTCTTTGCGCCCGTCAAGCGCCTGGGACTGGTGATCCTCGACGAGGCCCACGACACGTCATACAAGCAGGACGACCCCATTCCGGCGCCCAGCTATCACGCCCGCGACGCCGCCATCGCCCTGGGGCGCATTGCCGGGGCCGCAGTGGTGCTGGGCAGCGCCACGCCCGACCTGGTGACCTATTTCCGGGCGGGCGGCGGGGCAGGGCCCGGGCAACGGCAGGCGCCCTACCGCCTGCTGGAGCTGAAGCAGCGCGTTCTGCCGTCCCGGGGGAACGGGCCGGCCGGCACGGCGCCTCTGCCCCCGGTACGCCTGGTCGACCTGCGCCAGGAGCTGCGGGCCGGCAACCGGGGCATTTTCTCCCGCGCCCTGGCAGAGGCGCTGCGGCACACGTTGGAGGCGGGCGAGCAGGCCATGCTTTTCCTGAACCGCCGGGGCAGCGCCACTTTTGTCCTCTGCCGCGACTGTGGCGCGGTGGTCCGCTGCCCGGCCTGCGACCTGCCCCTGGCCTATCATGGCCCGTCGCCCGAGGACGAGCCGGAGGTTGCGGCAAGACGGCCGGCGGTCGAGGGCCTGGTCTGCCACCACTGCAACCGGAGACAGCCGCCGCCCCGCTCCTGCCCGTCCTGCGGCGGGCGCCGCATTCGCTATTTTGGGTTGGGCACCGAGAGGGTCGAAGAGGCGGTGCGCCAGGCATGGCCCGAAGCCCGGCTGCTTCGCTGGGACAGCGACACGGCCAGTGGGCTCGACCACGCGCGCTTCCTGGAGGCCTTTGCCGCCGGCCGTGCCGACGTGCTCGTCGGCACGCAGATGATCACCAAGGGGCTCGACCTGCCACGGGTCACACTCGTGGGCGTCGTCTCGGCCGACACGGCGCTGAACCTGCCCGATTACCGGGCCGCGGAGCAAACCTTTCAATTGCTCACCCAGGTTGCCGGCCGGGCGGGACGCAGCCACCGGGGTGGGCAGGTCATCGTCCAGACCTACAACCCCGAGCATTATGCCATCCAGGCCGCGGCGCAGCACGACTACCGGCGTTTCTACCAGCAGGAGACTGCCTATCGCCGCCACCTGGGCTACCCCCCCTACAGCCGCCTCGTGGCCCTGCGCTATAGCGATCCCGACGCCCATCGCTGCCGCGTGGAAGCGGAGCGCATGGGGGGCTGGCTGGCGGCCGAGATCCGCCGCCTGGGCACGGCAGCGACCCTCGTGGGCCCGGCCCCCTGCTTCTACAGCCGCCTGGCAGGCCACAGCCGCTGGCAGATCGTGGTCCGGGCCCGGGATCCGATGCCCCTGCTGCGGGACCTGGTGCTGCCCCTGGGCTGGCAGGTGGACGTCGACCCCATCAGCCTGTTATAGTCCAGCGCAAACCTCGAGGACAGGAGCACCATGAAGCTATTGTTGATCCGTCACGGGCAATCGATGGGCAATGCCGAGCACCGGATGCAGGGACACTATGATACGTCACTGTCAGAGCTTGGCCGCGCCCAGGCCAGCCTGGTGGCCGAGCGGCTCCGGCGTGAGGGCTGGCAACTGGCGGCCCTGGTTGCCAGCCCGCTGCGGCGCGCTGCCGAGACGGCCGGGATCGTGGCGGCAGCTCTGGAGTTGCCCGTCACGTGGGACGAGCGGCTGCTGGAGTACGACATCGGGCGGCTCAGCGGCGTTGTGTGGACTGACGTCGAGGGGCTGTTTCCGGAGGTCTGGCAGCAGTTGCAGGGCAGCGGGCCTGTAGATTTCCCGGGCGAGGAGGGCCTGGACGTCTTCCAGCGGCGCGTATCATCCCTGATGGCTGACCTGCGCGGCCGCTACCAAGGCGACGAGGTGGTGGGGTTGGTGTCGCACGGTGGCACGCTGTCGATGCTGATCTGCTGTGCCCTGAACATACCGCCACGCCGGCCGCAGCCCTTTCGCCTGAGCAACAGCTCGCTGAGCATCCTGGAATTTCAGCGGCGCGGGCCGGCGGTAACCTTGCTCAACGACACGCACCACCTCGACGGACTGACAGGCGACAGACCATCTCCGGTGGGGAGAGCGCCGAGGTGAGGAAAGGCCGCACCAAAACCGACACCGCATTTTGTGAGACGGGCCGTCCTGTGCTATACTACTCCCACATGCCCCAGTAGCTCAGAGGATAGAGCAGTGGTTTCCTAAACCATGTGTCGCAGGTTCGACTCCTGCCTGGGGTACTCGTTCTAGAGTCGCCGGCTCCTGAAAGCCCGTTCCGACGCCGACCCTGCAACCGGGTCGACCATTCTCCCCGAGCCGGCTGCCGCCTCGTCCTCGTCACAATCCTGGAAGCACTCGTAGGATAGCGCGCTGCTCTTTGGGAAAAGCAGGGCCAGGATCCAGTTAAGAGCCACGCGCAGGCGGTTCTGCCAGCCCACCAGGCCCAGCAGATAGTAGAACTTCCACATAAGCCACGCCGGCAATCCCCGCAGCCTTAAACCATAGGGGTTGGCCACTCCGGAACCCTTGCCCAGCGACACCAGGTCACCAATATATGTAAAGTCGAACTGCCTGTGCTCGCCCCCGTTCAGGTCGGCGGCGATGTTGGCCGCAACCGTTGGCGCCTGCCTATAGGCCACCTGTGCCGTAGGCGGGTACACCTCGTCTGTCTCGGGATGTCGGGCGTGGGCGGCGTCTCCCATGATATAGACGCCCGGCCGCCCTGGCACCGCCAGGTCGCTCCCGACGACGACGCGGCCCATGCGGTCCTTCTCCAGGGGCAGATCCTGGACGAGGGGCGACGCCGCGACGCCGGCCGCCCAGACGACCACCGCCGAGGGCAGCGGCGGCCGGCCAGAGGCGAACTCCAGGCCGCGCTCGCTCAGGCCGGTGACGGTATGGTTCAGCAAGATCTCGATGCCCATCCTCTCCATACGCCTGTGGGCCGACCGTGCCAGGCCTTCGTCAAAGGTGGACAGCACCCGGTCCTGGACCTCGACGAGGACGGTCCGCATCTCGTGGGGGTCGAGCTCGGGGAACTGCTCGCGGAGCAGGTGCTCCCGGAACTCGTGGAACTCGGCAACGGCTTCCACGCCCGTGCAGCCGGCGCCGACGACGGCCAGGGTCATCAGCTCCCGGCGCCGCTCGGGGTCCGCTTCGCCCGTGGCCGCCTCGAAGGATTCGACGACGCGGCAGCGCACCTCGTCAGCATCGTCCGCGTTCTTGATCTCCAGGGCGCGCTGGCGGACCGAGTCAATGCCGTAAAAGTTGGTCACCGACCCCAAAGCTATGACCAGGATGTCATAGTCGATCTCGCCCCGGCAGAGGCGCACCCGCCGCTCGTCCAGGTCGATGGCGTCCACCCGATCGCGGACAAAGATGGGGCGCCGGTTGCGCAGCACCCGGCGCACAGGCGCGATGATCAGCCCCGGCTGGATGACGCCGCTGGCCGCTTCGTGCAGCATGGGCGTAAAGAGATGGAAATGATTCTGGTCGACGAGAATGATCTCCACGCCGTCGTCCCTGGGCCGAATTTTGTCCAGGTGAATGGCAGTCTGGAGGCCGGCAAAGCCGGCGCCCAGGATGAGCACCCGTTTCTTACGGTTGCCGTTGCGGTCCTGGCCGTTGGTTGCGTTCATTGTTGGTTTCCTCGGCAGCCTTTCCATCGCGCGTTTCGCGGGATGGAAAGGGTTTCTACCAGTTTAACGGAGAGGCTTTCCGCTGTCAATGTGCCGGGATACAAGCCCAGGATACATTTTGAGATACATTTCACAGATTGGCGGGTGACATTGCGCCTAATAGCGCGTCGCCGGAGGTAAAAGCGGCGTCCAGGCCTTCAGGAGGGCGGCCGCAGCGTGGGCGACCCGGTAGCAGGCAGCCTGGAACTCGGGGGAGTAGCCATAGGCGAGGACCGCCGCGGCGAACTCGTCATCGTCAATGGGTGCCCTCCGATCCTTGCGCGGCCAACGGGCGAAAAAGTATAGCACCAAGCCACGATGCGGTCAAGTGGAGAAAAGAGAGACCGGGTGGCGGCGCCAGGCGTTGCCCGGCGCTGCCACCCGGTGGCTATGGGAACCGGCCGGCTAGAAGATGATCACCATCCACAGCACGAACAGGATGGTGAGAGCCAACGCCAGCAATAGGAGGATCACAAAGGGAGCCAGGACGGCGACGACGGATCGGCCGATGTCGAGGCCCGTGGCGACGGAGGTCGCCTTGACGTACATGACGATCCCCCAGATGGTGCCGAGGAACACCAGGATGCCACCCACGCAGGGGATGGGCCCCAGCAAGCCGATCAGCCCGGGGATGGAAAAAACGGCCACCGTCCCGTAAAAATCGCGTAGCTTGGCGCTGCCGCCCAGGAGATTGACGGCAACGAGGACCAGGGCCCCGTAGAACAGCCAGCCGCCGATGGACGACAGTGCGCCGGTCAGCCAGGCACCCAGGGCGGAGAAAAAGCCCGCGACGCCCACGGGCAGAGGCGGCCGGATGTTGGCAATGTCCACGATCATGGCCACAATCGTGTCCACCATCTCCTCCGCCATTTCATAAACCTCCGGGTCCTGGAAGCCGGGATTGAACTGCCGTTGCATCTCGAAAGACTCGCGGATGCCCTCGCGGATCTCGTCGGCATCGACCGGTTGCACCTCGCTCACCAGGCGCATGCCAAAGCCCACCAGGCCGGCGATGAGCGAGACGATGAGGATGAGGACGATGCCCCGCAGGAAGACGTTGGGGCGCTCGCGCCATTCCCGATAGGCCGAGTCGTCGAGGATGACCGTTCGCAACAGAGTGTTAAACAAGCTGCTCATCACGAACCTCCTCTGACCGCGATGGCGAATATGGCACTGCCCAGGCACGCGGCGAGAAGCAGGACGAGCAGGGCCAGCAGGAAGGGCAGCAGTGTGGCCCACACTGCTCGGTGCCAGGGCAGGTTATGGGCCGTCTTGAGGCCCACGTAGGCGCACAGAATACCCCAGATGGCGATCAGGCTGCCCACGCCGACGTAGGGAAGAATGGTCAGGGCGCGCAAGACCTGGGGCGCGGCTGCCAGGGCCAGGACGCCCAGCGTCTCGCTCAGGTCGGCGGTGCCGCCCAACCAGCGGGCAAAGACATAAGCCAGCAGGCCATAGATCAGCCAGCGCGCGACGAGGCCCAGGGGTATGAGGACAATGTTCGCCGCCGAGTAGCCGAGGTTGGGCCCACCCAGGGTCAGGCCCAGGTTCCAGCTCCAGTCGTACCAGCGTTGAAACTGCTGGCGGAACTCGGGACTGCCACCCCCGGCCATCTCCCACCAGGGCATCTGGGTCAGGTGCTCAAAGACCGTGTCCTTGATGGCCACCAAGTCGGGTGTCGTCGCCCATTCAAGGACATTGCCGATGAACCCGAGGAGGGCGATGGCAAGCCCGAGGACGAGGATAAAGACGAGTCCCTTGACGACGGGGCTGGCGGCAGCGCGCATCCTATCGTACGCCTCTTCTCTCAGGAGGAGAGCCTGCCACCCCAACCGCAGGGAGCCCACAAGACTGTCCATATGCTTTCTCCTTTCTGTCAAGTGGAAACGAGCTTCAGAGCGCGCGTTCTGCGGACGGACCACCCCCTTCCTGCGCGTCGATGGTTACCCGCTTCAGCCATGGTGATATTGCTACGCCAGTGGATTGTCATTATACCACAGCGACGCGAAATTGCAAGCATTTAACGAAACTCTAACGCGGCGATAATACTCCTCTAACGAATTTGTGATAAAATTCTTGGTAATTACAGGACCCGGCACGGAACCGCGCCGGCCGACGATTGAGAATGATGAGAATGAGAGGATGGTGAGCCTTGGAAAGCTCATTGCGAATTGGCAAGATCATGGGGATCCCCATTGGGGTCAATTATAGCTGGTTTATCGTGTTTGCCCTGGTTACCCTGTCGCTGGCCACGGGCTATTTTCCAGCGCGCTACCCTGGCTGGGAGACGGCCGCGTATGCGACCTTGGGTGTAGTGACCAGCCTGTTGTTCTTTGGGTCCGTTCTGGCCCACGAGCTGGCACACAGCGCGGTGGCCCTGGCATGGGGCGTGCCGGTCAAGAGCATCACCCTGTTCATTTTTGGCGGCGTCGCCCACATCTCCCGCGAGCCCGACCGCCCTCTGTCCGAGTTTCTCATCGCCATTGCGGGGCCCATCTCCAGTCTGCTCCTGGCCCTGGCCTTTGGCGCAGTCTGGCTGGGTGGAGAGGCGTTGGAGCTGGCGCCCATGGCGGGCCTGGGGCTCTACCTGGGGGCCATTAACCTGTCCCTTGCCGTGTTCAACATGATCCCCGGATTTCCCCTCGACGGCGGGCGCGTCTTTCGCTCGCTGGTTTGGGGTCTGACGGGCAACATGAACCGCGCCACGCGCTGGGCCGCCAACGCCGGCCGGCTTATGAGCGTGCTCATGATGCTGGGTGGTGGGGTGATGTTTATCCTGGGCAACTGGGCAAGCGGCCTGTGGCTGGGCTTTATCGGCTGGTTCCTGGGCAATGCCGCGGGCCAGGCAATCAGCCAGGTGCGCGTGCGCGAGGCCCTGGAGGGCTTTACCGCGGGCGACTTTGCCGGCAACCTCTGCCAGCCGGTGCACAGCAACCTGAGCCTGGATTGGGTGGTGCGCGACTATGTGGTGCCTGAGGGGCAAAACTGCTTCCTGGTGACCGACGGCTACGATACCGAGGGTGTGGCCACGCTAGGCCAGATCCGCCAGGTGCCCCGGCAACGCTGGGGTGGGACGCCCATCCGCCAGATCATGACCCCCCTGAGCAACCTCAAGCCGGCCAATGCCGGCGAGTCAGCCTACGACGTCCTGGAGCGGATGATGGAAGACGGCCTGAGCCTGCTGCCCGTGACGGACGGCAGCCGCATGATCGGGCTCGTGGGGCGCGAACGCCTGATGCAGTTCGCGCAAAAGTAAGCACCCCCCCGAAGCGCCGCAAGAGCCGGTAGCTCCTGCGGCGCTTTTTTCATCGTCTATGGCGTCAGGCCAGAGTTATAGTGCTCCAGGCTGATGCCGGCCTGCTCCAGGAATCCCCGCGCAATCTCGTCCGGATATTCGCCGCCGTACACCACGCGCTCGATTCCGGCGTTGATGATCATCTTGGCGCACACCAGGCAAGGCTGATGGGTAACGTACAGGGTGCTGCCCGAGACGTCCACGCCGTGGAGGGCGCCCTGGATGATGGCGTTCTGCTCGGCGTGGAGCGTGCGCACACAGTGGCCGTTGACCATCAGGCAGCCGGCCTCTGTGCAGTGGGGCAGCCCTGCCGGGGCGCCGTTGTAGCCCGTGGTCAGGATGCGCTTGTCGCGGACGAGGACGGCACCGACGGCCGCCCGCGGGCAGGTGCTCCTCCTGGCGACCTGCAACGTGATCTGCATGAAATAGTCGTCCCAGGAGGGACGCTGAAGTTCTTTGTTCAACCGCTTCTATCCTCTTTCCTTCATTGAACGCGGGCGTCGTCGGCCTTGGTGCCAAAGAGCCGGTCTCCGGCATCTCCAAGGCCAGGGACGATGTAGCCCTTGTCGTTGAGGCAGCAATCGACGCCGGCGACGTGTATGTCGACGCCGGGATGGGCCGCGTGCAGCCGGGCGATGCCCTCCGGGGCGGCGATGAGCCCCAGATACTTGATCCGGTGGATGCCCGACCGGGTTAGAAGGTTGCAAGCGGCCACGGCCGAGCCCCCGGTGGCGAGCATGGGATCCAGCACAAGGCAGACGTCCACCTGGCTGGCGGGAGGCAGCTTGCTATAGTACTCGATGGGCTCCAGCGTTTCTTCGTCGCGATAGAGACCGATGTGGCCGATCTGCGCCTCGGGCAGCAGGTTCCAGATGGGGTCGACCATGCCCAGCCCGGCGCGCAGGACCGGCACCAGGGCTACGCGCTCCTTCAGTGCATAGCCCGTGGTCTCGGCCAGGGGCGTCACGATGGTCTTTTCCACGACGGCCAGGTCGGCCAGGGCCTCGTAGGCCAGGAGCGTCGTCAGCTCCCAGGCCAGCTCCCGAAAGCGCCGCACCCCCGTGTCTGCCTGGCGGAGGACGCTCAGCTTGTGCCGCACCAGCGGGTGCGTCGATTCAAATACCCGGCCAGGGCGGCCAGTTTCGGTCATCTAATCACACTCCTGCGTGATAGGCTGTGTAGAGCGATATCCGCCGGGCAGCCGGTTCCGCGCTCTAGCCATGGCGCCGGGCAAACCGCGCCATGCGCTCCAGCGCCTCTTCGATCTTTTCGTAAGCAGTGGCATAGGAGCAGCGCACGTGTCCCTGGCCGCAAGCCCCGAAAGCACTGCCGGGCACGCAGGCCACCTTCTCCTCCATGATCAGGCGCTCCGAAAAGACCTCGTCGCTCATGCCGGTGGCGGCGATGGACGGGAAGGCATAGAAGGCGCCCCGCGGCTCAAAGCAGTCCAGGCCGATGGCGTTCAACCCGTCGACGATGAGCCGCCGGCGGCGGTCGTACTCGGCGCGCATCTCTTCCACCGCATCCTCGCCGTGGAGCAGGGCTTCCAGCGCGGCGTGCTGCGCCACGGTGGGCGCCGACATGATGGTGTACTGGTGCACCTTGCGCATGGCGCCCAGGATCTCGGCCGGGCCGGCCGCGTAGCCGATTCGCCAGCCGGTCATGGCGTAGGACTTGGAAAAGCCGCCGAGGAGCACCGTGCGCTGGCGCATGCCGGGCAAGGTGGGAAAGCAGGTGTGCTCGATGCCGTATACCAACCGGTCATAGATCTCGTCCGAGATGACCAGCAGGTCGTGCTTTTCTGCCACCTGCGCCACCTCCAGCAGGCGCTGGCGGGTCATCACCGCGCCCGTGGGGTTGTTGGGGTAGCCCAGGAGGAGGGCCTTGGTCTTGGGCGTGATGGCAGCCTCTACGTCCGCCGCAAGGAGCTGAAAGTCGCTTTCCACGCTGGTGCAGATGTTGACGGGCACTCCCCCGGCAAAGATCACTTCCGGGTTGTAGGCCACAAAGCAGGGCTCGGGCACCAGGACCTCGTCACCCTGGTCCAGCGTGGCGGCAAAGACCAGGTACAGGGCTTCGGAGACGCCGACCGTGATGAGCAGCTCGGTCTCCGGATCGTACTCCACGCCATAGAGCCGCGCCAGTTGCTCGGCCAGGGCGAGGCGCAGCTCGCGGATGCCCGAGTTGGACGTGTAGTGTGTCTCGCCGGCCAGCAGCGAGTCGGCGCCCGCCCGAAGCACCGCTTCGGGTGTGACAAAGTCCGGCTCGCCGATCCCCAGGGAGATAACGTCGTCCATGGTGGCCGCGATGTCAAAGAAACGACGGATGCCAGAGGGGGGCACCGCCTGGACCTTCCTGGAAACAAAGCTCCTCATTCTCCTTAGACCTCCTTTGTCAGGTTATTCCCAGCAGCGACGATGGGATCACGACTCCCCTCCAAGGGGACGGATGTACCATTGGTCCTCGGCCTCCGCATAGTGCAGGTCGAAGACCTGCCCGGCAGCGGTCCGAACCCGGAACGTTGGACCCGCCGGCAGCCGCCAGCGGTCAAGAACCTCGTCGACCGTGAGCATCTGTCCCTCCCAGGCAAAGGCCCGCGGCTCCTGGGCATAGGTATGCCCCGAGTGACATTCGACCTTGCCGGGCATCTCGTCAGTCGTCAAAAGGCGAGAGGTCCACCTGGGACGAGTCGCCGACGTTGAGCACCCGGGCGCGCTCGCGCACCACGGCTTCGTGGCCGATGAGCGAGCCCTCCAGCATGGTGCAGTCGAGATAGGCCGCCTCGCCGATGATCGAGTCGCGCACGATCGAGTTCCTCACCACGGCATGCTCGGCCACGGTGACGTACGGGCCGACGATGGAATGCTCCACGCGGGCCGAGTCGGCGATGTACACCGGCGGGATAATGACCGAATTGTAAGCGGCCACCTTCCCGCCGTTGTCGCTGCCGTGCTCCAGCAGATAGCGGTTGGTCTGGAGCACAGCCTGGGGGGTGCCCGTGTCCTCCCACACCGAGACCTCGCGCACCCCAAAGCGAGCGCCCTCCTCGATCATCAGGCTGAAGGCATCGGCCAGGTAATACTCGCCCTTGGTCTGGATGTTGCGCTCCATCAGCTCCTCGATGGCGCGGATTAGCCGTTCGGAATCGTGGACATAGTACACGCCCACGACGGCCAGGCGGTTGTCCATGCCCGCCGGCTTTTCCACCAGTCGCGTGACCATGCCCTCGTCGTCGAGGATGGCAACGCCAAAGCGCCGGGGATCGTCCACTTCGCGCACGTAGAGGACGCCATCGAGCCCCGAGGTCTCCAGGTCGCACAGATCGGCCTCAAAGATGGTGTCCACAAAGATAATGAGGGCCGGCCCTTCCAGCGCCTCGCGGGCCAGCCAGATGGCATGGGCCTGGCCCAGAAGCTCCCTCTGCTCCACGTAGCGGGCCGGATAGGGATAGCCGGCGGCGGTATAGTACTCCTCGATCTGTTCTCCCAGCCAGCCGACGATAAAGATCAGCTCGTCCACCTCGACGTCAAGATCCGCGAGCTTGTCGAGGACGTGGCCCAGGACCGGCTTGCCGGCGATATTTACCAGGGGCTTGGGCTTGGACCAGGTGTGAGGTCTCATTCTCTTGCCGAATCCCGCCAGGGGGATGATAACTTTCATAGCGTTCGTAACCCTCCGAGAGATGTGAGTTCGTGCACAACCGGCACCCAGGAAACGGACAGGCTACCCTCCTTCGCCAGAGAGGGCAAGGGGCGGCCACCTGGTGTGCCAGTCACTGGCCTGTTCGTAGGCGTGGGCCACGCTCAAGATAGTGGCCTCGTCAAAGGCCCGGCCCATGATCTGCAGGCCGATGGGCAGCCCGGCGGCGTCAAAGCCGCAGGGCAGCGACAGCCCGGGCAGGCCGGCCAGTGACAGGGCCAGGGTATAGATGTCCTCCAGGTACATTTGCAGTGGATCGTCCACCTTTTCGCCCAGCTTGAAGGCGGTGCGGGGCGTGGTGGGCGCCACCAGGACGTCGCAACTCTCCAGCGCCTGATCGAAATCGCGGCGGATGAGGGTCCGCACCTGGCTGGCGCGCAGGTAGTAGGCGTCATAGTAGCCGGCGGAGAGGGCATAGGTGCCGAGCATAATGCGTCGCTTGACCTCGGGGCCAAAGCCCTGGCCGCGCGTCCGGCAATAGGTGTCCCACAGATCCGGCACGGTGGCGCCGTCTTCCTCTTCTTCCCGCAGCGACAGTCCAAAGCGCATGCCGTCGTAGCGGGCCAGGTTGGCCGAGGCCTCGGCAGGGGCCACCAGGTAATAGACGGGCAGCGCGTACTCTGTGTTGGGCAGGCTAACATCCACCACGCGCGCGCCCAGATCCACGAGCGTCTCGACGGCGACTCGCACGGCCGCCTCCACCTGGGGCTCGATGCCCGCCACGAAATATTCGCGTGGCACGCCGATGCGCAGCCCGCGCAGGCCGTCGCCCAGCTCGGTATAGTCGGGCACCGGGGCCTGGACGGAGGTCGAGTCGCGGTCGTCATATCCGGCAATGGCCTTCAGGAGGAGGGCAGCGTCGCCCACGGTGCGGGTCAGGGGCCCAATCTGGTCGAGAGAGGACGCAAAGGCCACCAATCCCCAGCGGCTGACGCGGCCGTACGTGGGCTTCAGGCCGACGACGCCGCACAGTGCGGCCGGCTGGCGCACGCTGCCGCCCGTGTCGGAGCCCAGGGCACCCGGGGCCATGCCCGCCGCCACGGCAGCCGCACTGCCGCCGCTGGAGCCACCCGGCACCCGCTCCAGGTCCCAGGGGTTGCGGGTGGCGAAATAGGCCGAGTTTTCCGTGGAGGAGCCCATGGCAAACTCGTCGGTGTTGGTCTTGCCCAGGATGACGGCACCCGCTTCCCGCAGCCTTTCGACGACGGTCGCGCTGAAGGGTGGGACATAGTCCTCCAGGATGCGGGACCCACAAGTAGTCGTCAAACCCTCAACGCAGATGACATCCTTGATGGCCAGCGGGATGCCCAGCAAGGCTGGAGGGTCGGCCTCGGCCGCGCGGCGCCGGTCGGCTTCGGCGGCCTGTTCGAGGGCCATATCGGGCGCCAGGGTGAGGTAGGCGCGCACATCGTTGTCCAGCGCATAGATGCGCTCCAGGATGGCCTCCACCAGCTCGACGGACGTGATCTCGCCGCGGCGCAAGAGCGCCGCGGCCTCGACGATGGACAGGGCTGGCAGATTGCTCATTCCTGGTCCTCGAGCACCACAGGCACGCGGAAAAAGCGCTCCTCGGCCTCTGGGGCGTTGGCCAGGACGTCTTCAATGGGCAGGCTGGGCCGCACCTCGTCGTCGCGCAGGACGTTAGTCAGGGGCAACACCGCGGCAGTCGGGGGAATGCCGGTGGTGTCCGGCTCCTGGAGGCGCTCGGCATAGGCCAGGATGGACGAAAGTTGTTCGCGGAAGCGATCCTTTTCCGCGGCGGTCAGTGCCAGGCGGGCCAGATCGGCAACGTGTTCTACCTCGGCCAGGCTTAGCTTCATGGGCTCACCGTACACGAGATCAGAAATGAAAGCGGGGGTATTATATCATCTTCTGCGCGGCCGGGCAAATGGACCCAACCCCCCCGGCCCCCCCTTCCCTGGGAGGGAGGGGGGAGAGGCTCTATTCGGTTCCCTGCCGTCCTTTGGCTGGGGGAGAGGAGAGCGACGGCCTTATTCCCAGCGGAAGGTTCGGGCGATGATCAGCGTCCCAAGGATGGCGATGCCGGCCAGGACGGCCACCTCGACGAGGTGCTCGCCCCAGCCGTTTCCCGACCACAGGCCTCGCAGAAAAGTCACCAAGTGGGTGAGGGGCAGAAAGCGAGAGATGGACTGTACCGCGTCGGGCATGACCTCCAATGGGACGACGGACCCGGAAAAGATCATCAGCGGATAAAGGACTACATTGCCGATGAGCGTTACGGCACGGGCGCTGGGAACCAGCCCGACCAGGGCATAGCCCAGGGCGAAAAAGGCACACGCGCCCAGGGCAATACCCGCAAACAGGCTGAGCAGGTTGCCCTCAAAGCGAACGCGAAAGACAACTGCACCCACCAGTACCAGAAGCAGGATGCCCAACAGAGTGATCAGAAAGGGCACGAGCACATCCGTTAGAAAATAGGCAAGCGGACGCAGTGGGGTGGCCGAGAAACGGCGCAGCACGCCCATCTCCCGTCGGGTTGCGCTGGTGATAGGCACGGCTGTCAACCCCACAATGCCGATGATAATGGCCATATAGGCCGGTACGGATTGATCCAGGTAACCCAGACCGCCGGTCGCCGGACTGGGCTCGTTCCCAAAGATAAAGCCAAGCAGCAGTAGCAGGGATGGACCAAAAAGCAGTGTGAAAAACGCGGACATGGGCTCTCTGAGATAGAGTTTGGCCTGTACGAGCGTCAGTTTTCGAAAGCCAACCATGGGATGCCTCCTAGCTGCGCATCTCTTTCCCGGTCAGAGCCAGGAATACGTCTTCCAACGTTGGCTGCTCAGTGCGCAGGTTTTCAAAGCGAATGCCCCCAGCCTCGAGGGCGTTTACCACGCCGCTAACCAGCCCGTCCTTTTGCCCATAAACCACAACTCTCTCGCCGATTCGCTCAACCCGGCCGACGCCCGGAACAGCGCGCAGCGACTCCACGTCCAGGCGTCCTTCCGCCTCAAAGACGACGCGGTTTTCCGCGCCCAGCGAAGCGATCAGGTTCTGAGGTGCGTCCAGGGCAACGAGCTGGCCGTGGTCAACAATTGCCACCCGGTCGCACAGGCGCTCCGCTTCCTCCATGAAATGGGTCGTGAGATAAACGGTGGTGCCTCGCTCGCGGATGGACCGCACCTGGTCCCACATCGCACGCCGGGCCTGGGGGTCCAGGCCGGTGGTCAGCTCGTCGAGGAAGACCAGGTCGGGGACGTTGACCAGCGCCAACGCGATAAAGACCCGCTGTTTCTGCCCGCCCGAGAGCTTGGCAAAGTAGGCATCTCTTTTCTCTGCCAGCCCCATCTGCTCCAGCAGCAGATGCCAGTCCAACGAGCGGGGGTAGAAGGAAGCAAAGAGGTCCAGTGCTTCCCAGACCTTGATGCGATCGGGCAGGGCAGCCGACTGAAACTGGACGCCGATCCGTTCTCGCAGTTGATAGCGATCTTTCAAGGGGTCCAGGCCCAACACCTGGACCATTCCGCCGTCGGGCCGGCGCAGTCCCTCCAGGCACTCGATCGTCGTGGTCTTGCCTGCGCCGTTTGGACCCACCATCCCAAAGATCTCGCCCTGGCAGACGTCAAAAGAGACATCGTCCACGGCCCTGACTCCGGGATAGTGCTTGACCAGATTGCGCACGCAAACCACCAGGTCATTCTGCGTCTTCATCCCATCCCCCCTTGAACACGACAAGCCATGCACCGCGTCCCAGGCCCCTATCTGGGGCCTCCTCGGCTTCTTATGTCCTTATTGACCTATACGCACGAAAGGCAAAACAGTTCTGCTATGAACAGCCTATTCGACGGTGCGGATGCAAGGATTGTTGATGCTGCTACCAGTAACGGTATTTTATCATGTCAGTGACCCCAAATCAAGTCAAGGCTGTGTTGGATTTCTCGCCTCCGGCAGGGCCCGGGCGAGGCCGAATAGAACCTCTGAGGTTGAGCAGCTCGGCCAGCGTCTTGCCCCCATCTTCAGATCATTGTATAATGCTTGCCAGACGATGACTCTCATCCGTGGTCCGTGATGTCGCCTCGAGGCAGCAGCGCAGCGCGCACCCGCTGCCGAACGGTCGTGCGTGGCGCGCCTGGTGCGACCCGGCCGGGAAGGCCTATCCTGGAAACTCTGCGAGGAAGACGAAATGCCAACACGACAAACCAAAGGCCAGGTAGAGGCCCAGATTGCGGCCATGATCACCGGTTTTGAGCGAGAGCAGATGGGGCGGGGACCCAAGGAGGTGCGGGTCTGGATCGTCGAAGATCTGATTCTAATTCGACTGAAAGGTGTGCTGATCCCAGCCGAGGAGAGGTTGACCGGCGATCCCAATGGACGGCATTTGCTCAAGCAACTGCGAAACCGCCTGATAGAGACCAGCCGGGCCGTCGTGGAAGAGGCCATCGAGACCATAACCGGTGTATCGATGATCAGCTTGCACAGCGATCTGAGCATCCGGACAGGGGAGCGCATCCTTGTCCTGACCCTGGCAGAGAATCTGGAGGCCGGGTTTCGCGAATAGCGGCGCGGGCACGGCCACGGCTGATGGCGGGCTGCCGGTTCGCCTCTTTTGACAGGCCTGCCCTTTTGTGCTAGACTCCTGTCGCGCAACTGAATAGCCACTGTGTGGCGGACAGGGAGGAGGATAGGCTCCCCTGCGGGGAGCAGATCAGCCGCCAGGTAAGCCAACACGACGCCCAAAGGGGGCAAGTGTTGGCTTTTTGTTTGCCGCAGAGAGGCCGGTCATTCAGGACCAGGCGCAGCATTGGACCAGGAGAAATACGAGCATGGAGTTTCTACGGGACCTGATAGAGTGGACGGCTGGCTGGGCGGCGTCTCCTTATGGAGGTGTGGCGCTCTTTGCCATCGCTTTTGCCGAATCGTCGTTTTTTCCGGTACCGCCGGACGTATTGTTGATCCCTCTGGCGCTGGCCAGGACGGCCTGGGCGTTGCTGTTCGCGGCTATTGCGACAGGCGGGTCGCTGGCCGGCGGGCTCCTGGGCTATTACATTGGCGACAAAGGCGGACGCCCGTTGCTCCAACGCTTTTTCAAGCAGGAAAAGGTCAGCCTGGTACAAAACTACTACAGGCGCTACGACGTCTGGGCAGTGGGCCTCGCAGGCTTTACGCCCATTCCCTACAAGCTCTTTTCCATCTCTGCGGGAGCGTTCGGACTCGACCTGAAGCGCTTTATGCTGGCTTCGGCGATTGGGCGGGGTGGCCGCTTTTTCCTGGTGGGATTGGTGATCCTCATCTTTGGCGAATCCGTCAAGGTCTTTCTCGATCAATATTTCGAGCTGGCCGTGGTGGCGTTCTCCGTGCTCCTCGTTGGCGGATTCTATATCATCAACCTGCTGGCCCGGCGAGCAGCGCGCCGAGACCCGAACGTGTCACCGCCCCCTGGCAGGTCTCCGCTTTCACAAACCGTGGAAGACTAGGTCCTGACGTCCGGGCCGGCAAGCGCCAAACAGACGGCGGATTGCCGTGGCCGGCCAGGCCTGGAGGGCTACGAGCGTTTGAGGAGTTCGGCCAGGATCAGAACGGCGGCCTGCTTGTCCAGGGGTTCGTTGTTCGAGCCGCACTTTGGGCTCTGGATGCAACTGGGGCAGCCATCCTCGCAGGGGCAGTCTCGCACGGCGTCGTGGGTCGCCCGCCACAGGTCGGCGACCAGCTCGAACCCCTTCTCGGCGATGCCGACGCCGCCCGGAAAGGCGTCGTAGATAAAGACCTGGGCCGCCTCGGTGTCGGGGTGCCGGGGGGTAGACAGCCCGCCAATATCCCAGCGGTCGCACATGGCAAAGAGAGGCAGCAGGCCGATGGCCGCGTGCTCCATGGCGTGTAGCCCGCCCGCCAGGTCCAGGCGCCTGCGCCGCACCTGCTGGATGATGGCCTCGGGCACGTCCCACCACACGCCCACCGTCTCAAAGGTCTGCGACGGCAGGTCCAGGTCCACCACGCTCATTACCTCTTCGCGGAACTGCTGGATGCGCCGGTAGCCGATGACCTGCTGCGTGACCCGCAGCGTGCCAAGATAGGTCGTGGCGCCGTCGAACTGCTTGTGTGCCAGCGAACGGACGATGCGCACGTCATTGATCTCGCGGGGCTGGGTGTAGTGGTTGACCTGTGCCGGCTCCAGGATGGCGTGCCCGATGTCCAGGTCCAGCTCGCGCACCACGAACGACTCGCCCTGGTGCAGGTAGACGGCCCCGGGATGGACGCGAAACAGGGCCGAGGTGGCCTCGATCTCTTCCATGATGCGGAACCCATCGGCGGCATTGAGCAGGGCCACCCGCGAGCCGGCCAGGGCACGCAGGGAGACGTCTTCCGCCGGATAGGAGCCGGCCCGGGCGTACCAGCGGTCACCCTGGTAGATCAGCCGGCCGCTGTCCTCCAGCGTGACCATGGCGCTCACAAAGCCGGGGCCGAACAGATCTTCGTCGTCGCCGGCTGCCAGGCCAGTTGGCAGGCTGGCACCCGCCGTCCGCGGCGCCGGCGTCCCCGACGCGACAGCACGCCCTCCCCTGCGCCCGCCGGGCAGCGCCCGGCGCGGGCTGGCCCTCGCCCCCCAGCTCTCCTGGAAGACAGGGGCCGCCTCGCCCTCCTCCGCACCGCGCGACAGGGGAGACTCGTGGGCAGCGCAGGGCAGGTGCTGTTCCAGCACGTAGGGGTTCGACGGGTCAATGAGGGCGTGCTCGTGGGGCCGCCCAAAGAGGTCCCGCGGATGCCGCATGAAGTACTGGTCCAGGGGATTGTCCTGGGCGATGAGCAGCGACAAAGCCTGGCGCGTGCCGCGGCCCGCCCGCCCGGCCTGCTGCCACAGGCTGGCGATGGTGCCCGGATAGCCCACCAGGAGCGACGCATCCAGGTCGCCGATGTCGATGCCCAGCTCCAGGGCAGAGGTGGCCGTGACACCCAGCAGGTTGCCCCCCGCCCGCAGGCCGTGCTCGATCTCGCGGCGCTGCTCGGGCCGGTAGCCGGCCCGATAGGCCCGGATGCGGTCGGCCAGGGCGGGGGCCTGGTCCTGGAGGATGCGCCTCGCATAGAGCAGGATCAGCTCGGCCACGCGGCGGGCGCGGCTGAAAGCAATGGTCCGCACGCCGGCCTGCACCAGTTGCGCCAGGAGGCGCGCCGCCTCGATGTTGGCGCTACGCCGCGCCGTCCGGGCCGCGTCGACAAAGGGCGGGTTCCACAGGACGAAATCGCGGGCGCTGGCCGGCGCGCCGTCGTCGTCAATGACCACTGGCTCGATGCCCGCCAGCCGGTGCAGGTGCTCGCCGGGATTGGCGATGGTGGCCGAACAGGCAATGATCTGCGGCGCGGCGCCGTAACGGGCGCACACGCGCCACAGCCGCCGCAGGACGTTGGCCACGTGGGAGCCAAAGACACCGCGGTAGACGTGGGCCTCGTCGATCACCACAAAGCGCAGGTTGGCGAAAAAACCGGCCCACAGGTTGTGGTTGGGCAGGATGCCGACGTGGAGCATGTCGGGATTGGTCAGCAGGACGCTCACCTCGCGCCGCAGGCGGCTGCGGGCCGCCTGGGGCGTGTCGCCGTCGTAGGTGCCGAAGCGGATGCCCCTTACGTCGCCCTCGGTCAGGGCCGCCAGGCTGCGGAGCTGATCCTGGGCCAGCGCCTTGGTGGGAAAGAGGTAGAGGGCCCGGGCGTTGCGGTCGGCGACGATGGCTTCCAGGACCGGCACGTTGTAGGCCAGCGTCTTGCCGCTGGCCGTGCCCGTGGCCAGGATCAGGTGCTGGCCGCGGCGAGCGGCGTTGATGGCCTGGGCCTGGTGGCTGTACAGCCGCTCGGCGCCTACACGCTTGAGCGCGGCCTGGAGGGGCCCAGGCAAGGGCCGCTCCAGTTGCCCGTAGCGTGCCTTGCGCGCCGGCAAGTGCTCCACATGCACCACCTGGCCCTTGTAGCCGGGCAGGCTGGCAAGCTGCTTCAAAAAAGTCGCCGTGTCCATACACGCATTGTACCACAAAAAACGCGGTCGCTCAAATGTTCTATTGCCCGATATCCTGGACCGCAAATTGGTGGCTCCACCCGAGTCCTTTTGTCGGCCCTATTTTCGGGTTATGGCTGCGGCTTCTCCGGAACTGCTTCCCCCTCGTCCTGGCAGCGGGTACACCGCCCCGTGACGAGAAAGTGGGCACCGGTGACCTGTAGTCCTCTCTGCTTGCTCAGGCGCTCAACGACCTCTGCAACCTGCGGTGCATCAAACTCGATCACGCGGCCGCACGCAGTGCACGTAAAGTGATAATGAGGAGTGCTTCGGGTTGCCTCAAAGTGGGCGTGCCCTTCACCCAGTCGGTGTTCCTCCACCAGTCCCATCTCTTTAAGAATGGCCAGGGTGCGATACACCGTCGCCAGGCTAATATTGGGATCCAAGGATGTCGCCAGGTCGTAGAGCCTCTCGGCGTCCAGGTGCTCTCTGCTTTCTTCCAGCACCCGGAGCACCAGCCGGCGTTGACGGGTGAGCCGGCGGCCGCTGGTATGCAGTGTCTCACGCAGGCCTCTGGTACGGACCATTCTCTCCCCTTTCTGATCCCTGTTCGGCGAACGAATCTCTGCTTCCTCGGCAGAGTGGATCAACTCTATCTTCTCCTCTCGCTTTCGCATGACCATGCCCACCGCCGGCACGTGGCGCGGCAAGCGTTGAAGGCACGAAAGTAAAGCCAGACGGCAGCCGCCCGGTCGTCGTCCCGCTCACGCCCGAAGGAAAAGGCGCGAGTGCGGAACAAAACCTCCTGTTACGATCCATGAACCATCACCGGGCTCGCACGAGCAAGATCGGGGTACTACCCGCCCGTAGGATCCGATCGGCGACGCTGCCCAATGCCCATCGCGCCAGGCCTGTCCGGCCATGGGTGCACATGGCGATCAAGTCCACCCGATTGGCCTCGGCGTACTCGATGATGCAGTTCGCCACGGAGCCGTTGGCTGTCGCCGTGGTCACATCCAGCCCCTGCGCCGCCAGGCGGCCGGCAACAGCACCCAGATACGCCCGCGACTCCGCTTCCGCCGTCTCAAGCACCCCCTGAAGGGGGAGATACAATTCGCCTGTCATCGCTCCGGAGCTGTAGGCGATGGGAACCTGGAAAAGGGTCAGGTTGGCACCCATGGCCCGGACGACAGGGGTCAAGGTTGGCAAGATCTGCTCTGCCGTGGGAGAGCCGTCCAACGGTGCCAGGATTCGCCGGCAGTGTGCCGGCTGCTGCCAATTTTGCGCAACGCCTCGCTCGTCGGCCCGAACGAGAAGGAGCGGCACCTGGGTTGCCTGTAACACCCGCTCGGCCACGCTGCCGTGCGTCCAACGCTTGAAGCCGCTGTAGCCATGGGTGGCCATGACGATCTGGTCGACTTTTTCCCGGGTGGCATACTCCAGGATAGCCTCCGCCGCCGGCCCCTCTCGCACCACAGAACGAACGTCCAGGCCGAGCTTCCCCAGTTGCTCCTTCAGCCCGCGCAGGTACTCATCCGCTTCCGTCTTTGCCTGCGCCAGGATGGCGTTCAACTCCACGGTTGACTCGTTCAGCAGCTCCCGGACGTCAGGCGGGATCCAGACGGCGCGGAACAGAATCAGTTCGGCCGGCAGTCCCCGTGCCAGTGCGTGGGCACAGCCGAGTGCCTGCTCGGCCAAGGGCGACCCATCCAACGGAACCAGGATTCGCGTTGCCATCTTTTCTCCTTTCTGCAAGATCTCATGCACCTCGACGAGGCGCTTGTAGCTTTCTCAGGTAGAAGGCGTGTTCGCGGTACTTGACTGCGGCTAGCTGGCCCTCGGCCACCAGCCGCTGCACCGCTGTCCACCCCACGCCGGCCCGGGCCAGGTAATCGCTCACGGCATCCTCGCGCATCGGATGAACGGCGGTGATACTCAGCAGGTCCTGCTCCACGTCGCCGGTGAAGGCAAAGGCATTCCCTTCATAGCCGATGAGGTATTCCACCTTTGACACCTCTTCCCTGAGAATGTGGTACGCGCGGTTTACGACCTCCTCATCGGGCGCTTGCACCCACGGCTCGGCCGGCGGGCGAGTCGGGATGGACAGGTAGGCGCGATCCGGCTGCAGGCGTGCCAGAAAGGCGGCCAACCCCCGCAAGTGTCGTGGGCCATCGTTGACACCGGCCACGAGCATGGTCTCTGTCACCAACTCTCCGCCAAAATGCCCGGCAAACGCAAGGAGGCCCTCCAGGATCGGGGATAGGTGCAGGCTACGATGGGGGCGGTCGTTCTGTCGCCAGATGGCCGAATCAACGGCATCCACCTTCAGCGACACCCAGTCCGCGCTCATCAGCTCCCGGCGGACGTCCTCCCGCGAGATGAGTGAGGCGTTGCTAATGACGGCGATGGGCAAACCCAGCGGTCTCAGAAGCTCGATCTCTCGCCCAAGGTTGACGTCCAAGGTTGGCTCCCCATCGGGAACGAAGGTCAGGTAGTCGATGGGTTCACCAGCCTCTCTCGCTCTCGCGACCTTCTCACGCACGGAACTCGCGACTTCCTCTGGCTCATAGAATGGTCGACGGTCCACGTGCATCCGCAGAGTTCGGCCCACCTGGCAATAGACACACGAATAGGTGCAGATTTTGGGCGGAATGTTGTTGATGCCCAGGCTTTGTCCCAAGCGCCTGGAAGGAACCGGTCCAAATGCGATCATGCTCACAGCCTCCTTATTTGTTGGTCAGTCCTCCTTCGGCGTGCTCCCCTCACGTAGCCGCCGTTGGAGATCCTCGGGGACAAGGTCGTTTACTGCATTGAGGGCAATCGCCGGCCTGCCTCCAAGAACTTGATAGGAATGCTTCCGAACCCGATCATCCCCGACAGAGTTGAGCGCGTTCTTGACCAATTTCTCGGCGAACAACGCTGTTTTACAGTCCCTCAACCAACCGACGATCACCCGGTTGGCGAACCCGGCCAATTTCAGAACTCCAATACGGTCCCTGCCGGACAGGGACACACGACAGAAGATCCCAAGATCTGGGTCAGCGTGACAAAGGCCGCTTCGCCGGTACAGTGGTTCGGGTATACCCGCTCCAGTGCCGGCATCGCCGCCAGCAACTCGCCAGTGCGCCGCAGGGCGTCGCCCGTAATACCGGTGAGGTGCAGCCCACCAGCGATGACCGCGATGGGCATCTCAAAGATGCGGTTGACGTGGGCTAGCGTATTGAGCAATCTGGCGTGACAGCAACCGCAGAGCAGCATGAGTCTGTCGTCCCTCTCGAGTACGAGCGCCATATCATCACGATAAGCATCGGCGACGAGTTCCTCCCCCTCGCGCATCAGGAGGTAATCGCTCTTGCCCTCTGCCTCAGGTCGTTCCGATATCTCTCCCGTCGTCCACACACCAGGCAGGATCTCCTGGGGCCAGGCATGCAGCCTCAACGCCAGTCGTTCCGCCAAGGCCTCCCGGCTCAGAGAAAGGCCGGTGCTGCGCAGCTTTCCCTGCTTCTGCGAGAACCGCTCGCGGAACAAGTCCGGATTGGCATATAGCGAGATGCCGCGTTGCAGGTGCTCCATCAGGGCCGGCAAGCCACCGCTGTGATCGTAGTGGGCGTGACTCATGGCCAGGGCATCGATCGTTCCCGGCTTTTTACCCAGCAGATCCAGGTTATGCAGCAGGCACGTCCCACTCTGGCCCATGTCGAACAGCAATCGCCTGCCATTCGCTTCTATCAAAAAGGCCAGGCCGTGCTCGCCCCACAATGCTGAACTGCGCTCCACGGCATTGTCAACTACACAGGTTAGCCGCATTGTCTCTGTCCTCCCAACCACTGTCCTAATCTATCACTCCCCGTCGCCTGCCCGGTGCCGACAAGACCTGGAACGGGTCGCCACCATCAAGCACTGCGTACTGCCATGCCGGCTTTGACAGGGGAGAGAGCCTCGGTAAGCAAGCGCCTGAAGCGGTCGAGGGCAATTGGGCAGAACTCGACCTCCAGGCCCGTCCAGTCGAACAGGTCCAGAATATCCTCAGGGTGCTGTTCCATGTACTCGTCGGCAATGCCGAGGCTGTCCAGGACAATGATCTTGTCGTAGAAGCCGGGAAAGTTGGCATTGGCATCCGCCTCATCCCACGCGAAATACTTCTGAAAGATGGTCTTCCAGCTCTTGAGCCAGGCGGGCGTGAACCACAGGATCTTGTCCTGTCTCCCCCCGCTGATCTCCTGTCGTTCTTCGAGGCCAGCAAGCATATCATAGCCATATTCGCCCTGGACCCTGACGATTCCCCGGCCTGCCTCCGCCAGTATCGTATCCACCCGCTTGAGCGGTTCGTCAGTGCTGACGTGGCACTTTTTGCCATACACGACAATGATCTCGTGATCGGCGCACAGTTCGCGGGCTTGGGCCAGCCTTTCGAGCAGGTGCTCTTCCAGCTTCTCGGGCAGAGCGTGCAGGCCCGGTGGTGTGAACAGAAGCCGGCGTGGGTTCAGAAAGCCGGCCTGTACCAGGTGGGTTAGCTCTGGATGGAGCATACCACAGGATATGATGCAGCGATCTGCAAAACTGGATTGGATCATCTCGGTCACCTTTCCAACCTCTGCTTTCCCTTTGTCTTGGGCCGCGCTGGCCCGCGTAATCCTGTTGTAGCGCGGCCAACCCGTTGCCGAAAGCAACTCACCCCTTGGCCGCTACAATCGCCAGGGCCACCAACACGCCAACGGCCAGTGAAATCATAAAGCGCCGGTTTTCTTTCTCCACCTCAGGCAGCAGGTGAGAAGCACCGACGTAAACCAATGCCCCTGCAGACAGGGCCAGGAGAGTGCCCAGAGTTGGCCTGGAGATGCGATCGATGGTCGGAGAAGCTCTGGTCCATCGTCGACTTGCTCCTGGCACAAGCTCCTGTCCGGGGCACACGCCCTCACCGGCCGTACTACCCTCTCGAAAGCCGTCGCTGATGGGGCTCTCGAGCCGGATCCCCACCCAGTATCGGCACTCTACATGTATGTGCTTGCTCCCTTGTTAGTTGCAGTATAACACGCTAGATGCTAGCTGTCAATAGATAATTGCCATTCTGTCCAGAATACTTGACAACAGAAGTAAGATGTGCTATGCTATGTGCACATCGCATATAGATGAAGGCAGAACAGAAGAGCGAGTCTTGATGGACGCCATCGCCGGCAGGGGAGGCAGAAACAGGAAGCCTGCCCGCGTGAGCCTGTCGTTTCCAGGAAGATAAGAGTCTGGCTGTCTCTAGATGAGACCGAACAATTCCCGGTCTGGCACGCGGCTCGTAGCGCCAAACGGAGGACAGCAGTCTCCCTGCCTGGCCGGACACCGTACACTTTTCTGGACACCCACGACTCGCGCATGGGAGCAGACCAGACCAAGGTCAGGTGACGTGCTGCACGCGGTCCATGCGAAAGTGGACAGCAGTGAGCCCGGCGAGTGTCGAGGGAGAAAGGCCTTAAAATCTTGCCAGAGGAGGCACAAGCGTTGGTTACAGAAAAAGAGGTTCGCAAGGCGTTGGAAGGGGTCATGGACCCCGAGCTACATAGGAGCCTGATAGACTTGGGCATGGTCCGCGAGGTAAAGACACGGAATGGCCAGGTTGGCATCACCCTGGCTCTGACCGCACGGGGCCGTCCCTCCGAGGACCAAATCGTAGGCGATGTGAAAGCAGCGGTCGGCGCTCTGGGAGCCGAAGAGGTAACGGTCGAGCTGACCGAAATGACGGACGAGGAAAAACGTCGCATGGGCATCGGCGAGCCCGAGAAAGGTTCAGCCGAACACCTGAACGAGATCAAGCACGTCATCGCCGTCATGAGTGGCAAGGGTGGCGTGGGCAAGTCGCTGGTCAGCGGCCTGTTGGCCATGGCCTTGCGCCGGGAAGGGCACCGGGTGGGTATTCTGGACGCCGATATCACCGGCCCAAGCATCCCCAAGATGTTCTTTCCCGGCGAGGCCCGGCTGGGCGTGAGCCCCCTGGGCCCCATGCCGCCCCAGAGCAAGACCGGCATCCGGGTGATGTCCATCAACCTGCTGCTGGAGCAGGAGGACATGGCCGTCATCTGGCGCGGACCGCTGGTCAGCAACGCCATCAAGCAGTTCTGGGGCGACATCTTCTGGGGGACGCTGGACTATCTCGTCGTGGACCTACCGCCCGGGACGTCGGATGCGTCGCTGACGGTCATGCAGTCGCTGCCCATGTCGGGCATCGTTCTGGTCAGCTCGCCCCAGGGCCTGGCGGGAATGGTCGTCCGCAAAGCGGCCAACATGGCCCAGCAGATGGAAACGCCCATTCTGGGGCTCATCGAGAACATGAGCTACTTCGAGTGTCCCGACACGGGCAAACGCCACGAGCTCTTTGGCCCAAGCCACGCTGAAGAGACGGCGCGACGGATCGGCGTGCCCTTCCTGGGCCGGCTGCCCATCGACCCCGAGATCGCACGATTGTGCGACGCAGGGCGGATCGAAGAGTACACGGGCGAGATTTTTGCGCCCATCGCTCAAGAACTGATCAGACGAACGCCGCAGGCGCAGCCGTCGGCCTTTGCTCAGAAGCAAATGCACGCTCGTCGATGAGAGAGCAAGAGAGGACCCTGGGACGAACGGTATCGTTGTCGATGGCACAACTGTAGCTTTGGGGCGCACGCTACCCGGCCATGACCGGGCGGATGGCATTGGCACGAATGCTCGCGCCGTTGAACAGACGTGACGAGGGACAAGTGTGACTGAACAAGAAGAAACTGACAAGTTGGACCGATTGGTTGCGGACCTGCAACGAGAGATAGACCAGGAGGAAGAGGCGCTCTACTCGGCCACAGTGCTCCAGCAGGCGCGCAATCCGACAAACCTGGGCTGTATGGATGCTCCAGATGCGCACGCTGTCGTAACCGGATCGTGTGGCGACACGATGGCCATTTATCTTCGGCTGCGTGGCAGCGCCATCCAGGAAGCCACTTTTATGACCGATGGCTGTTGCTCATCCTTGGCCTGCGGCAACATGCTGACGAATATGGTAAAGGGGATGTCCCTGGAGGAGGCAAGCGAAATAGATCCAGAGGATCTTGTCCGGGCACTGGACGGCTTGCCAGAAGAGAATGCCCATTGCGCGGCACTGGCCGTGAACACACTGCGCCAGGCAATTTCCCGGTATCAACAGGAACGCCGTATTGAACCCGACTAACTGACCGCTCCCAGCGTGCGCGCCATGGAGCACGCGCGGGAGGACCGCCTCTTCGAGGATCCCCGGGCACTCCTCCTGGCGGGCGAGGAGGGCGCGGCCTGGATCGCGCAGCGCACGGGCGCTGGCCCTTTCCGGTTATTCCAGTCGGGATGCCCGGCATTCCCCACAACTGGTTCGTCGTGCCAAAAAAGCTAGGCTGAGTCCGCTTCGGCCTCGCGGATCAGCGCCAGCACCTGGGGCAACAACGCCTGGGTCGTGGCCAGGGCCTCGCCGGCATAGATGCTCGGGTTGCCCTGCCAGTCGCCAAAGTAACCCCCGGCCTCCTGAAAGATCGGCGGGAAGGGACCGCAATCGTAGGCATTCATCGACGGATCGAGCATGATCTCGATGCGGCCGGTGGCGACGAGGAGGTAGCCGTAGGCATCGCTCCAGCCGACGCGATGGTATACGGCGGCCTGAAGCCGTTCCCACGCCCGGCCCCGGCCGTGGGCCGCAAAGCCGCCCACGTCGGAACAGGAGACGTAGGCCTTGTCCAGGCGCTGCACATTTGAAACCCGCGCGCGACGGCCGTTCCACCAGGCACCCAGGCCGGTGGCGCCGGCCAGCATCTCGTCCAGGGCGGGATAGTAGGCGGCACCGGCGCGAACCTGGCCGTCGATCTCGAGCCCGAGGAGGACCGCATAGAGGGGCACGCCCCGGGCAAAGGCCTTGGTGCCGTCGATGGGGTCAATGAACCAGCGATGGCTGGCGCCCTCGCTGCCCGTCGTGCCAAACTCCTCGCCCACGATGGCGTGGCCGGGATAGTGCGCCGCGATGCGGTCCCGGATCAGCTCTTCCGCCTTGCGGTCGGCAACGGTGACGGGCGAGTTGTCGGCCTTGAGCTCCGGCTGGAGGTCCCCCTGAAAATAACCCAGCGTCAGCCGGCCCGCCAGGTAGGCCGTCTCCACGGCAAAGTCCAGGTAGCTCTGAAGGTGGTCGTGCATGGCGATCTTCCTTTCCGGCCCTTATCGGTTGTTGGCGGCTTACGAAACAGCCGCCAGTCCCGGAGACTGGCGGCCAGTGGTGAGCCGCGGAGGACTCGAACCTCCAACCCGCTGATTAAGAGTCAGCTGCTCTGCCAAGTTGAGCTAGCGGCCCATACCGCCGGTTATTATACCGGGTTTGGGGTGGGGTGTCAAAATGGGGGATGGCTGTGGGTGGGAGCGCAGAGACCGGCAAGGACAAAGGGGGTTGGCGATTCGCCATCCGGGGCGAAGGATGCTATAATTGGCCGCTTGAGGGAGCGGATCTTGAAAAAAGCGCGTTTTTGGATCGGCATTGTCATCAGCCTGGTTGCCATGGTCCTCGCTTTTCGGCGCGTCGACCTGGGTAGCGTATGGGACGCCCTGGGCGAGGTGAACGTCTGGCTCCTGGCCGCCTCGCTCGTGCCCCTGGTGCTGTTTCTCTTCCTGCGGGCCGTGCGCTGGCGCCTGCTGTTCTACCCTCTCTCCGGGCTGCGGGTGGGCAACCTGTTTGCCGTGATCAACATCGGCTACCTGCTCAGCAACGTGTTCCCGGCCCGACTGGGCGACGTGGCCCGTGCCTACCTCATCGGCGACACGGAGGAGGTGAGCCGCACGACGGCGTTCTCGACCATCGTTGCCGAGCGGGTGCTGGACGCCCTGTCGGCAGTAGGCGGCTTTTTCCTGGTCATGCTCCTGGTGAGCACCGGCAAGTCTTCGTCGGCCCCCCTGCCCGACTGGATGGTACGCTCCGGCCTGGTGATTGGCGCGGCAGCCCTCGTCGCCGTGGTCATCTTTGTGGCACTGGTGCGGCGCCGGGCCTGGACGCTGGCCCTGTTGGATCGCATCCTGCTGGCCGTCCATTGGCCGGAACCGGACGCCGTCCAGCGCCTGGGCGAGCGCCTGGCTGCCAGGACGCGCCTGCAGTTCCTGGCAAACCCGCCCTGGCCGGGGCGAGACAAGCTGGTAGGGGTGGCCAATTCACTCATCGACGGTCTGGCGGGCATCACCACCCTGCGCATGGGGCCGCCCCTGGTCCTGTGGTCGGCGCTCATCTGGGCGACCATCAGCAGCTTTTACTGGGTGGTGCTGCTGGCCTTTGAGCCCAGCCAGCCCTTTGTCGCCGGCCTGGCAATGTGCTCCGTCACGGCCCTGGGTATGACGGTCCCCTCGTCACCCGGCTTTATCGGGGTCTTTGAGTTGCTGGGCCGGGAGACCATGGTGCTCTTTGGCATGGCGCCCGAGCGGGCGTTGAGCTATGCCCTGGTAGCCCACGCCGTGGTCTATATCGTCTACAGCTTGCTGGGGCTCCTGGGCATGGCCCAGCAAAACCTGACCTACGCGCAAATTCAGAAGCGGATCGCAACGGAGGCTCAAGAGCTACCGTGAAAGTCCTTCTCGTCCTGACCTACTACCATCCCCACGTCAGCGGCCTGACAATTTATGTTAAGAGACTGGCGACCACTTTGGCCCGGCGAGGCCATCAAGTGACCGTCCTCACCTCTCGCTACGACCGGGCCCTGCCCCTCGTCGAGCAACTGGACGGCGTGCGCGTCATCCGCGTGCCCGTGCTCTTTCGGGTGAGCAAGGGCGTGATCATGCCCAGCTTTCCCTTCCGGGCCTGGAACCTCATTCGCCGCCACGACATAGTCAGCGCGCACCTGCCCCAATTCGAGGCCAGTTTGTTGGCCGGGCTTGGGCGCCTGGCCGGCCGGCCGGTGGTCCTCACCTACCACTGTGACCTGCAACTGCCCCAGGGCTGGTTCAACCGGATCGTGGACCGGGTGGTCTTTGCCAGCAATTACGCTGCGGGGCGTATGGCCGAAGCCGTGGTGGCTTACACCCGGGATTTCGCCGAGCATTCCAACTTCCTGTCGCGCTTTCTGCACAAGGTGCAGGTCATTCCCCCGCCCGTGATCATGCCCGCTCCCGAGCGGGCGGAGGTGGAGGCCTTTCGCACCAGGCACGACCTGGAGGGCAGGCCGGTGGTAGGCATGGCCGCCCGCTTGGCCACGGAAAAGGGCGTCGAGGTGCTCATCGGCGCCATGCCCCGCCTTTTGGAGCACTTTCCGCGGCTCAAGGTGCTCTTTGCCGGCCAGTACCGGGACGTCATGGGCGAGGAGGCCTACTACCGGCGGCTGATGCCCCTCATCGAGGATCTGGGGCCGGAGCATTGGGAGTTCCTGGGGGTGCTCAACCAAACGCAGATGCCGGCCTTTTTCGCCGCCTGCGACGTGCTCGTGGTGCCCAGCCTCAATTCCACCGAATCCTTTGGGCTGGTGCAGGTGGAGGCCATGCTGTGCGGCACGCCTTCCATCGCCAGCAACCTGCCCGGCGTCCGCCAGCCGCCCCGCATGACGGGCATGGGCGAGGTGACGCCCATCGGCGACTCGACCGCCCTGGCCGATGCCATCGCCCGCATCGTCGAGGAGCCGGGCGTGTATATCCGGCCGCGCCACGAGATCGAGGAAGCCTTTAGCCTGGAGCAGACCGTGGCAGGCTACGAGGCATTGTTTCGGTCGCTCATCGACCGGTAGCGAGATGGCCAAGGACGACGACCTTCTCTGGCAACATCTCAAGGACCTGCCCGCTTTTCGGGGGCTGCTGCGCGCCGTCGAAGCGCGGTTCTGCCAGGATCTGCTGCCATTGGAGGAGCCCGTCCTGGACGTGGGCTGTGGCGACGGCCACTTTGCCTCCCTGGCGCTGCCCACGCCCCTGGCAGCCGGCATCGATCCCGCCGGCGACGTGCTGTCCGAGGCCCGCTCGCGCTGCGCCTACCGGGTGTTGGCCCGCTCCTGCGGCGATGCCCTGCCCTTTGCCTGCGAACGGTTTGCCACGGTGGTCAGCAACTCGGTCCTGGAGCACATCCCGGCCGTCGAGCCGGTGGTGGCCGAGATTGCGCGGGTACTGCGGCCCGGCGGCAGGTTTATCTTTTGCGTGCCCGGCGATCATTTCACCGAACTGCTCTTCTTCCCCACGCTGTTGCGCCGGCTGGGCGCCGAGGGAGCGGCCCGCGCCTACGAACGATATTTCAACCGCATCTCGCGGCATCACCATTGCGACGGGCCCGAGACCTGGCAGCGCCGTCTGGACCGGGCCGGCCTGGCGCTTTTGGACTGGTTCCCCTATTTTTCCAGGCGGGCGCACCACGCCCTCGACCTGGGCCATTACCTGGGGCTACCGAGCCTGGTGACCAGGAAGCTGCTTGGACGTTGGATCCTGGTGCCGACGCGCTGGAACCTGGCCCTCACCGAACGAACCCTGCGGCCCTTCTACGAGGAGCCGCGGCCGGCCGTGGGAGCCTATCTCTTTTTCGTCGCCAGGAAGGCCTGATCCGGGACCGGACCGTGGAAGGAGAAACGCAGTGACGCGTGGCCGGCGTGTGGGGGCCTGGCTGCTGCTCGTCGCAGCCCTGGTGCTCACCATCCAGGGGCAGCGCTATTTCTTTTACAGGCCAGACTTTGCCTGGGACGGCCTGGTGCTGCACATCCTGGGGGCGGCGTGCTTCCTGCTCGCCTGGCGCCTGGGCAGGCCGGCACAGGCGCGGCCGAGCGGGCGGCGCTGGCAGCCGGCCCTTCCTGGCTGGCTGGCGCAGTGGCCCATCCCCACCGGCCTGTTGGCCTTGGGTGCCTTGTTGGCCCTGGCTGCCGGCCTGCTGGCCCGCGACCGGGCTCCCGACCAGGCAAGCGGCGACGTGGCCCTGCTGTGGGCCCTGGGCACAGCCGCCGCCGCACTGGCTGCCCTCGTGAAACACCCGGGCCTGGGCTGGCCCGCCGAGTGTCGGCGGGTGCGGGAGTGGCCGGCACGCTTTGCGCGGCTGGACCGGGCGGCCCGGCTGGAAGTCGCGGTCGTAGCGGGCCTGACGCTGGTGGCGTTCCTGGTGCGCGGCGTGGCCCTGGGGCAGGTGCCCTTTACCCTGGGCGGCGACGAGGCATGGCACGGCCTGCTCGCCCGGCAGGTGCTCAACGGACAATTGCGCAACCCCTTTTCAATGGGCTACATGTCCATGCCCACCCTCTTTTACTGGCCGCTTTCCTGGTCGCTGTGGTTGGCCGGGAACGACGTGGCAGCCCTGCGGCTGCCGGCCGCCCTGGCCGGCGCGGCCACGGTGCCCATCCTCTACCTCTTTGCCCGCGGCCTGCGGGGACGGCGGGTGGCCCTGCTGGCTGCCGCCTTCCTGGCGACCTACGACTACCACCTGCATTACAGCCGGCTGGGAGCGAACAACATCTGGGATGCCCTCTTTGTCCTGCTGGCGCTGTGGGCGCTGGACCGAGGGCTGGCCCGGAGCACGGAGGAGCCACAGACAAGCGAGGGGGCAGCGTGGCGCAGCTTTGTGGCGGCAGGCCTCATCATGGGGCTCGGCGTCTATTTCTACACCGGCGCTCGGCTGCTCCCGATCCTCACCCTGGTCTACGCCGGCTATGTCTGGATCCGGCAGCGGGGGCAGGCGGGGCGCCTGGGCCTCCACCTGGGACTGCTGGCGCTGGCCCTGCTCATCGCCGCGGCGCCCATGCTCGCCTATGCCCGCGTCCACCCCAACGAATGGAACGCCCGGGTCAACCAGGTGGGCATCATTCAGTCGGGCTGGCTGGAGCGAGAGGTGGAGCTGACGGGCAAGGGCGCGCCCCAACTCCTGGCCGAGCAGTTCCTGCGCGCAGCCGGCGCCTTTCACGTCTTTCCCGATCGCACCGTCTGGTACGGAGCCGATAGGTCCCTCCTGTCCTTTGGGGCCGGAATCCTCGCCGTCCTGGGCATGGCCTGGGCCGTGGCTCACTGGCGCCGGCGGGGAGACTTCTTGTTGCTGCTCTGGTTCTGGGCCGTCATTGTCACGGGCGGCATGCTGACCGAGAGCCCTCCCTCCAGCCAGCGCCTGGTAATCGCCAGTCCCGCCGTGGCCATCCTGGTGGCATTGGGCATGGATCGAGCCGTGCACCTGGGCTGGCGCCTCCTGGTCCTGCCGCGGGCCTGGGAAAGGCTTGCCCTGGTGCTCCTCATCGTGGCCCTGGGCGCGGCCAACCTGCGCTATTACTTTTACGACCTCAGCCCCCTGCGGCACTATGGCGGCGACAACGGGCAAACGGCGACGATGATGGGCACCTACCTGCACGACGCGGAGCCCGGCACGACAGCCTACCTGTTCGGGGCGCCGCGCCTCTATTGGAGCTTTGGCACCATTCCCTTCCTGGCGCCTGCCATCCTCGGGCAGGACGTCGTCGAGCCGCTGACGGCCCCGCCTGCCCTTGACGCCGGTCGCCCGTCGGTGTACCTCTTCCTGCCCGAGCGATCCGCCGAGCTGGCGTTCGTGCAGCAAGCCCTGCCCGGCGGCCGCGTCCTGGAACTCCACAACCCGGCCGGGCAGTTGCGGTTCATCGTCTACGAGCCAGGGGGTAAAGTGCCGGTCGAACCACTGAGGCGCTGAAAGACTGAGGACACTGAAACCGGCCTTCAGTGGCTTCAGGGCCCTCATTCCTTCAGTGGTTCAACCCTCCTCGCCGGCCTCCGGTTCGTCGTCACCAGCAGCCAGCGCCACTTCCTCGTCCGGCGGCAGCACCTCTTCCTCGTCCGGCGGAGGAGCCTCCTCCTCGTCCGGCGGAGGAGCCTCCTCCACGTCGGCCGGCAGCGCCTCCTGCTCGTCCGACGGCCGCGCCTCCTCCCCGGCCGGTTCCTCTTCGCCCCGCCACCAGAGGAGAAGGAGCCCGAGGGCAGCAGCCAGAACCAGGGCCAGGTCGATGATCTGTGCCAGGCGCAAGGAGCCCAGGTAAATGGCCTCGTCTCCGCGGGTAAACTCCAGGAAAAACTGCCCGGCGAAATAGAGCAGGCCGTACAGCAGGAACGAGGCCCCGGGGAAGGGCCAGTGGCCGCGCAGCAGCCATATGCCGGCCGCCAGCAGCAGGGAAAAGCCCAGGGCCACCGCCTGGGTCGCGAACCGTGGCGCGGCCACGCCAAAGAGGTCAGGCAGCACGGCGTAGCCAAAGCCTTCTCCCAGGGCGCCGTAGGCGCAGCCCCCCATGAGGCAGGCAGCCCAGCCAAAGGCAATGCCCACGGCGACGCCGGGGGTCAGGACGTCGGCCAGGCGCCAGAACGAGTTCCTGCCCGACGGCAAGCCCCGGTCGCGAAACAGGGCAAAGAGGAGCAACACCAGCAGGCCGCCCAACACGCCGCCGTGGAAGGAGAGCCCGCCCTCCCATAGGCGGATGGCCCGAATGGGCTCCTCCTGGAATGCGCTCAGGTTGGCGATGACGTACGCGGCCCGGCCGCCGATCACCCCGCCGATGATGGCCCACAACCCCAGGTCCAGGCCGGTCTCGCCGCTTTGTAGCAGCCGCCGTCCCTCAAAGTAGGCCAGCACCAACCCCAGGATGAGGCCCAGGTCGAGGAGCACGGTGTAGGTGGGCACGCTCCAGTTGCCAATGGTGAACAGTGTCGGGTGCATGGATCCTCCATGATCGCCGCGGGAATCCGCTGTGGCCCCCGCGACCTCGGCGCCGGCGGTGCGCGCTAGCCCTGCAGGCCCTCCACGATGCGCACGTACCGATCGGCGAGATCTTTGGCCTCGGCGCTGTCGCGCGCCTCGGTATGGATGTGAAAGCGCGGGAAATCGGGATCGGGCAGGATCAGAACCCATTCGTCCTCGCCGAGGAGGATCTTGATGCCGTCGATGAGCTCGGCGCGGCGGTCCTTATACTGCTGGTTCAGCAGGCGCATTACGCGCCCCTTGGCCTCCCACGGGCAGGAGACGACGCTATGGCTCATGTGGTAGGGCGGCAACGAGGCCACGACGTCGGCCAGGGAGGTCTGCTGCCGGGCCAGGAACTCCAGCAGCTTGACGGTGGCCATGAGGCCGTCGATGGCCGGTTGAAATTCGGGAAAGATATAGTTGCCGCCGCCGTCTGCGGCCAGGATGACGCCCTCGCGAGCCGCCGCGTTCATGAGGTCGTGCGAGTCCACCTTGCTGCGCAGCACGTGTCCCCCGTGGGCCGCGGCGACGCGATCAAAGAGGCTGGGCATGTGAACCGGCACGACGATGGTGCCCCCGGGGCTCGAGCGCAGGGCCAGCTCGGCCATGGCCCCCGCGGCCGCCGTCTCGGGCACGTACTGGCCGTGATGATCCACCAAAAAGATCTTTTCGCCGCCCACATCGAGGCGCACGCCCAACTGAGCATCCAGCACGCCGGTGATCAAGGTCACTTCCCGCAGCTCTTTTTCGAACTCTTGCTGGGAAAGGGACATCTTGTCGCCCTCGACGTTGGATGCGAGGGGCACCACTTCCACGCCCAACTGGCTCAGGATCTGGGGCAGGACCTCGCCCGTGGGGGCAAAGGCATAGTCTACGACGATGCGAAAATGGGCACGGCGGATGGCCTCGGCGTCGACGACCTGCAAAAAGTCCCGAACGTAGGTCTCGACCACCTGGGGCGCATATTCGATGGTCCCGATGTCGTCCAGGTAAACGCGGCGAAAGTCCTCCCGAAAGAAAACGCGCTCGATGTTGCGCTCGGCGTTTTTGCTCAGGTTGCGGCCCTGACCGTCAAAGAAGCGGATGTCCACCACGCGCCGGTCAAAGGGCGACAGGCGGACGTGGACTCCGCCGGCAGCCCCGCTGGCCCGCGTATAATAGCGCGCCACGGGAATGGGCATGGAGCGCAGGTCGTGAGCGTGGATGCCCGACGAGGGCAGGCCGGAGATGACGGCCCGCTTGATCATGCGCGGGCTGCGGTGGGGGTCGCGGTTGATAGTGACGGTGCTGGCCTTGGGCAGCGTGGCGCCAAAGGCCGCACCCAGCCTGGCCGCAAACTCGGGCGTCAGGTCGACGTTGACCACGCCGGTGACGCCAAAGCGCCCGAAGAGGATGCGCCGGCCGCGGGCGCCCCAGATGATGCTCGTCTTGACGGTGGCGCCCGGCTCGATCTCTTTTTCGGGCCAGACTTTGACGCTGGCGTGCACCACGGCGCCCTCGCCGACAATGGAGCTGTCGCCGATGACGACACCCTCGAAGAGCACGGCCTTGCTCTTGACCGTGCACTGGCGGCAGACGATGGCGCCTCGGATTTCGGCTCCCTCGCCGATGTAGCAGTTGCGCCAGATGATCGTCCGGTCGATGTGGGCCCGGTTGTCAATGATCGTATAATCGCGGATGACCGTCGGCCCGTGGATGATCACGCCGCCCTTGACCTTGACCTCATCGCCCAGGTAGATGGGGCCGTAGAGCTGGGCATCGGGGGCGATCTCGACTCCGTTGCCCACCCAAACGTCGCCACCGATGTGCTGACCGGGGTCCTCTGTCTGGACGCGGCGGTGGAGGGCGTCGCCCGTGGCGCGCATGTACTCGGCAATGTCGCCGATGTCGGTCCAGTTGCCGCCGGCGATGTAGCCGTAGAGCGGCCGGCCCTCCTGGAGCATCTGCGGAAACACGTCCTTGCTCCAGTCGGTCGGCACTCCCTCCGGAATGAGGTCCAGCACCTGGGGCTCGACGACATAGATGCCGGTGTTCACCGTGTCCGAGATGACCTCGCCCCAGGATGGCTTTTCCAGGAACTGGGAGATCTTGCCGTCGGCGTCGGTGATGATCACGCCGTACTCCAGGGGGTTGGGCACGCGGTAAAGGGTCAGCGTGGCCTCGGCCTTATTCGACTGGTGAAAGTCGATGACCTGCTGGAGGTTGATATCGGTGACGGCGTCGCCGCTGATGATGATAAAGGGCTCGTCCAGGAATTCCTGGGCGTTCTTCACGCTGCCGGCCGTGCCCAGGGGTGTCTCCTCGATGGCATAGTTGATGTGCATCCCCATGCTGGTACCGCTGCCAAAGTAGCTCTGGATGGCCTCGGGCATAAAGTGTAGGGTCACCACGACTTCGGTGATGCCGTGGCGTTTCAGCAGATCGAGGATGTGGCCCATGACAGGCTTGGCCACCAAGGGAACCATTGGCTTGGGGCGACCGATGGTCAGGGGCCGCAAGCGAGAGCCTTCACCGCCAGCCATCACAACAGCTTTCATCGTTTTCCCCTCTCGTGGACCAGGCTGAGTTGCGCGTCTTGGCTACACGACGATCATACCGCCCGATATTCTTCTGCGGGAGAGCAGCACCCTGCGCCCCGCGGTGAACTCATGAACGACTTGCCCTGCCCTCAATTATACCGGAAAACACAAGGCAGAGCAAAGGCAGCAACCGATGGACCACCCCGGCCTACCCCCCGATGAGCGGCAGATGGATCCGCGCGGAGGGCTCGATCAGCTCGATCTCGAACAGCCAGGGCCAAAGCTTGCCCGTGACGAACAGGCGCTCACCCTCGACGTCGTGGGCTATACCGTTCAGCACGTCGGCGGAAGGGGCCGGTCCCGCGCTCTCCAGCAGCCCCGCCAGGTCGATCCATGCCGTCACGCTCCCGGTTGCCGGGTCGATGACGGCCACATAGTCCGTCTGCCAGACGTTAGCATACACCTGCCCCTGGACGTACTCCAACTCATTCAGGCAGGGGACGGGGCCTATCTCATCGTGCACCAGGACCTGCCCGATCTCTTCCAGGGTCTCGAGATCCCAGAAGTGCAGCGTCGCCGTGCCGTCGCTCATGATAAAGCGCGTGCCGTCGTGGGTCAGGCCCCAGCCTTCGGTGGGATAGAAGAACGTGTCCAGCAGCTCAAAACTGTCCCGGTCGTAGACAAAACCGGCGGTATCTTGGCCTGCCACAGGCTGCCACGTCAATTGCAGGATGCGCCGGCCGTGGAGGGCAATCCCCTCGCCAAAATACTGGGCCGGCAGCCGGTAGATCTGCAACACCTCCCCCGTTTCGGGCTCTACCCGGCGCAGGCTGGAGCGGCCGTAGAGCCCCGTGCCCTCGTAAAAAATGCCGTCCGTATAGACCAGGCCCTGGGTAAAGGCAGTCTCGTCATGGGGATAGGTGGCCAGGACACGGTAGCGGTAGACGGGCGTCTCGCCGGGCACGATGGTGGGCGGGCAGGCATAGACGGGAGACACCACGGTAGGGCTGACTTCCGGCGAGGCAGCCGGGCGGGTCGGGCTCGTGGTGGGGGAAGGCAGGCGGGTAGCCGTGGCGGCCCGCGTCGGCGCGGCACCGGGCGAGGGCGCGAGCACGGTGGGGCTGGGGGCCGGCGGAACCGGGGTGACCGAGGGGGCCAGGGTCGCCGCCGGCGCCGTCTGTGTGGCTGCCGAAACAGTCGCGTTCCCGTCGCCGGCTGCCGTACACGACAGCGCCGCCAGAGCCGCAGCCACAAGCAAGAGCCACGACAAGGCCAGGGCTGGCAGCCGCCTCTCGCGCTGCTGCCCGGTGATCTGCGAGCGGCTTTCGAACATGGGCTAGTCCACGCGGCCGCCACCTGGCTCCAGGTGGCTCTCCAGCCAGGCTTGCACGTCGGCCAGGACCCGCTCCCCGTCGAGGTCGTTGAACAACTCGTGATAGCCGCCCTCGTAGATAAGGCGCTCCTTGCCGGCGCAAGTGCAGCGCTCGAAAAAGGCCTGGCTTGCCTCGCAGGGGCAGATCCGATCGTCGGTGCCATGCACGATGAGGCAGGGCAGCGACAGGTCGGCGGCGTGGACCTGGGTCCACTCGATGGCCGCCATTAACTCGGTGCCCAGGCGCGGCGTGCCCATGTTGTGCACCAGGGGATCCGCGACGTAGGCCTGCACCACCGATTCGTCGCGAGACAGGGCGGTGACGTCCAGCCCCGTGGCCAGGCGAAAGGTCGGCCAGACCCGGGACAGGGCTCGGGCCAGGACGAGGAGAAACGGCGAGACGGGCAGGCGGCCCAGGGCCGGCGAAGAGGCCACCACGGCGTCGATCCCCGAAGGGTCGTGGAGCACATGGTTCAGGACGATGAGGCCGCCCTGGCTGTGGCCCAGCAGGAACAGAGGCCCGTCGGGCTGAATGCCGCGGACGAGGTCGAGAAAGGCCCTCAGGTCCTCCCGATACTCCTCGAAGCGGCCGACGTAGCCGCGGGGGCCGGGCGAGCGGCCATTGCCCCGCACGTCAAAGGCATAGGCGGCATAGCCGCGGGGCACGAACCAATTCACGACGTTGCCATAGCGCCCACTGTGCTCGCCAAAGCCATGAACGATGGCCAGGGTCGCCCTGGGGGTGCCCTGCGGGCACCAACCTTGGTAGTACAACTCGATGCCCCCATCCCCGTGAAACGTGCCTTCGAAATGCTCCATCCGCTTCTCCTCGCTCCTATGCTGCCGCTATTGTACCACGTTCGCCCGGCGCGATCAAGACCGCCGGGCATGCCAGGACAACCTAGTCCCTTGTCCAGCGGATCTCCATGCCCTCGCGGGTGCCCAGGGCCTGGCGCAGCAGCGCCGTGAGGGTGGCATCAATGTCCTCGCTCTCGAACCAAACGAGGGTGCCGGTGTCGATGTAATAGTCCTGGTCGCCGCTGTCCTCTTCTTCGAGCTGGGCCTGTAAGACCTCGAGCTGCGCCTCGCTGATGGTGCCGATGGGTTTGCCGGATTCACTGTCGGTCAGACGTATCACGCTTGTCCTCCTGTCAGGGCGATATGCCCTGCACGCATGGGGTGGTACCGGCAGGGAGCTGCAGTGCGATGCCATAGCCGGCCAATGATCTGGCCCCATTATAGGCCAAAACGCACAGGCGGTCAACTGCGCTATCATGCGGGCTGTGCAAGAGGAGTTGCAGCCGAGCCAGTAGGGCCGGAACCGATCTGGTCATCGCGAACAAGCAATGGTATAATTGGCGAGAAAGGATTTGCCATGAACGAACACAGCGCCGGGCCAAAACAAGCTTCCTTCAGCCGTCTTCAGCTCGTGCTCTACCCGCTGCTGGTCATGGGTCTGTTCTTTGCCGCGGGCCTGGGCGTTGCACTGGTCGTTCAGCGCGGGTTCTTGAGTGAGGGTTCGGTGCCATACATGCTCCAGGCCGACACTCTGAACGTTCTCTTTTTCGCCGGGGGAACCTTCTTGTTGGCGCTGTGGCCGGGCAAGCTGACCTGGGCCCAGTTGGGGATTGCGCCGCCAAGATGGCAGTGGTGGTGGCTGCTGCTGGTCGCCGGTATCACCATCGTCCTTCTACCACTGCGAGGGATCATTGGCGTCCTCGTGCAGCAGTGGTTGGGAGGCGGGCTGGAAGGGATGCAGGAGCGCCTCGGACTGCTCCTGGGCAGCGAGCTGTCATGGACCCACTTTATCGTCACACTGCTGGGGGCCGGCGTTTTCGCTCCTGTGGCCGAAGAGCTCTTTTTCCGGGGCTTTTTCTACACCGCACTGCGGCAGCGGCTCGGCATCCCGGCGGCGGTCGCCATCAGCTCGCTGGTCTTTGCCTTCGGCCATATCGACGCGCTGGGAGTCGTCGCGGCCAGCTTTGTCATCGGCATCGCCCTGGCCCTGGCCTACGAATACACCCGCTCGCTGTGGGTCGCCATCGCCATCCATGCCTTGAACAACACCCTGGCCACCATTTTGCTCTACCTCTTGCTGGTGGGCCAAGCCTATCTCCAGGAGCAGGGCGTCGATCCGACCCTCTGGACCTCCCCTCTGCCTTTTCCGCCCTGATCTGGACAGCATTTGCACTGCGGATAAAGCCCGGCGCGGTTTATCGCCCTCTGCCATCCCTATAGTTCCGAAAAACCGTCAAGTCCTGTCCAATGACGGTACGCGCCGGGGCAAGAGACCGCAGACAAGTTGTATCCTTTGCGCCGTATGGTATAATAATGGCCGACTGGAGAAACGGATTCGATGTCTGTCGTCATTGTGGAACAACTGGCCAAATCTTACGGCCCCCAAGACCTGTTCTGGGACGTATCGTGCAGCGTGGCGCGCGGCGATCGCATCGCATTGGTGGGAGCCAACGGCACGGGCAAGACCACGCTGCTGCGCCTCCTTGCCGGATTGGAGGAGCCGACCAGCGGCCGGGTGCACCGCGCCAAGGGGCTGCGCATCGGCTACCTGCCCCAGGGCGCCAGCCTGGAGGGCGACGGCTCGCTATGGCAAGAGATCATGGCTGTCTTCGAGCCGCTGCGGGCCATGGAGGCCCGCCTGCACGACCTGGAGGTCCAGATGGCCAACCCGGCCGCCGCCCAGGAAGCGCTGGAGGCCTATGCCCCCCTGCGAGAGCGCTTTGAGGCCCAGGGCGGCTACACCTACCAGGACCGTGCCCGCCACGTGCTCATGGGCCTGGGCTTTCCTACGGAGGAGCACGATCTGCCCGTGGCCCACCTGAGCGGCGGGCAAAAGACGCGAGCATCTCTGGCTCGCCTGCTCCTGGAGTCGCCCGACTTGCTGCTCCTCGATGAGCCCACGAACCACCTGGATTTGCAGGCCATCGAGTGGCTGGAAGGCTACCTGAACACGTGGGAGGGCACCGTGATCCTGGTGGCCCACGACCGCTATTTCATGGACCGCGTCGTGCGCAAGGTGTGGGAGCTGGCTTTCGGGCAGATCGAGGTCTATGGCGGAAACTACTCGCACTATACGCTGCAGCGGCTAGAGCGCCGGGAACGCCTGGCGAGGGAATACCAGGCCCAGCAAGAGATGATCGCCAGGCAAGAGGACTTTATCCAGCGCAACATTGCCGGGCAGTTGCACCGGCAGGCCAAGGGCCGCCTGAAGCGGCTGGAGCGTTTCAAAGAGCAGGAACTCCTGGAACGCCCGCGAGAGGAGCAGACCATCAGCCTGCGCTTTCAGGACCCTCTGCGCAGCGGCGACAAGGTGCTCTGGACCCAGGACCTGGTGGTGGGCTACGAGCGGGAGGACCCCCTCTTTCATTGTCCCGACCTCGACTTGCGCCGGGGCAAATGCGTCGCCCTGCTGGGGCCCAACGGCTCGGGCAAGACGACCCTGCTCAAGACCCTGCTCGGCCAGGTGGCGCCCCTGGCCGGTTACGCCCGCCTGGGTGCCAGCCTGAAGATCGGCTATTTCGCGCAGGTGCACAGCGACCTGGATCCGGACAAAACGCCCCTGGACGCGGTGCTAGAGGTCAAGAATCTGCCCCTGGCCGAGGCGCGGAACTTTCTCGCGCGCTTCTTGTTCCGGGGCGACGACGTGTTCAAGCGCATCGGCTCCCTGTCGGGCGGCGAGCGCAGCCGCGTGGCACTGGCCCGCCTCGTCCTGGAGCGAGCCAATTTCCTACTGCTCGACGAGCCCACGAACCACCTGGACATTGCCAGCCAGGAGATCCTGGAGAGCGTGCTTGACGAGTACGCGGGCACCATCCTGCTGGTCACCCACGACCGCTACCTGGTGGACCGGCTGGCGAGCCAGTTGTGGATCATCAATGAGGAAGAGCGGGCACTGGAGGTGTTCGAAGGCACGTGGGCCGAATACCAGGAGGCCCGCACCCGGCAGAACCCAGAGCCCGCTCCCGAGGAATCGAATGAAAAGCGTTCCGTGGACGAGCGCCAGGCCCGCCGCGAGCAACAGCGTGCCCGCCGGGAAGAGGAAGCGCGGCGGCAACAGGTGGCCGAGCTGGAAGCCGAGATCCAGCGCCTGGAGCACCAGGTGCAGGCGCTCCAGGACGAGATCGGCGAGGCCAGCGCCAGGCAGGAGGCAATGCGCGTCTACGAGCTGGGTACCCTCTACCGCGAGATCGAGGGCCAGCTCCAGGAGCGCCTCGAATTGTGGTCCGAGCTGGCAGGATGACCCCACGGCGGACGCTTATCGGCCTGACGGGCAACATTGCCACCGGCAAGAGCGCCGTGGCGCGGATGCTGGCCAGCCTGGGAGCGGCTGTCATCGACGCCGACCGGGTAGCCCACGAGGTGATGGAGCCGGGCGGCGCGGCCTATGCCGCCGTGGTGGATGCCTTTGGCCCGGAGATCCTCAACCCGGGCGGTACCGTCGACCGCCGGCGGTTGGGCGACATTGTCTTTCGCGATCCCGCGGCATTGGCCCGCCTGGAAGCCGCCGTTCACCCGGCGGTTCTCCTGGAGGTTGGCAGGCGCATTGCCGCGGCCGAGGCCGGCGTGGTGCTGGTGGAGGCCATCAAGCTCATCGAGGCAGGCATGCACCGGGCTTACGACGCGCTGTGGGTGGTGACGGCCCCCCGCAAGGTGCAGATCGAGCGGCTGGTGCGTGAGCGCGGCATGACCCACGACGAGGCGACCCTCCGGGTCGACGCCCAGCCTCCCCAGGAGGAGAAGGCGGCCCTCGCCGACCGGGTGCTGGTCAACGATGGAACCCTGGCGCAGTTGCGCGCCCGGGTGGAGGCAGCGTGGGAGCAGTTGCCACGCGGCGACGAGGGGAGCTAGCAGGTGAGCGACAAGGAGGTCGAGGGGGCCGAGAGCATCGAGGGGGCCGAGAGCATCGAGGTCCGTCGTGCAGGGCGCCAGGACCTGGCAGCCATCGTCCGGGTCGTGAAAAAGTCGAGCCGCTCGCGCCTGGCCGTGAACGAGGCCACGGCCATGGAATGGCTCTTTAGCAAGGGGCTGTGGGTGGCCACCGGCGGCAGCGGCGTGGTGGGCGTGGCCGCCTGGCAGGTGGAAAACCTGGTGTGCATCACCGACTTGTTCCACGTGGCGCCAGCCCGCTACCGGAAGGAGGCGGGCAGCAGGCTCTTGCAGGCTATCGAGGCCGAGGCAGGCGTCCTGATGTGTGAGGCCAATGCCATGGTGCTCCCCGCCTGGACGCCCCGGACGGTGCGCACCTTTCTCCAGGGGCAGGGCTACGAGCCCAAGCCCTTTGCCGAACTGCATCGCATCTGGCGCGAGGTCCTGGGAGAGTGGATCCAGGGGGAAGAGGAGCTGATGGTCAAGCGCCTCCGCGACCGGATGGTGATGGCACCGATTTAGCGTAGCACTTCCTGAACAAACGCGAGCATGGAGGTAGTAGTGTCAGACAAAAAGATAAGAGTTTTGGTTGCCAAGCCGGGGCTGGATGGTCACGACCGGGGGGCAAAGGTGATCGCCCGGGCGCTGCGCGACGCGGGCATGGAGGTGGTCTACACCGGCATCCGCCAGACGCCGGAGATGATTGCCGAGGCGGCGATTCAGGAGGACGTGGACGTGGTGGGCATGTCCATCCTGTCGGGGGCGCACCTGGCCCTGTTCCCTCGAGTGATGGAGCTGCTGCGAGAGAACGACATGGAAGATGTCCTCGTCGTCGCGGGCGGCATCATTCCCGACGAGGACGTGGAGCGGCTGCAAAAGATGGGCATCCGCGGCGTCTTTGGCCCGGGCACTCCGACCGACGCCATCGTAGATTTTATCCGCGAGAACGTGGCTTGACGGACTCAAGAGAGCCGGGCATGGCGGAGAGGGGAGAACGGGAGTTGAGCGAGTTGGTGGAAGGCGTGCTGGCCGGCAAGCGCCGTGCCGTGGCGCGGGCCATCAGCCTGGTGGAGGGAGGCGGCGCGGAAGCCCACGCGATGCTCGCCGCCCTCCATCCCCATACGGGGCGCGCGCACATTGTGGGCGTCACCGGGCCGCCGGGCAGCGGCAAGAGCACGTTGGTGAACGCCCTTGCCCTGCACTTAAGACACGAAGGGGAGCCCGCGGGCCGCTCGGTCGGCATCATCGCCGTGGATCCCACCAGCCCCTTCACGGGTGGGGCAATCCTGGGCGACCGCATCCGCATGCGGGACCTGTCGGGCGACCCCGGTATCTTTATCCGCAGCATGGCCAGCCGCGGCAACCTGGGCGGCCTGGCCTGGGCCACGGCCGACGCCGTCAAAGTGCTGGACGCCGCCGGCTTTGACCTGGTCATCGTCGAGACGGTGGGCGCCGGCCAGGCCGAAGTGGATATCGCCCGGACGGCGCACACCACGGTGGTAGTCGAGGTGCCCGGCCTGGGCGACGACGTGCAGGCCATCAAGGCCGGTATCCTGGAGATCGCCGACGTCTTTGCCGTGAACAAGGCCGACCAGGAGGGCGCCGACCACGCCGTCATGGCGCTGCGGATGATGCTCGACCTGGACACCGCCGGGACCGCAAGTGTCATGCACCACGGGCGGCTGATGGAGGTGGTCCAGGGCGGGAAGGAGCGGCGGAGCGGCAGGGAGGGAACGCACCCGCCCGCGGGCAAAGATGGCGAGGAGCGCTGGCGGCCGCCCATCCAGAAAACGGTAGCCACCCGCCGCGAGGGCATTCCCGAGCTGGCGTCGGCCATCCTGGCCCACCGCGCCCACCTGAAAGAGACCGGCCGCCTCGAGTGGCGGGAGCGGGAGCGGGCCGCCGCCGAGCTGGAGACCATCATCCAGCAGGAGGCGCTGCGCACGGTGCTGGCCTCGAGCCGGGCGGACGGGCTGCGGGCCCTGGTGGACCGCATCGTGGCCCGGGAGCTGGACCCCTATGGGGCGGCGCAAGAGCTGCTGCGGGCCGCCCCCGGCGTTGGAGGAGCCCACGTCTGAGGGGTGGGGCAGCTAGCTAGAAGGAGGAGAAGGGATGCCTACGGACAAGATTCTGGCCGGCGCACGCCGGTTCCCCGAGGTCTTTCAACAAAATCGGGCGCTGTACGAGACCCTGGCTACCCGCGGCCAGGCGCCCAAGGTGATGTTCATCGGCTGCTCCGACTCGCGCGTGGTGCCCGAGCTGATCACCGGCGCCGAGCCGGGCGACCTGTTCGTCTTGCGCAACGTGGCCAACATCGTCCCGCCCTTTGGCCTGGGCGAGGTAGGGCCGGGCGCCGCGGTCGAGTATGCCGTGTTGCACCTGCACGTGGAGCACCTGGTGGTCTGCGGCCACACGGACTGCGGCGGCATCAAGGCCCTGGACCACCCGCCCGACTGGAGCCGCGAGCCCCACATCGCCCGTTGGATCGAAAACGCGCGCCCGGCCCAAACCAGGGTCCAGGCCAGCAGCCTGCCCGCCGAGGAGCAGCACCTGGCCACGGTTCGAGAAAACGTCCTGCTCCAGTTGGAGAACCTGCGCTCCTACGACCCCGTCCGCGAGGCCGAGCGCGAGGGCAGGCTGGTCCTCCACGGCTGGGTGTATCACCTGGAGAACGGCGCCTTTGAGCGCTTTGACGCCGAGAGCGGTAGCTGGCAGGAGCTGTGACCGGGCTCCAAGACAGAGAGATAGGGAGGTTCCAGCCATGTGAAGGACCCGCCGGCATGGACGGGCGGGGGGGCAACGCGTTGAGCCAGGCGCAAGGAGGAAAGGAGTGACCTATCGATGGGTCTGAACCTGGACGCGGTGGGCAAAACGATCGGGCCGGTGCAGAGCGAGTACACCTGGAAGGACCTCGCACTCTACGGCCTGGGTGTCGGCGCCGGCTTTGACGAGCTGGAGTACGTTTACGAAGAACGCCTCAAGGCAATCCCCACGTTTGCCACCCTCAGCACCTACGATTTCTTGACCGATTTTTTCGCCGCCTCGGGAGTCAACCTGGCGGGCATCGTCCACGGCGAGCACGAGCTCATCGTGCACAGCCCCATCCCGGCCGGGGGCGCCCGGCTGCTCAGCGAGGGGCGGATTTGCGCGATCTATGACAAGGGCCCTGGAAAAGGGGCCCTGGTGGTCGGCGAGGTCGAGACCGACCACGAGGACGGCCACAAGCTCTATACCAACGTCGTGACCCTCTTCGCCCGGCTGGACGGCGGGTTCGGCGGCGACCCGGGGCCCCGGGAGGCCTTCGAGATGCCGGAGGGCGAGCCTGACTTTGAGGAGATGGCCCATCCGTCGCCCGACCAGCCGCTGATCTACCGGTTGTCGGGCGACACCTTTGCCCTGCACGTCGACGCCGAATTCGCCCGGAGCAGCGGCTTCGAAGGGCCCATCATGCACGGCCTGTGCACCCTGGGCTTTGCCTGCCGGGCCGTGGTCAAGCACCTGTTCCCCGGCGAGCCGGAGCGCCTGGTGCGCCTCCGCAACCGCTTCAGCCGGCCCCTCTATCCGGGGCGGCCCATCAAGACCCAGATCTGGAAGGCCGAGGACGGCGGCGAGGGCGTGTCCCGGGCCTTCTGGCGGACAATCGACGTGGAAAAGGACAAGGCGGTCATGGACCGCGGCATCGTGGAGTGGGTCAGCCGCGAGGAGGCACAACGCCGGGCATTCTAGGAACTGCAACCTGGCAAGCGGCAAGGACGTGCCACAATCCGCCCGGATTGTGCGCGCATGTGCATCACGAGGGGGAGGATGGACATGATCGGCATCGTTTCCTACGGGGGTTACATTCCACGGCTGCGCATGGACCGCATGAGCATCTACCAGCAAGTGGGCTGGTTCGCGCCGGCTGTGGCCATGTTCGCCCAGGGCGAGCGGGCCATGTGCAACTGGGACGAAGACAGCGTGACCATGGCCGTGGCGGCCGCCCGCGACTGCCTGGCCGGACAGGACAAGGCACGGGTGGAGGCGCTCTACGTGGCGTCCACGACGCTGCCCTTTGCCGACCGGCTCAATGCCGGCATCGTGGCTACGGCGCTCAACCTGCGCGACGAGATCGTCGCCGCCGACGTCAGCTCGTCCCTCAAGGCCGGGACCAGCGCCCTGATAGCCGCCCTGGACGGGGCGCGCTCTGGCAGATGGTCGCTGGTGACGGCCGCCGACAGGCGCGAGACCCGTTCCGGCTCGTTTTACGAGATGTGGTTTGGCGACGGCGCGGCCTCGCTCCTCGTCGGCGACGACGAGGTCATTGCCGAGTTCGAAGGGGCCCACTCGCTGACCCGCGATTTCGTCAGCCACTATCGCGCCACGGGGCAGCAATTCGACTATACCTGGGAAGAGCGCTGGATCCGGGATGAGGGCTACTCGCAGATCATCCCCGAGGCCATCAAGGGCCTGTTGGATAAACTGGGGCTGGCCATCGACGATGTGGACCGCGTGATCTATCCCTGCTTTTTCGCCCGGGAGCACGCCGGCATCGGGCGGGCCATCGGCGCCAGGCCGGACAAGATCGCGGGCAACCTCCACGAGATCTGCGGCGAGACGGGGGCGGCCCATCCCCTGGTCATGCTGGCCCATGCCTTGCAGGACGCGGAGCCGGGCCAGCGCCTGGTGGTGGCCGGCTTTGGGCAGGGCTGCGACGCCCTCTGCTTCCGCGTGACCGAGGGCATCCGAAACCTGCCGGCCAAAAAGGGCGTCCAGGGCTCCCTGGCCGACAAGCAGACCGTCAACCAGTACATGAAATTCCTGAAGTTCAGAGACCTGATCGAGACCGAGGCCGGCATACGCGCCGAGGGCACCTACCAGACCTCCCTGACAACATTGTGGCGCAGCCGCAAGATGATCCTGGGGCTGGTGGGCGGCCGCTGTACCGCCTGCGGCACGCCCCAGTTCCCCAAGGCCGACATCTGTGTCAACCCCGAATGCGGCGCCTCGCACACGCAGGAGGATTACGAGTTCGCCGACAGGCCCGCCGTGATCAAGAGCTTTACCGGCGACATGCTGGCCGTCAGCCCCAACCCGCCGGCCATCTATGGCATGGTGCAGTTCGAGGACGGCGGCCGCCTCATGGCCGATTTCACCGACTGCGAGCTGGCGGACGTCAAGGTCGGCATGCCGGCGCGGATGGTTTTTCGGCGGCACCACGTCGACCGGGAGCGGGGCATCATCGGTTATTTCTGGAAGGCCGTGCCCCTTGTGCGAGAATACGAGGCCCGCGAGCAAGAGCGCGCGGGCCGCGCCGCCGAGATCCGGGACGCGGGACAGCCCGAAGCGACGGGGGTGTCCACCGCCGCGGCCTTTTTCCAGGCCCTGCCCGGCTGCTTCCAGCCGGGGGCCGCGGCCGGGGTGGATGCCGTCTTCCAGTTCAGCCTGTCGGGCGAGGGTGGCGGGGAGTGGTTTGCCGCCGTGAAGGATGGGGCGTGCGTCGTGGAGCAGGGGCAGCATCCCCGGCCGACCACGACGCTCAAGATGACGGCCGGCGACTTCTTGCAGTTTGCCTCCGGGCAACTGCCGGCCATGCAGGCCTTCACCAGCGGCCGGCTCAAGATCGAAGGGGACATGCTGAAATCGCAGCTCGTGGAAAAGCTGTTCAAGCTGCGCTAGCTGCAAGCGCACAGGAGGGGGCCATGGCTACCGGAATCCGAGACAAGGTGGTGATCGTCGGCATGGGCTGCACGCGCTTTGGCGAGCGCTGGGAGTCCGGCGCCGAGGAACTGATGGTCGAGGCTTTTGAAGAAGCCATCGCGGACGCGGGCATCGACCGCGGAGAGATCCAGGCGGCCTGGTTCGGGAGCTGCATGGAAGAGGTGAACGTGGGCAAGAGCGCCCTGCCCCTATCGCTGACGCTGCGGCTGCCCCTGATCCCGGTCACCCGGGTAGAGAACTTTTGCGCCACGGGAACGGAAGCCTTTCGCGGCGCCTGTTACGCCGTGGCCTCGGGGGCCTACGACGTTGCCCTGGCCATGGGGGTCGAGAAGCTCAAGGACATTGGCTTTGGTGGGCTGCCCAACTGGGGCTCCATGGCCGGCGCCCTCGGCTGGCAGTGGATGCCCAACATCACCGCCCCGGGTGCCTTTGCCCAACTGGCCACGGCCTATGCCGCCAGGCACGGCATCGCCGAGACGGATCTGAAGCGAGCCATGGCCCAGGTGTCGGTCAAGAGCCACGCCAACGCCGTCCTCAACCCCAAGGCGCACCTGCGCAAGGCGGTGACCATCGACCAGGTTATGTCCGCGCCCATCGTCGCCCATCCCCTGGGGCTGTTCGACTGCTGCGGCGTGAGCGACGGGGCGGCGTGCGCCATCGTCACCACGCCCGACGTGGCCCGCGGGCTGGGCAAATCAGACACGGTGGCGGTGAAGGCCTTGCAACTGGCCCTGTCCAGCGGCGAGGAGATGGGCTACAACGCCTGGGAGGGCGACCACTTCTTGACCACCAGCAAGTGCAGCGCTGTGGCCTACCGGGAGGCCGGCATCACCGACCCGCGGCGCGAGATCAGCCTCATGGAGGTGCACGACTGCTTCTCCATCACCGAGCTGGTGACCATGGAGGACCTGCACATCTCGGAGCGGGGCGGAGCAGTGCGCGACATCCTCGACGGGTTTTTCAACATCGACGGCCCCTTGCCCTGCCAGCCCGACGGCGGGCTCAAGTGCTTCGGCCATCCCATCGGCGCCTCGGGGCTGCGCATGCTGTATGAGCTCTATCTTCAGTTTCACGGCCGGGCCGGGCAGCGCCAGCGCCAGGATCTGCGCTACGGCCTGACCCACAATCTGGGCGGCATGCCCCACATGAACATCAGCAGCGTGACCATCGTCGGGCGCTACGAAGGAGCCTGAGGTGCGCGTCCTGGACCTGTCGCTCCTCTTTCCCGGCCCATACTGCGGCGCCATCCTGGCGGACCTGGGGGCCGAGGTGATCAAGGTCGAGCGCCCTGGCGGCGGCGACTGGGTGCGCGCCGTCCCGCCCCTCGACCCGGAGACCGGCGAGGGCCTGATCTTTCGCACGCTCAACCGCGGCAAGAAGAGCCTGACGCTGAACCTGAAGGCCGAGGAAGGGCGGTCGATCCTGCTACGCCTGGCCGAGGGCGCCGACGTTCTGCTGGAGAGCTTCCGGCCGGGGGTGATGGAGCGCCTGGGTCTGGGCTACGACGCCCTGGCCCGGGCCAACGAGGGCCTGATCTACTGCTCGCTGACCGGCTACGGCCCGGCCGGCCCCTATCGCGCGCGGGCCGGGCACGATCTGAACTTTATCGGGCTGGCGGGCCTGCTGGACCTGTCCGGCCCGGCCGGAGGCCCGCCTGCCATCCCCGGGGCGCAAATGGCCGACGTCACCGGCGCCCTGTGGGCAGCCATCGGCATCCTGGGCGCCCTGCTGGCCCGGGAGCAGACGGGCCTCGGGCAGCGGGTGGAGGCCTCGCTACTGGGCAGCAGCCTGGCCTGCCTGCGCCTGGACGTCACCCGCCTGCTGGCCGGCGAGCCGGTGGCCCGGGGTACGGGCGACCTGACGGGCGGCCGAGTGAGCTACAACCTGTACCAAACCGCCGACGGCGGCTATATGAGCCTGGCGGCCCTGGAGCCCGAGTTTTGGCAGGCCTTTTGTGGCGCCGTGGGACGCATGGACCTGGCCGACCAGGGAATGGCACCCGCCGTGGCAGGCGAGCCGGCCTACGACGCCCTATGCGCCTTGTTCCGCACGCGGACCCGCCAGGAGTGGGTCGAGACCCTGGCCGGGGTGGATGCCTGCTGCGAGCCGGTCCTCGCCCTTGGCGAAGCGCTGGCCTCCGCTCCGGTCCAGGCCCTGGGCATGCTCGCCGGCGACCTGCCGGGATCGCCCGTCCGCCTGTCGCCGGGCGTGCGGGGACCGGGCGGGCTAGCGGCGCCGTCCCTGGGCCACCATACCGCAGGGATCCTGGCCGAGCTGGGCTACGACGAGGGCGACGTGGTGCGCCTGCGGACTGCGGGGATCGTCTAGGACTCGAGCCCAGGTGCATTGCAGCCGCGGCAGTTGCAACGCACCGGTGGGAGCTTACTCGAACATGTTGTTTATGTAGAGAGGGCGCTCGGGGTTCAGGGGCTCGGGGCTGCAGACTGCCAGCGTGCCGCCGCCCTGGGGCAGGTACCAGGGCGTGGAGATGGCACGTGCCACGGGACCGAGGCGGTCGAAAAAGAGCATGGCCAGGGTGGCTTGCCGGCGCACGAGCCAGAGCACCGACCGCCATAAGTGGGCCGCGGCCCACTCCTGACCGGCCAGGAACCAGGGCCAGTGGCCGTTCGCCCGCCGGACCTGCCCGTCGGGCGGCAGCAGGCGGAGGAGCGCGTTGGCCAGGCGCAGGATCCGTGGCAGGCGCACCACCTGGTTGGTAATGAGCATCCCCTCCAGGGTGATGCCCACGCCGGCCAGGAGGGCACCTTGCTGGTTGGTGGCCAGGTAGTAGCGATTGATGGGCTGGCCAAAGGGCCGCCGCGCCAGCCATTCCTGGAGATCCGAGGCCGATTTGCGCGGGTAGAGGTCAAAACCGGCATAGAATTCGTTCTGCCGGCGGGCCACTTCCTCCAGGTCCTGGGCCAGGGCAAGGCGCACGTCAAAGCCCTCCGCCCGCCGGGGTGGGCGGGAGCGCACCGGGCTCACGGCCACCCTCAGGCGGCCGTCCAGGCGCTGGCTCATCCACGTGGCCGCCGTCCGCAGCGAGGCGGTGTTGCCCCCCTGGATGCCGGCAAAGACGACGACATCATCACCCAGGAGCGAGCGAGCGGTCTCCAGGCGCCAGGCCGCTATGGCGCTGCCAATGCCTCTGCGGCGCAGGTCGGGGTGGACGCTGAGGCCGGTGAGGTAGGCATAGGGCACGACACGATCATCCACCATGCACTGCCCCGTGGTCATGACCCCCATGCCTGCCAGCCCATCGTGCCCCGGAACCTCTGCCACCACGCCCACGACGGTAGGCTGCAGGGCCAGGCGGGTGGCATAGGCGTCGTGGTGGTACCGGGTGTAAAACCCTACAAGGCCGGTATCGGGCGTCTGCTTTTCCAGGGCCTCCACGGCCGGTCCATCGTCGGGCCGCAGTGGACGCAGGGTAAAGCTCTTGCCCACAGGCGGATCTCCCGCGGCGTAGTGTACTACAAGCGGAGCGGGATGGCAAGTCACCTATCCCCCCGATCCCCCTTCCCGACACGGGAAGGGGGGAGTGTGAGGCTCCCCTCCCCTCGCAGGCACCTGTCCCGCACTGTCCCGACACTTGCGCCCCCTGGCGCTGCCTCCTGACGCTGTCGCGCACACTTGCCCGGGGCAGCGCCAGGGGGACAAGCGCGGGCAAGTGTGCGCGCAGTGCAGGTGTGGCCCCGAAGGGGGAGCGTCGGGAACGGCGGACGGTGTCGGGAGGAGGACCCAACGCCTGTGCCCCCTGCACCTCCCGACGCCGGAGCACACCTGCACTGCGCGCAGGCGCAAGTGTCGGGACGGCGCGACGCAGGACGGTGTGCGGCCCAAGCGCAGGCGGGCCGGATCGCGCCGGTGAAGAGGTCGGCTCTTTGACAGGGGATGCGCTCGGTGTTATACTCCGGAGGACGCAAGGCAGGGCCGCGCTCCCACACCTGGCGCGGGCTACGGAAAGGCGAGGCACGCATGAAAGCAACGACCAAGGGTGATGGCGGCAGGAGCCGGCTCTGGCAGGCAGCCTGCCTGGGGCTGCTGCTTATCCTGCTCGTGGCGCCGCCGGCGCTGGCCCAGGAAATGCCCACTCCGACCGAGGACCGGCTGGCGGCCCCAGAGATGCCTGCCGAGCCAGGTCAGGCGGACCTGGGAGCCATGGTCTATTACCTGGTCTGCATGTCGTGTCACGGCGACCGGGGCCAGGGGCTGACCGACGAGTGGCGCTCGGCGTGGGCGGAGGGCGACCAGAACTGCTGGCAGCCCAAGTGCCACGGCGCCAACCATCCCGAGCACGGCTTTGAGCTGGTGCGCTACGTGCCGCCGGTGGTGGGCGAGAGCGTCATGGCCCGCTACGAGACCGCGGCCAGCCTGCACGCCTACATCAGCGAGCGTATGCCGTGGCAAGACCCGGGTGCCCAGACCGAGGAAGAGTACTGGCAGGTGACGGCCCATATCCTGCGGGCCAACGGCATCGAGACCGGCGTGGAAGAGTTGGGGCCCGAGAACGCGGCCCAGGTGCCCGTGGCGGCGGCCGCCCGGGGAGAGGCGCCCGCACTCCCTCAGCCCACAGCCCTGGATCTGCCGCCGCCCCACCCCGCGAGCACCAACTGGCCGGTCATCGCCGCGGCCCTGGTCGCGCTCCTGGCGCTCATCCTCGCGTGGGCCATCTGGCACAGAAGGCAGGCCCGCTAACCCGCCGAAAACACAAAGGGCGCCAGGGCGAAAACCCTGGCGCCTCCCCACACCGGATTTTCGATTCCGGTCTCTTGAGCCGGTGACCTACGCCACGAGCCTGGCCCGCAGCGACCGCGCCCAGTCGCGGATGGCGTCCCAATCGCGGTAGTCGCCCGCGGGAGCCTTCATGGCCTTCATCATCACGCGGGCGACGAGGGGCAGCTTCTTGGGATCCAGGGCCCCGGCAAAGAGGCCCACGTCCACGGGCTGCACCGTGGGCACCTTTTCCCGGACGGCGTCCAAATAGGCGACGACGGTGCAGCGATTCTCCTCGGTGGGCTCTTTCATGGTCAGGCAGACGACGAAATAGGCCACGGGCACCCGGGCCAGGGCGTCGGCGTTGGCCTGCAGAAAGGCGAGGGCCTGGGGATGCACCTGCCCGGCGCGGATGGCGCTGCCCACGACGACGGCATCGTACGAGGCCAGGCCGTCGACCTCTTTTACCGGGCGCACGTCCACCTGCGTGCTCTCCCCGGCTGCCAGCTCCTGGCCGATGGCCTCGGCGACGCCGGCCGTGGCGCCGGCAAAGGTGGCGTAGGCTACGAGAACTTTCATGTTCGTCCCTCCCCTGGATGTCCGCCGGGCCTCGCGGGACCCGGGCTGTCCTCATCTTACCACAGGCCGGGCCGGGCACCAACTGGCACGCCTCCGACGGCAGGCCATGGCATCGGAGGCGGCAGCGCGTTTGCCCTGAACCAGACGGGAGGACTCAGGGCAGGCCGGCACCCGTCCCCCTGGCGACGGCGGTAAGGTCGAGGACCGAGTCGAAGGAGCCGTAGGGGTTCCGGACCTGGTCGTCGGCGTACCAGTCGTTGAGCCACTGCTGGCCGTCGATGAGATAGCGGAAGCGATGGCGGCAGCCGGCCTTCAGCTCGACGACGACGAGCCAGTCGGCATCCTCGCCCTCGCGCTGGAGAGGCGTGGCCCGGGCATCCCAGCCGTTAAAGTCGCCCACCAGGCTCACCTG
>DAOUHB010000002.1:0-1950 GCA_034428935.1 Anaerolineae bacterium | reverse complement strand
GAGATTCCTCCCTTCCAAGATTGGCTGGCCAGCTCATATCTTAGGCTAGGAGGAATCTCAATGCAAAAACAAAAGCGGCGCACCTCGACAAAAGGGTGCGCCGCTCGATCGTATTGGGTTGTGGCTTCAGTTCATCTGGGTTGCACTATTCGCTGCGAAAGCCCTCTGCTCGCGATGCTTCTTTTCGGCGCGTCGCACTCCGGCGCAGGGCGAGGGCCAGGGCCGCGGCCGCCAGGGGCAGCAGCAGCCAGGCGGGGTGCTGCCGGGTGAAGGGATTCCAGCGCGGTGGCATTGCCAGGTCCAGGCCCCGCACAACCGCCAGGCCTGCCACATCCTGCGGTTCGTAGACCCACAGGGCGTGTCCGTAGGCCAGCAGTGACAGCAGCAGGGCGACGGCCCGCGCCCGAGGCGGCAGACGTCGCACAACCTGGGCCACCGCCCAGCCCAGGGCCAGTGCCAGAAAGGTGGAGGCCAGGTAAAAGACGCGACCGGAGAGGATGTACGAGATGTGAAAGTTGACGCCGTCAGGGACAAGGTACAGGCGCAGCAGGTAGGGGCTGATGAGGGCTACGAAACCGATGGTCAGCGACAGGGCCAGGCGCCACCGCCGGATCTTTCCCCAGCTCCAGGCGGCCGCCGCCGCCATCAGGGCGGTAAGCAGCCAGCGCAGGGGTTCGGAAAAGAGGATCTGCAGCGGCTCGTGACCCTTGACAAAAAAGGACACCGGATAGGCGAGGGCCAGCGCCAACCCCGAAGCTAGCGCTGAAGAGACATAGGCCAGGACAAAGTTCAGGCTCCACAGGCGAGAGGCATCCACGCCATAGCGCGAAAAGCTATAGACCTGGGCATTGACCGCGAGCGCCGCCGCCAGGCCCAGGGCCACGAGCGCGCCGGCGGGGCGGGGCGAGGCCTGCAGCCAGCCGAAAAGGGCGAAAATGGCGGGCAGAAAAAAGAGCTCGTGGCTGCAGAACAAGCCCCCAACGTAGCAACCCAGGGCCACGGCGAGCCAGGACAGGCGCACTCGGCCAGCTGCCTCCAGGCCCCGCCACAGCGCGAGCAGTGCCATTAGCGCCAGAGCCGCACCCAGGACGTAGGAAAGGCAGGAGATCCAGGTCAGCGTGCCGAGCGTCAGGGGGTTGATCAAGAAGATGGCCAGGGCGAGGCTGGCTGCCAGGTGGTCGGCCACGAGGCGCAGGGCGAGACGATAGACCAGCCAGGCGTTGAGGGCGTGCGTGGACAGGATCATGGCCAGGGCGGCAGCGGGGCTGGGGCCGAAAAGGGCGTGGAGCAGGCCGAAGACCAGGCGAGGCAGGTGGCGGTATTGGTCAAAGACGGTGGGTGCCTGGCCGCGCAGCCAGGCGATGTCGTCGTCATTGAGCTGCACGGTGAGGCAACCGGCGACGAAGGCCAGGCCCAGGACGAAAATGAGCAGCAGGTGCAGCGCATGAGAACGCGCCAAGCCGCGCAGGCGCGACGATTCAGGGGCACTCGCCAGCGCCATGGGTCTCGCCCTCGGCCGCAGCCTGGGGGTCCAGCACCTGGGAGATCATGTTGCCCACGAACCAGGAGCCGCTGTCGGAGAGGATCAGCTCGTCGTCGCCGGGGCCCGGGGCCAGGAACAGCAGCTCCTGCCACAGGCCGGCCAGCCCCGGGCCGGCCACGTCGTGCAGCAGCGAGCGCGGCACGCGGCCGAGCATGAGCGCCGTCTCCAGCGGCTCGAGGCGGTTCTCCGCCGCGCTGCGCCGCAGCCCGCCCTGGAGCCCGGGGAAATCCTCAACCACGGCTCGGCGGTAAGGGGCGTAGGTGGGATGGCGATAGTGATAGTCGCCAAAGCGGCCGTCGGCGATGGTGCCCAGGGCCAGCAGATCCTCGCCCCGCTCGGGAAAGGTAAAGTAGAGATTGGTGTCGCGGGGGCGGGCAAAATGGTTGTAGGCTGTCTTGAGGTAGCCC
>DAOUHB010000001.1:0-25126 GCA_034428935.1 Anaerolineae bacterium | reverse complement strand
GTCTGCACCTCGTCGACGATGAACAGCGCCCCCCGCCGGCGGCACAGGGCCTGCACACCCCGCAGGTAGTCGCCGTCGCCGGGGATGACCCCGCCCTCGCCCTGCACCACCTCCAGGATGACGGCCGCCGTCTCGTCGGTCACGGCGTCCTCCATGGGCTCGGCGCGGTTGTAGGGCACGAAGGCAAAGCCGGGTAGCAGCGGCTCGAAGGGCTGGCGGTAGGCCTTGTTCCAGGTGGCCGACAGGGCGCCCCACGTCCGGCCGTGAAAGCCGCGCATGGCGGCCACAAATTTGGTCCGGCCGGTGACCAGGCGGGCGAACTTCAGGGCCGCCTCCACCGCCTCGGTGCCCGAGTTGCACAGGAAGACCCGCTCCAGCCCGGGCGGGGCGATGCGCACCAGCTCGGCCTGCAACAGGGCGCGCTGGTCGTTGTAAAAGCCATTGGGGCAGGTGGCCAGGCGCCCGGCCTGCTCAGCGATGGCCTGCACGACGGCCGGGTGGGCGTGGCCCACGTTGGCCACGCCGTGGCCGCCGGCGCAGTCCAGGTAGGCCCGGTCGTCGGCATCCCACACCCAGGCGCCGCTGCCCCGCACCAGGGCCATGGGCTGCCGCGAGTAGAGCCCGCTGGTGTGGCGATCCTCGAGGGCGACGATGTCCGCGGTGTTCATGCGATGATGGTCCCGTGGCCGGCCAGGGCCTGTTGCAGGGGCCGGGCCACCCGGCCGTCGGCCAGGATGACGCTGCCCACGCCGTCGTCCAGGGCCTCGACGGCGCCCAGCAGCTTGCGCTTCATGGAGCCCCGGGCATAGCGCTCCATGTAGCCCTGGACGTGGGCGCGCTCGATGCGCGACACCAGGCTGCTCTCGTCGGACGGATCGCGCAGCAGGCCCGGCACGTTGGACAGGATGACCATGACCTCGGCGCCCAGGGCCGAGCCGATGGCCGCCGCCGCCCGGTCGCCGTCGACGTTCAGCGCCTCGCCCCTGGCGCTGATGGCCAGGGGGGCGACGACGGGCAGGTAGCCGGCGGAGAGCAGCGTCCGGAGCAGGTCGGTGTTGACCTTCTGGATCTGGCCGCTGTACTCGCCGTGGAGCACCTTGCGCTTGCCATTGTCCACGAACTGCAGCGCCTCCTTGCGCTTGCCCTCCAGCAGCCGGCCGTCGAGCCCCGTGAGGCCGATGGCGTTGACGCCCATGCCCTGCAGCCTTTCCACCAGGAGCGTGTTGATGCGCCCGGCGGTGACCATGGCCAGGATCTCCAGGGTCTCGCGGTCGGTGTAGCGGCTGACGTGGCCCGAGAGCGAGGTCACAAAGCGGGGCGGGTGGCCCAGCTTTTCCGAGATAACGTTCGTGTCGTGGGAGCTGCCGTGGACCAGCACCACCTGCTCCCCCTTTTTCACCAATTCGACGACGTCGGCGCACACGGCCTGGGGATCGATCCCCTTGCTTCCTCCGGCCTTGACGACGATCATGGTTTCCTCCTTACCAGATGTTTGCGTACCATTGCCACCATTGCCTGTAGGGGCAGGGGCTCGCCCCCGCCCAGGCCCGGGCGACCGCGAGGGTCGCCCCTACCAATCCGGGCGACCGCGGGGGTTGCCCCTACCGACCCGGGCGACCGCGGGGGTTGCCCCTACCAATCCGGGCGACCGCGAGGGTCGCCCCTACCAATCCGGGCGACCGCGAGGGTCGCCCCTACCAATCCGGGCGACCGCGAGGGTCGCCCCTGCCAATCCGAGCGACCGCGAGGGTCGCCCCTACCGACCCGGGCGACCGCGGGGGTCGCCCCTACCAATCCGGGCGACCGCGAGGGTCGCCCCTACCAATCCGGGCGACCGCGAGGGTCGTCCCCGCCCAGGCCCGGGCGACCGCGAGGGTCGCCCCTGCCAATCCGGGCGACCGCGAGGGTCGCCCCTACCGACCCGGGCGACCGCGAGGGTCGCCCCTACACGGGGTGCAGGCCCGGGAACTCCAGGCCCTGCTTTTCGGGCCAGCCCATCATGACGTTCATGGTCTGCACGGCGCTGCCGGCAGCGCCTTTCATCAGGTTGTCGATGGCCGCCACGACCACCAGGCGCCGCTGCCCGGGATCGGCGGCAAAGCCGATGTCGCAGTAGTTGCTGCCGGACAGGATCTTGGGCTCCGGGAAGCGGTGGATGCCGCGCCGGGCGCGCACCAGGCGCACGCACGGCTCCTGGCCATAGTCGTCGCGGTAGAACTGCCAGGCCTGCTTTTCCTCCAGGTCGTCGTGGAGCAGGCAGTGGCAGGTGGCCAGGGCTCCGCGGACGACGTCCACCGAGGTGATGGAAAAGTGCAGGCCCGGCGCCTCGGGCGGCAGGCCCAGCTCCTGGACCAGCTCGGCCAGGTGGCGGTGGCCCACGGGGGCATAGGTGCGAATGACGCCCGCCCGCTCGGGATGGTGCCCGGCGGGGCTGGGGTCGTGGCCCCCCTCCGACGAGCCGACCTTGACCTCCACCACGGCCTCGCGTACCAGCCCGCGCCTGTAGAGGGGCCACAGGGCCAGGAGGGTGACGATGGCGTTGCAGCCGGTGCCGCTGGCGTAACGGGCGCCGGCCAGCTCCGCCCGGTGCAGCTCGGGCGCGCCGTACACAAAGCGGGCCAGCCACCCGGGCGCGGGGTGCTCGGCGCCGTACCAGCGGCGGTAGGCCGCCGCGTCGCGCAGCCGAAAGTCGGCCGACAGGTCCACGATGCGCTCCGCCATGCCGGCCAGGGCCTCGATGCGGGCCATGGCCTTGCCGTGGGGCAGCGCCAGGAACAACAGGTCACAGGGCGCCAGGTCGGCCAGCGGCGTGAAGCGCAGGTCCGTGTACCCCCGCAGGTTGGGGTGCACAAAGTGGGCATACTGTCCCGCGTACGTCTCGGACGTGATCTGCGCCACCTCCACCTGGGGATGCCCCAGCAGCAGGCGCAGCAGCTCCCCGCCCGCATACCCCGACGCCCCGACGATAGATGCTCTCATTCTCTCACTCCTTCCCGAACTCCCCCCTTCCCGTGTCCACTTGCGCCTGCGCGCAGTGCAGGTGGGGAAGGGGGGCCGGGGGGTTAGGTGCGTTGTGCCACCACATACTCCACCATCTTACCCGCGATGTCGGCTTCGGTGGCCTGCATGGCGCCGTGGAACTCGGGGGTGTGGTTGACCTCGTTGACGAGGAGGAGACCCTCGGCGCTTTCCAGCAGGTCCACGGCGACGATCCCGCCGCCGACGGCCGCAGCCGCGGCCAGCGACAGGCGCTCGATCTCGGGCGTCACCTGGCAGGGCAGGGTCTCGCCGCCGCGGGCGGTGTTGGTGATCCAGTGCGCGGCGCGGCGGTAGACGGCATAGACCACCTCGTCGCCCACCACCAGGCTGCGGATGTCGCGGCCCGGCTTGTCGACGTGCTCCTGCACGTAAAAGGCCTGGTGGCTCGGGCCGCCCAGGGTGGACTTGTGCTCCAGGATCGCCTCGGCGGCGTCGCGGTCGTTGACGCGGGCCAGGAGCCGGCCCCACGAGCCGGTCACGGGCTTGAGGACCGCCGGGTAGCCGATGGTCTCGATGGCCCGCAGCGCCGCCTCGGGCGTGAAGGCCACCAGGGTCCGCGGGCAGGGCAGGCCGGCGGCCTCCAGGGCTGCCGTGGTCAACATCTTGTCGCCGCAGGTGGCAATGACCCGGTGGGCGCTGACCGCCGGCAGCCCCTGTGCCTCCAGCCAGTGGGTCAGGTAGTACGCCCGCGTGTGGCTCAGGCAGCGGACCAGGACGGCGTCGTACTCCTGCCAGCGGCCGCCCGCCAGGTCGAGGACCAGGTCGCCCGTGTCCAGGCGGTCGTGGGCGATGCCCCGCGCCCGCAGGGCGGCCAGGATGAGCTTTTCCTCGACGCGCACCCGCGAGCAGGCCAACGCGAGCTTCATGGGCCTATTCCCCCCAGTCCTCTTCGACCTCGGGGGCCAGCGCCAGGGTCAGGGGCTCGAGGCCGGTGACCTCCAGCTCGACTCCGCAGTCGCCGCAGACAATGATCTCGCCTTCTTCGAGATCGGGCAGCAGGTCCAGGGTTGCATCACATTCCGGGCAATTCATGGTTCTTTGCTCCTCTGTTTTTTAGTCTTTCGATCCCGGGTCGATGGTCCCGGGATTCGGGAACTCCAGGTTTGCGCTCAGGGCCGCCCGCGCCTGCCGGAGCTGGGCGCGAACGGCGGCCGGGGCGGTGCCCCCCTCCACGTCGCGGCTGGCCACCGACTGCTGAAAGTCGAGCACGCCGTACAGGGCCTCGTCAAAGGCGGGATGGATGGCCTGGTATTCGGCCAGGGGCAGCGCCTTGAGGCCGGTGCCCAGCTCTTCGGCGCGGCGCACGGCCTGGCCCGCCAGGCCGTGGCTCTCGCGAAAGGGCACCCCCCGGCGGACGAGGTGGTCGGCCAGGTCGGTGGCCAGCATCGCCTCGTCCAGGGCGGCGGCCATGGCCTCGCCGTTGACGGCCAGGGTGCGAACGACGCCGGCGGCGATGGGCAGCTCCAGGAGGAGGGTGTCGATGACGTCAAAGACGGCCTCCTTATCCTCCTGCATGTCCTTGTTGTAGGTGGAGGGCAGCCCCTTGAGGGTCACCAGCAGCCCGGCCAGGTGGCCGACGACGCGCCCGCTCTTGCCGCGCATCAGCTCCAGCGAGTCGGGGTTGCGCTTCTGGGGCATCAGGCTCGAGCCGGTGGCATAGGCCTCGTCCACCTGGACGAAACCGAACTCCCGGCTGCTCCAGATGGCCAGGTCCTCGGCCAGGTTGCTGAGGTGGATCTGCAGCAGGGCGGCCCAGGCCAGGAACTCGACCAGGTGGTCGCGGTCGGCCACGGCGTCCATGCTGTTCTGCGAGACGGCGGCCATGCCCAGCTCGGCGGCCAGGGCGCGGCGGTCGATGCCAAAGGGGTTGCCCGCCAGGGCGCCGGCGCCCAGGGGCAGCACCGCCGCCCGTCCGGCGACGCCCGCCAGGCGCTCCCGGTCGCGCTGCAGCTTCCAGAAGAAGGAGAGCAGCCAGTGGCCAAAGAGCACCGGCTGCGCCGGCTGCAGGTGGGTGTAGCCGGGCATGATCAGGTCCAGGTGGGCCTCGGCCTTGTCGGCGATGGCCGCCTGGAGGGAGTGGACGGCGGCGTCCAGGGCGGCCATCTGCTCCAGGAGGTAGAGGCGCGTGTCGGTGGCGGCCTGGTCGTTGCGAGAGCGGCCGGTGTGCAGCTTGCCGGCCACCGGCCCCACCAGCTCGCCCAGGCGGCGCTCCACGGCGGTGTGCACGTCCTCGTCGTCGCGCCGCACCTCGAACGTGCCGTCGTCCAGCTCGGCCCCCACCTGCCGCAGCCCGGCCACGAGCTGCGCCCGCTCGTCCTCGGTCAGCAGCCCGGCCCGCGCCAGCGCCCCGGCGTAGGCGATGCTGCCCCGCACGTCGGCGCGGTACAGCCGCCGGTCAAAGGCGAACGAGTCGTTGAACCGCCTCATCGCCTCGTCCATCTCCCCCACAAACCGTCCACCCCACATGCTCATACTAGTCCCTCTTGAACTCGCTATAATCAATCGCCGGCAGCTTGGGCAGCATGCCGTTCTGCTTGTCGACGAGGGCCTTGACCTTGAGAGGCAGGCCGAACAGGTTGATAAAGCCGGCGGCGTCGCGCTGGTCGTAGACGTCGTCCTTGCCAAAGGTGGCCAGGTCCTCGCGATAGAGGGAGTAGGGCGACTTGCGGCCGACGACGGTGCAGCTCCCCTTGTAGAGCTTCAGGCGAACGCTGCCGGTGACGGTCTGCTGGGTGCTGGTCACAAAGGTGTCCAGGGAGGTGCGCAGGGGGGTGTACCACTGGCCATAGTACACCAGCTCGGCGTAGCGCTGGGCGATGACGTCCTTGTAGTGCAGCGTGTCGCGGTCGAGGGTGATGCTCTCCAGCGCCTGGTGGGCGGTGTAGAGGATCGTGCCGCCGGGCGTCTCGTACACGCCCCTGGACTTCATGCCCACCAGCCGGTTCTCGACCAGGTCGGCGCGGCCCACGCCGTGGGTGCCGCCCAGCTCGTTCAGGCGGGTCAGGAGCGCCACGGCGCCCATGGCCTTGCCGTCGAGGGCTACGGGCTTGCCCTTCTGAAAGTCAATGACCACGTAGGCCGGCTGGTCCGGCGCCTTCTCGGGCGCGACGGTGAGGAAGAACATGTCCTCCTTGGGCTCGTTCCAGGGGTCTTCCAGGCAGCTCCCCTCGTGGCTCATGTGCCAGATGTTCCGGTCGCGGCTGTACTCGGATTTGCTGGCCGACACCGGCACGTTGTGGGCCTCGGCGTAGGCCAGGGCGTCGTCGCGGGAGCGGATGTTCCACTCGCGCCAGGGCGCGATGACCGTGAGGAGGGGGTTGAGGGCCTTGACCGTCAGCTCGAAGCGCACCTGGTCGTTGCCCTTGCCGGTGCAGCCGTGGGCCACGGCCTGGGCGCCCTCCTGCTCGGCCACCTCGACCATGTACTTGGCCGTCACCGGCCGGGCAAAGGATGTGCCCAGCAGGTAGGTGCGCTCGTAGATGGCGCCGGCCTGCATGGTCGGAAAGGCGTACTGGGTCAGGAACTCGTCGCGCAGGTCGACGATGTACGCCTTGCTCGCTCCGCTGGCCAGGGCCTTTTCCTCCAGACCCTCCAGCTCGTCGTCGCCCTGCCCCACGTTGGCGGTAAAGGTCACCACCTCGCAGCCATAGTTCTCCTTCAGCCACGGCACGATGCACGACGTGTCCAGCCCACCGGAATAGGCCAGGACCACCTTCTTGATGCTGTCCTTGTCAAACATGTTTTTCCTCCTGATGATTTCGTGTTTTCCAAAACAAATGCGCGACGGGCCCACGCCCTTCGCGCATAAAAAGGAGCCGGCCTCCACTCTGGAGGCCGGCTCTGGGTCAGGTTTCGCCTGTACGCCGTAGAAGCCTATCCAGAAGGATAGCCTGGCTCCTCCGGTCGTCGTCGGTTATTGTCGGTTACAAAGGCAAACGAAAAATCGCTCACTGTGCCTTCCGCTCGAAAAAACTGGGGCGCAGCATACCACAGAAGCCGGGCCGTGTCAAATCTGAATAGGGCAATGCGCAAGCCCGGACTTGCTCGGCGTGCATCGCCAGGGCCGCCAGATCTGACGATCTGGCGGGAGCGATGGGTCGGGCCGGTGCTACGGCTCCTTGATGAACTGCATCTTGCACACTACGTCTATGTCCTCGGCCACGGGGATGGAGCCGATCTCGGCCAGGGGGAACCACTTGATGTCGAAATCCTTGCGGTTCACCCGCGTGCGGGCCTCGAAGGCGTGGCGCCGCCAACCCGGCATGCCCTTGACGGGAGACAACTCGCCCTTGTCCTCCACGTCAAACACCACGGGCCTGGTGATGCCCTTGATGGTCAGGTCGCCAAAGACCTGGAAGCGGTTGCCTTCGAAGGGGCCGATGCGCGTGCTCTTATAGGTCATCTGCGGAAAGTCGCGCACGTTAAAGCGGTTGCGCCGGCGCAGGTCCATGTCGCGGGGAGCGATGCCGGTGCTGATGGTTGCAGTTTCCACCGTGCCCTCGACGGACGACGCCTGGGGGTTCTCCTCGTTCATGTCGAGGGTGCCCTCGAACTTTTTGAATCGACCCCGCACGGTGGTCAGGCGAAAGTGTTTGACGAAGAACAGGACTTCGGAGTTGTCCGGGTCTACTTTCCAGGGCATTCTCGCATTCCTTTCTCTTGGCGCGTGGCCAACTGTTAGTCGGCGCCCAGCCTACTGTCATCAGTGTAGCAGTATTTGCCCGCCGCGGCAAGGGCCCAATGCCCCATCCTCCTTGGTTCAAAAGGTGGATTTTTGTACGACAGGATATGGGACAAATGACGTAGATCACGCCCGCGTTGAACATGACATAACTATACTTGCGCTTGCCATAACCAATACAGCTTCGCAAGTAAAGATTTCTTATGGGTTTTGATGTACGAGATATTCGTCGCGTTTCGGGCGCTTTCTATACGATACGCGTCGTTCTGGCGCAGTCCTGGGGGCCGTGGGACAAAAGTGAGGGTTGACAAATAGCGGAAAGCGTGGTATAAAGGCCCAATCTTCGGCGCCGGCTGGCGCCGGCCAGACAAGAGAGGACGAAAGAAATAGAAGTGCAGCCCATTTACCTGATCGCCATTATTGTTCTTATTATTGTTGAGCTCCTGGTTCTTGAGGAGCCAATGGCGGTTGGGAGGGTCGCGGCCTAGTCTGGCACAGACCAAAGCGTGCAAAAGCCTCCCAGCCGGGAGGTTTTTTTTGTTGCCCGAATCTGACTGTCGAGGTGGACAATGAGTCAAGAAGATCGGCCGAGGCGCAGAAGCGACGCCCTCAAGCGGGGGCACGAGCGCGCGCCGCACCGCGCGCTGCTGCGCGCCCTGGGCTGCACCGCCTGGGAGATGGAACAGCCCTTCGTGGGCGTGATCAACTCCTACAACGAGGCCATTCCCGGGCACACCGGCCTCCGCCAGTTGGCCGAGGCGGTCAAGGCCGGCATCCGCGCCGCCGGCGGCACCCCCTTCGAGGCCAACACCATTGGCGTGTGCGACGGGCTGGCCATGAACCACGCCGGCATGAAGTACTCCCTGGCCAGCCGCGAGCTCATCGCCGACTCGGTCGAGATCGTGGCCCAGGCCCACGCCTTTGACGCCCTGGTGCTGATTCCCAACTGCGACAAGATCGTGCCGGGCATGGTCATGGCCGCGGCGCGCCTGAACCTGCCGGCCCTGGTGGTCAGCGGCGGCCCGATGCTGGCCGGCAGCCTGGACGGCCGGGCCGTGGACCTCAACGACGTGTTCATGGCCGTCGGCGCCGTGGCCCGCGGCCAGATGCAGCCCGCGGAGCTGGAGCGGCTGGAGCAGGCCGCCTGCCCGGGCTGCGGCTCGTGCGCCGGCATGTTCACGGCCAACACCATGAACTGCCTGGTGGAGGGCCTGGGCATGGGCCTGCCGGGCCAGGGGACCATCCCGGCGGTCCACGCCGCCCGCCAGGCGCTGGCCAAGGAGTCGGGCATGCAGGTCATGGAGCTGCTGGCCCGCGACGTCCGCCCCCTGGACGTCCTGACGCCGGCCGCCTTTCGCAACGCCTTTGCGCTGGACATGGCCCTCGGCGGCTCGACCAACTCGGTGCTGCACCTGCTGGCCATCGCCCACGAGGCGGGCGTCGACATTTCCCTCGACGAGGTGAACGACTGTAGCGCCCGCACACCGCACCTGTGCCGCATGAGCCCCGCGGCCGGCGGCCACTATGTCGAGGATCTGCACCGCGCCGGCGGCATCCAGGCGGTCATGCGCCGCCTGCTGGATGGCGGCCTCCTGGCCGGCGAGGCCCTGACGGTGGCCGGCTGCACCGTGGCCGAGGCCCTGGCCGCGGCCCCCGCCGGCGACGAGACGGTCATCCGCCCCTTTGACGCGCCCTACGCGGCTCAGGGCGGCCTGGCGATCCTGTTTGGCAACCTGGCCCCCGACGGCGCCGTGGTCAAGCAGGCCGTCGTCGCGCCCCGGATGCGGCAACACACCGGCCCGGCCCGCGTCTTTGAGTCGGAGGAGGAGGCGACGGCGGCCATCATCGCCGGCCAGTTCCGGGATGGCGACGTCCTGGTGGTCCGCTACGAGGGGCCCCGGGGCGGGCCCGGCATGCGCGAGATGCTGACGCCCACCTCGCTCCTGTCGGGCATGGGCGTCGACGACCGGGTGGCGCTCATCACCGACGGGCGCTTTTCGGGCGCCTCGCGGGGCGCGGCCATTGGCCACGTCTCGCCCGAGGCGGCGGAGGGCGGCCCCCTGGCCGCCGTGCGCGACGGCGACGCCATCACCATCGACCTGCCCAACCGGCGCCTGTCCCTCGACCTGCCCGAGGCCGAGATCGCCGCCCGCCTGGCCGCCCTGCCTCCCTGGCAGCCGCGCGTCAAGACCGGCTACCTGCGGCGCTACGCCCAGGCCGTGACGTCGGCGAGCACGGGGGCGGTGTTTCGATGAGTCGGAGAAGATGGTCAGCCAGGTGCGTCGCACCAACGGCAGGTGCAACCCACCGGACAAGAGGAAGATAAGCCAGGTGCATCGCACCAACGGCAGGTGCAACGCACCGGATATGGAACGGAGGAGAGGATGAGACTTACGGGAGCAGCAGCGGTTTGGGAGAGCATCGTGCGCGAGGGCGTGGACACGGTATTTGGCATTTCGGGTGGGGCGGTCATCCATCTGTACCACGCCCTACCCGACTTTCCCATCCACCACGTCTTGACCCGCCACGAGCAGGCGGCGGCCCACGCGGCCGACGGCTACGCGCGGGCCACGGGCAAGGTGGGCGTGTGCATCGCCACGTCGGGCCCGGGGGCCACCAACCTGGTCACCGGCCTGGCCACGGCCTACATGGATTCGTCGCCGGTGGTGGCCATCACCGGCCAGGTGTCGTCGAACATCATCGGCACCGACGCCTTCCAGGAAGTGGACATAACAGGCATCACCCTGCCTATCACCAAGCACAACTACCTGGTCACCGACGTCGAGGATCTGCCCATGGTCCTCAAGGAGGCCTTTACCATCGCCCGCAGCGGGCGGCCGGGGCCTGTCCTGGTCGACGTGGCCAAGGACGTGCAGGCCGCCGAGTTGGACTACCACTACCCCGACGAGGTGCACCTGCGCGGCTGCCCGCGCACCGGGGACCCGACGGCGGCCATCGCCCGGGCGGCCGAGATGCTCAACGAGGCCCGCAAGCCCCTGTTCATCGCCGGTCACGGCGTGATCCTGGCCGACGCCGAGGAGGCGCTGGCGGCCCTGGTGGAAGAGGCGGGCGTGCCCGTTGTGACGACCCTGTTGGGCATTGGCGCGCTGCCCGAGACCCATCCCCTGTGCCTGGGCATGGCCGGCATGCACGGCGAGGCCTATGCCAACCTGGCCCTTGGCGAGGCCGACCTCATCGTCGCCCTGGGCTGCCGGTTCGACGACCGCCTCACCGGCCCGGTGGAAAAGTTCGGCCGCCAGGCGCGCATCGTCCACGTGGACCTGGACCCGGTCGAGATCGACAAGAACGTGGCCGTCGACCTGGCCGTGGTGGCCGACCTGGCCGACGTTCTGCCGGCCCTCATCCCCCTGGTGCGGGCGAATGGCGCGACCCCCGAGCGCCAGGTGTGGCTGGCCCGCATCGAGGAGTGGTACGCCGAGTCGCTACGGCGCGACATCCTGGGCCAGGAGACAGACGACCTGGTGCCCCAGTGGGTCATCCGCCAGATCTGGCAGGCCACCGAGGGCGAGGCGCTCGTCGTCTCGGACGTGGGCCAGAACCAAATGTGGGAGGCGCAGTACTTTACGCACCATCGGCGGCGGGGGCTGGTGTCGTCGGGAGGGCTGGGGACCATGGGCTTTGCCTTGCCGGCGGCCATCGGCGCCCAGATGGGCCGGCCCGACGAGCAGGTGTGGGTCACCGCCGGCGACGGCGGCTTCCAGATGAACATCCAGGAGCTGGCCACCGTCGTCCAGGAAAAGCTCCCCCTGAAGATGGCCGTGCTGAACAACGGCTACCTGGGCATGGTGCGCCAGTGGCAGCAGCTGTTCTTCGAGGGCCGCTACTCGGGCACGCCCCTCCTGGGGCCCGACTTTGCCCGCCTGGCGGAGGCCTATGGCATCCCGGGCATCACCGTCCGCGAAAAGGGCGAGGTGGAAGAGGTCGTGCGCCGCGCCAGCCAGATGGAGGGGCCGGTGCTCATGGACTTTCGCATCGTCCAGGAAGAGAACGTCTATCCCATGGTCCAGCCCGGCGCCGGCGTGGTGGACATGATCCGGCGGCCCGAGGTCGTGCCGGTCAAGGCCGGGAGGCAGCCCGCATGATCCCCGAAGAGAGGCAGGAGGGCGAGATGACACAAACGTTGGTGGCGCTCATGGAAGACAAGCCCGGCGTTCTCAACCGGGTCTCGGGGCTGTTTCGGCGACGCAACTATAACATCGAGAGCCTGAGCGTGGGCCACAGCGAGACGCCCGGCATCTCGCGCATGACCATCGTCGTCCACGGCGACGACCGCGTCGTCGACCAGGTGGTCAAGCAACTGGAGAAGCTCATCAACGTCACGGCCGTGATGAACGTCAGCCACGAGCCCACGGTCATCCGCGAGCTGGCCCTCATCAAGGTCAAGGCGGCGCCCGGCACCCGCACCGAGATCATGGAGCTGACGAACGTCTTTCGCGCCCGGGTGGTGGACGTCGGCCCGGCTTCGCTGACCGTCGAGATCACCGGCCCCGAGGACAGGGTGAACTCGCTCATCGGCCTGCTGAGGCCCTACGGCATCGAAGAGCTGGCCCGCAGCGGCCGCCTGGCCATGGTGCGGGGCGGCAACGACAACGGCAGCGGCAGCAACCATTCAAATTCGGATTAAGAGGAGGCAGTTGTGGCCAAGATTGATTTTGGCGGTATCGTCGAAGAAGTTGTGACGCGGGAAGAATTCCCCCTGGAAAAGGCCCGCGAGGTGCTCAAGGACGAGGTCGTTTGCGTCCTGGGCTATGGCGTCCAGGGTCCGGCCCAGGCGCTGAACATGCGCGACAACGGCGTGCGCGTCGTGGTCGGCGGCGACCCGGAACGCAAGCGCTCGTGGGACAAGGCCGTGAGCGACGGGTGGGTGCCCGGCGAGACGCTCCTGCCCTGGGAAGAGGCCGTGGAGCGTGGGACCATCGTCCAGTACCTGGTGTCGGACGCGGCGCAGATGTTGCTCTGGCCGTCCATCGCCCCTTGCCTCAAGGAGGGCGACGCCCTCTTTTTCTCCCACGGCTTTGGCCTGGTCTATAACGACCAGACGGGCATCGTGCCGCCCGAATACGTGGACGTCATTATGGTGGCACCCAAGGGATCGGGCGCCAGCGTGCGGGCCAACTTTTTGGCCGGCAGCGGCGTCAACAGCAGCTTTGCCGTGCAGCAGGACCACACCGGCCGGGCGCTGGAGCGGACCCTGGCCCTGGGCATCGCCATCGGCTCGGGCTATCTGTTTCCCACCACCTTCCAGCGCGAGGTCTACAGCGACCTGACCGGCGAGCGGGGCGTGCTCATGGGTGCCCTGGCGGGCATCATGGAGGCCCAGTATAACACCCTGCGCGGCCACGGCTACAGCCCCAGCGAGGCCTTTAACGAGACCGTCGAGGAGCTGACCCAGAGCCTCATCCGCCTGGTGGACCAGAACGGCATGGACTGGATGTACGAGAATTGCAGCGCCACGGCCCGGCGCGGCGCCCTCGACTGGCGGGGCCGCTTCCGCGACGCCGTCGTGCCCGTCTTTGACGCGCTCTACGACAGCGTCGTCTCGGGCGAGGAGACGCGCATCGTGCTGGAGGCCAACAGCGCGGCCGACTACAAGGAAAAGCTGGACGCCGAGCTGACCGAGATGCGCGAATCGGAGATGTGGCGCGCCGGGGCCGCCGTCCGCTCGCTGCGGCCGACGAACTGGTAACCGTGAGCGTCGAGATCGCCTGCGCGGCCCGCCGGGTTGCGCCCGAGCCGGACGCGGGCCGCGCCTCGAAGCCCTTCCTGTCGGTGGAGGGCGGGCTGCTCTGGCCGGGCGCCGGCCCCATCGACTGGCGGATGCGCGACGACGAGCAGTGGGCCGTCGTCGGGCCCAACGGCTCGGGCAAGACGGCCCTGCTGCGGGCCATCGCCGGGCGCCGGCCCCTGGCCGGCGGGCGCATCGTCTACCACTTTGCGTCCAACGGCGGCGGCGCCGGCGAGGTGGCCCTGGTCGAGTTCGGGCTGGAGCGGCGCCTCATGGGCCTCGACGAGCCCTACTATGGCTCGCGCTGGAACAGCCCGGGCGGCACGCAGGTGCCCCTCGTCTCCCAGTTCCTTTCGCCCGAGGCGGCCCTGGGACTGAACCCCTTCCGCCTGCCGGGCAACGGCCGTCCCGCCGCCGACCGCGCCGCCTGGGAGGCCAGGCAGGCGGAGGTAGCCCGCCTCCTGGGCATCGAGCCCCTCCTGGACCGCACCCTGGTGCAGCTTTCCAGCGGCGAGCGGCGCAAGGTGCTCCTGGCCCGCGCCCTCCTGCGCCGGCCCCGCCTGCTCCTCCTGGACGATCCCTTTGCCGGCCTGGACGACGCCTTTCGCCCGCGCCTGGCCGAGATCATTGCCGGGCTGGCGGGCCACGGCCTGCGCCTGGTCATCGCCGCCCCCGGCTGGGACTATGTCCCCGGCGGCACCACGCACGTTCTCGACCTCTCCCCCGACCTCCTGACGCTCCCGACGCCGGACCATCGGGACGGTGCGTCCGCCACACCGTCCTGCGTCGGGTGCAGGGGGACAGGTGCGATCCGGCCCGCCTGCGCTTGGGCCGCACACCGTCCTGCGTCGCGCCGTCCCGAAACTTGCGCCCCCTGGCGCTGCCCCGGGCAAGTGTGCGCGCAGTGCAGGTGTGCTCCGGCGTCGGGAGGTGCAGGGGGCACAGGCGTTGGGTCCTCCCCTTGCAGGGGAGGGGAGCAGACTCCCCCTTCCCGTGTCGGGAAGGGGGCCGGGGGGTCAGGTGAGATCCTGGTCCACGTGCAATCCGCCACGGTGCGCTATGGCGGGGTGGATGTGCTGCGCGGCGTGGACTGGACGGTCCGGGCGGGGGAGCGATGGGCGCTCCTGGGGCCCAACGGCGCGGGCAAGACGACGCTCCTGGGCCTCATCATGGGCGACAATCCCCAGGCCTATGCCAACCGCATCAGCCTCTTTGGCCGGCGCCGCGGCACGGGCGAGAGCATCTGGGAGATCAAGGCGCGGATCGGCTGGGTGGCCCCCGAACTGGAGAGCTACGTCCCGCCCCGGTCGACCTGCCTGGACGTCGCCTGTTCCGGATTTTTCGACTCGGTGGGGCTGCACCGACCCCCGACGCCCGGGCAGCGGGCGGCCGCCGGCGACGTGCTGGAGCGCCTGGGCCTGCTGCCCCTGGCCGCGGCTCCCTTTGGCAGCCTGTCGGGCGGCCAGAAGCGCGCCGTCCTGGTGGCCCGGGCCCTGGTCAAGGGCCCCGCCCTCCTCGTCCTCGACGAGCCGTGCCAGGGGCTGGACGCCGCTCACCGGGAGCGGATCCTGGCCCTCCTGGACGACGCGCCGGCGCCGGGCGACGAGGCGGCCCTCATCTATGTTACCCACGATCCCCTGGCCCTGCCCCGCCGCATGACCCACCTGCTGCGCCTGGAAGCGGGACGGGTGGCTGCCAGGGAATGCCTTTGCCAGGCTGGAGGTGAGCGTGAAAGAAACTGAAACCACCGTGTCCGGCGGAGAATCGCCGGTGCCCATTGCCGGGCGCGTGGTGGTGTTTGACACGACGCTGCGCGATGGCGAGCAATCGCCCGGGGCGGCTCTGAACGTCCACGAGAAGGTCGAAATCGCCCACGCGCTGGAGGATATGGGCGTCGACGTCATCGAGGCCGGCTTTCCCATCTCGTCGCCGGGCGACTTTCGGGCCGTGCAGCGCATCTCCCGCGAGATCCGCAACTGCACGGTCTGCGGGCTGACGCGCGCCAACCGCAAGGACATTGACGCCGCGGCCGAGGCCCTGCGCGGCGCCGCCCGCCCGCGCATCCACACCGGCCTGGGCGTGTCCGACGTGCACATCCGCCACAAGCTGCGCACCACCCGCGAGGAGGCCCTGGTCAGGGCCGTGGAGGCGGTGCGCTATGCCCGCAACCTGGTGGGCGACGTGCAGTACTATGCCGAGGACGCCGGCCGGGCCGAGCCGGCCTACCTGTACCGTGTGGTGGAGGCGGTCATCGACGCCGGCGCCACCGTGGTCAACATCCCCGACACCACGGGCTACGCGACGCCCGAGGAGTTCGGGGCCCTCATCGGCGGCATCCTGGACAACGTGCCCAACGCCGGCGGGGCCACCATCTCGGTGCACTGCCACAACGACCTGGGCATGGCCACGGCCAACACCCTGGCCGCCGTGCGGGCCGGCGCCCGCCAGGTGGAGGTGACCGTCAATGGCATCGGCGAGCGGGCGGGCAACTGCAGCCTGGAGGAGGTGGTCATGGCCCTGGCCACCCGCCGCGACACGTTCCCGGTGCAAACCGGCATCGACCCGCGGCGCATCTATCCCATCAGCCGCCTGGTCAGCCAGTTGACCGGCGTCCCCGTCCAACCCAACAAGGCCATCGTCGGCGCCAACGCCTTTGCCCACTCGTCGGGCATCCACCAGGATGGCGTGCTCAAGGAGCGGGCCACCTACGAGATCATCGATCCGCGGGACGTGGGCGTGCCCGACTCCGAGATCGTGCTCTCGGCCCGCTCGGGGCGCGCCGGGCTGCGGCACCGCCTGGGCGAGCTGGGCTACGACCTGGACGAGGAGCAGTTCGAGAAGGTGTACGAGCGCTTCCTTGCCGTGGCCGACAAGAAAAAAACCGTGGACACCCGCGACCTGGAGGCCATCGTCGCCGACGAGGTGCAGGTCTTTTTCGCCGAGACCTTTCACCTGGAGCAGGTGCAGGTGTCGTGCGGCGACCGGAGCATCCCCACGGCCACGGTGCGCATCCGCGGGCCCGAGGACCAGCTCTTCTGCGACGCCGACCACGGCGCCGGGCCCGTGGACGCCGTCTACCGGGCCATCAACCGCGTCATCGGCGAGCCCAACGAGCTCATCGAGTTCTCCATCCAGGCGGTGACGGAGGGCATCGACGCCGTGGGCCGGGTCACCATCCGCATCCAGGCCGGCGATCCGGTGCGCGACAACGGCTACGAGCGCCGCGTGTTCAGCGGGCGCGCGTCGGACACCGACATTGTCGTCGCCGCCGCCAAGGCCTACATGTTTGCCCTCAACCGGCTCATCGCCGCCCGGCGCGAGGCGGAGGCCCAACCCTCGCCTGCCCGTGGCAACGGCCAACCGGGGGCCGAACGCCATCCCGAGGGCAAAGAGCCCGTGGAGGCCGCATGAACCAGACCCTATCGGAAAAGATATTGGCGGCGCACGCCGGCCTGGAAGAGACCCACGCCGGGCAGTTCGTGGAGGTGGCGGTGGACGTCGTGCTCAGCAATGACATCACCGCGCCCCTGGCCATCCTGGAGATGGCCCGGCTGGGCGTGGAGCGGGTGTTCGACCCCGAGAAGGTGATCATCGTGCCCGACCACTTTGCCCCCAACCGCGACATACGCGCCGCCGAGCAGTGCCAGGCCGTCCGCGAGTTTGCCCGGGCGCAGGCGCTGCCCCATTATTTTGAGGTGGGCCGCATGGGCATCGAGCACGTCCTGCTGCCCGAGCAGGGGCTGGTGCTGCCCGGCGACCTGGTGGTCGGCGCCGATTCGCACACCTGCACCTACGGCGCCCTGGGCGCCTTTGCCACCGGCATGGGCAGCACCGACGTCGCCGTGGCCATGGCCACCGGCCGCACCTGGCTCCGCGTGCCCGAGACCATCCGCTGCGTCTACAGCGGCGAGCTGCGGCCCTGGGTGGGCGGCAAGGACCTCATCCTGCACACCATCGGCCTGCTGGGCGTGGATGGGGCGCGCTACAAGGCCCTGGAATTTGCCGGGCCGGCCATCGATGCCCTGTCCATGGACGGCCGCCTGACCATGGCCAACATGGCCATCGAGGCCGGGGCCAAGGCCGGCCTGGTGGCCGTCGACGACACCACCCTGGCCTACGTCCGGGGCAGGGCGCGGCGGCACTACGAGGTCCACGCCCCCGATCCAGGGGCCAGCTATGCCTCGATCCTGGAGATCGACGCCTCGCGCCTGGAGCCCCAGGTGGCCTTTCCCCACCTGCCCGACAACGTGCGGCCCGTGGGCCAGGCCGGTGACGTGCCCATCGACCAGGTGGTCATCGGCTCGTGCACCAACGGCCGCCTGGAGGACCTGCGCGTGGCGGCCGGCATCCTGCGGGGCCGGAGCGTCCATCCCCGCGTGCGCTGCATCGTCATCCCCGGCAGCCAGCAGGTGTACCTCGACGCCCTGAACGAGGGGCTCCTGGCCGCCTTTGTGGAGGCGGGCGCCGCCGTCAGCACGCCCACCTGCGGCCCCTGCCTGGGCGGGCACATGGGCGTCCTGGCCGCCGGCGAGCGCGCCGTCAGCACCACCAACCGCAACTTTCGCGGCCGCATGGGCCACCCCGATAGCGAGGTGTACCTCGCCGGCCCGGCCGTCGCCGCCGCCTCGGCCATCGCCGGGCGCATCGCCGCGCCCGAAGGGAGGAACCCATGACCCTGACCGGCACGGTGTGGAAATACGGCGACAACGTCGACACCGACGTCATCATCCCGGCGCGCTACCTGGACAGGACGGCCCCCGAGGCGCTGGCCGAGCACTGCCTGGAGGACCTGGACCCCGCTTTTTCCGCGGGCGTGCGGCCGGGCGACGTCGTCGTGGCCGGCGAGAACTTTGGCTGCGGCTCGTCGCGGGAGCACGCGCCCCTGGCCATCCGGGCCGCGGGCACCGGCTGTGTCGTGGCCCGCAGCTTTGCGCGCATCTTTTACCGCAACGCCATCAACGTCGGCCTGCCCATCCTGGAGTGCCCGGCCGCCGTCGACGACGCCGAGGCCGGCCATCGGCTGGAGGTCGACCTGGAGGCGGGCATCGTCCGCAACCTGGACACCGGCCGCGTCCACCAGGCCGAGCCCTACCCGCCCTTCATGATGGACATCGTCCGGGCCGGCGGGTTGGTGCCCTATACCCGCGCCCGGCTGGCGCGGCAAACGGAGGATTCATGACGGACGAGACCTTTCGCATCGCCGTTTTGCCCGGCGACGGCATCGGCGTGGAGGTGACGGCCGAGGCGCAGCGGGCGCTGGCGGCCGTGAGCCGGCGCTTCGGGCACCGCTTCGAGACAGAGATGGGGCTGGTGGGCGGGGCGGCCATGGACGCCACGGGCGATCCCCTGCCGGCGGCGACCCTGGACCTGTGCCGCGGGGCGCACGCCGTGCTCTTTGGGGCCGTGGGCGACCCCCGCTTTGACGATCCGCGGGCGGCGCGCCGCCCGGAGCAGGCGCTCCTGGGGCTGCGCCAGGGGCTGGAGCTGTACGCCAACCTGCGGCCGGTGACGGTCCATCCCGCCCTGGCCGGCGCCTCACCCGTCCGGCCCGAGCGGGTGGCCGGCGTCGACCTGGTCGTCGTCCGCGAGCTGACGGGCGGCCTCTACTTTGGCGAGCCCCGCGTGGAGGGCGACGAGCGGGCGGTGGACAGCATGGTCTATACCCGCGGCGAGGTGGAGCGCATCGCCCGCCTGGCCTTTGACATCGCCCGGCAGCGGCGGCGCAAGGTGGCCTCCGTCGACAAGGCCAACGTCCTGGCCTGCTCGCGCCTGTGGCGGCGGACGGTGCAGGACCTGGCGGCCGGCTATCCCGACGTGGAGCTGAGGCACCTCCTGGTCGACGCCGCGGCCATGCACCTCATCCAGCGGCCGGCCGAGTTTGACGTCCTGCTCACGGAGAACATGTTTGGCGATATCCTGAGCGACGAGGCCTCGGTGCTGGCCGGCTCGCTGGGCATGCTGCCCTCGGCCTCCCTGGGCCGGGGACGCCTGGGCCTTTACGAGCCGGTCCACGGCTCGGCGCCCGACATTGCCGGGCAGGACATCGCCAACCCCGTGGCGGCCATCCTGTGCGTGGCCATGCTGCTGCGCCACTCGCTGGGGCTGGAGGACGAGGCCCGGGCCGTGGAGGCCGCCGTGGCCGCCGTCCTGGAGGCCGGCCATCGCACCGCCGACCTGGCCGCCGCCGGGGAGGGGCGGCCCCCTTTGACCACACGCCAGATGGGCGACAGGGTCGTGGAGGCCCTGCTCGCCGCCTGAGATCAACCCGGCGCCGAAGCCGGACATATTCGAAGAGGAGAAACCAGCATGACCACGCAAAATCAAATCTGGATGGACGGCAGCCTCGTGCCCTGGGAGCAGGCCACGGTGCACGTCACGGCCCACGCCCTGCACTATGGCTCCAGCGTTTTCGAGGGCATCCGCGCCTACGACACGCCCGCCGGCCCGGCCGTTTTCTGCCTGGGGGCTCACGTCCGCCGCCTGTACCACTCGGCCAAGGTGTTCCGCATGGAGATCCCCTACACCCCGGCCGAGATGGAGCAGGCCATCGTCGACACCATCCTGGCCAACGGCCACAAAGCCTGCTACGTCCGGCCCCTGGCCTTTCGCAGCGCCGGCGGCCTGAGCGTCAATCCCAACGGCTGCCCGGTGGGGGTGGTCATCGTCACCATGGAGTGGGGCAGCTACCTGGGCAGCGAGGCCCTGGAAAAGGGCGTGGACGTGGGCGTCAGCTCCTGGACGCGCATGGCGCCCAACACGTTCCCGGCCGCCGTCAAGATCGGCGGGCAGTACGTCAACTCGCAGCTCATCGCCATGGAGGCCGCCCGCCACGGCTACGTGGAGGGCATCGCCCTGGACGCCTCGGGCTTTGTCAGCGAGGGCAGCGGCGAGAACGTCTTTGTGGTGGCCAACGGCCACATCGTCACCCCGCCCGCGGGCTCGTCCATCCTGCAGGGCATCACCCGCAACTGCGTCATGCGCCTGGCGGCCGACCTGGGCTACACCGTCCGCGAGGAGCAGGTGCCCCGCGAGCTGCTCTACCTGGCCGACGAGCTCTTTTTCACCGGCACCGCCGCCGAGATCACGCCCATCCGCTCCGTCGACGGCATCGTCGTCGGCGCCGGCTGCCGCGGCCCCGTCGCCGAGCGGCTGCAGGCCGAGCTGCTGGGCATCGCCTCGGGCCGCCTGCCCGACCGCCACGGTTGGCTCACGCCGTGCAGAGCAGGCTCGTAGCCCGTCCCGGCGCCGCCCGCCGGACCACAGCCCCTCTCCTCCCAGGGGAGGACCCAACGCCTGTGCCCCCTGCACCTCCCGACGCCGGAGCACACCTGCACTGCGCGCACACTTGCCCGGGGCAGCGCCAGGGGGCGCAAGTGTCGGGACGGCGCGACGCAGGACGGTGTGCGGCCCAAGCGCAGGCGGGCCGGATCGGGGTTGGGGGAGGGGTGGAGTGAGCATGGAGGTCGCGCTGTATGATACCACGCTGCGCGATGGCGCGCAGCAGGAGGGGATCTCGTTCTCTGTCGAGGACAAGTTCAAGATCGCCCGCCACCTGGACCGCCTGGGCATCGGCTACGTCGAGGGCGGCTGGCCGGGCTCGAACCCCAAGGACATGGCCTTTTTCCGGCGGCTGCCCGAGCTGCGGCTGGAGCAGGCCACGGTCACGGCCTTTGGCAGCACCCGCCGGGCCGGCGTGGCCGCCGAGGACGACGCCAACCTGCGCGCCCTCCTGGCGGCCGGCACCCGGGCGGTGACCATCTTTGGCAAGAGCTGGGACCTGCACGTCCGCGAGGTGCTGCACACCAGCCTGGACGAGAACCTGCGCATGATCGCCGACAGCGTGCGCCTCATGCGCGCCGCCGGCCGCCAGGTCATCTATGACGCCGAGCACTTTTTCGACGGCTACCGCGCCGATCCCGACTATGCCCTGCGGACCCTGGCCGCCGCCTCCGAGGCGGGCGCCGCCGTCCTGGCGTTGTGCGACACCAACGGCGGCAGCCTGCCCTCGACCGTCGCCGAGGCCGTGGCCGCCGTGGGCCGGTCCACGGCCGTGCCCCTGGGCATCCACGCCCACAACGACGCCGACCTGGCCGTGGCCAACTCGCTGGCCGCCGTCGAGCAGGGGGCGGTCCACGTCCAGGGCACCATCAACGGCTACGGCGAGCGCTGCGGCAACGCCAACCTGTGCTCCATCATCCCCACCCTGGCCCTCAAGATGGGCCGCGGCGTCGTGGGCAGCGAGCAGCTCGCCGCCCTGACCGAGGTGTCGCGCACCGTGAGCGAGCTGGCGAACCTGAGCCCCTTTCCGCGCCAGCCCTACGTGGGGCGCAGCGCCTTTGCCCACAAGGGCGGGGTGCACGTCGACGCCCTCCTCAAGTGCGAGGCCAGCTACCAGCACGTCGACCCCGCCCTGGTCGGCAACCACAGCCGGGTCGTCGTCTCCGAGCTGGCGGGCAAGGGCAACGTGGCCTACAAGGTGCGCGAGCTGGGCCTCGGCCTCGCGCCGGGCGGCGACGATGCCCGCCAGGTGCTGGAGCAGATCAAGGCCCTGGAGAGCCGCGGCTTCCAGTTCGAGGGCGCCGAGGGCTCGCTGGAGCTGCTCATCCGCCGCAACCGCCCCGGCTACCGGCCGCCCTTCGAGCTGCTGGACTTTCACGTCCTGATCCGCGACGGCCACGCGCCGGGGGAGCCCAACGGCACGGGCAGGGGCGCCATGGCCGCCGAGGCCACCATCAAGGTGCGCGTCGGCGCCGAGGTCATTCACACCGCCGCCGACGGCAACGGGCCGGTCAACGCCCTGGACGCCGCCGTGCGCAAGGCGCTGTTGCCCTTCTACCCCGCCCTGGCCGGCGTGCACCTGACCGACTACAAGGTGCGCATCCTCGACGGCGAGGCGGGGACGGGCGCCCTGACGCGGGTGCTCATCGACTCGTCCGACGGCGAGCGGGCGTGGAGCACCGTCGGCAGCTCGCCCAACATCATCGAGGCCAGTTGGCAGGCCCTGGCCGACAGCCTGGAGTACGCCCTGCTGCAGGCCGGCGGCTGAGCGCACGCCCCCGGCCGGCGCCATTTGACAGCCCTTGCCGCTTGTGGTATCATCGCGGCCAATTGAATAGCACTGGATGAGACCGGCTCATCAAGAGAGGTGGAGGGACCGGCCCTTTGAAACCTCGGCAACCAGGGTGCTCGTGCAGCCATGGTGCCAACTCCGGCAGACCCGCGGCGGGATCTGGAAGATGAGAGCAAAGCCGAATTCGCAGAGCCTCTTCGACTGGCACAGCCCGCAGGAGAGGCTCTTTTGTCTCTCCGTGTCGCCTCTCCCGTGAGCCATCCGCCCAGGAGCCGATCACAGAGAGGAGACACACATGAACGACGGCAGTTCGACCCAGGCGGTGCACGCCGGCGAGGCCAGGCCCAAGCCCTACGGCGCCCTGGCGACACCAATCCTGCAGACTTCGACCTACACCTTTCGGGACACGGCCGAGATCGTGGCCTTTATGGAGGCCAAGGCCGCCGGCGACGGGCCGGTGCGCGACGAGTACGGCCGCTACAGCAACCCCACCCAGGCCGTGGCCGAGGCCAAGCTGGCCGCCCTGGAGGGCGCGGAGGGTGCCCTCCTCTTTGCCAGCGGCATGGCGGCCATCACCACCACCATGGCCACGCTCCTGTCGGCCGGCGACCACCTGGTGCTCATCCGCGACTGCTATCACCGCACCCGCGAGTTTGCCCTCACCTTCTTGCAGCGGTGGGGCATCGAGACCACGCTGCTGCCCGCCGCCGAGGCGGCCGCGCTGCCCGGCCTGGTGCGCCCCGAGACGCGCCTGGTCTTTTGCGAGCTGCCGACCAACCCCTACCTGCACGTGGTCGACCTGGCCCGCGTGGCCGACGTGGCGCGGGGCTGCGGCGCCCTGACCGTGGTGGACAGCACCTTTGCCACCCCCCTCAACCTGCGGCCCCTGGCTCTGGGCGCCGACCTGGTCATCCACAGCGCGACCAAGTACCTGGGCGGCCACAACGACCTGCTGGCCGGCGTCGTCGCCGGGCCGCGCCGGCTCCTGGACCGCCTGGAAAAGGCGCGGGGCGTCATGGGCGGCATCAGCAATCCCCACGACGCCTACCTGCTCATCCGCGGCCTGAAGACCCTGGCCCTGCGCGTGGCGCGGCAGAACGAGAACGGCCTGGCGGTGGCCCGCTTCCTGGCCGGTCATCCGGCCGTGCGCCGCGTCCACTATCCGGGCCTGCCCGGACATCCCGACCACGACGTGGCCTGCCGCCAGATGGCCGGCTCTGGCGGCGTGGTCAGCTTTGAGCTGGACGGCGACCTTGAGGCGGCGGGGCGGTTCGTCGACCGGCTGCGCCTGCCCTACATCGGCCCGACGCTGGGCGGCGTGGAGAGCATCGTCGAGCAGCCTTCGCGCCTCTTTGCCCTCGATCCCGCCGAGAGCCGCGCGGCCGGCCTGGCCGACAGCCTGGTGCGCTATGCCCTGGGCATCGAGGACGCCGCCGACCTCATCGCCGACCTGGAGCAGGCCCTGGCGGGCGTGGGCTGAGCCGGCGGCCCGCGCCGCCCATCCCCACCCGTAACCTTTTCCGTCCCGTTCCGTCTAGATAGTGCGTGGGGCTGTCGCAGTCATATCCCATGCACCGTCAATCCGGGGCGGATCGAGTGCGAACGACATTCTGCACAGGGAAAGGAGTTCGGGAATGAGAAACAAAGGATGGGCTTTGGTGTTGGTAGCGGTGCTCCTGGCAATGGCCGCAACCCCGGTCCTCGCCGACAGGGCGAGCAACGGCCCGGGGGAGATGCAGAGCAAGCCGGTGGAGCAGTTTCGGTGGCGAACGTCGAACACGATCTTTAGCCTGGTGGGCGCCGTCACGGCCGTGGGCGAGGACTCGATCACCGTCCTGGTGCACGCCGGCAACCGCAACGTGAAGGACTATGTGGGGCTGGAGCTGACCCTGCTGGTGGACGAGGACACAAAGTACATGCAGTGGACCGAGGAGGGGAGCGTACCTGCCTCCCTGGCTGACGTCATGGTGGACGATTACGTGAACGTCCACGGCAAGGTGCTGGAGGGCGTCTACACGGCCAAGCGGATCACGATCGACGTGCCCGTGTACTGCCTTACGTCCGCCGAGTAGCGAGGCGCGCCCCGGATTCGCGACATTCGAGTGAACGAAGCGCGGGAGCCTCCCCGGGATCGACCCGGGGAGGCTCCTTGCTGTGACCTCTCCCCCCGGCCCCCTCCCCTGCGAGGGGAGGGGGAGGCGCATGGCGCGCCTTCCGCAACAGCCGGTCACGTAGGGGCGGCGCTTGCCGCCGCCCCGTGTTTCAGTATCCTACGCGGATCGAGCCTCTGGTGTAACTGGGTGGCAGAACAACGGATGGGGAAAACAACGGAGGTTTCAGTATCCTCCGCGGATCGAGCCTCTGGTGTAACCGCCCGGCGGTGCAAGCAGTGTCCAGCCGGCGTTGCGTTTCAGTATCCTCCGCGGAGGGTAGGACACGGTCCCCTCTCGTGTTACGCTTTTTCGTAACCTGAGCGTAACACGAGGTCTCCCGTGTTACGTTTTTTCGTAACCCGAGTGGCCTGGGGTTACGCTTTACTGAGATGTTCACACCTCACTGAAGTGCAGTTAAAGAAACAGAAAAACACTTG